>NZ_JAQQXS010000009.1 GCF_028595305.1 Roseateles koreensis | reverse complement strand
CCTCCACGCGGAGTACACCCCCTTGCGGATAAAAACAATGCCGATGGCGACCACAAAGAAAGTACTTCTCCTGTGCCTGAGCACATGGCTCACGATCGGAGTATCAGCAGCTTGGGCGTTCTACCCCGAGGACGACGAGCCCGCAGGTGTGGCCAAGGAGCTGAGCACCGACCAACTGAGCACCATTGCGGCGGCCTTCAACTGCAATCACAAGGACCGAGCAGAAATTACTGAATCACCGCATCGCAAGGCGCGTTTTTCAGGTCAAACAACAGAGCTCTTGAGAATCGACCGCTCCACGCTGTGCCCAGCGCCCCGCCAAATCCTGTGCCAACCGCAATCGAATAGCCGACACAGAGTTGCGTGACAGCCGCGACAAGTCGGTATTTCAGGCTACACAGCGCGGCAAATTTCAACACTGATTTACCAAAGAACACACCCCATGTCCCTGCGCTACCTCACCCTCCCGGTGACCGCCTTTCAGCAAAACTGCTCCATCGTCTGGTGTGATGAAACCCTTGATGCCGCGGTGATTGATCCGGGTGGCGATTTGCCCCGGGTGCAAGATGCAGTGCGTCAGCATGGGTTGACGCTCAAGGCCATTTGGCTGACACACGCGCACATCGACCATGCGGGCGGCACGGGCCAGTTGGCGCGTGAACTGGGCCTGCCCATCATCGGGCCGCACCCGGGCGATCAGTTCTGGATCGACGGGCTGGCGCAGCAGAGCCAGATGTTCGGCTTTCCACCGGCGGAGCCTTTCACGCCCACACGTTGGTTGGCCGATGGCGACACCGTGCAGATTGGCCGTCAGACCTTGGCCGTGCGCCACTGCCCGGGGCACACGCCGGGCCATGTGGTGTTTCATTCAGCGGCCATTCAGCGGGCCTTTGTGGGCGATGTGCTGTTCGCGGGTGGCGTGGGCCGCAGTGATTTTCCGGGAGGCGACCATGCCACGCTGATCAACTCCATCACCCAACGGCTGTGGCCCATGGGTGATGACACAGTGTTCATCCCGGGCCACGGGCCGGAAAGCACGTTCGGGCACGAACGGCGCAGCAACCCCTACGTGCAGGGCACTTGATACGGCCCTGGCGCCACCTGCACAGGCTCGTACTCAGGGTGAAGCCCCGGGATTGAGTCAAGCCCACAGATAAGATCCCGGGCTTGTTTCCTCGCCCCTAACGCTTTCTCAGTGCGCCTATGTTCCGATCTCTTTCATCCCGCTTGTCCGCCATCCCGTCGGGCGCGGGTGTGCTGTTTTTCGTCCAGATGTTCTCCACCCTGGGCTTTGCGGTGCTGTATTCCAGCTTGGTGCTTTACGCCACCGACCATCTGAATTTCACGCCAGAAAGAGCAGCGTTGATCATGGGCGTGTTTGGCGCCTTCAACTATGGCCTTCATTTGTTTGGCGGTTATTTGGGTGGGCGATTTTTGAGCAATCGCAACCTCTTTGTGGGTGGCATGCTGCTGCAGGTGTTGGGCTGCGCGTCGATTGCCGGCGGCACGGCCGATCTGCTGTACTGGGGGCTGGCCTTGTTCCTGACCGGCAGCGGCCTGAACGTCACCTGCCTGAACATGATGCTGACCCAGCGCTTTGCGCCGGAAGACAACCGCCGCGAGGCCGCCTTTCTGTGGAACTACGCCGGCATGAACGTGGGCTTTTTCATCGGCTTCACGATGGCGGGCCACTACCAACTCAGCAAGAGCTACACCGAACTCTTCGTGTTTGCCACGCTGGGCAATGTGCTGGCGATTGTGCTGGCCTTGAGCTTCTGGCGCGTGCTGGTGGACATTAACACGCCCTTGCTGCAAGCCAGCCGGCGTGACTTCTGGCAGCGATTTGTGGCCGGCATTTTCATTCTGCTGGGCCTTGTGCCGTTGCTGTGGTTTTTGCTGCAGCACCCGGACGGCACCGAGTCCCTGGTCAAGCTGATTTCAGCCGGCGTCGCGCTGAGCCTCATCGTGTTGACCGTGCGCCATTCCAACGTGCCCGAGAAACGGCGCATGTGGGCCTACCTGATCCTGACCTTGGGTTCTCTGATGTTCTGGTCGCTCTACCAAATGGCCCCCAGCGGCCTGCAGTTGTTTGCTGTGGGCAATGTGAAGTTGGAGCTGGCCGGCGTGGTGATCGCCCCGCAATGGATTCAAAACATCAACACCGTGGTGATTGTGTTGGGCGGCCCGCTGCTGGCGGCTTGGTTTACGCGCCTGCGCACACGCGGCTGGCCGGTGGATGTGCCCCAGCAGTTCGCGGCATCCCTGGTACTGATGGGCCTGGGCTTTCTGGCCTTGCCCTTGGGCATCGCTCTTGCGGACGGTCGCGGGCAAGTGGCCTTCGTCTGGCTGTTCATCAGCTATGTGCTGCAAAGCCTGGGCGAGTTGCTGATCTCGCCGGTGGGCTACGCCATGATCGGCCGCCTGGCGCCGCGCCAATACCAAGGCGTGATGATGGGCAGTTGGATGCTGGTGACCGGCCTGGCCTCGCTGTTTGCAGCGGACTTCTCCGGCATGGTGGCCCAGCCCGTAGGCAGCAGCGCGCTGAGCAGCAACCCGGCCTACGCCACCTTGTTCACCCAACTGGGGCTGGGCAGTGTGGCGGTCGGTGTGCTGCTGGTGTTCTTGATCCCGACGCTGCGCCGGCTGATCGCCGAACCCGATACCTCCGCCGCAGCCGCAGCCTGAATCAGATCCAGGTTCAGGCTCAGGCTCAGTTGCGCAGCTCCAAGCCCCCCAAGACCAATTCGGCCCGAATCACCAACTGCTTGCTGCTTTGCAGCGGCTGCGTGGTCTTGTCATTGACCTCCGACAGCAGGGGCTTGCCCTTGATGCTCACGCTCCAGTCGGGAGGCAGTTGAAGCAAAACGCTGCCCATCACCACCTGAACGGCCAACTGGGCCGTGCCCTCAATGGAGGCCTGGCGCAGATCCAACTGAGCTTCGCCCATCACCACCTTGACTTCTCCACCAGCAAAACGCTGGCTGCTGAGTTTCGATTGATGGGCGCTCAGAACTGTGCTGAGCTGAATGCGTTCGCCATCCAGCACTTCAACTGCATCGCCGCCGCCCTCGCGATCCCACGCCAGCCGGCCCCGAAACATCACCACCACACCCGCCCCAATCAAGACCAGCGGCCAGAAGTCGTGCCAACGGAAATCAAAGATCCCCAGGTGACGCAACGTCAGCAAACTGCCCACCACGATCAGGGCCACGCCCACGCCCTGCCCGCGCCGATCAGCGTCTTGGCTCAGCTTGAGCACGCCCATGGCAACCAACACCAAGGGCCAAAACGGCAGCACGCGCCGCACATCGAAAACATGAAAGTTATCCGCCAAAAATGCCAGGCCCAGCAGAGTCAACACCAGGCCGAACAGGACTTGCTGCTTTGAATTTTGTTGTCTCATGCTTGCCCCTCGCCTTTCCCAATTCCCTGTGTCATGCCCTGCGTCATGCCCTGCGCCGTTCCCTGCTCATGCGCAGTGACCTGAGCGTGCTCCTGGCGCAAGCTCAACCCCCCCAGCAGCAACTTCCACAAGCCCAGCCCAACCAGCAGCACCGGCCAACTGTTGGTGTAGCTCATGCCCCAATAAGCAGCCTCGCAGGCATACAACCAACCCGACAGCAAGATCAGGAAAACGCCGTTGCCCACCTGCCCCAAGCCACGCGCCGTCAACAAGCGCACCATGCCCACGGCAGTGAGGGCCAAGGGCCAATGCGCCCACAGCCAATCGATCAATTGATAGCCCCGCTGCTCCAGCAAAGCCACGGTGCCGATGACGATCAGGCACAGGCCCATGAAAAGGTGATCCTGAGAACGGCCTCGGCCAGGCCGACTTGATCGGGAGGGGCGATTCGACATAGAAGGTCACTCCAAGATTGCAATGCCCACCACGATAAGCCAGCCCAGCCCGCGTGTCGAAATGAATTTGATGAATCGCCAGGAGGACGGCCTGAGTGCGCACCCCGTGCGACGGACGCCACAGCAAAAAGCCCGGACCGTTGCCGGGCCGGGCTTTGCTTGCAGCGAAATGCTTGATTACTTGCGCGCTGGCGGCAAGTCTGTGCAGGAGCCATGTGCCACTTCGGCGGCCATGCCGATGCTCTCACCCAGGGTCGGATGCGGATGGATGGTCTTGCCGATGTCCACGGCGTCGGCGCCCATCTCAATGGCCAGGGCGATCTCGCCGATCATGTCGCCGGCGTGGGTGCCGACGATGCCGCCGCCGAGGATCTTGCCGTGGCCGTGGGCTTCTTCGCTGTCATCGAACAAGAGCTTGGTGAAGCCTTCGTCGCGGCCGTTGGCGATGGCGCGGCCGGAGGCCGTCCAGGGGAAGAGACCTTTCTTGACCTTGATGCCTTGGGCCTTGGCCTGGTCTTCGGTGAGGCCCACCCAGGCGACCTCGGGGTCGGTGTAGGCGACGCTGGGGATAACGCGTGCGTCAAACTGACTCTTGGCCAGTTGCGCATCACCCAGGATGACGCCTGCAGCCACTTCGGCCGCCACATGGGCCTCGTGCACGGCCTTATGTGCCAGCATGGGTTGGCCCACCACATCGCCGATGGCGAAGATGTGGGGCACATTGGTGCGCATCTGCACATCGACGTTGATGAAGCCACGGTCGGTGACGGCCACGCCGGCTTTGTCGGCGGCGATCTTCTTGCCATTGGGCGTGCGGCCCACGGCTTGCAAGACCAGGTCGTAGGTGCCTTCGCTCTTGGCGCCGTCCAGGCCCTCGAACTGCACCTGGATGCCCTCAGCAGTGGCAGTGGCGCCCACAGTCTTGGTCTTCAACATGATGTTGTCGAAGCGCTTGGCGTTCATCTTTTGCCAGACCTTGACCAGATCACGGTCGGCACCTTGCATCAGGCCGTCCAGCATTTCCACCACGTCCAGGCGGGCGCCTAGGGTCGAGTACACCGTGCCCATTTCCAGGCCAATGATGCCGCCGCCGATGATGAGCATCTTCTTGGGCGTGCCCTTCAAGGCCAGGGCGCCGGTAGAGTCCACAATGCGCTCGTCATCGGGCAAGAAGGGCAGGCGCACGGCCTGCGAACCGGCCGCAATGATGGCCTGCTTGAAGTGGATGGTCTTCTTGGCGCCGGTCTTGTCTTGCGCCTGGCCGGTGGTTTCTTCGACTTCCACATGGTTGGCGTCGAGGAAGTGGCCGTAGCCGCGCACGGTGGTGACCTTGCGCATCTTGGCCATGGCGGCCAGGCCACCGGTCAGCTTGCCAATGACCTTTTCTTTGTGGCCGCGCAACTTGTCCACATGGATGGTGGGCGCACCAAACTCCACGCCCAGTGCGGCCAGATGTGGCACTTCGTCCATGACGGCGGCCACATGCAGCAAGGCCTTGGAGGGGATGCAACCGACATTGAGGCAAACGCCGCCCAAGGTGGCATAACGCTCCACCAAGACGACATTGAGGCCCAGGTCGGCGGCGCGGAAGGCGGCCGAATAACCACCGGGGCCGGCACCCAGCACCAGCAGATCGCAATGCAGATCGGCGCTGCCTGAGTAGCTGGCGGCGGCCGGGGCGGCCACGGGTGCTGCAACGGGGACAGCGGCGGCGGGAGCGGGCGCAGCGGCAGCAGCGGGGGCGGCAGCGCCAGCGGCCTCCACCACCAGCAGCACCGTGCCCTGGTTGATCTTGTCGCCCAGGGCGACCTTGATCTCCTTGACCACACCGGCGTGCGAGGACGGGATTTCCATCGAGGCCTTGTCGCTCTCCACCGTGATCAGGCTTTGGTCCACGGCCACCGTGTCGCCTACCTTGACCAGCAACTCGATGATGGCCACGTCTTTGAAATCACCAATATCGGGAACTTGAACTTCCAGCAATGCCATATTGAATTTCCTCAATCAGTTGGGGTCAGAGCTACTCGCTTCGCTCGATCGGTCTGACCCACAAAATTTAGAGAACAATGCGGCGGAAGTCCGCCAGCAGCGATGCGAAATAGACGTTGAAGCGCGCAGCCGCAGCGCCATCGATCACGCGATGGTCCCAGCTCAGCGACAGCGGCAACATCAGGCGCGGCTGGAAGGCCTTGCCGTCCCACTTGGGCTCGATGGCGCTCTTGCATACGCCCATGATGGCCACCTCGGGCGCATTGATGATGGGTGTGAAGTAACGCCCACCGATGCCGCCCAGGGACGAGATGGTGAAGCAGCCGCCGCTCATCTCAGCGGGGCCTAGCTTGCCGTCGCGGGCCTTCTTGGCCAGCTCGCCCATCTCGGCGCTGATCTCGAAGATGCCTTTCTTGTCGGCGTCCTTGATGACGGGCACCACCAGGCCGTTAGGCGTATCCGCCGCAAAGCCGATGTGGAAGTACTTTTTGAGCACCAGCTTTTGCGCATCGCCCTCGCCTTCCAGGCTGGCGTTGAACTCGGGGAACTTCTTCAGCGCGGCCACAGCGGCCTTGATCATGAAGGCCAGCATGGTGACCTTGACGGCGGCGGGGTTCTTCTCGTTTTCTTTATTGGTCTGAACGCGGAAGGCTTCCAGCTCGGTGATGTCGGCATCGTCATGGTTGGTGACGTGCGGGATAACCACCCAGTTGCGATGCAGATTGGCGCCCGAGATCTTCTTGATGCGCGACATGTCCTTGCGCTCGATGGCGCCGAACTTCTCGAAGTCCACCTTGGGCCAGGGCAGCAGGCCTGGCAAGGCGCCGCCGGAGGCCGTGGCCGCAGCGGCGGGTGCCGCAGCTTTTTGCGCCAGGGTCTGCACAGCGCCCGCCATCACGCGCTTGACAAAGCCTTGCACGTCCAACTCGGTGATGCGGCCCTTTTGACCGCTGCCGGCCACTTCAGCCAGCGGCACACCTAACTCGCGAGCCAGACGGCGGATGCTGGGCGAAGCATGCGGCAGCTTGCCGGTGGGCGCCACCGTGGGGTTGTGGGCCATGGCCACGCTGGCGGCGGCGGCCACCGGGGCAGCAGCGGCAACAGCGACTGGCGCAGCGACTGCAACCGGCGCGGCAGCGGCAGGTGCGGCAGCGGGTGCCACAGCAACCGCCCCCGCCACTTCCACCACGGCCAACAGCGAGCCCTTGGCGATCTTGTCACCCAGTTTGACCTTCAACTCACGGATCACGCCAGCGTGCGAGCTGGGGATCTCCATCGAGGCCTTGTCGCTCTCGACGGTGACGATGCTTTGCTCCATCTTGATGGTGTCACCCACCTTGACAAAGACTTCGATGACCGCGACGGAGTCGAAGTCACCGATGTCAGGTACCACGACCTCGATCAAACTGCTAGCGCCAGCAGCGGCGGGCGCGGCAGCTACGGCGGGCGCCGCTGCGGGAGCCGCTGCAACAGGAGCAGACGTTGCGGCGCCTCCGGCAGCTTCCAGCAACAGCACCAGGCTGCCTTCATTCACCTTGTCGCCGATGGCGACCTTGATCTCCTTCACCACACCCGCCTGAGTGCTGGGAATTTCCATGGAGGCTTTGTCGCTCTCCACCGTGATCAGGCTCTGCTCCAGGGCGACCGTGTCACCCACTTTGACCAGCAACTCAATCACTGCCACGTCTTTGACGTCACCGATGTCCGGGACTTTGACTTCTACCAATGCCATGTTTGTTCTCCGTACGGGAGTAAATTTTGTTCGTACAAGCGAGCAATGCGCGTGGGGCTAGGCCGCTGGGAGATTGGCGTTCGCTAAGCACTCGCGCCAACCGCCCATGTCCTAACACCTCACCGCATCAGGCATACAAGGGGTTGATCTTGTCAGCCTTGATGCCGTACTTGGCAATCGCTTCAGCCACCTTGGCTTTGGGCAATTTACCTTCGGCAGCCAGCGAGTTCAGGGCCGCGACCACGATGTAGTGGCGGTTGATCTCGAAGTGCTCGCGCAGCTTGGAGCGGAAGTCCGAACGGCCAAAACCATCGGTACCCAAGACCTTGTAGCTGCGGCCGGCCGGCACGAAAGCGCGGATCTGCTCCGCGAAGTTCTTCATGTAGTCGGTAGAAGCAATCACCGGGCCTGTCGTCTGGCTCAGCTGCTCAGCCACGAAGGGCACGCGTTGCTCGCCCGTCGGGTGCAGCAAATTGAAGCGCTCGGCGTCTTGGCCGTCACGCGCCAACTCGTTAAAGCTCGGGCAGCTCCACACATTGGCAGACACGCCCCAATCCTGCTCCAGCAGGGTCTTGGCAGCCTGGCTCTCGCGCAGGATGGTGCCCGAACCCAGCAGGTTCACGGTCAGCTCGCTCTTGGCATTGGCAGCCGGATCCAGCAAATACATGCCCTTGAGGATTTCTGCCTCGGTGCCAGCGCGCAGGCCCGGCATGGGGTAGTTTTCGTTCAACAGGGTGATGTAGAAGTAGACGTTCTCCTGCTTCTCCACCATGCGGGTCAGGCCGCTGTGCAGAATGACCGCCACTTCATGCGCGAAGGTGGGGTCGTAGCTGATGCAGTTGGGGATGGTGCTGGCCAGGATGTGGCTGTGGCCGTCTTCGTGTTGCAGGCCTTCGCCGTTCAACGTGGTGCGCCCGGAGGTGCCGCCCAGCAAGAAGCCGCGCGCCTGCATATCGCCCGCCGCCCAGGCCAGATCGCCAATGCGCTGGAAGCCGAACATCGAGTAATAGACGTAGAACGGGATCATCACCCGGTTGTTGGTCGAGTAGCTGGTGGCCGCCGCGATCCAGCTGGCCATGCCGCCGGCTTCGTTGATGCCTTCTTGCAGAATCTGGCCGGCCTTGTCCTCGCGGTAGTACATCACCTGGTCTTTGTCGACCGGTGTGTAGAGCTGACCCTTGGGGTTGTAGATACCGATCTGGCGGAACAGGCCTTCCATACCAAACGTGCGGGCCTCGTCCACCAAGATGGGCACCACGCGCGGGCCCAGCTCCTTGTCACGCAGCAACTGCGTCAGGAAGCGCACATAGGCTTGGGTGGTGGAGATCTCGCGGCCTTCAGCGGTCGCGTCCAGCACGGCCTGGAAGGTGCTCAGCGGCGGCACGGTGAAGCTCTCTTCGGCCTTGACGCGGCGCTTGGGCAGGTAGCCGCCCAGGGCCTCGCGGCGCTCGTGCAGATAGCGCATTTCAGGCGTGTCATCGGCCGGCTTGTAGTAAGGCAGCGCAGCCAGCTCGCTGTCAGGCACGGGGATGCCAAAACGATCGCGGATGTGGCGGATGTCTTCTTCCGTCAGCTTCTTGGTCTGGTGGACCGTGTTCTTGCCCTCACCGGCCTTGCCCATGCCATAGCCCTTGACGGTCTTGACCAGCAAGACGGTGGGTTGGCCCTTGGTGTTGTTGTGTGCCGCATGGAAGGCGGCGAAGACCTTCTCGGGCTGGTGGCCCCCACGGCGCAGCTCGAAGATTTCTTCGTCGCTCATGTGCTCAACCAGCTTGGCAGTTTCAGGGTACTTGCCGAAGAAATGTTTGCGCACAAAAGCGCCGTCATTGGCCTTCATGGCTTGATAGTCGCCGTCCACGGTTTCCATCATCAATTGCTTGAGCTTGCCGCTCTTGTCGCGCGCCAGCAACTCGTCCCAGCCCTTGCCCCAGATCAGCTTGATGACGTTCCAGCCGCTGCCGCGGAACTCGCCTTCCAGCTCCTGGATGATCTTGCCGTTGCCGCGCACCGGACCGTCCAGGCGCTGCAGATTGCAGTTCACCACAAAGATCAGGTTGTCCAGGCCCTCGCGCGCGGCCAGGCCGATGGCGCCAAGCGATTCAGGCTCGTCCATCTCGCCATCGCCCATAAAGGCCCAGACCTTGCGGTTGGCCGTGTCGGCAATGCCGCGAGCGTGCAGATATTTCAGGAAACGCGCCTGATAGATCGCCATCAAGGGCCCCAGGCCCATGGAGACGGTAGGGAACTGCCAAAACTCGGGCATCAACTTGGGATGCGGGTAGCTCGACAAGCCCTTGCCGTCCACTTCTTGGCGGAAGCTGTCCAACTGCGCTTCGCTCAGGCGCCCTTCCAGGAAAGCGCGGGCATAAATGCCGGGCGCGCTGTGGCCCTGGATATAGAGCAGGTCGCCGCCGTGGTTTTCACTCTCGGCATGCCAAAAATGGTTGAAGCCGGCCCCCAGCATGGAAGCCAGCGAGGCGAAGGAGCCAATGTGGCCGCCCAGGTCGCCGCCGTCAGCCGGGTTCAAGCGATTGGCACGCACCACCATGGCCATGGCGTTCCAGCGCATATAGGCACGCAGGCGCTTTTCGATCTCGATATTGCCAGGGCAACGCACTTCCTGATTGGCAGGAATGGTGTTGACGTAAGCCGTGTTGGCCGAAAACGGCACATCGATGCCGGCTTGGCGGGCATGGTCAATCAGGGATTCGAGCAGGAAATGCGCACGCTCGCTGCCTTCTTCACCAATCACGGCGGACAGCGCGTCCAACCATTCTTTGGTTTCAGTCGAGTCGGTGTCATTGGCGGCTGCGCCTAGGAAAGACTGGGGCTGCGCGGACATGGATGTCTCCAAACTTATAGGTCGTTTTGAGCGGGATCCGCCGGCGCACCGGCTGGTCGAATCCTCACTGACTGGCAAATCCGCCAGGCCCGACAAGAGTCGAACCCGACGCCAAAAAACGTCAAGCCGCGTAACAGCCCACCCTCGCGGACAGCCGCAGCACTCGCGTTCGGGCGAAGTGTCTCACAAGTCGGGTCGACTTTCAAATGGTGCGAGTGAATTTCATATTATAAAATTTAATTCGAACTAAGCCTTCAAGTAACGCGTCAGGTGATCGGGCAAGTTCGCATCGGCGTGCAACCCTTCCCCTGGAATAATCCAGACATGCGCCTTCCGTTCTTCTTGAAAAACTACCGCAGTCCGATCGTTCGCCCCCTGCAGCAAAAAGCTGTGGTCTGGTGGCGCCGGCAGTCGCCCTCCCGCCAAGACCGATTCGCCACGCTGGGGCCCTTGATTTCGGTGCTGCTGTTTCTGACGGCCATCATCTTGGCCTTCTGGTATCTGCGCAATGAAGAGGTTGAGCGGGAAACAGAGGCGGTCAAGCGCGACACCGAAATCGCGCAACAACAAATTCGCCTGCGCCTGATCGAAAACCAGGAGCAGTTGGTGCGCATCGCACGGGAAATCGTTACCCGCGCCACCGACGCCCAGGAATTCAGCTTGCAAGCCGCCAGCTTTGCCCGCGAGCGGCCCGAGATCACCCATGTGACCTGGCTCTCCAGCCGGCGAGAGCGGCGCTCCAGCGTCAGCGCCGCCGGCTTTCAGGCCGACACCCTGATGGTGCCGGACGGCAACGACCCGTCCATGCCCATGGCCAACCAGTCCAGCCCGCCGAGCCAGGCTTTTGAGGCTGCGCGTGAACGCCATGCCCCCATGTACTCGGCGCCCTTTCGCGACGCCAATGGCACCACGGTCTTCCAGATCCAGGTGCCCTTGCTCGACCGCAGCGGCTTCTCGGGCGTACTGATTGCCGAATATTCGGTGGAGGCGCTGCTGCGCTACTACATCCCGACCGAGGTGGCCTCGCGCCGGGTGATCAGCGTGCTGAACTCCGACGACCAATGGGTCTCCAGTACGGTGACCCCCATGCCAGGCAAAAAGCCCAAGACGCCCTCCATCCTTCACGAGGTGCCGCTGGCGCCTGCGCTCAACGGCCTGGTGCTGCGCGGGGAAGGCTTTCGCAGCTCCTTCGGGCTGATCAGCAACACCTTGTTCTGGATGGTGGTGGCGCTGTCCACCCTGACGGTGTGGATGCTGCTGGGCACCTGGCGCCACATGCGCCGGCGCCTGCAGATCCAGAACGCGCTCAGCTCGGAGATGAACTTTCGCCGTGCCATGGAGAACTCCATGCTCACCGGCATGCGCGCCATGGACATGGAGTCACGCATCTCCTACGTCAACCCCGCGTTCTGCGCCATGACGGGCTTTTCGGAGGCCGAGTTGATCGGCCGCAAGCCGCCCTTCCCCTTCTGGCCACCTGACCGCTATGAAGAAAACGGCCGCCTGCTGCAGCAAGAGATCAACGGTCGCAGCCCGGCCGGTGGCGCGGAAGTCAAGATCATGCGCAAGGACGGCAGCATCTTCGACGGCCGCATTTACCTCTCGCCGCTGGTCGACGCCAAGGGCAAGCAAAGCGGCTGGATGACCTCGATGACCAATATCACCGAGGCCAAGCGGGTGCGCGACCAACTCTCCGCCTCGCACGAACGCTTCACCACGGTGCTGGAGGGGCTGGACGCCGCCGTCTCGGTGCTGTCCGTCCAGCAGGGGGAGTTGCTGTTTGCCAACCGCAGCTACCGCCTGTGGTTCGGCGCCGACCCAGCCGGCCACGCCCAACTCTCCGGCAGCCAATTGGGCCGCAGCAGCGCCAGCGGCGATGTCGACGAAGAGGTGGACGACTACTCCGGCCTACCCGCCCAGCACCTGACCGAAACCGGCTCCGACCCGCGCGAGGTGTATGTCGAATCGCTCGAAATGTGGTTTGACGTGCGCGCTCGCTACCTGCAATGGACCGACGGCCGCCTGGCGCAAATGCTGATCGCCACCGACATCAGCGCCCGCCGCCATGCCGAAGCCCTGGCCGCCCAGCAAGCCGAGAAGGCGCAAATGACCAGCCGCCTGATGACCATGGGGGAAATGGCCTCGTCGGTCGCGCACGAACTGAATCAACCGCTCACGGCCATCACGAATTACTGCAACGGCATGGTGAGCCGTGTGCGCAACGACGCCATCCAGAAAGATGATTTGCTGGCTGCACTGGAAAAGACCGCTAAGCAAGCCCAACGCGCCGGGCAAATCATCCACCGCATCCGCAACTTCGTGAAGCGCAGCGAGCCCAAGCGCGAGGCCGCTAACGCCTACGACATCGTCGAAGACGCGGTGGAGTTGGCTGGCATCGAGCTGCGCCGTCGCAATGTAGCCATCCACACCTACATCGCGCAGCGCCTGCCGCAGCTGATGGTCGACCCCATCCTGATCGAACAGGTGTTGATGAACCTGCTGAAAAACGCAGCCGAGGCCATTGACAACGCCGATCTGCCGGCCTCCCGCCGCCACATCGAACTGCGCGTGGTGCCCAAGCACACACCTGAATTGGGTGGCCACATCGACTTCAGCGTCACCGACATGGGGCCCGGCATGCCGGAAGAAGTGATCGCGCGGATGTACGAAGCCTTCTTCTCCACCAAGTCCGATGGACTCGGCATAGGCCTAGGGTTATGCCGGTCTATCGTCGAGTCTCATCAGGGTCGAATCCGAGCCGAGAACTTATACAATGGCGACGCCGTTGTGGGCTGCAGGTTCGCCTTCAGCATTCCGGTAGATATCACGCGCACCGAGCCCATTGGGGCCTCGGCCGGCACTACAAACCAACTAGCGACACCATGAGTCTGATTCCGAAAAAGGGTAATGTCTACGTTGTTGATGACGACGAAGCTGTGCGCGATTCCCTGCAATGGTTGCTCGAAGGCAAAGACTACCGTGTCAAATGCTTTGACTCCGCAGAATCCTTCCTGAGCCGTTACGACCCCCGCGAAGTGGCCTGCCTGATCGCCGACATCCGCATGGAAGGCATGAGCGGCCTGGAGTTGCAAGACCGCCTGCTGGAACGCAAGAGCCCCTTGCCCGTGGTGTTCATCACCGGTCACGGCGACGTGCCCATGGCGGTGCAGACCATGAAGAAGGGTGCGATGGACTTCATCGAAAAGCCCTTCAAGGAAGACGAACTCGTCAACCTCGTGGAGCGCATGCTGGACCAGGCCCGTAACGCCTTCTCCACCCACCAAGAAGCCGCCAGCCGCGACGCCCTGCTCTCGCGCCTGACAACCCGTGAAGCGCAAGTGCTTGAGCGCATCGTGGCCGGCCGCCTGAACAAACAAATCGCCGACGATCTGGGCATCAGCATCAAGACCGTGGAAGCGCACCGCGCCAACATCATGGAAAAGCTGAACGCCAACACCGTTGCCGACCTGCTCAAGATCGCCCTGGGCGCCACCGCCAAGGCCTGATCCCGCTGAACACCTACCCAGGCTGTGGCATGAGCCTCGCCCAAGCGCGCCACTGGCGCGCTTTGCAATTCTGGAGATTGAAATGACCGCTCAACTCATCGACGGCAATGCCCTGTCCCAACAAGTTCGCGCTGAAGTCGCAAAGCGCGCGGCCGCCCTGACCGCCCGGGGCCTCAAGCCCGGCTTGGCGGTGGTGCTGGTGGGCGACAACCCCGCCAGCCAGGTATATGTGCGCAACAAGGTCAAAGCCTGCCAAGACGCCGGCCTGCACTCGGTGCTGGAAAAGTACGAGGCCAGCATGAGCGA
Source organism: Roseateles koreensis (assembly GCF_028595305.1). Classification (GTDB taxonomy): domain Bacteria; phylum Pseudomonadota; class Gammaproteobacteria; order Burkholderiales; family Burkholderiaceae_C; genus Paucibacter_A; species Paucibacter_A koreensis. The sequence continues at coordinate 194,069 of NZ_JAQQXS010000009.1, read as the reverse complement.
GGCCGAGTTGCTGGCCCGCATCGAGGCCCTCAACACGGACCCCGCCATCCACGGCATCCTGGTTCAACTGCCCCTGCCCAAGCACATTGACGACCACAAGGTCATCGAAGCCATCGCCCCGGAGAAAGACGTTGACGGCTTCCACGTCGCCAGTGCCGGCGCTCTGATGGTGGGTGAGCAAGGCTTCAAGGCCTGCACGCCCTATGGCTGCATGAAGATGCTGGAATCCATCGGCATGAAAAACTTGCGCGGCAAACACGCCGTGGTGATTGGGCGCAGCAATATCGTCGGCAAGCCCATGGCCATGATGCTGCTGCAAGCGGATGCCACCGTAACGGTCTGCCACAGCGGTACCGCCGATCTGGGTGCCATCACGCGTCAGGCGGACATCGTCGTTGCCGCCGTAGGCAAACGCAATGTACTCACCGCCGACATGGTCAAACCCGGCGCGGTGGTGATCGACGTGGGCATGAACCGCAACGAAGAAGGCAAGCTCTGCGGCGACGTCGATTTCGACGGCGTCAAAGAAGTGGCAGGCTGGATCACCCCGGTGCCTGGCGGCGTCGGCCCCATGACCATCACCATGCTGTTGGTCAACACCATGGAATCCGCCGAACGTCAGCTCGGCCAACTCGGCTGAACACCCGCGGCTCACCGGCGCTTCGGGCCCACGCCTGCCCCCAACATTCAGGACCTGCCCTATGACGAATCCGCTTTTGAGCCGCGCCCCCCTGCCGGCTTTTGCCTCCATCCGCCCCGAGCACATCGCCCCTGCGGTTGAAGACCTGTTGGCCCAGGCCAACGCCGCCCTGAGCCTGGCCACCGCTGCGCAAACACCGGCTGACTACGACGCGCTTTCCGCATGCCTAGGCGTGGCCACCGAGCGCCTGGGCGGCGCCTGGGGGGCTGTGAGCCACCTGAACGCCGTGGCCAACACACCAGCGCTGCGCGAAGCCTACAACGCGGCGCTGCCCGCCATCACCGAATTCTTTACCCGCCAGGGCGCTGATGAGGCCCTGTACGCCAAGTACAAGGCCATTGCCGCCAGCCCCGCGGCCGGCACACTCAACCCCGCACGCAAACAGGCCCTCAAGCTGTGGTTGCGCGACTTTGTGCTGTCCGGGGCCGAACTTCAAGGCGCCGCCAAAGAACGCTTCGCCGCCATTCAAGAACGCAGCGCGGAGTTGGCCCAGAAGTTCTCTGAACATGTGCTGGACGCCACCGACGGCTTCAGCCACTACGTGAGCGCCGACGAGTTGCGTGGCGTGCCGGCCGATACCGTTGAGGCTGCCCGTTTGGCCGCTGAAGCAGACGGCAAGCCCGGCCTGCACAAGCTGACCCTGCACATCCCCTGCTATCTGCCGGTGATGCAATACGCCGAAAACCGGGCGCTGCGGCAAACCCTCTACACCGCCTACGCCACCCGCGCCAGCGACCTGGGCGAAAAACCCGAGTGGGACAACAGCGCCATCATCGAAGAGCTGCTGCGCCTGCGCCAAGAAGAGGCGGCGCTGCTGGGCTTCGGCAATTTTGCCGAAGCCTCCCTGGCGTCCAAAATGGCCGCTTCACCCGCCCAGGTGCTGGAATTTTTGCGTGATCTTGCGGCGCGTGCGCGCCCCTTCGCGCAGAAGGATCTGGCCGAGTTGAAGGCTTTTGCCGCCCAGGAACTGGCCCTGCCGGACCTGCAAGCCTGGGACAACGCCTTTGCCTCTGAAAAACTCAAGGAGGCCCGCTATGCCTTCAGCGACCAGGAGTTGCGCCAGTACTTCACCTTACCCCGCGTGCTGCAAGGCCTGTTCGACATCATCGAGCGGCTGTTCAACGTCAAGATCACTGAGCAAGCCGCCGAGGTTTGGCATGAGAGCGTCAAGTTCTACCGGCTGACTCGCAAGACCCCCACGTCGCCGCAAGCGGCGCCTGCCCCCCAAGGCGACGCAGAGGGCGAGTTGGTCGGCCAGTTCTATCTCGACCTCTACGCCCGCCCTGGCAAACGCCCCGGCGCCTGGATGGACGAAGTGCGCAGCCGCTGGGCTCGCCCGGACGGCGCGCAGCAAACGCCGGTGGCGCAACTGGTGTGCAACTTCTCCTCGCCAGCAGGTGACAAACCGGCACTGCTGACGCATGACGATGTCACCACGCTATTCCATGAGTTCGGCCACGGCCTGCACCATCTGCTGACGCAGGTGAACGAGTTGGGCGTGTCCGGCATCTCCGGTGTGGAATGGGATGCCGTCGAGTTGCCTAGTCAGTTCATGGAAAACTTCTGTTGGGAGTGGGAGGTGCTCCAGCAACTCAGCTGCCATGTGGACAGCGGCGAGCCGCTACCCCGCGCCTTGTTCGACAAGATGCTGGCGGCCAAAAACTTCCAAAGCGGTATGCAAACCATGCGGCAGATCGAGTTCTCTCTGTTCGACATGCGCCTGCATGCCGAGCCAGGCTCGGAGACTGCGGTTCAAACCGTATTGGACGAAGTGCGCCACGAGGTCGCTGTGATGCCCGCCCCTGCCTTCAACCGCAGCCAGCACAGCTTCTCGCACATCTTTGCGGGCGGCTATTCGGCCGGTTACTACAGCTACAAATGGGCCGAGCTGCTGAGCGCAGACGCCTGGAGCGCCTTTGAGGTGGACGGCATCTTCAACGCCGATACGGGTGCGCGTTATCTGCAGAACATCCTAGAAGTCGGTGGCTCCCGCCCCGCCATGGAAAGCTTCACCGCCTTCCGTGGCCGTGCGCCCGAAATCGACGCGCTGCTGCGGCATCAGGGCATGGCTTGACGGCCCCTGCACCCGGTTTCTGCGCCGGGTGCAGCCCTCCAAAAAAACGTTACGGGCCTCAGTGCCCGCCGCCCAAATACGCCGCCTTCACCGCCGGGTCGTTGCGCAATTTCTCGGCAGGCCCGTGCAAGGAGATGCGGCCGTTCTCCAGCACATAACCGTAATCCGCCACGCCCAGGGCGGCAGCAGCGAATTGCTCCACCAGCAGCATGGTGACGCCCTGCTCCTTGAGCCGCTCGATGATGCGAAACACCTCGGCCACCAAGATGGGCGCCAGGCCCATGGAGGGCTCATCGAGCAGCATCACGTCTGGGTTCAACATGGTGGCGCGAGCCATGGCCAGCATTTGCTGTTCGCCGCCGGACAGCGTGCCCGCGAGTTGCTCACGCCGCTCCTTCAGACGCGGGAACAAGGCAAACGCACGCTCCAGATCGGCGGCGACATCGCCCTTGGGGCGACTGCCGGTGTAGCGCGGAAACGCGCCAAGATGCAGGTTGTCAGTCACCGTCATGGTGGCAAACACACGCCGCCCTTCGGGTGAATGTGCCAAGCCGCGGCGGGCGATGTCGTAGGACTCCATGCCGTCAATGCGCTTGCCGTTCAAGATGATCTCGCCGGCCGTGGGCGCGATCATGCCACTCACCGCACGCATGGTGGTGGTCTTGCCGGCGCCATTCGAGCCGATCAACGTCACCACACGGCCTTTGGGCACCTCGATGGAAACACCGTGCAGCACCTGCACCTTGCCGTAGCCGGCGCTGAGGTTCTTGATTTCTAGCATGTCAGCAGTCCTTCATTTTTCGCGGGCCGAGCGCCGGGCCACCCCAAGCTGGACCCGATCCCCCGAGGGGAGCGGTTGATGCACCCACCGGGCGAGGGGCTTCATCGTTCAAGCAGCCTGGCCACCGAGGTAGGCCTCGATCACTTTTTCGTCCGCCTGCACCTGCGCGGGCAGGCCTTCGGCAATCTTTTGGCCGAAGTCGAGTACCGAGACCGTGTCGCACATGCCCATCACCACGTCCATATGGTGTTCGATCAAGATCACGGTCACGCCATGCTCGCGAATCTTGCGGATGATGGCGATCAGCTCCTTGATGTCCGGCGCGGTCAGGCCCGCCGCAGGCTCGTCCAGCAGGAGCAGTTGCGGGTCAAGCGCCAGGGCACGGGCAATCTCCAGCAAGCGTTGCTTGCCGTAGGGCAGGTTGCGTGCCTCTTCGCCGGCCAGGTCGGCCAACCCCACAAAACGCAGCAGGCCGAGGGCCCGCACCGTGTTCTCGCGGTTCTCGCGCAAATAGCGCGGCAAGTGCAAAGCAACATCCAATAAATTGCTGCTAAAGCCATGGTGCAAGCCCACCAACACGTTCTGCAGCGCGCTCATTTCACCGAAGAGCTGCACGTTCTGAAAGGTGCGCGCGATGCCCGACAAGGCAATGTCGGACGAGGTGCGCCCGGCCAGGCTGCGGGCGCAGAAGCTAACGCTGCCGGCCGTCGGCACATAGATGCCGGTGAGCACATTCATCATGGTGCTTTTGCCGGAGCCGTTGGGGCCGATCAAGCCGTGGATGCTGCCGCGCTTGACGACCAGGTCCACATTGTTCAGCGCCTTCAAGCCGCCGAACTGCATCACGATATTTCGGGCTTGCAGCAATTCTGCACCAGTCTCTCCGCTGGGCCGGCCCAGGGCATCGCCCTGGCTGGGCAGCTTGGCCGCATCGTCAGCGTCGGTGGCTGCATGGCCCCGTAGATTGAGCGCGTTACGCACGAAGCCCACAATACCGTCTTGCAGGTAGTAGACGACGAACAGCGTGATCAGGCCGAACACCGTCAAGCGCCAATCCGTCATGGTCTCCAGCTTGAACGACAAGGCCGCCAGCGCCACGCTGCCCACCACCGGAATCAACGCCGCCTTGGCCGCCACCTTGCCACGCCGAAACGCAATGGCCGAGGACACCACCACCACCAGCGCCAGCACTACGGAGACGACGCGGAAGAGTTCCAGATCATCCAGCAGCTTGGGCAGCATCACGATGATGGCCGCACCCAGCAAGGCCCCCGTGCGGGTCTTGCGCCCCCCCATGATGATGGCCAGCAGAAACAGTACCGTCTGCTCAAAGTTGTAGGTATTGGGTGAGATGTACTGTTCGGAATAGGCGTACAGCGCCCCCGCCAAACCGGCCAGCCCCGCGCTGATCACAAAGGCGTAGACCTTGTAGCGATAGACCGAAACCCCCATGCAATCAGACGCCACCGGGCTGCCGCGCAGCGCCTCAAACGCCCGCCCCAGATGCGAACGCAGCACCCGATGCACAAACACCAGCGAGGCCAGCAGCAGCATCGCCACAACCCAGTAGTAGCTGGTTTCGTCCAATGGGTAGCCGAACAGGCTGGGCTTGGTCAGGGTGATGCCCATGGGCCCTTCGGTGAGGAAGCTCATCTCGTTGATGAGAATCTGGATGATGGTGCCGAAGGCCAGCGTCACCATGGCCAGATACGGCCCCATCACACGCAAGGCTGGCAGCGCCAGCAAAGCGCCAAAGCCGGCGGTGAGTGCGATTGCAGCCGGCAGCGTCACCCACAAGGGCGCCGACAACTTGAGCACCAGCACCCCGGCCGTATAGGCGCCAATGCCGAACAAGCCCGCATGACCGAGCGAGACCTGCCCGGTATAGCCCACCACAATGTCAAGGCCGAACAGCACGATCGCGTAGATCATGATCGTTTCGACCAGATGGATGTAATACGGATTGCCTGACACCAGCGGAAAGGCAAACAAGGCGGCCACCGCCAGGCCCGCAGCGAGCAACTTCTTTGTGTTGACCATCTTCAAACCTTCTTGATTGCCGTCTTGCCGAACAAACCTGCCGGCTTGACCGCCAGCACGATCAACAGCAGCACCAGACCGGGCACGTCTTTGTAGCCGGTGGACAGATAAAAGCCCGTGGTGGTTTCAACCACGCCGAGAATCACGCCGCCCACGATGATGCCCATGCCGCTGGTGAGGCCACCAATGATGGCCACCGCGAAGGCCTTCAAGCCCAGCACCGCGCCCATGGTGGCGCCAGTCAGCGTCAAGGGGGCGATCAGTACGCCGGCAAAGGCCGCCGTCATCGACGACAGCGCATACGAGAACGTGATCACCAACCCCGTATTGATGCCCATCAGCTTGGCAGCGTCGCGGTCATTGAAGGTGGCCACCACGGCCTTACCGTAGATGGTGCGGCGGTTGAAGAACTCCACCGACAGCATCATCAGCACCGCGCCCACGATCACCAGCAATTCCATGGGCAACACATTGGCGCCCAGCACATGCAGCGGTGATTCGGGCAGGGGTGAAGGAAACTTCAAGTCGTCGCGGCCCCAGACGTTCTCGGCCACGTTCTTGAAGATGATGCCCAGCGCAATGGTGGACATGATCCAGCCAAACTCCGACTTCATCTTGATGGCGGGGCGAACACCGATGCGCTCAACCACCGCGCCCTGCGCCGCACCGAACAGACAAACCAGCGGAATCATCAGCCAATAGTTAACGCCCCAACCCACCAGCGACAAGCCCGCCAAGGCACCCAGCATCAGCGCATCACCCTGGCCGAAGTTGAGGGTGTCGGAGGTGGCAAACGTCAGCTGATAACCAAAAGCGATAACGGCATAGATCATGCCCAGGGCAATGCCGCTGAACACGAGTTGAGTCAAGATTTGCATGGCAAAGACCTGAGTTCAAGAAAAAGAAACCACCCGCCGAATCGCCACACAGATGGGGGCACATTCGGCAGGCGGAGGCCACGTAAGGCTGGGCCTTTCAACAGGCAGCACTTAGCCCCTGCTTACTTCTTGGTAGCCAGTGCGCCCTTGGCGTTAGGGTCCTTGATCCGCACTTCAGACGCCTTCTTGAAATCGGCCTCGTATGCGTAGACCACGCGCTGCCCCTTGACCTCGCCGAACACCGGGATGTTGGCGGTGATGGCCTCATGGTCCTCTTTGGTGAAGGGCTTGTTGTAGGTCGTCACCACGCCCACCACCGGCGCTTTCAGGTCTTCCAGCGCCGCCCGGACCTTGGGCCCCTCGGTGCTGCCGGCTTGCTTGATGGCCGCCGCCAGCAGATAGATCGAGTCATAGCCCTGGGCGGCCGACACCGGTGAGTCGATGCGCGCATTCTTCGGGTTGAACGTCTTCAGGTAGCTGATGATGAAGGCCTGGCGCTTGGGCGTCGTGGGCTCCTGGATGAAGGTCTGCGGCATGCGCGCGCCCTCACCGCCGGGGCCGGCGTTGTCGATGAAATTGGCCATGGAGAGCGTCCAGCTGCCGATCATCGGCACCTTCCAGCCCAGTTTGGTCATGCCATTGGCGATCTGCGCCAACTCAGGGCCGATGGCGTAGGTGAGGATGGCTTCTGCGCCGGCTTCTTTGGCCTTGAGCAGTTGGGCCGTCATGTCCACATCCTTGATGTTGAACTTCTCCACCGCCACGGGCTTGATGCCCTTGAGCTCGAGTGCCTTTTCAAGATCGGTGCGCCCCAACTGCCCGTAGTTGGTGGAGTCGGCCAGGATGGCGACTTTTTTGTAGCCCCGGCGAGCTACCGCCTCTTCCACGATCATGGGGGCCTGGATACTGTCGTGCGCCGCGTTGCGAAACACATAGTTGTCCGCCTGCCCACTGAACTGGTGCGTGATCAAGGAGCCGGTGGCGACGTTGTTCATCACCGGGATCTTTGCTTCCTGATAAAAACGCTGCGAGGCGAGCGCCACCCCCGTGTTGATGTAGCCCACCGTTGCAGCCACGTGCTCTTTGTTGATCATCTCCTGGGCGATCTGCACGCCGCGCTCGTTCTTGGCTTCGTCGTCGCGCTCGATCAGTTGGATTTGCCGCCCTAGCACACCGCCGGATTTGTTGATTTCATCAGCGGCCAGCCGCACGCCGTCGCGCATGCTGACACCCATGCTGGACGACCCGCCAGTGAAGGGTCCGGAGACACCGATCTTGATCGGATCCGCAGCAAAGCTTGAAACGCTCAGGGCCGCCAAGGCCAACACACTCAAATTCTTTGTGAATTGCTTCATCGTCTTGTCTCCGTCATAGTGATTGGTGCGTAGCAGCGGTTTCACCCGAAACACGGCTGTCGTGTCCGCCAACGATGCCTGAGCCTGCAAGCTTGTGTGAGCGTGAGACTACCTAGATCAATTCAGTGCTCAGGCGGACCGGTCAAGTATGTCGCGCTGCCGGCCAAAAAACTTACGCGATGCTTGCACTGACAGGCAGCAAGAACCCTGATAGCGCGCCGCGCGCATTCACCGGCATGGCGCTCAAATCAGCGGCCCTGCTGCACATCGGGCGCGGCAGTCGCACAAAAGAAAGGCGCCAACCTTTGGAGGGGTTGGCGCCGGGCGGCGATGCGCGGTTAGTCTACTTAGGCCGTTACGTTCAGGCTCTGCGTCGAAGCATTGGTTTGAGAAGCACCCGCGTCAGTTGCCGCAGCGTATTTCTGCAAGATGCCTTGCACCAATTTTTCCAGCTTCAACGCGGCCTGTTGCTCGGCCGTCGTGGCTGAGCTCGCCCCAGTTCCCGTATCGGCACCGTTGCCGGTACTGGCGTTGCCGCTGCTGCCGCTGGCGATGCTTGACAGGGCCTGTTTGAGATGGGTCATCTCGCTGCTGCTGACCTTTCCATCACCGTCGGTATCCGCCGCCTTCATCAGGTCTTTGATGGCCTGTGCCGCAGCGCCAGCAGCGCGCTCTTGTGCGGACACCGTACCGTCCTGATTGGTGTCCAGGGGGTCGTAGGCTGAACTGCTGCTTGTGGCGCTTGTGCTGCTCGTGCTGCTGGTGGACGTCGAGTTGGATGAATCGCCACCTGACGCACCCTCCGGCGGTGGTCCGGGTGGCGGCCCTGGAGGAGTCCCACCGGCTTGCGCGCCGCCATGCGTCTGCGCGAACGACACCGTGCTGGACGGTGCGGGCATCAAGCTCTTCAGCCCGGTTTCCAACTCGGTCTTGTCCAGGGTGCCGTCGCCGTTGCTGTCCAGCTTCTTCATCACGTCAGCCGCGCTGCTGCTGCTGCTGCTGCTGTTGCTGGTGCCTGTGTGTTTGGCGATGTCGTCCAGCATGGATTGCAACTCGGTCTGGTCGACCGTGCCGCTGCTATCGCTGTCAAACTTGGTCAGCATGTGGTCCGCGAAGTCCGTGCCATTGGGCGGGCCTGCGGCCTCCTTTCGCGTCGCGCTCATCGCTGCCCAGGCGCTGGCGCTGCTACTGCCGCCCAGCCCGCTGATTGTGCTCATGATGCTTCCTTTCATGAAATTTGAGGAACGTTGCCGTCACCCGAACCTCATCGTTCTGGCGACGATTCATTCTGGAAACCATGTGTCAGCGCCACTTTGCTGAAATGTGCCAAAGCAGATACAAAACCCCGCAATAAAGCCCGAACTAAGGGGCAAATTCGGCGTTCTCTTCAGAACGTCGATAAAAGGGTGTGATTCCCTCCAATTCCTGCATCCCGCGAGAAATATCCGAGCCAAGTTCGGGGCGAATTCGAGTCAAGAACTTCGACTCTTGCGAATCACGCTTGCCGGCCACTGCGCCAGCACCAGCAAGCTCGCCATCAGCCACATCGGCGCGGCCGGCAGGGTGGCCGCGGCCAGCACGCCAAAGCCCGTGGGCATGGCCACCGTGGCACTGTTAACCACCAGCATGCGCAAGCCCAAGGCCTGGCCTTGGCGGTCGGCCGGCGTCACTTGGTGCAGCAAGGCCAGCACCATCGGCTGCACCGAACCCAGCGCCAGCCCCAACACTGCAGACCCGCACATCATGCCCACCGTGCCGGGCAACCAGGCATAAACGATCAACAGCGTGGTGGCCAGCAACATGGCGCAACGCACGGCCTTGAGCTCGTCCAGATCATCGGCGAACCGAACAATCGCCAGGCGCACGCACATCGCTGCGGTCGCAAACGCGCCCAGCACCAGGCCAATGCTGGAGGCGCTCAGGCCCTTGGCATGCCCCACCACCGGCACCACAAAACTGTGGGCGTCCCAACAAGCGGACAACACGACGTTGAGCAAGAGCAGATTGCGCAAGGCCGGCTCGCGCAGCAGCGACCAAGCCGGCCGAGGCCGCCCCTGATGGCCCCGAGCCTGCGGTGGATGGCGCGGTACTTTTTGCGCCAATGCCCAGGCCACCAGCGGCAAGACCAAGGCCAGCGCAAAGGCCGCCGTGAAACTGAAGTGATCAATCAACAAGCCCGCCGCCACCGGCGCCAGAGCGTTCGACATCGCCGGGCCCAAGGCCACCCAGCTGAAGACGCGCTTCAACTCCGAGGGCTCATCGGCCATCAATCCCGCCTCGCGCTGCAGGGCCACGGCTGAAATACTGATGGCACCGCCGCACAGCAAGCAGCTGAAGGCAATGGCCCACAAAGACTGCCCCACCAGCGCCACCAATGCGCCCACCAAGGCCATCAACACGCCGGTCCCCACGGGCCGGTGAAAACCGTGCTTGTCCGCCTGCCGGCCCGCCCACAGCGACAAGACAATGGGGGCAATCGCGAACAAGCTCAAGAGCACGCCCACCGTCCATTCGCCATAGCCTTGCTTTAGCGCCCACAAGCTGGCCGAAACACGGGTGACCGCCATGCTGGCGTGCACCGCCACCAAGGTTGCAATCAACCACGGGAAAGCCCGCCGCAAATCGCGCGGGCGCAGGTCCTGCGCCTCAGCGGCCACATCAGCGGGCGGCGCACTCAAACGTCGCCCTCGTCCAAAGCATTGTCTTGGCTTGCCAGGGCATCGGCGGCGTCGCCCAGACCGAGCTTGAGCAACTTCACGGCGGCCTCTTCAGGCAGGGCTTCCACGCTTTTGAGCTTGCGGGTCATGGCGCGGGTGCGCGTTTCAGCCGCGTCAATGGTGTTGCTGGCTTCCTCCAGCTTTTTCTTGGTCTTGGCCAGCACGTCACCGAACTTGCCGAACTCGGTTTTGACCGCGCCCAGCACTTCCCAGACTTCTGCCGAGCGCTTCTCCAGCGCGAGTGTTCGAAACCCCATCTGCAAACTGGTCAAGGTTGCCAGCAGCGTTGTTGGCCCCACCAGCATCACCTTGTGATCGCGCTGCAGACTCTCCACCAGGCCGGGCCGGCGCAGGGCTTCGGCATACAGGCCTTCGGTCGGCACAAACAGCATGCCGAAGTCGGTGGTGTGCGGCGGGGCGATGTACTTTTCGCGAATGGTCTTGGCCTCCAAACGCAGGCGGGTCTCGATGGCCTTGGCCGAGGCCTCGACGCCTGCCACATCGGCGCGGTCTTGCGCGTCCAGCAGGCGCTCGTAATCCTCGCGGGGAAATTTAGCATCGATAGGCAACCACAGCGGCGCGCCATCGTCCCTTTGCCCGGGCAAGGCAATCGCAAATTCAACCCGCTCCGCGCTGCCCGGGATGGTGGCCACGTTGCTGGCGTACTGCTCGGGCGTGAACACCTGCTCCAGCAAGCCCGCCAACTGCACCTCGCCAAAGATGCCACGCGTCTTCACGTTGGTCAGCACCCGGTTGAGCGAACCCACGTCGCGCGCCAGGTTCTGCATCTCGCCCAGGCCTTTGTGCACCTGCTCAAGGCGGTCGGCCACTTGCTTGAAGCTCTCGCCCAGGCGCTGCTCCAGCGTGGCGTGGAGCTTTTCGTCCACCGTGGCTCGCATCTGCTCGAGCTTTTTCTCGTTGTCTTGCTGAATCAGGCTGAGCCGCTGGTCCACGGCTGCCTGCAGCTGGCCCAGGCGCTGCTCGTTGCCGGCGGCCGTGGCCTTGAGCTGCTCAGTCACCGCCTGCCCCAGGCGCTGCAACGCCTCGGTCTGGGCCTGCGTGGCCCGCACGGCGGCAGCGTCCTGCGCCTCGCGTGCGGCCAGGGCTTGCGCGCTCAAATCCTGCTGAACATTGCCCAACTGCTGGCGAAAGCTGTCGATCTGCTCGCTTTGCGCGCGTGCGACCTGCTGCAGCGCCTCCAGCTGGGTCTGCGCGCTACGCTGCTGGGCTTCGTCTTGCGCTTGGCGTGCGGCCAGCGCCTGGGAGGTCAAACTCTGCGCCGTGCTCTGCAGCCCGTCGCTCAAGCTCTGTTGCAGTGCCCCCAGCTGCAGTCGAAAGCTGTCGATCTGCTCATTTTGCGTGCGCGCCACATCCCCGCCCTGATTGAGCAGCGCCTGCTGAAACTGGCTGAGCGCCTGCAGCAGCTCCTGGCGTGTGCCGCTGCCGCTGCGGGTTAGCTCATCGCGCAGCTGGCGATCCATGCGCTCCAGCCGCTCGTTCGACGCCTGCTGCAGAGGCGTCATCTGCGCGGCCAGCAAAGCCCCCAGTTGCGATCCCCAAGCATCGGCCTGGGCGCGCGCCCGTGCCTGCAGCCACAGGCCAATCAACAACACGACCATCACCAAGGCCAGCAGGCCCACCATCAGGAGTTCAAAAACATTCATGAGCCCATTGTCTCAGCGCAACTGACCGAGCCCCGTTCGTCATGCCTCGGTCAGGTCAAATCAGGCTAACGGCCTTGTCATCCGGCCGGCAGCCTGGCGCGTTGCACCTGACACGCATTGATGGTTCAAATTTCCCGAGCACAATGCGTCGTGCCCCCCCGCCATCAGGTCGGGACATCGCCCCTGTCACCCAGAGCACTTGACCGATGCGCCCCCTCCACAAGACCGCCGTCCTGTTGAAAGCCGCAAGCCTCGCGGCCCTGTTGAGTGCCTGCGCCGGCGCACCGCCACAAAAAGCGGCTGAACTCAGCAGCACGGGCGACGAATACGCCCTGGCCAACCGTTTGACATGGGGTGCGAACAGCAGCGCCGTCAATGATCTGGCGACCCAGGGAGTGGCGAATTACCTGCACGCACAGTTGCACCCGCCTGCGGCCCGGCTAGACGCTGAAGTAAGTCGTCAGATCGACGGACTGACAATCAGCGAGAAGACGCTTCCCGAGTTGATTCGCGATTTGGACCAACGCCGCAAGGACGCGGACGCCAACTCCGACGACGACAAGAAAAAATCGGCGCGGCAAGCCTACCAGCAAGACCTGAACCGCCTGGCGCGGGAGGCGGCGAGCCGCCATGTGCTCCGCGCCCTGTATTCACCCAACCAGATTCAGGAGCAGATGACCTGGTTCTGGCTGAACCACTTCAGCGTTCACCAAGGCAAGGGCAATCTGCGGGCCATGGTGGGTGACTACGAAGACAGTGCCATCCGCCCCCATGCGCTGGGTAAGTTTCGCGATCTGCTTGGCGCCGTGGCCACCCATCCGGCAATGTTGCGTTACTTGGACAATGAACAAAATGCCGCCGGGCGCATCAACGAGAACTTCGCACGGGAGCTGATGGAGTTGCACACCTTGGGCGTGGACGCCGGCTATAGCCAGCGCGACGTACAAGAACTGGCGCGGGTGCTGACGGGCGTGGGGGTGAATCTCAGCGGCAACACGCCGGGCATGCGCAAAGACTTGCAAGGCTTCTATGTTCGCCGCGGCTTGTTCGAGTTCAATCCGGCGCGGCATGATTTTGGGGACAAAACCCTGCTGGGCCAAACCCTCAAAACCCACGGGCTCAAGGAGTTGGACGAAGCCCTGGACCGGCTCGCGACGCACCCGGCCACTGCCCAATTCATTTGCCGCAAACTGGCGACCTATTGGCTGGCCGATGAGCCGCCAGGGTCCATCGTCCAACGCATGGCGCAAACCTTTCAAGCCAGCCATGGTGACATTGCCAGTACGTTGGAAACCCTGTTCAACAGCGCCGAATTCACCACCCCCCAGCGCGGCAAGTTCAAGGACCCCATGCGCTATGTGATGTCTTCGGTGCGCCTGGCCTATGACCGCAAGGTGATACTCAATGTTGGGCCCATTTTGAACTGGCTCAACCGCATGGGAGAACCTCTGTACGGCCACCTCACCCCTGATGGCTACCCCTTGAGCGCCAGTGCCTGGAGCAGTTCAGGCCAGATGACCACACGTTTTGAAATTGCCAAGGCCATCGGCTCGGGCAACGCGGGCCTGTTCAAGAGCGAAGGCCCGCAGCCACAAGAAAAGGCCGCCTTTCCGCAACTCGCCAATGCCTTGTATTTCAGCGCCATTTCCAGACGCATGAGCCCCGCCACAGCGGCTGCATTGGACCAGGCCACCTCCCCGCAGGAGTGGAACACCCTGCTCCTGTCCTCACCTGAAATGATGTTTCGTTGACCCTACTCCGGAGCCCGCCATGCGCCGCCGCGAATTGCTTGCCACCACCCTCAGCCTGCCGCTGGCCATGGGCACCACCCGCTTGGCGGCAGCCGGCCCGCAGACGTCCAAATTGCTGGTGGTCTTTCTGCGCGGAGGCTATGACGCCGCCAGTCTGCTCGTGCCGATCTCCAGCAACTTTTATTACGAAGCCCGCAAAGACATCGCCATTGCCAAGCCCTCCTCCAACTCCAACAGCAGCACCGGCGTTGACGCGGGCGCGGCCTTGCCCTTGACGGCAGATTGGGGCTTGCACCCCGCCTTGCGCGAGAGCCTTTACCCGCTCTACCAGCAAGGCGAACTCGCCTTCGTGCCCTTTGCCGGCACCGACGACCTGTCGCGCAGCCATTTTGAAACTCAAGACAGCATTGAGTTGGGCCAGCCCACGAGTGGGCACAAAAACTATGCCTCCGGCTTCCTGAACCGATTGGCAGCAGTGGTCTCCGGCAGCACGCCCATGGCGTTCACCGAGCAATTGCCCGTGATCCTGAGAGGCGGAGAAAAAGTCGCCAATACAGCCCTCAAATCCCTGGCCAAACCCGCCATTGATGCGCGCCAAAGTGACTTGATCGCCACCATGTACCGTGGCACCCCGCTGGCGAGCACGGTTCAAGAAGGCTTCTCGGTGCGCCAAGAGTTAATGCGAGACCTCGCGGGCGAAATGGAGGCCGCCAACCGAAACGCCATCACCGCCAAGGGCTTTGCGCTGAAAGCCCGCCGCATCGCCAAAGTCATGCGCGGGGACTTCAACCTGGGTTTTGTGGACGTGGGCGGATGGGACACCCACGTGAGCCAAGGCGCAGCCACAGGCTATCTGGCCAATCGCTTCGATGAACTCGGGCAAGGCTTGGCTGCCTTTTCGCAAGAAATGGGCAGCCGCTGGAAAGACACCACCGTGGTCGTGATCAGTGAATTCGGGCGAACCTTCCGCCAAAACGGCAACCGCGGCACCGACCACGGCCACGGCACAGTGTTCTGGGTGCTGGGCGGCAGCGTGAAAGGTGGCCGCATCGCGGGAGAGCAGGTGACCGTCAGCCGAAATACCTTGTTCCAAGACCGCGACTTTCCAGTCCTGAACGACTACCGCGCCGTGCTGGGCGGCTTGTTCCAGCGCCAATACGGGCTGAGCACGGCGCAACTGGCGCAGGTTTTTCCTGGGGCGGTAGTGAACGACGTGGGTTTGATCTGAGGCCGAAGTCGGGCTCTGAAGCGGCACGCCGCAGTGCGCTCATGGCAGCGGGCGGTCGGTTTTAGCCCATCGAAATTGGCAGATCGGCGGCGCGTACTCGGCGATCACGAACTCGATTTACGCGACATCACGGAGATCAAGGTCGTCGCGCAAGGTACGCCATTTTCGCGGCTCTGCCTCGATCTCGGCCAGACGCTCGGGATCGAGGCAGAGCAGCGCCGAGCGCCCCGGGCTGCGGCTTCACCGGCCCTGTAACCAGTTGCTCAAGCAACTCGGCGGGGATTTGAATTTGCGGCTGCGCCGCCTGATTCGCGGTAGCGGTGGTTTTTGTCTTGCGTGGCATTCATGCTCCTTGTCGACATGCTATGCCTCACACACAAAACTTCTGACAGGCTCATAGGCGCTGGCCACGCAGCTCACGCGGCGGCATAAAACCGCCTCGCCAGCGGCGCGTACTCGGCGATCTGGGACTCGATTTGCGCAGCGTCGCGGGGGTCGAGGTCATGGCGAAGGTTCCGCAATTTGCGCTGCTCGGACTCGATCTCGGCCCGGCAGCCGGGATCGGGGTTTGCGGTGCGTCGGCTAGATCCTGGGTGCTCCGAATCGTGCCCCCTCCTACTGCAAGGCCTCTTTTGTCGGGATGCGCAACTTGCTACGAGATTGCTCGTCGTAGCGAATGAACAAGATCTGCAGTCCACTTTGCCGTTCTAAACCCGTAAGTCGACAACGAGCAAGATCTTTGCCGGCAAGCCCTGAACACTCTTCCTGGCGCGCAAGCGAGATTAACTTTTTATCGATCTTATGGCCGAGTCCGACGTCGCTCTGCCACTGTTTCAGATACTCGTAACGAGAGAAGTAAAAATAGTAGGCACTCGCGAGGCTCGCAAACGCATCAATATCTACTTTCGCGCTCGTTCTAATCACGTCACACGTGTTGTCTGGGCAATATTCGATCCACAAATACTTCGAATCGCGAAATGCCTTAACTGCATCGCCAGGAATGGATCTCAGCGGGCTGTCAGGCTCCAGCTGCTCCAGTCTTGGTTTGCCGATAGCAACGCTGCAAACCAGTGCGGAGCAGAAGCCAACAACAATCCTAGTTCTTCTTAGTCTTAGGATAAACAATTGGAATGGGGTCATTTGCGGGGCCTATAGCTGGCACGCCGTTGCCAGGTGTTAGTTGAAGATGCCAATGGTTTCGATTCGGACCACTCGGGAAGAGCTCGAGCTGCCCTCCGCCGAAGCCACAAGATGCCGCGCAGCCATTCATATCGTCCCGGGAGACTGGGTTCGAAGTCGAAACATCACAGGCCTCACCTTTGTAGTGGCCGCTATTGGAAGAGTGTTTCGACTTCTCCGCACCTCCGGTGACAAGCAAATCTAGACTTAGATTCCCCGTTCTACCCATCAAACACGTCTCGACGCAGACCAAATTCTTAGAGGTCTGGCCATCAACAGGGACAGTCCGTGGTGGCGGAGCGTTGTAGGTGACCAACCCCCATGGATCGACGTAGCTCAGCGGGTTGCCCCCGACATAGGCATACGTATTGATGCCGCCTTGTAGCCCAATCGGATCACTCTGCACATACCCTCCCACCGTAGGATCATAGTCCCGGGCCATGTTGTAGTGCAGGCCGGTGTCGGGGTCAAACTGTTGGCCGGGCAGGCGCAGGGAGATGTCGACGCTGGGCAGGCCGCTGGGGCTGTTCTCAGCCGGGGTGATGCCGAAGGGTTCGGCCATCCAGCGCCAGCGCAATTGGTTTTGGCGGTCCATCAGCACCCGGGGGGTGTCGAGGTGGTCGGTGTGGACGAAGTAGATGTTGGGTGGGTTGCTTGCGTTGGCAGTATCCATGCCCGCACGAATCATGGCCTGATCGGCCGGGTCATCGCCGTATGGACCTTTGCCGTACCAACTACCCCACTCAGGCTTTGACGTGGCCGCGCGTGACTGTGCCCACCCAGCACCCGGCAAAAGAATGGGGCCAAGGCCAGCGGCATAACCCGCCGCACCGAAATTGAAGTTCCCGAAATCTTGGTACACAGAACTCTGCTGCTTGTAGTCCCATCGCCCCTTGTTGCACACCGCCTAGAACGCCCCCTGCGAACACGCTCCACAACGTGGCTTCGAACCACGCCTGCAACTCACGCTCACGCGCCTGGCGCACTTGGTTTTGAGCCAATAGCTTAAGCAAAAGGCTCAGGTCTTGCTCCCAGCGATCCAGGCTTTTATGCACGGCCCGTGTTTCGCTCTGCGGGACCTGCGAGAGGGATTCCTCTGTTCCGGTCAGCGCTTCGTGCAGCGCGAGCCAGGACGCTTTGACAGGCGATTGGGCGTTCATCATCGACACCTCCGCGCGGGATTGATTGACCGGCACCGACGTTCGGGCGCAAGCCTTGGTCAGGCTATTTTGCGCGCTGCAGGGGATGCCGCCAAGCCCAGCAACCAGCATGCTGCGAGGCAGATTTTGGAGTACACAGATTCGACGTTAGGAATAGCAGGGGTGTGCCATTTGGCACATGCCTGTTTTGAGCGTCGAATCAAACACTTGCGTCGCAAGCCCTATATTTTTTAGAACTTGTTTGGCAGGGCGTGTGCCAGACAGTTTTGCTTGACGGATCAGGGGCTTGGCATCGTTTTACAGCCTCGGCTGTGCCGGGCGTAATGTGTGTCAGTCCATGAGGGGTTGGCGGGGGGAGCCGCAATGCTCGGACTGAATCGGCAGCGATGGGGATTTACGGCGGGCAGCGGAGGCGGACCGCTGGGTTCACACGGAGGCATAAAGCAACCTCGCCAGCGGCGCGTGCTCGGCGATCAGGGACTCGATTTGCGCAGCGTCGCGGGGGTCGAGGTCATGGCGTAGGGTGCGTAATTTATGCTGCCCTGCCTCGATCTCGGCTAGGCGGCTGGGATCGGAGTTGGCAGCGCCCAAGGCCTGGGCCGCAGCTTCAGACCAGTGGGCGCACTTCCAGGCGCAGGCCTCGGTTGAATTGCGTGGGCATGGCTACTCCTTATCGTTCAAGCCTGTCGCGGGCAGCCGAAGAACGCGAGCGACCTCTTCGGGATTGATGCGGCTACAGCGGACCATGTGCTCGCAGTAGTCACCGACGGTCTGGATGACCAGCCGTCCTTGCGCCATTTCTTTGAGAAGCCGTTTATCAGCGACATCCTTGATGTCACCGTCAACGATGTCGAATTGGTTTGCCTTGAAGTCGGAAGCCGGGTTCGCCTTCAACTCTTGCCCGAAGCGAGCATCGAGGGCCAGCGACGCCTCGGGCACGCAGAAACCCTCGGCCAGATGCTGCAACGAGTATCGGAGAACGACCTCTTCCGACGGGACTACCGTCGCGGGCTTTTTCACTTTGAACCACATCCGCAGTTCCCTCCCGACGATGTCGCATCCCAGGCAGCTTTGCCGATGATCCCCCAGTTATAGAAACCATCACCGATAAGCGCCGCTGTCGCCGCCGTACTGAGCGCAACCCCGGCGGCAGTACGACCGAACATACGCAGTTCCCGCATGCCAAGCCGACTCGACCAACGGCTCAATTGGCTTGTGTAGGGATTCAACTCGCTCGTCGGCACGCCAAGTCCCCTCAGCTCGCCAGGCGTCTTGGGCATCGTTCCAATCGCACCAGCACTTCCAAGCGCAGCCAGATCCGCCGCTGTGCTGGAACGGTTTTGCTCCACCTGGTCTGCAAACTTGTTGAAGTCGAAGCACGGACCAGAGCCCCCACCCCCAGCTCCCGCCGCTTGCAATCCAGTCGGATCGGTAAAGCTCAGTGGATTCCCCCCCACATAGGCATAGGTGTTGATGCCGCTAAGGATGCTTCTCCACTGCACTACTTCGCACTGGCTTTGTTGACTCGCTCAGCTCGCATAGCTTTCAGCTGCGCATCACGCTGGTCACGAATCGCAGGCTCCAAGGTCTTGCGAACTCCCGGCCATCCGGACTCTATGCTTCGCACCAGAATCCTAGCGCGAGTAGGTACAAACGACGCGACACCCACCAAAACAGCATCCGGATAGCGCGCAAAGACTGTCGCCATAGCCTCAGACGTTGTTTCATCGGCCGAGTTTTCATGGGATATGGCGTACGCCATCAGTCTCTGAAGCAACGGCTCATCGAGCGCCTCGTCAAGAATTTCGACAGCTCTCCGAACGCAAGGCAAGGCTGTTTCCTCACCGTATTGCTCGTTCTGCTTCCGAAGCGCTCTGTAGGCGGTTTCATTACCGACATTCACCGAACGTTTGAACCTCTCGTTCAGGTCTATCCCGCGTCCAAGAACCTGCATGACCTGCGCCGCGTTCTTCGACTGGCAACCAGACTCCGCCCAAGCCGGCCAAAGCAGCAAGACGCAGACAAACGCCAAAGCGATCTTCATCGTGGGTACCTCACAATGACAGGAATTGACCCATACCCGTCGTTGAAGTAGCTACGCAGCGCGTCATGGACTGTCTGTTGAGCCGCGCCACATGACGGGCCAATACAACCTTGAGTGCCCGGCACGTTCCCATCGGGATGGATGCGTAGTAGGTCTCGGGTAGTTTTGAAGGCTGGATCAAGGTCAAGGCTCCAGCCCTTGCCCTCGCACTGCATGGCCTTGTTTCCTTTCTCGTTTCGCTGGCGCAAATTGCTGCCGTTGTAGACGCCCTCCGGTAAGCGACCCAGGTCCCAGGGACCGGAAACGGCAGGAACTCGGAACTCAACGCCCATGTCCTCGAAACCAGTAAGGTATTTGCCGTCAAAGACCAAACGATCAAGCAAGCCCGACGGATCCATCCGGCTAACCGGATTCCCGCCGACATATGCGTACGTATTGATGCCGCCTTGTAGCCCAATCGGATCACTCTGCACATACCCTCCCACCGTAGGGTCATAGTCCCGGGCCATGTTGTAGTGCAGGCCGGTGTCGGGGTCAAACTGTTGGCCGGGCAGGCGCAGGGAGATGTCGACGCTGGGCAGGCCGCTGGGGCTGTTCTCAGCCGGGGTGATGCCGAAGGGTTCGGCCATCCAGCGCCAGCGCAATTGGTTTTGGCGGTCCATCAGCACCCGGGGGGTGTCGAGGTGGTCGGTGTGGACGAAGTAGATGTTGGGTGGGTTGCTTGCGTTGGCAGTATTGGGCTGGATCACAGCCACGGGGATGTCACCCAGCCAGACGTACTCGGACAGCGCCGTGCCATTGCCTGCGTATTCGCCCAGCAGATGGCCTTGTGGATCGTAGGCGTAGTAGGTGAAGCGCCGGTTGGCGCCGCCCACGGCTTGGGTGGAGGTTGTTGTTGCGGTTGCGGTTGCGGTTGCGGTTGCCGTCGTTGTTGCGGTTGCCGTCGACGCCAGGCTTGATGGGGTGGCGGATGAGGCCGAGAAGCTGCCCGTGCTGGACAGCACGTCGGCCATGCCACGCCGCACCCGCCGCCCTTGGGCGTCGTAGGCCATGTCCAGTTGAATGCCGGGGAGGTTCATGCGGGCCAGTCGCCCTTCTTGGTTGTAGCTGGCGGTTGAGCTGGCACTGCCCAGGCCGGTGGCGATGTCGGAGACCCGGTTGCCGGTGGCATCGTAGCTGAGCGCGCGCGAGGGGTTGTTGATGCTGTTGAGCCGGTTGCTGTCGCTGGCCACACTGTAGGCCCGGGCGTTGATGCCCACGCTGGCGGCGCTGCGGTTGCCGTTGGCGTCGTAGGCAAAGCTCCAGCGGGTGTTGCTGAGTTGGGTGTCGGTGAGGCGGCCCAGGGCGTCGTAGCTGAAGCGTTGGTCGAAGGCGGGGGTGGGGGCGCCGGTGGAGGTGTCGTAGTGGAGGAAGCTGCTGATGCGGTCGGCTTCGTCATAGCGCAGGTCGCGCACCAGGGGGCCGAGGGGGTGGCGGATCATGCGCCCGCTGTCGTCGAAGAAGCGCTCGTGCAGCTGCGGCCCGGTGCTCATCTGCCATTGCCAGGATTTGGCGGGGCCGAAGGGTTGCAGGGTGATCTGGCTGAGCAAGGGGGTGGTTGTGTTGCTGCCCGGCGCGCGCATTTGGATGCTGACGGGTTGGCCGTTGTTGTACTCAAAGTCGATCAGCAGGCCTGAGGGGTAGCTCAGGCGGGTGACGTGACCGGCTGCGTCGTAGGTGTAGCCCACGGTTTGTGTGCGCGCCGGGCTGGTGAAGGTGGCGGTTTCTTGCCGCACACGGCCCCAGGCGTCGTAGGACCAGCTGCTGCTCACCTCGGGTGTGGTGGCGGTGGTCAGCCGGCCGATGCCGTAGCCGTAGTTGGCGCCGGTTTGGTCGTAGGTCCAGGTGAATTGGCGGGGGCTGTTGCCGGCTTGGGTGATGGTTTGCAGCAGGGGCCGCCCCAGGGCGTCATAGCTGTAGGTGCTCAGGGCGCCGCGTGCGTCTTGGCGGGTTTTGAGGTGGCCGGCTGCGTCATAGCTGAGTTGGGTCGCACCGGTGTCGGGGCTGCGCAGGGCCTGGGTTTGGCCGAGTCCGTCGCGCTGGTATTGGGTGTTCAGGCGGCGCGGGTCGCTCACCTGGGTCAGTCGGTCTTGGCCGTTGTAGCCCAGCTGGGTGAGGCCGCTCAGGGCGTCGGCGCTGCTGATGCGTCGCCCCAGGGGGTCGTAGGTGTGTTGGGTGCTGAGGTTCAGATTGAGCGCGGTTGGCGCAACGATGATGCGCGTGGGGTGTCCTTCAGCGTCGTACTCGTACTGCACGATGGGTGTGGGCGAAACGGGCAGCGGCGGCAGGCCTTGGGCCCGGGCCGTGAGGCCGGTCCAAGCGGTGCACAGCAGGAGCAGAAGAAGGCGCATGAACTGGCGGCGTTGGCGGGGGGGCGTGGACATGATGATGCTCACTCCCGGCCGTTGCTTTGCTGAACGCGGTTCAGGGCGTCCATCACGCGGCTGACTTGCCGGGCAAGGGCACCGCCGGGGTCTTTGACTTGCTCGGCCGTGCGATTGCCACTGTTGTCCAAGGTGTAGTCGATGCGGTTGCCCAGGCTGTCGCTGAGGGCGATCAGGCGGTTCGCGTCGTCATAGCTGTAGCTGACGAAGCTGGCGTCGGGTTGGGTGACTTGTTTGAGCAGGCCGGTGGGCCAGTAGTCGTAGCGGGTGGTGGCGCCTGCGGTGCTGACGCGGGTCAGGCGTTGGCGCTGGTCGTATTGGTACTGGGTGGACACCCCGTTGGGGTCGATGACCTGCAGGACTTGGCCGTTGGGATCGTACTGGGTGTATTGCGTGACTTGGCCCAGGGAGTTAGTAATGCTTTGCAAATCCCCCATGGTATGACTGCTGCTGGTATCGCTGTAATAGGTCTTGCGGGTAACGTTGCCCAAGGGGTTGGTGGTGGTGAGTACCTGGCCGAATTCGTTGTAGCTGTATTGCCAAATACGGGCAGGTACACCAGACTGAAGCATGGCCGCGAAGCCTTGGCCTCCATTGGCGTCGGTGGTGGCCTGCTCGACCCTCTTACACAGAACGGCGATGGGTTTGCCATCAGGTAGCAATGCATTGCTGGGGGCACAAGAAGCCGTGCCGGCGCTAAAGGGATCAGGTTGGCCGTTGTAGACCGAGGTGGTAACCCGCAGCGGCTCGGCGACCTTCGTACTTAAGCGCCAATCAGGGTGCCACTGGGTAAATACTCGCCGTTCTTGCGCGCTACCCGCCGCCTCCACTCTCAGTGATTCTAAATTTCGGCTTAGGTCGTAATTAATCGCGTTAATTCGTCCAGAAAAATCAGAATAATTTACAATATTTCCATTTGTATCATAACCTATATTACTAGCGGATTCTGCGCAACCCGAGCCGCCGGGTTGCACTTGCCCAGTACTTACCAGAGAATTATTGAGTTCAATAAATCGTTCAGTCCTAATAGTACCAAAAGGGTCAGTAAAAGCCGTTAGAACCGGACTCTGCGAGTAGTCAAAAGTTACCTTCTCAACGCCGCCCGCATGCTCAGTAGAAATTGCCCTACCCGAGGAATCATAGGAGTAGGAAGAAAATCTGATACCATTTTCATCAGTAATTCCAGTCAGAGAAATTTGCTGAATTTCATCGGCCATTTTATCCTTCTCGTTGTACCAATAAATACGCCTACC
The DNA here is from genome assembly GCF_028595305.1 of Roseateles koreensis. Lineage (GTDB taxonomy): Bacteria > Pseudomonadota > Gammaproteobacteria > Burkholderiales > Burkholderiaceae_C > Paucibacter_A > Paucibacter_A koreensis. The sequence continues at coordinate 170,822 of NZ_JAQQXS010000009.1, read as the reverse complement.
TCCATCGGGGTAAATTACAGAAGTTATGGTGCTTGAATTTGATATTTCCAGAGATCCATTGGCAGAGCTCTCGTTGTAATTATAGACATACACACCGCCAGCCGGGTCAGTTAATGTTATTCTTCTTCCAACGCTGTCGTAAGTAAATTTAAGCTCTCGGCCGAAATTATCTTTTACACCAACAAGATGAGCCTGACCCGGAGCAAAACTCTGCGAAGTACCAGCATCAGAATAAGTTAGATTATTAACCCCCCCATTTCCAAATGAAATCTGGACAAGACTTCCTGACAGGCTATACCGCTCTATTGAATTGTTATCAAAATTACGAATAAAGTAGCCAGTGATGTGCCCCTGCTCATCGAAAATATTGGAAATCCTATCATTTACATAGGGGGGCGCAGCAAATTCAGAATTCGGATTTCCGAAATATATTGTTCGGCGATCTTCTCGATTCAGCGCGAACTCATTACTCGTTCGCCAAAGCTCCCCGACGTACATCACGCTCAAAAATGGAGCGTCAACTATCAACGGATCCCTGATTGCAATTTTTTTAGAAAATTCTTCCACAAAATAATAGCCACCCCCTGCTAATATATTATTTCGCACAGAGACCAAGTTCACCCCATAAATATTAAAATTTGAAGTCCACCTCCCCTTCATACCATTAAAAGTTCTCGTGTAATTTAACTTATTTTCTCCTGACCCCACATAATCTTGCTCTTTTTGAATTTTATTACCATTAGATGCATTGATTGGATTGGATTGGATTTTGGGCAATCTTTAGGATCAGGCAAATCTTGATGTTTCAAATTTTGACAAAATTCTGTCAATGAAACCGAACCATTGGCACTTGTATTCACAACGTGTTGAATCGGCCCATAGGTGAGTCCATCTTCTCCCACACATACACCTTGCCCGGGAACTGAAAACTGCCTTCTGTATATAGTTTTACCGCTGTAATCGTATCTTTCGTAGTCGCGTTTCCAATTTAATGAAACTCCGTTTACGTAATACTGCACCGGATCCAACACCCAGTCCTCAACATATCTAACACCACAATCATCCATATAACCATTACTTGGATTGCAATATATAGAGGCAATCCGCTCGGGAAGAGTCTCTTCTTGACTCTTCTTCGCGAGACTTAAGTTGGTGGTCCATCGATATATCGAGCCAGGAAGCAACCATACAAGAGCAGGAAGAGTTTCGGCGTTTGCAGATAAATTTATTGAACCCAGCATTAAGACGAACAAACAATTAGTTATTTGGCTTGTTGTCATTTCATTTTTCAAGCTTTTACCAAAATTATTCATTTGATGCATTTACTTTAAGGATGGTGTAAATGAGTGAAAAACCAACCGCACCACCGATTTAAACGTCCAGCTGCGGAAGGACCATCTCGCCCGTAGAAATGATGAACGGGTTGCCGGTAGTGGGATGCGTGGCGGCAAGCAGGTATATGGGGCGTGGCATCCTCCGGGGACCAGTCGCTTTTCCAGCAAATGAGCAGCGGTGAATGATCAAAGGTCTTGGTGGCGATCTTTCATGCAAAGAGTCGCACCTTTTCCAGTTTCTGCACCCCGCGTCTTCCTGTCGCCCTTTGACGGGATTGACGCAAACATGCGGATCAAGGCGGAACGGCGGGGGTACTTCTCCAAGCCCGCGTCAAAGCGTCCGGTATAAGCTCCACCGCTAACTCCGTCCCTCACCTCACCTGCACCCCATGAACCCAGCCGCACTCCTCCGCACCGCAGCCACACTGGGGCAGCAAGGCAAGCATGCCGAGGCGGCGGCGGTCTATCGGACGCTGTTGCAGAAATTCCCTCTGCGCGAAGATGCCAATAAGGGTTTGTTGATCGCGCTGGAGTCCAGTGGCGCCTGGGCCGAGTTGGAGCAGCAGGCCGGGCATTTGCTTGAAAGGCTGCCGCAATTTCTGCCAGCGTGGCTGTCGTTGGCGCGCGCTTTGCTCATGCAGCAAAAAGATGCGTTGGCCGCCTGCCAGCGCTGTGTCAAGCTTGATCCCAAAAATCCGGGCGCGTACGACTACCTGGGCGTGGCCTGTCGGCGTGCAGGCCGGCTCGACGAGGCTGCGGTTGCGCTCAAGAACTCGCTGCGCTTGCGCCCGCACAGCCTCTCCACCCGCAGCAATCTGGCCAATGTGTGGCGAGAAGCGGGACGGTTGAGCGAAGCAGTTCAGCTGTACAAAGAAGTGCTGGAGGCCGACCCGCAGCGGCTGGATACGTTCTACAACTACGCCCTGGCCTTGTCTGACCTGGGGCATTTGCAGGCGGCTGAGCAGCTGCTGCGGCAGCTCTTGTCCAACGCACCGGGGCTGGCCGATGCCCACAACGCATTGGGCTCGGTGCTGCAGACTCAGGGCCGTTTGCCCGAGGCCGAACAGGCGTACCGGGCGGCGCTGGCGATCAAGCCGGACATGCCGGATGCCGTGTCCAATTTGCTGCTGGTGCTTCACAACCAAAACAAGCTGACCGAGATGCAGCCCTACCTGGGCCGCGCGGTCGCGCTGATGCCGTCGAGCGCCATGTTCCGCCTGGCGGCGTTGGTGTTTGCCTTGCCCAAGATGGCGGGCAGCCAAAAGGACGCGGCCCAGCGACTGGCACAGTTTGACGCGGGCCTGGACGCCTATGCACTTTGGCGAGACGCCGCCGTGCAGCAAGGTGGCTTGCGGCATGACCGCCTGGCCAATCTACCCTTTGCCTTGGCCTATCTGCCGGGCAATCACAAGGACCGGCTGTCAAGATTTGCCGATCTGAGCGCTCAAGAAAACACGCAGCCGCCTCAGCGCCCCGATTGGGCGCCCCGCGCCGCCGGCGAACGTATTCGCCTGGGCATTGTGTCCGCGCACATTCGCCGTCACTCGGTCTGGGACATTGTGCTCAAGGGCTTGATCGAGCATCTGGACGCGAGCTTGTTCGAACTCACGATCTACCACCTCGGCGCCATCGAAGATGCGCAAACCGAGCTCGCCAAACAGGCCGTTGCGCAGTGGCGGGATGCTGGTTCGCTGGCCGGCAGCACGGGTTGGGCAGATCGGATCGCGCAAGACCGGCAAGATGTTTTGTACTACCCGGAGTTGGGCATGGACACCGTGTGCTACGGCTTGGCGCAACAAAGGCTGGCGCCCTTGCAAGCGGCAGGCTGGGGGCACCCCATCACGACCGGCCTCGCCACGATCGACTTGTTTTTCTCGGGCCAGTTGATCGAGCCGGAAGACGGCCAGGCTCATTACCGGGAGCACTTGATCCGTTTGCCCGGCACTGGCTGTTGCACCCGCCCGTTTGAGATTGAAGTTGGGCTTGAAATTGAAGCCCAAGCCAGCGAAGCCGTGGCCCGCCTCATGTCGAACGCAAACGGCGCGTCGCTGTTTCTGATTCCGCAGAGCTTGCTCAAATTCGCGCCTGAGTTTGATGCGGTGTATGTCGAAATCGCCCGCAGACTGGGCCCCTGCCGCTTTGTGATCCCAGTGAGCGAATCCATGCAGGGCCTGCGCGAACCCCTGCACGCGCGCTTGGCGGCGGCATTCGATGCGGCGGGTTTAAAGGCCGACGATTTCGTGGCTTTTCTGCCTTGGCTGAACGAGGGTGAGTTCAGGCACGCGCTGCAGGTCTGCACCGTGTTTCTGGACTGCCCTGCATTCTCGGGCTACACGACCGCGTGGAAGGCGGTGCGCGAAGGCATCCCCGTGCTGACGCTCGAAGGGCCGTTCATGCGGCAACGGCTGGCAGCTGGGTTGCTGCGCCAAATTGGCATGCCGGACTTGATCGCTGGCGCGGTGCCCGCCTACATCGACAAGGCGGTAGCGCTGGCCCAAGAGCCCGCAGCAGATCAACAAGCCCGCCGCCGGGCCATCGCGGCTGCAGCGCCCCGGGCCGATCATGATGTGTCAGTGGTTCGCGCCTTCGAGCGCGAACTATTAAAGCGGATGCCCGGGGCGCCGGCACTCAGCCCCTGAGCACGGCGCACGAGCACGAGCACGAGCACGAGCACGAGCACGAGGCTAGTTGACGGGCGTCACGGCGGCTGCGCCGCTCAGCAGGGCGATCAAGTTGTCGGCTGCGAGATTGCACATGGCCCGCCGCGTGGGGACCGAGGCGCTGGCGATATGGGGCGTCAGCACCACATTGTTCAAGGCCAGCAAGCGGGGGTTCACTGCGGGCTCGCCTTCAAAAACATCCAGCCCGGCGGCCGCCAAACGCCCTTCACCCAGGGCTTGCGCAAGTGCGTTTTCATCTACCACGCCGCCACGCGCGATGTTGGTGAGCGTGGCACTGCGCTTCATCAGCGCCAGCTCAGGCGCGGCAATCAGGTGATGGGATGCGGGCGAGTAAGGCAGCACCAGAACCAAATGATCGGCCTGGGCCAGCACATCTTCTTTGCTGACCCAGCGGGCCCCCAGGGGCGCCTCTTGCTCAGCGCTCAAGCGGCTGCGGTTGTGATAAATCACCCGCATGCCAAAGCCCAGGGCGCCCCGCCGGGCAATGGCTTGGCCGATGCGGCCCATGCCCAAAATGCCCAAGGTGCTGCCGTGAATGTCTGCGCCCGCAAACAGATCCACGCGCCACTGCGTCCACTCACCGCGGCGCAGATAGTGCTCGCTTTCGGTGATGCGCCGGGCGGCAGCCATCATGAGGGCGAAGCCGAAATCTGCGGTCGTCTCAGTCAGCACGTCAGGCGCATTGGTCACCACGACACCGCGCGCCGTACAGGCAGCGATGTCCACATTGTTGTAGCCCACGGTCATCAGGCACACGGCCTTCAAATCAGGGCAAGCGGCCACCAGTTCAGCAGTGATCTGCTCGCTGCCTGAGGCAAAAACACCCTGCTTGCCTTGCAGGCGGCGCTGTAGTTGTTCCGCACTGAGTGGCTCGTTTTCGTCATACCAATCCACGTCGAAGACGGTGCGCAAACGCGCCACTACTTCAGGAAAAATGCGACGGGTGACCAGAATTTTTGGCTTCATGAAAAGTCTTGTGCTTGTGCTTGTGGCTTATATCAGCGGACCCGATTCAGCAGGCAGAGCCAGGCCAGCCTACTCGTAAAACCGCGTGAACTCGGCCACCGGCACGCGCTCGGTCACCAAGCTGTTTTCAATGGCCTGCGGGTCGGCATAACCCAAGGCCATGCCGCACACCAGCATCTGCTCGGGCGCGAATTGCAGCTCGTCGGCGATCAGGCGGTGGAACTGCGTGAAGGCCGCCTGCGGGCAGGTGTGTAGGCCGCGTGCACGCGCGGCCACCATGATGTTCTGCAAAAACATGCCGTAATCCAGCCAACTGCCCTGCTGCATCACCCGGTCGATGCTGAAGATCAGGCCCACCGGCGCATCAAAAAACTCGTAGTTGCGGCCATGCTGCTGCTGCATGCGCGCCTTGTCGGTCTTGGCGATGTCGAGCAAGCCGTACAAGTCCCAGCCCACCTTGCGGCGGCGGTCGATATAGGGCGACTTCCACTGCTCGGGGTAGTAGGCGTACTCCTCTTGGTGGGCGGCGTTCTGCGCAGGGTCGAGATAGGCTGCCGTGATGCGGTCACTCAGACGGGCCTTGGCCGCGCCGGTCAGCACATGCACTTGCCAGGGCTGGGTATTGGTGCCCGAAGGCGCAAATGAGGCCACCCGCAGCAAGTCCTCAATCACCGGCCGCTCCACCGGGCGCGGCAAATAGGCGCGCATGGAATGGCGGGTCAGGATGGCCGCGTCCACAGCGGCCCCTTCCAGCGCCGAAGGCGTGGCAAAGCGTGGGTTGTCAGAGCTCACAGGGTCAGTCCTTTCAAGGCAGACAAGGTTTCAATCGGCAGCGCGGACACCGGCCGGCGCGTGGCCCGGTCCACATAGACATGGACGAAGTGCCCGCGTGCGGCGCACAACTCGGCGCCCGCCGCGAACAGGCCAATCTCGTAACGCACGCTGGAGCGGCCCTGATGGCCGATGCGGATGCCGGCCTCAATGACCTGCGGAAATGCCAGCGAATCGAAGAAGTTGCAATGCGTTTCGATCACCAAGCCAATCACCGAGCCGGCGTGAATGTCCAGGGCGCCCGTGCGGATCAGGTACTGGTTCACCGCCGTATCGAAGAGGCTGTAGTAAACGACATTGTTGAGATGCCCGTAAACATCGTTGTCCATCCAACGGGTGCTCAGGGTCTCGAAATGCGCAAAGGCAGCGCGCCCTTGGGCCTGGGGTCGTGATTCACTCATGGGCATTCGTTCATTTCCCTTCACGCGCGTTGAAATTGCAGCCTGCGCGGCTGCCACCATAGCGGAAAGCGCCCCTCGATGATGTCATGCCCGCGTCATCCCCACGTCATGGCCCTGCGCCATCCTGCGGGCACGGCATCTCGACCGTCCAGCCCTTGAAGGTGGGTGCGTTTGATCTGGCGCAATTGTTGAAATGCACGTTTCGCGTCTTTTTGCTGCATTGCAACAAATTTCACTTGCAAAAGAAATTCTGAGCCCTATACTTTGAATTGTTGCAGTGCAACATTTTACTGACAAAGATCTTCTTTGCAGACCATAACCCGGGGTAGCCCCCGAATCAGGAGTGCTCCATCATGCTGACCGCAGAACAAATCATCGCCGCCCACAAAGCCAACGTCGAAACCCTGTTTGGTTTGACCAATAAGGCCTTCGAGGGTGTTGAAAAGCTCGTCGAATTGAACCTGCAAGTGGCCAAGACGGCCCTGGGTGAAGTCGCCGAATCCGCCAACGCCGTGCTGTCCGTCAAGGACGCGCAAGAGTTGCTGGCCCTGCAATCTTCGCTGCTGCAACCCAGCGCCGAGAAGGCAGCTTCGTACAGCCGCCATCTGTATGACATCGCCTCCAGCACCAATGCCGAAGTGGCCAAGGTCGCTGAAGCTCAACTGGCCGACATCCAAGCCAAGTTCACGGCTGTGGTTGAAAGCGCCGCCAAGAATGCGCCCGCCGGCACCGAAAACGCTGTCGCCCTGGTGAAGTCCGCCGTGGCAGCTGCCAACAACGCGTTCGAGTCCGTGCAGAAGGCTGCCAAGCAAGCTGCTGACGTCGCTGAAGCCAACTTCGAAGCCGCCACCAACTCGGCTGTCAAGGCTTCACAAACGACGGCTCGCGCCACCAAGCGCAGCGCTGCCTAAGCAAGCCAGCACCTGCTGCCCAACCCGGCGTCAACACTGACGCCCTTGGCGCAAAGCCCAGATCCTGTTCGCAGGGCCTGGGCTTTTTTGTGTTCATCCGCAGCCCAAAAGGCATGGGCACCTCTTCCCGCAGCCGACCTCGGTGATGCGCAGATACGGTCTAATGACCGCCATGCCGCAAGCCATGCACAAGCTGATCACTCCTGCTGAATCTGAGCCTGAGCCCGCCCCGGCGACGCCACGTTGGGGCGGCTGGCGCGGCCTTCACCGTTTGTGGCCGACGGCTGTTCTTGCCCCCACGCCCGGCATTTGTCCCAACTGCGGGGTGAGTCTGCCCAACCCGCAGCCCAACTACTGCGGTCATTGTGGACAGGAGACGCAGTTGCTGCCGCCCACGCTGCTGGAATTCGCCCAGCAATTTGGCGGCAGCTACATCGCCATGGAGGGTGCTTTGTGGCGCACCCTGTGGCGCTTGCTGCTGTGGCCGGGTCAACTCACGCTCGAATATTTCGCCGGCCGGCGTCGGCGTTATGTGCTGCCACTCAGGCTGTACCTCACCATCAGCGTGCTGGCGCTGGTACTGCTGCGCATGGTCACCACCCAACAGTTGGAGAAGTTGCCTGACGGCGGCATCCGGTTGGACACCGGCGAGGCGCAGGAGTTAACCCTAGAGTTGGGTCCGTTCCAAGCCGGCATACACAAAGGTGAATTCTTCTGCCGAAATTTCCCGGCCTCAGCCTGTGAACGCCTGAAGCGGCGCATGAAGATGGACCCGCAAGCCCTCAGCGCGGAAATACGCGAGGCACCGGCGCGTTTTTTCAGCCACCTGGGCAGTGCCATGTTCTTGATGCTGCCGGCGTATGCCTTGTGGCTCAAGCTGGTTTACATCGACAAACGGCGCCGCTACACCGAGCACCTCGTCTATGCCCTGCATTTGCACGCATTCTGGTTCGCCATGCTCATCGTCATGGTGGCTGGCCGTGGCTTGGGTGTGCCCGGCTTGGACGGCTTGAGCCTGAGCGCCGCAGCGCTGTATCCCCTGATCGCCATGAGCCGGGTCTACACGGCGCGGTGGTGGAGCACCGGGCTGCGCGCGCTCAGCCTGCTCCTGCTGTACGGCATTACCATGACCGCGATGCTGACCTCGGTCACGATCTGGACGCTGATGAGTTGATCAGCGGCCGGGGGGTTGGCCCAAACGGTCCAACTGATCAGCCACCAGTTCGAGTCTCAGCAAAGGGTTGTCCAGTTGCATGAGGCGCTGGCGTTCATCACCCGTCAAGGGCAACATCTCTGCCCACCGGTTGGCCAGCCAGCCGCTGTCTGACCATTGATAGGGCGGCTGAAAAGGCATGTCCGCCGCCGCCGCACCCTGCTCCAGGCTGTGCAGCAAGGTCTGCAGCAGCACGGCAGCAGGTGCCAGGTCGCCAGGCACGGGCACGGTCGCGTCGGGCGCCAACAGCTCAATCTCACCCATCCACAATCCGTGCGGCAAACATTGGCGGTTTTTCAGTTGAAAGCGCGCCCCGCCATGGCAGCGGACCTGCAGCAAACCCGCGCCCTGCTGCGCAAGAAAATCGATATGCGCCAAGGTTCCGACCTCATGAAAGCGCTCCCTCACAAAACCCGAACCATCGCCCGCGTGTTCATCGCGCTGCCGTATTTCGCCACCTTCGATCAGCAAGACAACGCCGAACGCCTGGCCCGCTTTGTGAACCCGCGAAATCATGTCCAGATAGCGCGGCTCAAAGACACGCAGCGGCAAATACCCGCCCGGAAACAAGACCGTATTCAGCGGAAAAATCGGCACGGTCTGAGTCGTCATGGTGCGGGCCTCTCTCCACAAGGGTGGGCTGAATTGGGCCAGGGTTCGCGCCGGGTTGGTCTCATGGTTTACCGCAGCAATAACGCATTAGTGGCGCATTACTTTGACTTCGCCTCGATGCGTGCGCGCAGCTGCGGCATCATCAAATTGGCTGCATCCCGACCGGCCTGAATGGACTGCCGACGCGCGGCGAAATCGGCGCTGCCCACCCCATCCAGCTTGGGGCGGATCACCACGTCCGCCTCACTCAGCTCGAAGTTATTGATGCTGCGACCCATGATGGAAAAAGTCTGAAGCAGCATGCGCATCGCATCGCCCGGCGGGTTTTTGTCGGGAGGCGATGAAATGTCGACCCCCACCACCAATTCGGCGCCCATCTGCCGCGCATAGCGCACCGGCACCGGCGCAACCAAACCGCCGTCCACATACTCATGCACGCCGATCTTCACAGGTTGGAACACCGCCGGGACTGAGCTGGAAGCCCGCACCGCCGTGCCCGTGTCACCCCGCCGGAACAAGGCGCCCGAGCCATCTGACAAATCGGTGGCCACAATCCCGAGCGGCAGCTTCATTTGCTCAATCAGCTTGCCGCCCGTTTTTTCGCGCACATAACGCGCCAAGGCCTCGCCACGAATCAAGCCGCGGGTCGGAAAGGCCCAGTCCGTGATCGCGCCCTCGTCCATGCTGTCGGCCAGCTTCGCCAGCTCGCGCCCAGTCATGCCCGAGGCGTACAGCGCCGCCACCAAACTGCCGGCGGAAGTTCCGGCCACCAGATCGACCTTGATGCCCTGCTCCTCCAGCACCTGAATGACACCAATGTGCGCAAAGCCCCGCGCCGCGCCGCCCCCCAAGGCCAAGCCCACCCGGGGCAACACTGGGGTAGCCTTGACCGGTGGGACAACAGGTGGCTCCGGTGCCTTGCTGACAGGGGCCGTGGAGCAAGCCACCAAAACCAGGCTCACGGCCAGCGGGCCAAGGATGCCACGAAGGCTGAAATGACGACGTTGGCGGCGAGGGTACAGTGATGTCACTGCAGAAAAAGGGGAACGATTCATCCCGCGATTCTAGGGAGTCCCTGCTGTTCAGTGCTTTGGCACGGTGAGATGATGCCCAGCTCGCCAGAGCCATCCACCCGACGGCCAAGACGTCACCGCCCTCCAACCCACGACAACCCACCATGCCCGTCCGCGCCAATTCCCGCTCCGTTCCACAACTTCTGGGCCGAGCGCTCATCGGCTTGGCTCTGCTGCTGATCTTGTTGCTGGCCGTGGCCTGGGCCTTGCTGCGGGCCAGCGTGCCGCAGCTCAATGGCCGCATCGCCTTGCCCGGCCTGCAAGCACCGCTGAGCATTGGCCGCGATGCCCTGGGCACGGCCGTCCTGCAGGGAAGCCAGCGCCTGGACCTGGCCCGCGGGCTGGGTTTTGTGCACGCGCAAGAGCGCTTCTTCGAGATGGATCTGACCCGGCGTTCTGCCGCGGGCGAGCTGTCCGCCTTGTTCGGCGCCAAAGCCCTGGAGCGCGACAAGCAGCGGCGGCTTCATCGCATGCGCGCGCGCCTGAGCGAGCGTTTTGCCGAACTCCCCGCCGCTGACCGGGCATTGCTGGAGGCCTATGCCAACGGCGTGAACGCAGGCTTGGCCGCGCAGACCGTTCGCCCCTGGCAATACCTGCTGCTGCGTGGCCAGCCTGAAGCCTGGACGCCCGTGGACTCCCTGCTGGTCGTCAGCGAAATGTTCTGGATGCTGCAAGGCACGGGGCTGGATGCCGGCTTTGAGCGGGCGCAACTGCGGGAGCAGGCGGGAGACGCCTTGTTCGACTGGCTCAACCCGAGGGGCGGCAGCTGGGACGCCGCGCTGGACGGCAGCGCCGTCACTCACGCCATGAGCCTGCCCACGCCGGAGCAGTTCGACCTGCGTGGCCCCGCAGGAACAGCTGCACCGCGGGCAACAAGCCCATCAACCCCACCGAGCCTCAGCGCACTCAACAGCACCGCCGAAGCCCCCGTGATTGGCAGCAACAACTGGGCGATTGCGGGCAGCCGAAATGCCCATGGCGATGGTGCCGCCTTGCTGGCCGATGACATGCACCTGGGCCTGGGAGTGCCCAGCATCTGGTATCGCGCGCAGCTTCAGTTGGGCACCGCGCGCGCCGTCGGCTTGACACTGCCGGGCATGCCCAGTCTGGTGGTCGGCAGCAATGGCGCGGTGGCGTGGGGCTTTACGAACGCCTACGGCCAATGGTTCGATTGGATCAAGCTCCCCACCGACCTGCCCGACAGTGCTGTGCAGCAATTCACCGAAACCATCGCCGTCAAGGGTGAAGCGCCACAGACCTTGCAAGTGCGTGAATTCAAGGGCGCGCCTATCGTGCGTACGCTGGGCAAGCAAAACTATGCCTTGCGCTGGATCGCCCACCAGGGCCAGGCTTTCAACCTGGACTTGGACCATCTGCTGCAAGCCCGCAACGTGGATGAAGCCATCTCGATTGCGCAGGGCGCGGGCATCCCGCACCAGAACATTCTTCTGGCTGACGCGCAGGGCCACATTGCATGGACCATCGCTGGACGGCTGTGGACGCAAGCCGGTGTGGCCCAAAGTTATGCCCGCTTCCAGGTGCCCGATGTGCCCCAGCACACCTGGACGCCAAGCGCGCTCTACCCGCTGGTCAAAGACCCCAAAGGCGGCCAACTGTGGACCGCCAACAATCGCCAGATCGATGGGGAAAGCCTGGGCGACGGCGGCTTCGATCTCGGCGCCCGTGCGCAGCAGATCCGCGACCGCCTGCGTGAGCGTGCCACCCACGACGAACAAAGCCTGGCCGCCGTTCATCTCGACAACGAAGCGCGCTTTCTCAAGACCTGGGGCCAACGGCTGAATCAAGTGCTGACGAGGGATGCCAAGTACGCAGCCACTGCCGCGCAGTTGCAGGCCTGGAATGGCCGAGCCGACGCTGACCAAGTGGGCTACCGCTTGATTCGCGCGGTACGCCTGAAAACGCTGGACACCCTCTGGACGGCCTGGACCCTGCCCTTGCTCGGTGAGCAGCAACTCGATGAAAAGCGTCGCCTGCCCTGGCGTGCCCAATTCGAGTACAGCGCCACCGCCGCACTCGATCAACAACCCGCGCATTTGCTGCCCAAGGGCTTTGCTGATTGGAACGCCCTGCTGCTGGCGCAGGTGGATGCCGCCGTGCAAGAACTCACCCACTCAGGGCAACAAGCACTGAGCCAAGCCACCTGGGGCCAGCACAACACCAGCCACATCCAACACGTGCTATCCAAGGCCATCCCCGCGCTGGGGCCGCTCCTTGACATGCCGGCCCGGCCCCAGGGCGGCGACAGCAACCTGCCGCATGTCGCGGCAGCCGCCTTCGGGCAATCCGAGCGCCTGGTGGTGTCACCCGGACATGAAGAGCGGGCCATGCTGTCGATGCCCGGCGGGCAAAGCGGTCACCCCTTGTCTCCCTTCTACGGTGCGGGCCATCAAGACTGGGTGGAAGCCAAACCCACGCCATTGCTGGCAGGTACAGCCTTGCATCATCTGGAAGCGGTACCGGCACAGTAGTGACGTCGTGAGGTTGTGAGGTCAGCTCGCCTGCCCGTACTTCGGATCGGTTGTCCCCATCAACCGGTCCCAAAACATGAAGTAGAAACCGTAGTTGTAGCGGCCCTGCCCATGGTGGGCGGCATGCGCCGTCGAGGTATTGACCCAACGACCAAGGGGATGATTCGCCACCTCGACAGGATAGAACTCACGCCCACAGTGCCCGTAGATGTTGTAGGCCGTGGAGAAGGTCTGAAAAATCAGCAACGCAAGGGGATGAGCCGGGATGACGTACACGATCACGGTGACGATCAAGGCTTCAGCCAAAGCTTCGGTCGGGTGAAAGCTGTAGGCCGCGAAGACGGTAGGGTGAGTCGACTGGTGATGCACCTTGTGCATCAGGCCAAACAGCAGACGCGTGTGCATGGCCCGGTGCAACCAGTAAAACAAGGTGTCGTGCAAGATCACCATGACCGGAATGCTCAGCACGAACCACCACACCGGATAGGCGCTGATGCGAAAGTACACCAGGCTGTGCTGGATCAAGCCCCAGCCGAACAACACCCCGTTGACCGCGCCAAAAATCGCCAATGAGATCAGCGAGTTGCCCAACTCGCGCCGGATGTGCTGACGGGCCGCAAAACGCAAAGGCGCATTGCGGTGCGGTCGCCCCCAGCCGCCTTGTGGCGTAGGCCGTGCCACCCGGTAGGCCAGGGCCGCCATCGCCAGATAACGCAGCCCGTAGATCAGCGTCACGAACATCATGGGCCACACAAAGGGATGCGTGGGCAGCAGAACTTGCCAACTGTTCATCAGCGGCACCTCCTCAGTTTGAACACAGCCAGAGCGTTGCGACGGCTCGATTTCATCACGATGTTCAAGGGCGTCAATCCCATTTTGCAGGATGAATGGGCGTGCCGCCAACACCGCTTAGCGGGCGGTTGGTTCAACACGCAAAGCTCATGCGACACTCGCCCAAACAAGCAAGGAGTGGAGTCCCATGGATGTGGCCAGGACCCGTTTTGAAGTCCTGAGAGATACCGAGCCGCCAGGCGGCATGGGCGGCATGGGCGACGGCAATGGTCAAAGCGCAACCGCCCGCTGGGTGTTCACGGGCTCTTGGCGTCTCACCGATCGATTGCCTCCGGCGGCCGAACTGATAGCCCTCGCTGGCCCCGCTTCGCCGGCAGTTGCCCTGGATGCCAGGGGCGTCACAACCTGGGACAGCGGCTTCGCAGTGCTGCTGCGCAGCCTCATCCAACAACTTCGCGCCGACGGCGTACAACTCAGTTTGGCAGACCTGCCTGAGGGCATACGGCGACTCCTGCAACTGGCTGAGTTGGGTGAGCCCCCAGACGCGGCGCACCCCGCGGAGGCCGGCTTCCTGAAAGAACTTGGGCTTTTTGCCATCGGCCTGGGGCGCGACCTGCTCGCCTTTGCCACCTTCATTGGTGAATTGGTGGCTGCGGCTGGGCTGGCCTTGGTCGGCAAGGGCTCGTTCCGCGCCCGCGACTTCTGGGGCATTGTTCAACAAGTAGGACCGCAGGCCCTGGGCATTGTTGCGCTGATCAGCTTTCTGGTGGGCTTGATCCTGGCGTATATGGGCGCTGCGCAATTGGCCTTGTTCGGCGCGCAAATCTACATTGCCGATCTGGTCGGCATCGGCATGGTGCGAGAGATTGGTGCCTTGATGACCGGCATCGTCATCGCCGGCCGCTCGGGTGCAGCCTTTGCTGCACAGCTGGGCACCATGCAGGTCAACGAAGAAATTGATGCCTACCGCACGGCGGGCATGGCGCCCATGCGTTTTCTCGTCTTACCGCGCGTGCTGGCCTTGCTGCTGATGATGCCGCTGCTCACGATTTACGCCAGTGTCATGGGCATTTTGGCCGGGCTGACTGTGGCGGTGCTGGTGTTCAACCTCGACGCCTCAGCCTATCTGCATCAAACGGTGGAAGTGCTGAGCCTCACCGCGCTGTGGGTCGGCCTGATCAAGGCCTGCGTATACGGCGTGATGGTGGCGATCTCTGGCTGCCTGCGCGGCATGCAATGCGGGCGCAGCGCCCAATCGGTGGGTGAGGCCGCCACCTCGGCGGTGGTCACGGGTATTTTGTTGATCGTGGTGACCGCCTCGATGCTGACCATCATGTTCTACAAGCTGGGGATCTGATGACCATCTCAGACACGCCCCCACTGCAATCCCATGTGCCCAGCCCCATCGTGGTCGAGAACCTCACCATGGCCTATGGCCCACGGGTGATTCAGCGGGATTTGAATTTCGACGTCAAGCGCGGTGAGATCTTTGTGATTATGGGCGGCAGCGGCTGCGGCAAGAGCACCTTGCTGCGCCACCTGATTGGCTTGCAGACGCCCGCCCAGGGCCGCGTCATGATCAAGGGGCATGATTTTTGGGCCGGCGAGGAGGCGGACCGGGAACGATTGCAGCGCCAATTTGGCGTGCTGTTCCAAAGTGGCGCGCTCTGGAGCTCGCTCACGCTGAACGAGAACGTGGCCCTCATCATCGAGCAACACCTGGACCTCAGCACCGCTGAGATCCGGGCGCTGGCCAGTTTCAAGCTCGATCTCGTGGGCCTGCGCGGCTTTGACGACTACTACCCTAGCGAAATCAGCGGCGGCATGCGCAAGCGCGCAGGCCTGGCGCGTGCGCTTGCCATGGACCCGGAGATCTTGTTCATCGACGAACCCTCGGCCGGCTTGGACCCGATCAGCTCCAAAAACCTCGACGATCTGATCCTTGAATTGCGCGACAGCCTGGGCGCCACCGTGGTCATGGTCACCCATGAGTTGCCCAGCATCCTGAGCATTGCGGACCGGGCCGTATTTCTGGACGCAAAGACCCGTACCATGATTGCCCTGGGCAGCCCGGCACAACTCCTCGTCAGCACCGACCCGCAGGTGCGCAACTTCATGACGCGCGGCGCGGCCCAAGCCACATCCGAGACCCATCAACCATGAGCAAACCCGCCAACCCCACCTTGATCGGCGCCTTCGTCATCATCGGCTGCGTGATGGGCTTCATCGCCGTCATGCTGCTGGCTCGGGGCAGCTTGTTCCAGAAGCCCGAGCGCGCGGTCATGTACTTCGAAGGCTCGGTCTACGGCCTGCAGATCGGCGCACCCGTGGTGTTTATGGGCGTCAAAGTGGGGCAGGTCAGCAGCATCGGCATCTCGGTCTCGCCTGAGACCAAAAAATTCGTGATTCCCGTCGTCGTTGAATTTTCGGCAGATGCAGAGAAACGCTTGCGCAGCACCGGTGTCAACGATCTCGACTCTATGCGCCGACGCGGCCTGCGCGCCCAGCTGCAAAGCCAAAGCCTGCTGACCGGCCTGCTGATGGTGGATCTGTCGCTGCAGCCCAGCACGAAGGAGAAGCTGTACGCCCTGAGCAATGAGATGGGCGAAATCCCAACCTTGCCCTCCCGCTTCGACCAAGTCACGGCACGGCTGGAGCAACTGCCGATTGAGGAGATGATTTCTGACCTCGGCAGCACCATGCGGGCTGTCAAGATTTTGGTGAATTCGCCTGAACTGAAAGCCGCCGTGGGCAGCGTCAGTGGCACCCTGCTTGG
This sequence comes from Roseateles koreensis, assembly GCF_028595305.1. Taxonomy (GTDB): domain Bacteria; phylum Pseudomonadota; class Gammaproteobacteria; order Burkholderiales; family Burkholderiaceae_C; genus Paucibacter_A; species Paucibacter_A koreensis. Next base: position 154,743 of record NZ_JAQQXS010000009.1, on the reverse strand, counting down.
CCTCAAGCGCACGCTCGCCGCGCTTGAACGGCTGGAGCTGAATGCCGAAGCCCAGGGCGTGCTACCCCAGGCCAAGCAGACCATGCTCCAGCTTCAACAGACCGCTGACAAGACCGGCACGGCCATGGACAGCGTGGCCGAACTCACTTCAGAAAATTCCAACACCCTCAAGAGCCTGCGCGCCAGCCTGGAGGAAGTGAGCGCCGCCGCACGCAGCTTGCGCGAGATCACCGCACGCGATTCCACCGCCGTCTGGCAGCTCGAACAAACGGCCCGTGAACTCGAAAATTCAGCGGTCAGCCTGCGCCAGCTCTCCGACGCGGTCGAAGCCAGGCCCGATGTCCTCATCTGGGGCCGCAAACCCCGACCCCAAAAGGTGGAACAACCGTGAGAATGCCTCTGCCCCTCCTGATCCGGCCGATCCTGGTGTTGCCCCTGCTGCTGGCCGCCTGCGCCAGCGAAGTACCGGCCCCGCGCACGCTGGCACTGCAAGCCATCCCCGGCAAGTTGCCCGCCGCAGCCGGGGCGGCGAGTGCAGCGATGGCGCCAAACCCCGCCTCTGTCGACGTGGTGGTTGACCGCGTGATTCTTCCCGACCTGATCAAGCGCAACACCTTGCTGGAGCGCATCGCCCCGGGCGAAGTGGTCTACCACGATGCCGCCCGCTGGGCCGAGCCGCTGAGCGAAGCCCTGCCCCGCGTCTTGGCCGATGACCTGAGCACGCGGCTGTCCCGCAGCGTCGGGCTGAACAAGCTGCGCCCGCTCTCCAATACCGCTGCGCCCGCCTGGTTGCTGTGGGTGGATGTTCGTCGCCTGGAGGTCGACCCGCAGGGCCAAGTCACCTTGGTCGCCCTCTGGACCTGGCAGCGTGAAGGCACAAGCAACACCCACTGGCAGCAAGGCCACTTCACCGCCACCGCCAGCAGCCGTGACCCCGAACGCGTAGCCTATGCCCACAGCCAAGTCTTGAGCGAATTCGCCCAAGCCATCGCCACCGGCTTCGCCCAGGGCATCTGGGCTGCGCCCTGAGCAACGCACCGGGACGCTCAAACTAGGCATACGCCCGGCGTCAAGTCGTTTTGTAGTGCTGCAAGTGAATGCTGGTTTCGGTGGCGCCGATGCCTTTGATCAAGCGCACCCGCTCCAGCACCTGTGCCAACTCACCCAGGGTGGCGGCGCGCAGTTCCGCCAGCAAATCCCAGCGGCCGTTGGTGTCGAACAAGCTTGAAACACCCGGCTCACCCAGCAAGATGCTGATGACCTCGCGCGTTTTGTTGCCCTCCACCGCGATGCTCATCCAGGCGGTGATCTCGTTGGGAGTCACGTCGGGGCGCAGGCGCACCGTGTAGCCCACGATCACCCCGGCGTCTTCCAGCTTGGTGATGCGGTTGCCCACCGTGCCCCGCGACACCTTGAGCTTGTGCGCCAAGGTGGCTACCGTGGCGCGGGCGTCCGCGCGCAGCAGCGCCAGCAGTTGTTGGTCCAAGGTGTCCATTTGCTCATTTTGCCAGCCGAGGCTGCCACTATGTCAAATTTCTGCCTATTTCAATACAAAACTGGCACTTCATCTTCAGTTTGACCTTGGGAAGAATGGGCTCACCCCAAACACCTCTCGATCAGCACCGATCGCACCGCCGAGCCCACAAGCCCTGCGGTAAGGGGGCGGCAGGGTGACAAAGCCGCAAAGACGCAAGACCACAAGATCGACCGGAGACCGCCATGACCACGTTGCTGACCACCCAAGATGTTGCCCACATCGCCCAAAGCCTGGGCCTGCCGGCGCTGCTGCAGCGCATGGCGGCCTATATCGAAGCCGATTTCCTGCGCTGGCAGGAGTTCGACAAATGCGCCCGCGTGGCCAGCCATTCGCAGAATGGTGTGATCGAATTGATGCCCATTGCCGACGCCTCGCTGTACAGCTTCAAGTATGTCAATGGCCACCCCAGCAACACCCGCCGCGGCCTGCCCACGGTGATGGCGCTGGGAGTTTTGGCGGATGTGGCTACCGGTCGCCCCGACTTGCTCAGCGAACTGACCTTGACCACCGCCCTGCGCACCGCCGCCACCTCCGCCATGGTTGCCCGGCGGTTGGCGCGCAAGAACGCCCGCAGCATGGCCCTGATCGGCAACGGCGCGCAGAGCGAATTCCAGGCTCTGGCTTTTCACCATCTGCTGGGCATCGAAGAGATTCGGCTGTTCGACCTCGACCCTCAAGCCACCGCAAAACTCCAGCGCCATCTGCAAGGTGTACCCGGCTTGACGCTGTGTGTCTGCGCCAACACCGCCGAGGCCGTGCGCGGTGCCGACATCGTCACCACCGTGACCGCCGACAAGCGCAATGCCACCATCCTCACACCTGACATGATTGAGCCCGGCATGCACATCAATGGCGTAGGGGGCGACTGCCCCGGCAAAACCGAACTGCACCGCGATGTCTTGTCGATGGGCCGCGTGTTCGTCGAGTTCGAGCCCCAGTCGCGCATGGAAGGCGATGTGCAGCAAATGCCCGCCAACTTCCCGGTCACCGAGTTCTGGCGCGTCCTCAAAGGCTGGGATGCCGGCCGCAGCAACGACACCGAAGTCACCGTGTTCGACTCCGTAGGCTTCGCGTTAGAAGATTTTTCAGCCCTGCGCTTGCTGCGCGACACCGCCGATGAATTGGGCCTGGGTCAACAAGTCAGCCTGGTACCGGCGATGGGCGACCCCAAAGACCTGTTCGGCCAGTTGCAAATGAATGCTGCGCAAGCAGTGGAAGGCGTGAAAGCGGCGCAAAGCGCCGTGCTCTTCAATGACAAGCTCTACGCCATGGCGGATTGACGGTACGGACAAGTTCTCAGGCCGCCGACGCGCTCAACACGCGAATGCCCGCAAGACTGGCGCAGGAACCCGTCTTGCCTGAGCATTGGGCCCGGCCGCTCCGGGCCAAAGCCTCGTCAAACACCTCCTGGGCGCAATCCATGCAACAGGCGCAGGCAGACGCAACGCCTGTTTCGTCCTGCAAGGCGTCAAAGGTCCGAACGCCGGATTCGACACTTCGGCGAATATCGCGATCAGAGACACGGCGGCACAGGCAAACAATCATGGCGGGGATTTCGTCAGTTCAACAAAGACCCGAGGGCTGAGTTGAACTTTAACGCAAATGCGAATCCATCTCAATAGTGATTCTCAATCGCCCGCCTGCCTGTGGGCCCTTAGAACATCGCGGCGATCTCAGCTAGCGCCGCCGCCGCCGCCCACCTGAGACTGCAGCCAATTCTGCTCACCCAGTTGTGCCACCAACTCGATCTGCGTTTCGAGATGGTCGATGTGGTCCTCGGTGTCAGACAGGATTTCTTCCAGCACCGTTCGCGACACATAGTCACGCACACTTTCACAATAGGCGATGGCCTCTTTGAGCAATGGGTGCGAACCTGTTTCAATCTTCAGGTCGCAATGCAAGACCTCTACGGCGGACTCGCCCACGTAGAGTTTGCCCAGGTCCTGCAGGTTGGGCAGCCCCTCAAGCATCAAGATGCGGTCCACCAACTTGTCGGCGTGCTTCATCTCCTCAATCGACTCTTCGTACTCATGTTTGGCCAGCTTCTCAAAGCCCCAATTCTTCAGCATCCTGTAGTGCAGGAAGTACTGATTGATGGCCGTCAGCTCGTTTTTCAGCTGAGCGTTGAGATAGTCCAGGACCTTGGCGTCGCCCTTCATGTGCATCTCCTCAAACGATCGAAATCAGGCCGTTGAATTGTGCGGTGACTGCCGGAAGCTGGCAGTATTTTTTTCGTCGATCCATTGAACCCAAGCAACCCTTGCATGCACAATTAATTGCTAATGATTTGCATTTACAATGCAAATCATGGATCCTATTCAAACGCGCCAAACGACCCAACACCCCCCAGAGACGCCGTCAGCGGTGCCAAAAGCCGCGCCCGATAGTCAGTCGATCACCGCTGACCTTCCCCGCGTCACCAGTCAAGCCCTGCTGGGCAACGGGCGCGAACTGGAGATCGATCACGCAGGCAGCGTTTATCGCCTGCGGTTGACCTCCTTGGGCAAATTGATTCTCACCAAATAGGCCAAGGCGACAAGCCAGCGGCCAGCAACAGTCGGGTCAAGAACCCGTCATCGTTGCCACATCAAAAGTTCGTGCAAAACTCACAAACCAATTTAATACCACTTAAGTTGAGGGGGTTCAAAACCAAGGGTTTTTCTTAGAATTACCCCTATCAAATCGCCACCCAAAGGCGAGCAACTCAGTCAACTTCAGGGATAAAACATGGACTACACCTCGTCATCGCGTTTCAGTGGATCCAAACTGGTATTGGCGATCATGGCCATGTCGAGCACCCTGGCGGCCCAGGCCCTGCCTGTTCTCAATCTGGGTGAGGCGGGCAACTACAGCGGCTTCTTCTTCGGCGATGTCACGGCGCACTCGGACGTTGAGGGACGCTTGGCGGTTCGGGGCGACTTGACTATTCCCAGCATTTCGGTGGGCTATCGCAATGCCTATGGCGACAATTCGCCTTCCGTGGTGGTGGGTGGTAACGTCAATGTGGGCGACGGCGCGATTTACAACGGCGCGAAAGACCCTTCGATCAACACGAATCTGACGATTGGCCCCTCCACCGCGTATTGGGTTCCGGGCGCAGTCAATGCTGGCACCGGCATGTATGGCGGCAGCAATCTAGGTAACCAAAATCTGGGGTTCACACAAGGATCCAGCACTGCCATCAACAAGCTGTTTGCGGACAGCGCCAGCTACCTCTCAAGCTTTCAATCCGCATTGAGCGGCCTGGCCAATACCGGAACCATCAACAGCAGTGGCTGGGACATCGCCTTGAGCGACGCCAGCAAGCCCTCGGGCAATGTGCATGTGTTCAATGTCTCCAGCAATCAGTTAAAGGCGTTCAGCCTGGACACCACCAATTTCGGGGCCAATGACTACATCGTGATCAACCTGACTGCCTCTGGGAAGATAAGTTTTGCGGCGGACTACACCGGCAGCAATATGGCCTCGTTCAGCGACCGGATTCTGTTCAACGCACCCAATGCCACCAGCATCGACCTGAAGTCCGGCTTTGGCGCGTTGATTGCTCCCAAGGCAGACATCCTCGCGTCAAGCAGCGGCCACTGGGAAGGCACCTTGATTGCCAATAACAACGCCTCGACCATCGAGATCGGCTACGAGCCCTTCGCAGCCACAGGTGGAGTGACGTCGGCGGTGCCGGAGCCTGAGACCTACGCAATGCTTCTGGCTGGCCTGTCGGCCGTGGGCTTTGTCGCCCGTCGCAGAAACCAATCGCGCTGAACTTCAGCGCAAGCAAACCGGCGCCTATGAGCGCCCATTGAAAAAGGCCCGATGAGGGCCTTTTTTTGTGGGCAGCTGCGCCGCTGCGAGCTTAGTGCGGCGCCTCGCTGCGCCTCAGCCAGCCAAGCGCCGACGAGCCATAAATCCTAGGCCGACCAAGCCGGCCATCAGCAGCGAGAAACTACCAGGTTCAGGAACTGCCGTGGCCACTACCAAGTCCTGATAGCTGGCGTTCGTCAACTTCGTCAAGCTGTACTGGGCCGCACCCTGGTACTGGACCGCTGCGGTGAGATAGCCATTCACTTGCGTGACAAGGGGATTGCTTGGATCACTTGAACCGGTGCCGGTTAAATAGAACGAGCCGCTGCCGTTCACCACGCTCATCCCTGTGGTTGAAGTATCTTGGACGATCTCCCACACAGCGGTCTGGAAGGCCGCCTGGTCAGTCGCTGAGCTCAATCCAGCGTAACTGCTTGAGAAAAGGCCTTGCAGCAAGGTAGCCTGCAGGCCATCAAAGCTGGCCAGCGTATAGGTCTTGAACCCCAACTTTGCCGGCGCATAGTCTTGTGCCAGTTCGACGCAATAGGCATAAAAGCTGTTGTTCGAGCTATCCACATAACTCATGCGGCCCGTGAGGTAGTTTTGGGTGTCGCTGGTGCTGATCGTCTGCCCCAAAGTGCCCGCGGTGCCGTACTTGATGTCCAAGGTAGCGGCCGCACTGAATGCCGACATCGCCAGCAAAGACAAAGCCAAAGCGGTTTGACGGAGTGTTGGGGTCTTCATGTCAATCATTCCTCAAATGAGAAGGCTGTTCTAAGGGCGTCAATTCACGCCGCACGGCGTCGGCGCAGGGCGATGCCCATTGCTCCCACGGCGGTCAAACTCAACAGCATCCCGGCAGGCTCTGGGACATGTAACGGTGCGTTGTAGGACACAGCCGTCAGAGTGCCCTGATACGCACTCTCTCTCTTGGAACCCAAGCCTTGCTCAACCACTACCATCTGCCAATCTCCGGCCGACAAGAGGACGGGCGTCAGCGTCCACTGCTCAAACGCGTTGGCGGCGTTCGTCCAGTCCGCACCTAGGGTTTCCAAAAAACTGACGCGTTGCTCGCTCGAGGCGTTCCACAGGTAAGCGTCGGAAATGTCGATGGCAGGCAAATAGGTTTTGAATCCGAGCGTGCTCACAGTCCCCTGGACGGTGGCACTTTGATCGAGGTGAAATGCAAAATCATCCGTCACGACCTCGGTCACCTGAATGCCGCCCTTGCCAAACGTGAAGGGAGAGGCGGCAGACAGAACGGGCGAGGCCTGGGCAAGTCCCACCGCCATCAAGCCAGCGACAGCCACGGCCTTGCGCAGAACGATTGACAGTTTCTTGCTCATAGTGATCCTCATCCCTCGACGATTTTGTTGCGCTGCACATCCGCCTAACGGCGAGTTGCAGCAGCTATTTCTAGACAGTTCACATGCTAGAGGACCTGTATGACAGTGTCCCCCCGCACCCTAGGGGATACGCTGACTTGAGCGTGCGAAAAGCACGCCAATTCAGCGAAAAGCAACGCGTTCCGGCGTCAAATTCCCGAGCAACACCATCCGCCCAACAAAAAGCCGCCGGGCTGTACCGGCGGCTTTGGAGAGGTATGGCAGGGTGAATGCGGCAGTTGCCGCCAGGTCGCCTGCAATCAGCCTATCAGGCCAGCTTGCCGTGACAAGCTTTGTACTTTTTACCGCTACCGCAAGGGCAAGGATCGTTACGGCCCACGTGTCCCATTTGAGCGAATGAATCGGGCGCGCTGTCTTGCGAGACCGATCCGTCCTCGTTCGGGTGGGTGTAAGTGACGTTGCTGACCTGCTCCGCACGGTCTTCGATGACTTGCGCCGCGTGGGCGGCTTCTTCTTGTGACTGGATGCGCACATTCATCAAGGTGCGCGTCACTTCCATCTTCACCACGTCCAGCATCTGCGAGAACAAGTCAAAGGCTTCGCGCTTGTATTCCTGCTTGGGATTCTTCTGCGCGTAACCACGCAGATGGATGCCCTGACGCAGATAGTCCAGCGAGGCCAGATGTTCGCGCCAATGCTGATCAATGCTTTGCAGCAGCACCATGCGCATGAAGGGCGTGAACTGCTCAATGCCAACGCGCTCCACCTTCTCGTCAAAAGCGGCGTTGGCGGCCTTCACCACTTCTTCAACGATGTCTTCGTCGGTGATCGAATTGCTCTTCTCGACCAGCGCCTTCAAGGGCACGTCAAGTTGCCATTCGTCTTTGAGCACCCGCTCCAACGACACCAGGTCCCATTGTTCTTCAACGCTTTCGGTCGGCACAAAAGTACGCACCACATCGCTCATGGTGCTGGCACGCAGATGGGTGATTTGCGCGCTCAGGCTCTCAGCCTCCAAGATCTCATTGCGCTGTTGATAGATAACCTTGCGCTGATCGTTGGAAACGTCGTCGTACTCCAGCAGCTGCTTGCGGACGTCGAAGTTGCGGGCCTCAACCTTGCGCTGCGCGCTTTCGATCGAGCGGCTGACGATGCCCGCCTCAATCGCTTCGCCCTCGGGCATCTTCAGGCGGTCCATGATGGCGCGCACGCGGTCACCCGCGAAGATGCGCATCAACTGATCGTCCAGCGACAGATAGAAGCGCGACGCACCCGGGTCGCCCTGACGGCCAGCACGGCCACGTAACTGGTTATCGATGCGGCGGCTTTCATGCCGCTCGGTGGCGATGATGCGCAAACCGCCCGCAGCCTTGACGGCGTCGTGCAGGCCTTGCCACTCGTCCTTGAGCTTTTGAATGCGCGCAGCACGATCAGCTTCGGCAATCGAGGCGTCGGCCTCCAGCAACTTGATTTGGTTCTCGACATTGCCGCCCAAGACGATGTCGGTACCGCGGCCGGCCATGTTCGTGGCGATGGTGATCACGCCGGGGCGCCCGGCCTGGGCCACGATCTCAGCCTCCTTGGCGTGCTGCTTGGCGTTCAACACAGCATGCGGAAGTTTGGCCTTGCTCAGCAGCGCGGAGATCAGCTCGGAGTTCTCGATGGACGTCGTGCCCACCAGCACCGGCTGACCCCGCTCGTGGCAGTTGCGGATGTCAGCGGTGACGGCGTCGAACTTTTCCTTGTTGGTCTTGTAGACCAAGTCTTGCTCGTCCTTGCGCTGACGTTGGCGATTCGGTGGGATGACGATGGTTTCCAGGCCGTAAATTTCCTGGAATTCATAGGCCTCGGTATCGGCCGTGCCAGTCATGCCGGCCAGCTTGCCGTACATGCGGAAGTAGTTCTGGAAGGTGATCGAGGCCAGCGTCTGGTTCTCGCTCTGCACCGCCACGCCTTCCTTGGCTTCCACGGCTTGGTGCAGGCCGTCGCTCCAACGGCGGCCGGTCATCAGGCGGCCGGTGAACTCGTCAACAATGGTCACTTCGCCGTTTTGCACCACGTAATGCTGGTCGCGGTGATACACATGGTGCGCGCGCAGAGCGGCGTACAGATGGTGCATCAAGGTGATGTTGGCGGCGTCGTACAGGCTGGCGCCTTCCGCCAGCAAGCCGGCCTCTGCCAGCAGGCGCTCGGCGTTGTCGTGGCCGTCTTCGGTCAGATAGATCTGGTGCGATTTTTCATCAACGGTGAAATCACCCGGGTCGATAACGCCCTCGCCGGTGCGAATATCCAACTCACCGATTTGCTTCTTCAGCTTCGGTGCGACTTGGTTGATGGCCAGATAAACATCGGTCTGGTCATCGGCCTGGCCGGAAATGATCAGCGGCGTGCGTGCCTCGTCAATCAGGATGGAGTCCACCTCGTCGACGATGGCGTAGGCCAGTGGACGCTGCACGCGGTCGCGCACCTCGTGAACCATATTGTCACGAAGGTAGTCAAAGCCGTATTCGTTGTTGGTGCCATAGGTCACGTCGGCGGCGTAAGCGGCTTGCTTTTGCTCACGTGGCATCTGCGGCAGGTTCACACCCACCGTCAGACCGAGAAAATTGTAGAGCTTGGCCATCCACTCGGCGTCGCGCTGTACCAAGTAATCGTTGACCGTTACCAAGTGCACGCCCTTGCCCGTCAAGGCATTCAGGTAGACCGGCAATGTGGCGGTCAGGGTCTTGCCCTCGCCGGTGCCCATTTCAGGGATCTTGCCATCGTGCAAGGCCATGCCGCCAATCAGCTGCACATCGAAGTGACGCATCTTGAAGACGCGCTTGCCGGCCTCACGCACCACGGCAAAAGCCTCAGGCAACAAGGCGTCCAGCGACTCGCCCTGGGCGACGCGGGCCTTGAACTCGTCGGTCTTGGCTTTCAACGCGTCGTCGTCGAGCTGCTCGAACTGAGGCTCCATCGCATTGATCTGCGCCACGACGCGGCGATAACCTTTTAGCAGGCGCTCATTACGGCTACCGAAAATCTGAGTGAGAAGCTTGGGCAACATGCAGCGTTTGATTCTTTGACGAGTGGACGGAGCGGCGGTCACGACCACAAACCTCTCGGCTCACATGTCATACCCCGCACGCACCAGGCTCGAGCGCTTGGCCCTCGAGTTTTGCGAGCAATTCAGGACCGATCGAACCAGGGCAGCATCTCTGAAAACTCAGAAACGCCATTTCCCTTGGCCAGCGGCCAGCCCAGAAAAAAACTCTTGGAGTTTAGCATCCGGGCCGCACGCCTATTGCGTCACTACACTATGGGGATGCGTCGCGCCCATTTCAAGGCAACCGGACTTGCTGTACCGGACCCCCAGCCGATTGCCCAGGCTTTGCAAAGCCATCAGGGCTTGGCCAGGCTCGGCCTCTTGCTGCAAGAATCCAATCGCCGCATGGTCATCATCGCCCCCGCCCTTCCCGGGCCGCTGGGCCGACACGTCAAACCCGGCCCGATCGATGAGGAAGGTTGGAGTCTCCTGGCGACCAACGCCGCCGTTGCCGCCAAATTACGACACCTGCAGCCCCGTCTTGAAGCCATGATCGAGGCCGAGGGGCTGAGCCCATCCCGCATACGCATCAAGGTATTGCAAGACTGAGCACCAAGAGGTGATGGCGATGTGCTGATTCAGTGGCTGCATAGCAATTGACCACCCAAAGAAAAAGCCTCTGGATTTCTCCAGAGGCTTTTTGACTTGTACATGGTGCCGACTGTCGGATTCGAACTGACGACCTACCGCTTACAAGGCGGTTGCTCTACCAACTGAGCTAAGCCGGCACAAGCCTAAGAGTATAGCAACAATTCTGTACCCAAAAACTGATTGCGCGTTATTTGACGCGTTTCAATGCAGGTCGCCCCCCAGAAGGACCAGGCCCCTCAGGTTCGTCATCAGGGCCGGCGGTCAAAGCGTTCGTGTCCGGCGCCAAGGTGGGCGCAAGCCCCTCGCTCTTGCCGGATTCCGGCATTGCCTCAGGGGGCGGGCCACCAGGGCTTGTGGCTAAACGCAGGCCCCGTGCCGGTTTGGCGGGTACAGCGTCAACCTCAACGTCAGTCTCAGCGCCGGACGATGACAAACCGGTTCGGCTCTGCGTCTCCGGGCTCAGCACGTCCGACACTTCTGGCGGCGGAAAGGCCATGCCTTGCCCGTTCTCCCGCGCGTAAATCGCGACCACGTGATCCACGGGCACGATGATTTCACGCGCAATGCCACCAAACCGTGCCTTGAACTGAACCACATCGTTACCCAGGTCCAGGCTGCTGGTGGCCTCGAAACCAACATTGAGCACGATCTCGTTGTTGGAGACGTACTCCATCGGCACCTGTACAAACCGGTCCACATGCACTGCGATATAGGGCGTGAAGCCGTTGTCCGTACACCAACCGTGCAGCGCACGAATGAGGTACGGCCGCGTTGAAGTGCCAGACGTCGCCACGGTGCCGTCCTTGTCCTTATTCTGATCCATGAACGCTGCCGGTTTTACTTGCGCATGACCTTTTCGGACGGCGTCAGCGCTTCAATGTACGCAGGACGCGAGAAGATGCGTTCCGCGTACTTCAGCAGCGGCAAGGCGTTCTTCGACATGTCGATGCCGTAGTAGTCCAGGCGCCACAGCAGCGGTGCAATGGCCACGTCGAGCATCGAAAAATCGTCGCCCAGCATGTACTTGTTCTTCAAAAAGATCGGCGCCAGTTGCGTCAGGCGATCGCGGATTTGCGCGCGCGCTTTTTCCAACTGTTTGTCGGTGGCCTTCACGGCTTGGCTGCGGCCTTCCAGCACGTTGACGTGCGCGAACAGCTCCTTCTCGAAGTTCAGCAAGAACAAGCGCACACGGGCACGGGCCACCGGGTCGCCGGGCATCAGTTGGGGGTGCGGAAAGCGCTCGTCGATGTATTCGTTGATGATGTGCGACTCATACAAGATCAAGTCGCGCTCGACCAGAATGGGCACCTCGTTGTAGGGGTTCATCAGAGCGATGTCTTCGGGCTTGGCGAACAGGTCGACATCACGGATTTCGAAGTCCATGCCCTTCTCAAACAGCACGAAGCGGCAGCGATGCGAGTAAGGGCAGGTGGTTCCAGAATAAAGCACCATCATGGCGGCAAGCTCCCGAGGATCAGGTAGAAAACAAGCGGTCCGATTGTTGGATCCGCACAAAAGGCAAACGCAGTGGGCGCTCAAAAAGCGTTCCACTGCGCGATGCGGTCCGTCACCAGCCGGCAAGCCGGTGTCGGACTCAGGTCTGGCTTACTTCACATCTTTCCAGTAAGCAGCGTTCAGGCGCCAGGCGAACAAGGTCAACACGGACAAGAACAAGAGCACGCCCACACCCAGGCGGAAGCGCTGGGCTTGTGCCGGCTCGCCCATCCACTGCAGATAAGCCACCAAGTCGCCGACAGCGCCGTTGTACTCTTGCTCGCTCAACTTGCCAGGAGTGATTTGCTCGTAGCCGGCAAACTCGTGCACCGTCTTGCCGTGCTCATGGGGATCTTCCTTCTCCGTGAACTTGGCGGTACGCTGACCTTGCAATTCCCACAGCACATGCGGCATAGCCACACTTGGGAATGCACGGTTGTTCCAGCCCGTGGCCTTGGTGTCGTCACGGTAGAAGGTGCGCATATAGGTGTACAGATAGTCTGCACCCGAACCCTTGGCCCCATCCGCACGCGAGCGGGCGATCACGGTCAGGTCAGGCGGCGTCGCGCCGAACCAATCCTTGGCCTGCTTGGGGTCCATCGAGATCTTCATCTGCTCACCCACCTTGTCGGCGGCGAACATCAGATTGTCCTTGATCTGGGTTTCCGTCAGACCCAGGTCGCGCAGGCGGTTGTAGCGGTTGTAAGCCGCCGAATGGCAGTTCAGGCAGTAGTTGACGAACAGCTTGGCGCCGTTCTGCAAGGCCGCCATGTCTTGCATCTTTTCTTTGGGGAACTTGTCCCACTCGATGCCGCCTGCGTTGGCCTGCGCACCGGTCTGCAGACCCAGGCTGACGAGCAGCGAGGTCAGCAGCGTAGCGATGAGTTTCTTCATTCTTTGGACTCCGTTGCTTGTCGGGTCAATGGGCATGGAAGGTCACGCGGTCAGGCACTTGCTTGAAGGTGCCCAGCTTGCTCCACCACGGCATCAACAAGAAGAAGCCGAAATAGAACAGCGTGCCGATTTGCGCCACCAGGGTGCCCAGGTCGGTCGGGGGCTGGATGCCCAGATAACCCAGAACCAAGAAGAACACCACGAACACAGCGTAGACGGTGGAGTGCCAGCCCGGACGATAACGAATCGACTTCACCGGGCTGTGATCCAGCCAAGGTAGGAAGAACAAGATCACCACTGCGCCGCCCATCACCACCACGCCCCAGAACTTAGCGTCGAAGGTCTTGAGCAAGAAGCAAGCCACCGCAGCAATCACCAGCACGGCAATCTTGGCCTTGCCGTTGAAGCTGCCTTTCAACACGGTCAGCAGGGCGCCCAAGCCGACAATGCCCACCAGCACATTCACCATGGTGTCGGTGGTGGCACGCAGCATCGAATAGAACGGCGTGAAGTACCACACCGGGGCAATGTGCGCGGGCGTCTTCAGCGGGTCAGCAGGGATGAAATTGTTGTACTCCAGGAAGTAACCACCCAGCTCCGGCGAGAAGAAAATGATGCCCGTGAAGACCATCAGGAACAGGCACAGCGCATAAATGTCATGCACCGAGTAGTAGGGATGGAACGGCACGCCGTCCAGTGGATGGCCGTTGGCATCCTTGGGCGCCTTGGGGCCCTTGATTTCCACGCCGTCAGGGTTGTTGGAACCCACTTCGTGCAGCGCAATGATGTGTGCCACCACCAGACCCAGCAGCACCAGCGGCACGGCAATGACGTGGAAGCTGAAGAAGCGATTCAGCGTGGCATCACCCACCACATAGTCGCCACGGATCAGCAAAGCCAGATCGGGGCCGACGAAAGGCACGGCAGCGAACAGGTTCACGATCACCTGGGCGCCCCAGTAGGACATCTGGCCCCAAGGCAGCAAATAGCCCATGAAGGCCTCTGCCATCAAGCACAGGAAAATGCCGCAGCCGAAAATCCATACCAGCTCGCGCGGCTTGCGGTACGAACCGTACAACAGGCCTCGGAACATGTGCAGGTACACCACCACGAAGAACGCCGAAGCGCCCGTGGAGTGCATGTAGCGGATCAACCAGCCCCAGGGCACATCGCGCATGATGTACTCGACCGAAGCAAACGCCAGGGCAGCGTCCGGCTTGTAGTGCATCACCAGGAAAATGCCGGTGACGATCTGGATCACCAGCACGACCAAGGCCAGCGAGCCGAAGATGTACCACCAGTTGAAATTCTTCGGAGCGTAGTACTCCGACATATGCTCTTTGAAGAGCTGGGTCGCCGGGAAGCGATTGTCGACCCATGTCATGAACTGCTCGCCCTTGCTTGCGCCGGCGGGAGCTTCTTTGAATTCAGCCATATTGACCTCTGTCCTTTAACCTGTTTCGGCCCGTGGTCGGCGGTTAGCCGGCCACTTGGGCATCAAGCCTTCTTGTCTTCGCCAATCAAGATCCTGGCGTCGGACAGATACATGTGCGGCGGCACCTCAAGGTTGTCCGGCGCAGGCTTGTTCTTGAACACGCGGCCGGCCAGGTCAAAGGTCGAGCCATGGCACGGGCAGAGGAAGCCGCCATGCCAGTCGTCCGGCAGAGAAGGCTGCGCGCCCATCTGGAATTTGTCGCTTGGCGAGCAACCCAGATGTGAACAGATGCCCACCACCACCAGGAACTCGGGCTTGATGGAACGCGCGGCATTGCGGGCGTACTCAGGCGTCGGGTAGGCGGTACGTTGAGAGTTGGGGTCGGCCAGCTCATTGTCGAACTTGGAGAGAGCCGCAAGCTGTTCCGGCGTGCGACGCACGATCCAGACTGGCTTGCCGCGCCATTCCACGGTCAACTTTTCGCCCGGCTTGATGCCGCTGATATCAGCCTCCACCGGGGCTCCGGCCGCTTTGGCGCGCTCCGAAGGGGCGAAAGTACTGACGAAAGGCACGGCGGTGGCGACACCGCCAACGGCACCGGCGCAACTCGTGGCGATGAGCCAGGTGCGCTTGCCGTGGTCCACTTGCTGGTCACTCATGAGGATCCTCAAACGAGACTTCTGATCGGGGGCAACCCGGAATTCTAACGGACTGTGAAGCCTCCCAAGCCACGCGATGCAGATTGGCAGGCTTCCGCGCCACAATATCAGCGTTTTTACCGCTACATTGTTGTCCGTCCCAGCCAACATCATGCCTTGAGGAAACGCTGGCCCTCCTTACTTTTCGTCAATATCCGGACCTGTCGCCGGCATCGGAGCAACAAAAATGAGTTTTTTCTCGGAGTTCAAAGAATTCGCCGTCAAAGGCAATGTGGTGGATCTCGCCGTGGGCGTGATCATTGGCGGTGCCTTTGGCAAGATTGTTGACTCCGTGGTCAAGGATCTGATCATGCCGCTGATCGGCAAAGTCGTTGGCGGCCTGGACTTTTCGAACTACTTCATCCTATTGTCTAACCCGCCCGCAGACTACAAGGGCCCCATGACTTATGACGCCCTGGTCAAGGCAGGCGTTCCCTTGTTCGCTTACGGCACCTTCCTGACCGTGCTGCTGAACTTCCTCATCCTGGCCTTCATTATTTTCTTGATGATCCGCCAGATCAACCGACTCAAGCGCGCCGAAGTGCCTGCACCCGCACCGGTTGAAGCCCCAATCACGCCGGAAGATGTGCTGCTCCTGCGCGAAATTCGCGACTCGCTGAAGCGCTAAAGTGCTCAGCTACGGCCTCATTGATCAAATCAATGCAGGCAGTCCGTGTGAAAAATACCCTGGTCCACCATTGAGCGGGCCGGGGTTCAGAATTCTCCGCGCCAAGGCGTCAGCTTTTGGCACCTCAAGCCCTTTTGAGGTATTGCGTCACCCACGGTCATGGAGAATCAAGGCGATACTTGCGGCGATGACTTGTAGTGATAACGCTACAGTCAATGTTGCCCGCCCATGATTTCGACCGACGCTCGCCTCAACCCGCATCTGGAAACCGCCCTCCAGCGAGTTCGCACGGCCGCCGAACAGGCTGCCGAGCGCTGTGCCGAGGGCCTGGGGCTTTCCGCCCTGTCCGCCGGGATGATCAAACGCCGGGACGCGCTGCTGGCAGCCCAACTCCTGTTTCGCAAACAGCAAGGTCAATTTGCACACGGTTTCGCGCAGAGCCTGCGGGAGCAGATCGGGCCGGAAAAAGCAGGGGGCAAGGGCGCCCCAGTCCAAAACAATTGGACCGAACTGTCCCTGATGGACGACGAGCAGGTCGATGCGCTGGTAGCGGCCGACCGAATCGGCTTGGCCATTGGCCATCAAAGCGAATGGGAATTGCGTGAGGTTGAATCCTACGTGGCCGGCCTGCAGTTGGGAGAGCGTCACCCGCTTCGCCCCGAAGCGATTGGCCAGGCCCTGCTGAGCGCCGTGCACCAACTCACTGACGATGCGCAAAGCCGCCAAATCCTGGTGGATGAATTAACCCGCGCCATGGCGCAGGAGATGCGCGCCTGCTATGCCGACATTGCGGGCCTGTTTCGCAGCCGCGGCCTGCGGCCCCAGGATTTGCGAGTTCGCCCTGTCGACTCCGCCTCAGGCGCTGCCGCCAACAGCCGGGCACAAGCTCTCAACTCGGTCAGCGGTGCTGACTTAGGGCGCGAATTGGGGCGAGATTCACGCAGCGGCGGCAATGCCGGCCCTTCCGGCACATCGGCGCTGAATGCAGGCGTGCCATCTGGCACTGGCGGCCTCGGCAGCGGCGGCGCGTACAGCTTTTCTCCAGCCGCACATCCGTCCGGCCCAGTCGGCGGACTCGGGGCAGTCGACCCGCAACTCATGGACCTGCTGCGCCGTCTGGCTCAGGCGGCCAGCCCGCTGAACTCAGGCAGCAACAACCCCAGCACAGGCGCTGGCTCCAGTGCTTGGGGGGAGCTCGGCCCCGGTTCGACGTATGGCCCCCATGCAGGAACAGGCAGCCGGGATTGGCATGATGAATTTCTCTCGCCCAGCCAGGCTGGACATCTGCCCGCCAATCTGATTCACCAGCACCGCGACGAATTGCGCCAGGCGGCAACCGGGCGCCTGGACCACATGGTGATTGACGTGGTCGCCAGTCTGTTCGATCAGGTGCTGTCCGACCCCAAAGTGCCACCGCAGATGGCCCGCCTGCTGGCACGACTGCAGCTGCCAGTGCTGCGAGCCGCCTTGGGCGACCCCACATTTTTCTCGCAGCGTCGCCATCCGGTGCGCTTGTTCGTCAACCGCATGGCCTCGCTCGCCTGCGCCTATGACGACTTCAGTGTCGAGCCCGGACGATCCTTTCTAGGCCACGTGCGGGCCCTGGTCGAAGAGTTGGTCAATGGTGACTTCGAACGCATGGATGTCTTCGAGGGCAAGTTGGCCGCGCTCGAACAGTTCATCGTCCGCCAAATCCACGAAGAATTGCAAACCCAGGGCGCCCTGCCAGAGATGCTGGCACGCCAAGAGGTTGATCTGCGTCTGCAGCAAAGCTACGCCCGCCAGTTGGCCACAACGCTGCAGCCCGTTCCCACGCCGGAGTTTTTGCGCGAATTTCTGGCCAGCACATGGAGCCAGGCCATCATGCGGGCGGCCCGCGACCCCCATGGGGCACCGGAGCGAGTCCAACGCTTTCAAAAGCTGGGGCAAGCGCTCATCATCAGCGTCCAACCCAAGGGACGGACGGCTGAACGTCAAGTGTTTTTGGCGCAATTGCCGTCACTCATGGCCACATTGGGTGAAGGCCTGGACCTGATCGCCTGGCCCGAGGTGGCTCGAAAAGAGTTCTTTGCAGCCCTGCTTCCGGCTCACGCTGAATCACTCAAGGGCCACACCCCAACACCTCTGGAAACCAATCTGCTCAACAAGCAATTGGCCCAGGTTTTCGGCGCGCCCTTGCCCACTGAACAAGACGTGGCGAACCTCGCCACGTCCAGCCTGTCACCGGATGTCGACCCGGCACAAGGCCTCAGTGCCAGTGAGGTGCAGGGCTTGGGTCTGATGACCGAAGCACAAGTGGATTGGAACGGTGAGCTGGACATCGATCTAAGCGCCGAACCCGCGCTGCAAGCCGTGGACATCAGCATCGACGGGCTGCCCGCCGCCGCTGAAGCACCGGAGCCGAGCGAAGGCGAATTGCTGGTCGACAACCTGCACGTGGGTTTTTCTTACCAGATGCGCAGCGGCGAGCGCTGGCAAAAAGTGCGCTTGGCTCACATCAGTGAAGGCCGCAGCTTTTTCATCTTCACCCACGGCGCCAAGCACCAGGAAACGGTCACAATGACCGCCCGCATGCTAAAACGCCTGTGCGAAGCAAAACGCCTGCGCGCCTTTGAAAATGCCTACCTGCTCGAACGCGCGATGGCCCGCACTCGCAAGCAGTTGGCTGAAATCAGCAGCAAAAAAAGCGAAGCGGCGATGAAGGGGCCCTTGCGCCCCTGAGCTAGGGTCCAGGGCTCGACAACCGCCGCGCCATGCGAATCGCAGCCTGCAGGCTGGCCGGGTCTGCCTCGCCCTGGCCGGCGATATCAAACGCAGTGCCATGGTCGGGGCTGGTGCGCACAAAGGGCAAACCCAGCGTCACGTTGACGCCTTGTTCAACTCCCAGATACTTGACTGGGATCAGCCCATGGTCATGCGTCATGGCCACCACCACATCGAACTCACCGGGATGGGTGGCCGTGTGGCGCGCCCGCATGAACACAGTGTCAGGCGCAAACGGGCCGCTCGCGTGGATGCCCTCCGCCTGCGCCAGGCGAATCGCCGGCGCGATGTGCAGTACCTCTTCATCCCCAAACAAACCGCCCTCCCCCGCATGTGGATTCAAGCCCGCCACGGCAATACGCGGCTGCGCAAGCCCGAACCGGCGCAGTGCCTGATGGCTGATACGCAAGGTCTGCAAGACCGATTCACAGCTGATCTGGTCAATGGCGGTGCGCAAGGAACAATGAATGGTGACCAGCACCGTGCGCAATTCGTCATTGGCCAACATCATGCGCACCGGAGGCATCGCGCCCCCCTGTGCCGCCAAAAACTGCAGCATCTCGGTATGCCCCGGAAAAGGCACACCCGCTGCATGCAGCGCCTCTTTGTGGATCGGGGCTGTGACCACGCCGGCCGCGTGGCCCTGCAGCACCTGGGCCACCGCGGCCTCGATACAACGTGCAGCCGCCGCACCGGCGCATGCGTCGATGGTACCCATGGGCAGGGCTGCCAGCTCTTCCCCCAAACCCGGCACTTGCCAAACCGGCAAACAATTTGGCGGCACCAATTCAGACACGACGCCCACCTGAACCACCGGCAAGGTCAGTCCACACTGCCGAATGGCGCGGCGCATAACGCCCACGTCACCCGCCACGCAGCAGTCAGGCGCAGCGCCTGCCGCAAATGTTTTGGCGATGATTTCAGGACCGATGCCACAGGGGTCGCCCTGGGTGATCAACAGGGTCATGGGTGTCGGATTCATGCGGGATTGGGGATGTCAATGAACTGCTGGGTGATGCCAAATTCCTCCGCCAGATGCTGCGCCAACGCCTGCACGCCATAACGCTCCGTCGCGTGATGGCCGGCGGCGATGTACGCCACCCCCGACTCCGCTGCGTAATGGGCCTGCGCCTCGGAAATTTCCCCGGTCACGAACACATCGGCACCCGCCGCGATGGCCTCCTCAAAATAGCTTTGCGCCCCACCGGTGCACCAAGCCACCCGCCGCAAATCACGCCCGTCACCCCGTGCCAGCACCGGCTCACGCCCCAGCGTGTGGCCGAGTTGCTGGGCCAGCGCATCCAAACTCAAACAACTGCTGTCAGCAGTCAACGCGCCCACCGAACCCAACGCCTGCTCGCCAAACCGCGCATCAGTCTGCCACCCCATCAAGCGCCCCAACTGCGCGTTGTTGCCCAACTCGGGATGCGCATCCAGAGGCAGGTGATAGGCCAGCACATTGATATCGTGCGCCAGCAAGCGCGCCAATCGCCGCTTCAGCCAGCCCGTGACACGTCCCTCCTGACCGCGCCAGAACAAACCATGGTGAACCAGCACCGCGTCGGCCTTGGCCGCAATCGCAGCGTCAATGAAGGCCAGGCTGGCTGTCACGCCACAGACCAGATGGCCAATCCCTTCCCGTCCCTCAACCTGCAGGCCATTCGGCCCATAATCCTTGAAACGGGCGGTCTCCAGCAAACGGGCCAAGTGGCGTTCAACAACATTTCTATGAATCATGTGTGGGGATGCTTGGGCCGATTCAACACGCTGCATTGCCTGGCAATGCCAGCATTGATATCGAATTGAAAAAGGGATGGGTGTGCGCAGACTTTGGTTGATTTTCGCTCAGGCTACCACTGTGACCCTGGCCATCGTGTTCGTGCTGAACACCCTCAAACCGAATTGGCTGGCCAGACCGCGCCCAACGGCGCCGGCCACGGTGGTTCTGGGCGCGCCACCCAGTGCGCCGTTGTCTGGCCTGGATGCAGCAGAACGTGCAGCCCATCCAACCCATACGGGCTACAGCCGGGCCGCCCGACGCGCAGCACCCGCCGTGGTCAGCGTGATGGCCAGCAAAGCGCCCGCCCGCAATGCGGAGCTCGAAGCCCGCGCGCGGCGCTATCACTTCGGCCTGCCTGATCGCAGCAACAATGCGACGCAAGAGCCTTCTCAAACCGGACTCGGCTCAGGCGTCATTGTGTCGAGCCAAGGCTATCTGCTCACTAACAACCATGTCGTCGAGGGGGCGGCTGACATCGAAGTCTTGCTCAGCGATGGCCGGCAAACCAAAGCCACCTTGGTCGGCACCGACCCCGAAACCGACATCGCCGTTTTGAAAATTGAGCTCGACCGCTTGCCCGTGATTCAGCTCGGCCACATCGAGGGCCTGCAAGTGGGCGACGTGGTGCTGGCCATCGGCAACCCCTTCAATGTCGGGCAAACAGTCACCTCGGGCATCGTCAGCGCCTTGGGCCGCGACCAACTCGGCATCAACACCTTCGAGAATTTCATTCAAACGGACGCGGCCATCAATCCCGGCAACTCCGGCGGCGCGCTGGTGGACACCGATGGCAATCTGGTGGGCATCAACACCGCCATCTATTCGCGCAGCGGTGGGAGCCTGGGGATCGGCTTTGCGATCCCGATCAGCACGGCAAGCCAGGTGATGGAAAGCCTGATCCGCGACGGCCGCGTGGCACGCGGCTGGATTGGCGTGCAAACGCGCGAGTTGACGCCGGAATTCATCGACGCCTTCAAGCTTTCGGTGCGCGAAGGTGTGCTGATCAGCGGCGTGCTGGCCAATGCACCGGCCGCCAAGGCGGGCATCAAACCCGGCGATGTGATCACGCAGATCGGACCCAAAGCAGTTCATACGCCTGCGCAGCTGCTGCTGGCGGTTTCGGCCGTGCCGCCTCAAACGGCGACCAAGGTGTCGGTGCTGCGTGGCAAACAATCGCTGGAACTTGACGTTACCGTGGCACAGCGGCCCGTGCCCAAACCCTGAGATTCAGCGCACCAATTGGAGGCCGGCACCCGGCCTCCAACGCCTTACTTGCTGGCATCGCCCGAGGCCAGAGCCTCATCATCTTCAGGCGCCTTCGAATAACGGATGAAATACGCGGAGGCCAAAACCCCCAGTTCATACAACATGCACATCGGCACCGCCAAGGCGAGCATGGAGACAATGTCAGGTGGGGTGATCACCGCAGCGATCACGAACGCCAACACCACGAAATAGCCGCGGTATTCGCGCAATTGCGCCACCGAAATCAAGCCCATGCGCGCCGCCACCACCACCACCACCGGCACCTCGAATGCGGCACCAAAGGCGATGAACATGGAGAGTACAAAGCTCAGGTAGGCCTCGATGTCTGGGGCGGCCATGATGCTCTTGGGCGCAAAGCTCTGAATGAACTTGAACACCTGCCCGAACACGAAGAAGTAGCAAAACGCCACGCCCACGAAAAACAGCACCGTGCTGGACAGCACCAAAGGCAGCACCAAGCGCTTCTCGTGGGAGTACAAGCCGGGGGCCACAAACGCCCACACTTGGTACAGCACCACCGGCAATGCCAGCAAAAATGCAGCCATCAAGGTGATCTTCAAAGGCACCAAAAAGGGCGAAATCACGTTGGTGGCGATCATGGTCGAGCCCTTGGGCAAATGCGCCACAAGGGGCGCCGCCAACAGGTCGTACAGCGCGGATGGGCCCGGGAAAATGGCCAGAATGCCAAACATGATGGCTACGGCAATCGTGGCCCGAACCAAGCGATCGCGCAGTTCAATCAAGTGGGAGACAAAGGGCTGCTCGGTGCCGGCGAGTTCATCCTCGGGCTTGGGGGCGTCACTCATGGGTGGGATCAAATTTTCAAGCTAGGGGGCGACGGGGTGCAGCGGACCGGCCAGCGGGCCGAAACCGGGCCACGCGGGCGGCGCCCGATTGCACGTGCTGGCGAACGCCTTCGCGCTGCTTGTACCACCGTGGTGTGGCGGCACGTTTGATGCGCCACTTCTTGTTGGGATGTTTATAGCCGGGGCTGCCGGAATTGCCATCGTAAGCATGGCCATAACGCCCACTTTCGCCGGACGTGGCATCGGTCCAAGTCTGGTCAAACACTTGATGGACCGAATCGACCTCCTGCTGCATCGACGCGCCAATATCGCGAGCCGCCTCTTCGACGTTTTTCTTCATCTTCTGCAGCTCTTCCAACTCCATGGAGCGGCTGACTTCGGCTTTCACGTCAGACACATAGCGCTGTGCCTTGCCCAGCAAATGGCCCACCGTGCGAGCCACCCGGGGCAAACGCTCGGGACCCAACACCACCAATGCCACAGCACCGATGAGGGCGATTTTGTCAAAACCGAAGTCAATCATGCCGGGTACCGTAGAAGGTCGTGCGTGCTTGCCATGGGCCGGAAGCGATGCCCATCAAGACTTGGTCTTGGCTTCAACGTCCACCGTGTTGGCGTCTTGGCTTTTGCTGCTGTTGCTCACCTGCTGTGCCGGTGCGTTGGCCCCGTCGCTGCTGCCATCACGCATGCCGTCTTTGAATCCTTTAACTGCCGAGCCCAGATCGGAGCCGACATTCTTCAGCTTCTTGGTGCCGAACACCAACACAATGATCAGCAGCACGATGAGCCAGTGCCAAATGCTGAATGAACCCATGATTATTTCTCCTACAGTCGAATTGGTGATTCTAGTAGCCCCGGGGTGTCCGCCGCCTTGACCCTATTCAAGAGCGGCGCCCTCTGACAGAACGGGTCAGGACCTGGTTCGGTCCACTCAGCCTTTGGCCCAGGGCCTGGGGCCGCCCATCACATGCATATGCAGGTGATAGACCTCTTGGCCGCCGTCCGGCCCCGTGTTGATCACGGTGCGGAATCCGTTGCTCACACCCAGCTCGCGCATCAGGCGGGGTGCCAGCAGCGACATCTTGCCCAGCAAGGCGGCGTGGCCTTCGGCCAAATCTGCCATCGTGGCGATGTGCAGCTTGGGGATGATCAAGACATGCACCGGCGCCCAGGGGTTGATGTCGTGAAAGGCCAGCAACTCCTCGTCCTCATAGGCTTTGCGGGAAGGAATCTGGCCTGCAATGATTTTGCAAAAAATGCAGTGGGGGTCAGCGGACTGAGTGATATCGGCAGCGGCTGTAAAAGTGGCGTCAGTCATTGGGCTCTTCCTCGGCGGCCTTTTTGCTGCGGGCAGCAAACTCCTGCAGGCCCGACAAACCTTCGCGGCGCGCCAATTCCACCAGCACCTGCTCGGGTTTCAGGCCAAAGTGGGCGAGTGCAATCATGGAGTGAAACCAGAGGTCGGCCACTTCGTACACGATCTTTTGCGCATCGCCGTCCTTGCCGGCCATGACTGTTTCGCAAGCCTCTTCGCCCACCTTTTTCAAGATCGCGTCCAGGCCCTTGTCGAACAGCTTGGCCACATAGCTGGTGGCCGGATCGCCGCCGTTGGCCGGCTTGCGGGACTCAATCACGGCGGCCACGCGGGCCAGAATGTCGGCTTCAGTTGCACTCATCATTTGCTGTAGATTGTTTGCGGGTCCTTGAGCACCGGCTCGGTGGCTGTCCAGACGCCATTTTCAAGGCGTTGATAGAAGCAGGAATGGCGGCCGGTATGGCAGGCGATGCCGGGTTCATGGCCTTGCTGCGTGATGCGCATCAGGAGCACATCGTTGTCGCAGTCCATGCGTAGCTCATGCACTTTCTGGATATGGCCCGACTCCTCACCCTTGTGCCATAACTTGCCGCGCGAGCGGCTCCAGTACACCGCCTCACCCAATTCGATGGTGCGCTTCAGCGCTTCGCGGTTCATCCAGGCAAACATCAGCACGTCACCGGAGCTGTGTTCTTGCGCAATCACCGGCACCAGGCCGGCGGCGTCCCATTTGATGTCGTCAAGGCAATTCATGGGCTCAGTGTAGGTGGGTCCTGTGAATTTTCGCTCTTCGGCAAACCAGGCCAGCACAGGCACCGTCCCCGGCAGCACCGGATGGACGGTTGCCGGCAGATTTTGCCAAGCCATGGCTTGTTGCTCGCGCATCTCGAAATCACCCGCCCAGTTGTACACCTTGCAAAAATGCAGACGGACGCGGGCGTGTGCATAGTCCATCACCAGCTCTTTCCAGGGATGCGCAGCCCCGATGGTGATGCCCAACTCCTCATGAAGCTCGCGCGCCAGCGCCTGCGCCACGGTTTCGCCAGCTTCCAGCTTGCCGCCCGGGAATTCCCAATAACCGGCGTAAACCTTGCCCTCGGGCCGGGAGGTCAGGAGGAATCGGCCTTCCCGGCCCTCAGCGTCGCGCTCCACCAGCACGCCCACGGCCACATCGACGATCTCTCGTTGCGCTTCAGACATGGTCCAGCCCCTCCGGTGGCGTGCTGTCGGCCACCGCGGCGGCCACGTGTTCGAGCCCACCGCGCCCTGCCAAATCACGGGCGAACTGATAGGCCACACGGCCGGAGCGTGACCCACGCTCCAGCGCCCAAACCAGCGCGGGCTGCCGGGCGGCCAAGATCACCGCCTCGTCCACCCCAAAGCTGCGCAGCCACTGGGCGGTGATGGCCAGGTATTCCGCCTGGCTGAAGGGATAGAAACTCAGCCACAGGCCAAAGCGCTCGGAGAGCGAAATTTTCTCCTCCACCGCCTCACCCGGATGCACTTCACCGTCTTCGGTGTGGGTGTAGCCCAGGTTGTCGCGCATGTGCTCGGGCAGCAGATGGCGGCGGTTGCTGGTGGCGTAGATCAGAACATTCTCACTCGCCGCCGCCACGGACCCATCGAGGATGGATTTAAGCGCCTTGTAGCCAGCCTCGCCATCATCAAAGCTGAGGTCGTCGCAGAAGATCACAAAACGCTCGGGGCGCTCGGCCACCAGGTCGATGAGATCGGGCAGTTCCACCAGATCGGCTTTGTCTACTTCGATCAAACGCAGGCCACGGTCGGAAAATTCGTTCAGTACGGCCTTGATCAAAGAGCTTTTGCCGGTGCCCCGTGCACCTGTCAGCAAGACATTGTTCGCGGGCCGGCCACTGACGAACTGCTCGGTGTTCTGCAGCAGGCGCAACTTTTGGGGCTCAACTTCCCGCAGATCTTGCAGGCGGATGCCCGCCACATGCCGCACCGGCTCCAACACACAACGACCGCCCCGCTTGCGGTAGCGAAAAGCCACCGAGGCCGACCAATCGACCGCAGCCGTGGCCGGAGGCAGCCAGGCCTCCAGCCGGCTCAAAAGGCCTTCGGCCCGGGTCAGAAAATTTTGCAGGGAATCAGTCATCGGGAATGTCAATCAGTCGCGCAATGCGCCGGACGGTGAACGGTAAACGGCTCGGCCAGTCGTCAGTGTAGCGGCGCGATGTTTCGATACATGGGCAGGCGATGCACGGCATAGGCCATGGTCCGAACTGCTCAGGGCCACCCGATCCGGGTCATGAGCGGGTCATGGCAGCCGGCCATTCTGTGTGCACTCTGTCACTGAATCCCTTTTTGAAAGGCCATTCCCATGAACATCGTTTGCTTGCGCCGCGGCGCCATTTTGGCCACCACTACCCTGGGCTGTGTCCTGTCGATCAGCGCACAAGCCGCCACCCCGCTGGCGGCCGATGGTAGCTGGGCCGCCTTCACGGTGGACGCCAATTTGCCCCCCTACAGCTTCAACTGGGTGGACGACAACGGCAGCGCCTTGAGCTTTTCCTTCGTCATACCAACGGGCTATGTGGGCACTTTGACAGTGGTGGACGCCGGCTTTTCTGGCGACCAGTTCCGGGTGGCTGACGGCGCTTCAGTGCTGGGCGACACCAGCGTGGGCGTGAATGGCGACGTCAATGGCGCTGTGCAATTCAGCTTTGACGCCGCGCTGGCCGATGGCAACTTCAGCCGCGGTGTCTACACGCTGGGCGCCGGCGCCCATGACATCAGCGGTTTGATGATCAAGTCCACCAGCTTCATCGACGCTACAACGGGTGCCACCTTGACGACCGACGCCACCCTCGGCGCAGTCAGCCTGACCCTGGCTGCTGCCGTGCCCGAACCCGGCACCAGCGCCAGCTTGATGGCCGGCCTGGGGCTGCTGGCCTGGGCGCTCCGCCGCAGCAACGTGCAACGCGACTGATTGCCGCCGCAACGCCCTGCCGATCCACCTTTTTCACCTCATCATCATGCAAACAAACTTTCGCCCCCTGCCTCTTTTGAAGACGCTGACGCTGGCCCTCGCCGCCACGTTTGGCGCAACCGCCGCGCACGCCATGGCTCAGGCCCCGATCAACGTCAAGATCATCGGCTTCAATGACTACCACGGCACACTGGAGTCGCCTGGCACGTTTGGCATCAACACCTCCGTGCCCAGCGCGTCGCGCCCAGCCGTAGGCGGTGCCGAATACTTGGCCGCCTATGTCGCGCAAATGCGCGCGGGCAACCCCAATACGGTGGTGGTGGGTGCAGGTGACTTCATCGGTGCCTCGCCGCTCATCTCGGCCTTGTTCTACGACGAACCGGCGGTTGAGACGCTCAACAAGATCGGCGTGGACTTCACCTCCGTGGGCAACCACGAGTTCGACAAGGGCAAGGACGAACTGCGCCGCCTGCAGTCGGGCGGTTGCAAGCTGGTCGGCGGCGTGCCGGACGCCAACAGCTGCCGCGGCTTCGGATCTTCCGCGCCAGGCACCTTTGACGGCGCCAAGTTCAAATGGCTCTCAGCCAACGTGATTGAAAACGCGACGGGCCGCCCCCTGATGGCACCCTATGGCGTGAAAAGCTTTGGCGGCGTCAAAGTGGCCTTCATCGGCATGACGCTCAAGGGCACGCCCGGCATCGTCACACCAACGGGCGTTGCCGGCCTGACCTTCCAGGATGAAGCAGACACCGTCAACGCGCTGGTGCCCAAGCTGCGTGCCCAGGGCATCGAATCCATCGTCGTGCTGGTGCACCAGGGTGGTTTCCAGAACGCACCCGTGGCCGGTGGCTTCAACAACAGCGACATCAACGGTTGCTTGAACAACCTCAACAACAGCGACGGCAGCATCAGCGACATCGGCGCCATCGTCTCGCGCCTGGACAACGCGGTGGATCTGGTCATCAGCGCCCACACGCATGCCGCCTACAACTGCTCCAAGAACACCAATGACAACGGCAGCAGCGCACGCACAGCCGGCCTGCCCAACAAGGCCGGTCGCCTGGTGCCCGTGACCAGCGCCAGTGCCTTTGGCCGTGTGCTGACCGAAGTCGACATCCAGATCGACCCGATCAGCCGCGACATCATCGACGTCAGCCCCGTGAACCGCCTGGTGGACCGGACCAACGCCACGGTCACCGCCGCCATTGCCGCCAATCCCGAGGTGAAAAACGTGGTGGCCGCCTACAAGACGGCCGCCTCACCATTGGCCAACCAAGTGATTGGCGTCATCACCGCAGGCATGAGCAATGCCGCCAATGCCGCTGGCGAAATGGAAGCCGGCGACCTGATCGCCGACGCGCAATTGCAAGCCACGCAGCCGGCACCGCTGGGTGGTGCGGTCATGGCCTTCATGAATGCGGGTGGCGTGCGCAGCCCAGGTTTTGTGAAATCAGCGAGCGGCAGCTACCCCTATTCGCTGAGCTACGGTGAAGCCTTCACGGTTCAGCCCTTCGGCAACAGCCTGGTGACAATGACACTGACGGCCCAGCAACTCAAGGACGTTCTTGAGCAGCAGTTCGCTGGCTGCAAAGGCCAGACCACGCAGCGCATCATGCAAATCTCCAACGGCTTGCGCTATTCGTGGAAGGCCAGCGGCGCGGCTTGCGCCAAGATCACCGACGTGGCCTTCACGCCCACCGATGTGACGGTCTACCCTCCCCAAATCACCGGCCCGGTGGACAACGTGGTGATCGGCGGCGTGGTGCAGAACCCAAGCAAGACCTACCGCGTCACCGTCAACAACTACATGGCCAATGGCGGCGACGGCTTCGCAACACTGCTGGGTGGCAGCAACACGCAAGGCGGCGCGCAAGACATCGACGCGCTGGTGGCCTATTTGTCCGGCTACAAGACGACCGCCGCACCCTACATCCCCAGCAGCCCGGTCTTCAGCAAGCCCCGCATCACACAACTGCCTTGATCTGATTGCCTTGTGACACCTTTGTCCAACGAAGGGCCCGCTGACGGGCCCAATCTCCCCCGCCGCACTGCCGCAGCCAAGCTCCTGAGCCTGGCTGCGACATTTTGCTGTGCCCTACCCACCGGCCAAGCCCGCGCGCATGCCACAGACGCACACCCACCTCCGCCCGCACAGGCCGCCGAGCGCGCCGCGCTGCTGCAGGCCGCCCAAACCGCTCTGAGCCAGGGGCAAAGCCGGGTGGCGCTGGCACATTTGGAGCGCGCAGCGCTGATGAGCCACGACGCCGACACCGAAATGCTGATGGTGATGGCCTTGCTGCAAGCCGGCGAGTTTCGCAATGCCCTGAATTTCGCCTCCCACACCGCCGGCGCCCACAAGGACGAGCCTGAAGCGCTGGCCTTGTACGCCTGCCTGCAGGCGCTGAGCGGCCAACCCGCTTTTGCCGCACGCCTCGTGGACGCCGGCCTGCAAAGGCAGGCTGGCCTGCCCGCCTTGCTGGCAGTTCAGCCGCTGGTTCAGGCCTTGGCAGGCGCTGCCCCGGCCAATACGTCATCCACCTGGACCGGCCCCGGCCCTTGGCCCTTCGGCATCCAAGCGCCAGCCCATGCAAGGGTGCAAGCTCGGGGCACAGGCCTGCTCTTGAACAAAGGGCAGCACGCCTTGTTGCCGCTGCAACCCAGCCCGGTCTTTTGGCTGCGCAATGGCCTGGGCGAAATGACCGAGGCCCAGCCTGACACCACGGCCGACTTTGCAGCCCTGAACGACGCCCTGGCGGCGTTGGGTTTGTGCATAGCCCCCCTCTCGCCAGCGCTGAAACTGCCCGCCGGCCTGGCGGCGCTGCGCTGCGCCCCACGCAGCGCCTTTGCCGGTAGCCCCGTGGCAGCCTTGACCTATGCGCCCGTGCCGCAAGCCCAGCCCGCTTGGCCCGCCATGCAACTGGGCTTCATGGGGCGGGGCGACGCCAGTGCAGGTCAAGCCGTCTTGGACCGCGCCCTGCCCTTTGCGGCGACCAGCGGCCCGGTGTTCGACCCTGCAGGGCGCTGGCTCGGCTTTGTCGTGCCCACAGCATCAAGCGAGCCCGGCAGAGGCGCCACCTGGGTGACGCAAAGCGTCTTGACGCCGATGTTGTCCGCCCTATTGGGACCCTTGCCCGTCGATCGACAAGGGGTCGCTCAGCCCAGCGATCAGCTCTACGAAAGTCTCTTGCCACTGACGCTGCAAATCGTCTCCGCCGAGGCCTGATCGCTGAGAATACTCCGCGTCAAACTCCGCGTCATCAAGCGACCAGCAGCTTGAGCGAAAACTCCAGTTGCTCGGTCGGCATGCGCTTGAAACCTGAGCGGGCGTAACGCTGCAAGCGCCCGATCATGAAGCTCAACAGCACCGACGCCTGCGCATTGGCCTCGACCGTGGGCGTGCTCGAGCCCTGAGCCTCTGCGGCGTTGCGCAACACTTGCCGCAAGGTGGACTCGATGCGGTCAAAAAACTGGTTCATGCGTGCCACCAACCGCTCGTTCTCGTACACCAACGCGTCCCCCACCATCACGCGGGTCATGCCGGGATTGCGTTCGCCAAACTGCATCAACACCGCCACGATTTTTTGCGCTTGAGCCTGCCCTGCACCTTCGCGCTCGACGATCTGATTCAGCAGCGTGAAGATACTGCTTTCAATGAACTCAATCAGCCCCTCGAACATCTGCGCCTTGCTCGCGAAATGCCGATACAGCGCAGCCTCGCTCACCGCCAGCTTGGCCGCCAGCGCCGCGGTGGTGACCCGCTCCGCCCCCGGTTGCTCCAACATGCCCGCCAGCGCTTGCAAAATTTGAACACGCCGCTCACCAGGTCGGGGTCGCTTGCGTGCGGCTGGGACGGTTGCCGCTGCCGCTGCCGTTGCGGGTGCGGAGGTGGCCGATTCCGCAACCCTGCTGTCGGCGGCGCTTGCAACATCCAGCGCTCGCGCTGCCTCGGGCTGCACGGTCGACGCGGTGACGATCAATTCGGGCAGAGATGCAGGCATCGGCTGAAGTGGTTGAACTGGGGTCCGGCGATTCTGTCACAGCCCGGTGATGGCTCGTCATGCCATCCGTCTGACACACCGCAGCTTGCTCAATCACGCAGCCAACCCAAGCGCCTCGCCTCGTAAATTGCCTCCACCTTCGAGCGTACATGCAGCTTGCGATAAACCCGCTTCACGTAGGTGGTCACCGTATGGCTGGACACCTCCATGAATTGCGCAATTTCGTAAAAAGTGAAGCCCTTTGCGGCCAGGTGCAGCACGCGCGACTCTTGCTCGGAGAGCGCAATCGCGTCTTCTTCAACCAGGCTGCGCAAACGAGCCTCCTTGGCGAGAAAGCTGCTCCCGGGAGGGCCACTGATTGGCGAGAGACGCTGCAGCAAACGGCGAGCGATGATGGGGCTGATGGGGCTGCCACCCGCACGCAAGCTGCGCAATTGGTCGGGCAGATCCAGCGCCAGACTGTCCTTGAGCAAATAGCCCGTGGCGCCTGCCTCCACGCTGGACAAGACATGTTGCTCGTCGCCGAACACAGAGATCACCATCACATCGCAGTCCGGCTTGGCCTGCGCTGCATGCCGAATCAGGTCGATGCCACTACCACCCGGTAGATCCAGATCGACCAGCAACACATCGGGCCGGTAGTGATCAAACATGCGGGTGCCCTGCATCAAGTCAGCCGCAACACCGACCAGACGGATGTCCCTGACGCTCGACAGGGACAAGACAAATGCATCGCGAAACCGAGCCTGGTCTTCGACAATCAACACTGAAAAAGTAGGCATGGCAAATACTGAGGCGTCGAAAGCCTGCCAGACTGCCAAAAAAACAAAGGGCCGATTCCCTGTTTTCCTACTCCTTCAGGCAGCCTAGCGCGAAGCGACAAGTGAGAAGGCTCTGCGGTACACCTTACCGCGTGCTTCCCGCAAAACTCACCCTACGATCATGGGGTTGCTGCGCCGAAAACGAACAACCCCCTTGAGATGCCCCATCAACTCATGACAAATTCACGAATAGCGTCGATTTGTTGAATACCACTTGCGACGCCCTGTCGCACTCACGCGGTACAAGTGTTGCCGCCTGAAAACTCAGAACCGTGGCAATTTCGCCAAAGTCGGCCTCTGCATTGGCGCAGGGGGCGCCCAATCATCGCAAGTCCTCGCTCCGCTCGGACGCGGAACGACGATCCGATCCCTCGTGACCTGGCACGCTGAAATCAAATCATCGCAAGTCCTCGCTCCGCTCGGACGCGGAACGACGATCCGATCCCTTAGTGGGATCGAATCATCGTTCCGTAAGCCTGATCGCTGAGGATTTCAAGGAGCATGGCGTGGGGGACGCGTCCGTCGATGATGTGCACGGCATTGACGCCGCTGCGGGCCGCCTCCAGGGCGGAGGCAATCTTGGGCAGCATGCCGCCGGACAAGGTGCCGTCAGCAAACAAGGCATCGATCTCGCGAGCGCTGAGGTCGGTCAGCAAATTGCCCGCCTTGTCGAGCACGCCGGGCGTATTGGTCAACAACACCAGCTTTTCAGCCTTCAGTACCTCGGCCAATTTTCCGGCCACCACGTCGGCGTTGATGTTGTAGCTCTCGTTTTGTTCGCCAAAACCGATAGGGCTGATGACGGGGATGAACTGGTCGTCTTGCAAGGCCTTGACCACGCTCGGGTCGATGCTGACGATGTCGCCCACCTGGCCCACATCGTGTTCTTTGGCGGGGTCGTCTTTGTCGACCATCTTCAACTTCTTGGCGCGGATCATGCCGCCGTCGCGCCCAGTCAGGCCCACCGCCTTGCCGCCGGCCACATTGATCAGGCCAACGATGTCTTGCTGCACCTGGCCGGCCAGCACCCACTCCACCACTTCCATGGTTTCTTCGTCGGTGACGCGCATGCCCTGGATGAACTGCCCCTTCTTGCCCAGGCGGCTCAAAGCGCCTTCAATCTGCGGGCCACCGCCATGCACCACAACCGGGTTCAGGCCGACGAGCTTAAGCAGCACCACATCTTCCGCAAAGTCTTGCTGCAGCGCCGGATCGGTCATGGCGTTGCCACCGTATTTGATGACGATGGTCTTGCCATGAAACTTGCGAATATAGGGCAAGGCCTGAGAAAGAATCTCCGCCTTTTCGCGCGGCGCGATGTGGGAGACCTCGGTGGTGGTAGCGGGCGCGGCGGACTCGATTTTCATGGTGGCGTGCTCTGAAAAGCTGAGGGCTTTAAAAGTTAGGGATAAATTCAAAGAGGGCGGCGTTGTTGCGCAAGATTGTAGGACGCGCCTGCCGCTCACCGACAATGCGGGCAAAGGAGTTGCCTCACGTGATTGCCGTATTGCAAAGAGTCCGCCATGCCAAAGTCGAAGTCGCCGGCCGCGTCACGGGCGCCATTGACCAGGGCCTGCTGATGCTGGTCTGCGCTGAGCCTGGCGACACCCCCGCGCAGGCCGAAAAGCTGATTCAGAAGGCGTTGAAGCTGCGCATCTTCAGCGATGCCGCCGGCAAGATGAACTTGAGCGTGCAAGACGTGGGCGGTGGCCTTTTGATCGTCTCGCAATTCACCCTGGCAGCCGATTGCACGAGCGGCAATCGGCCCAGCTTCACCGGCGCAGCAGGGGCTGAGCAAGGCCGACTGCTCTACGAGCATTGCCTGAACTTCGCCAAAAGCCAGCACACCGTGGTGCAGTGCGGCGAGTTCGGCGCGGACATGCAAGTCAGCCTGCTCAACGATGGGCCCGTGACCATTCCGCTGCGCATCCTGTGAATTTGAGGCCTCACCCGGCCCCGCCAATGGGTGGAACGAATTCCTAATTGGCCTCGTCACCGGCGGCACGCAGGGCTGCGCCCCATTTGATGATTTCAGCCTTGACGAAACGCTTGTGCTCAAGGCCCTGACCGCGCACATCCACCACCACGCTGGCCCCCGCGACCGAGGCACCCTCGATGAAGTCAGGGTCTGCGCGGACACGCTGCAAGGCACTGGCCAAGCGCTCCAGCGCCGGTTTGGGCGTACCGGCTGGTGCGTAAAGGCCGTACCACACGGTCACCGAAAAGCCTTTCAGCCCGAGTTCATCCAGCGTCGGCACGTCCGCCAATTCCGGCACCTGCGTCAGGCGATGGCTGCTGGTCACGGCGTAGGCCCGAATGCGCCCCTTGCGGATCTGCGCCAAAGTGTCGGTGCTCATGTCGCACATCAAATCGACCTGCCCCGCCAGCAGATCGGCCATGGCCGGGGACGCACCGCGATAGCGCACGCTGCGCAGATCCAGCCGGGTCACGTTGCGAAACATCAGGCCGCACAGATGGGAGGCCGAACCCTGGCCCGCGTTGGCCCAATTGACCTTGCCTCGATTGGCCACCATCCAGGCGCTCAGCTGTGCATAGTCTTTGGCCGGCAAGCCTGGTCGGCCCACCAAGGTCATGGGCACCTCCTGCAGCAGGCCCAAGTATTCAAAATCGTCCAGCGGCTTGTAAGGCAGGGCCGGATAGAGCGCTGGCGCGGTCGCCATGCCAATGTGGTGGAGCAGCAAGGTGCGCCCATCAGGCTGTGCACGCGCGGCCTTTTGCACCCCCACCGTGCCGCCGCCACCGCCGATATTTTCGATCTGAACCCCGGTTGCCAGCGCCTTGCCCAGCGCGCGCGCCAAATTGCGGGCCAATTGATCACTGGGGCCGCCGGCCGGAAATGGCACGATCAAAGTCAACGATCGCTCAGGCTCGACGGCCCAAACCGATGCCAGCACACCGCTCCAAGCCAAAGTTATGGCCAAGCCCTTCCCCGCCCATGCCCATGCCAAGCGGCGTCTTTTGAAGTTCCAAGCGCTGCGGCCCATCATGTATCTGCCCTTGCCCCGCGTTTGCTCATTTCGAGCCCCTCACCCTCGCGCACCGAAATGCAGTGCGACGCACCCCTGAATGCTAGAACCCAGGCAGGGGCGGCGGACAACGGAAACTACGTAAGAGCTTGGTGACGGCGACAGAATTCGCCGCCAGGCATTCAGGTATGGCGCCGCGCGTCTTCAAGCACGATGCCGTCGTTGGGCAGGCTGCCTGGCGGCAACAGTTCAATCTCGCCCCTCAGTTTGGTGATGTCTCTGAGCGCCTGGGCCAAGCGCTCGCTCAATCCCTCGGGCGCGCCACTCACCTCAACCTTCAAGCACATACGGTCTTGCGCCATCTCGCCTTCCACCACCAGACGCAGGCGGCCTAACTCGGGGAATCGACGTAGCATCTCGGTCATCTGCGAGGCATGGACAAACATGCCGCGCACCTTGGCCGATTGGTCCGCCCGGCCCATCCAACCCTTGATACGCGCATTGCTGCGGCCGGTGGGACAAGTGCCGGGCAAGATGGCCGAGAGATCCCCGGTGCCGAAGCGGATCAGCGGATAGTGGGGCGTCAAGGTCGTCACCACCAGCTCCCCTACCTCGCCCGCAGGCAGGGGCTCGCCGCTACCGGGGCGGACGATTTCAACAATCACCCCTTCGGCCAGCACCAAGCCCTCGCGGGCGGTCGTTTCATAGGCAATCAACCCGAGGTCGGCGGTGGCATAGCACTGATAGCCCGCCACACCCCGCTCGCCCATCCAATCACGCAGCGCCGCAGGAAAAACCTCGCCGCTGAACAGCGCCTTGCGCACCGAGCTGATTGCCACGCCTGTTTCAGCAGCCTTGTCGAGCAGGATCTTCAAAAAACTGGGCGTGCCCACATAACCCTGTGGCCGCAGCTCCGCCATGGCCTGCAACTGCAACTCGGTGTGGCCCACACCGCCTGGAAACACGGTGCAACCCATCCGGTGCGCGCCAGCCTCCATCATGGCGCCCGCCGGTGTCAGGTGGTAGCTGAAACTGTTGTGCAGCAAATCACCCGCGCGCATGCCCGCCGCGTACAAGGCACGCGCCACACGCCAGAAGTCGTCGCCGTGCCCTTGTGGTTCATAAATCGTGCCGGGCGACTGGAACACCCGCAGCGCGCCCTGCGCACGCGCCAGCCCAGCCCAGCCGATGGCTGAAAAGCCACCAAATGGGTCGCTCGCCCGCCCCGCCTGCTGGCGCGCCAGCAACTCGCTCTTGCGGGTGACAGGCAAGCGGGCCAGGGCCTCCCGGCTGTTGACGGCGAGGGCGTCTACGCCGTGCAGAATTTCGGTGAATGCGGAGGTGGCGGCTTGCGCATGCGCGACCTGTTGCGGTAAGGCCTGCATCAACATTTGCTCGCGCTGTACCGGATCTTGCGTTTCCATCGCATCAAAAAATGCGGCGTCATGGCTATGGCTCATCGTCTGATCCTGTCCCTTGAGGCGTTGAATCCGTGGACCCTGACCGTCAGGCCAACCAGCGTTTGCGGCGCTTGTAGCTCTTCACGTCCTTGAAGCTCTTGCGCGGGTTGTCAGCGCTCGCGCCACCGGTGCCGAGGTAGAACTCCTTCACGTCTTCGTTTTCACGCAGAGCATGGGCTTCGCCGTCCAGCACCACGCGGCCGCTCTCGAGGATGTAGCCGTAGTCGGCATAACGCAGCGCCATGCCGGTGTTTTGTTCGGCGAGCAAAAAGGTCACGCCTTCACGGGCGTTCAGGTCTTTGACGATCTCAAACACCTCTGCCACGATCTGCGGTGCCAAACCCATCGAAGGCTCGTCCAGCAGCACCATGCGGGGATTGGCCATCAAGGCACGGCCGATGGCGCACATCTGCTGCTCACCGCCGGAGGTGTAGGCGGCCTGGCTACCGCGCCGGGTCTTGAGACGGGGGAAATAGCTGTAGACCTTTTCCAGCGTGGTCGCCACCGCAGCCTTGCCGTCTTTGCGGGTGTAGGCGCCGGTGAGCAAATTCTCTTCGATGCTGAGATGGGCGAAGCAATGCCGCCCTTCCATCACCTGAACCACACCCCGCTCCACCATTTGTGCGGTCGAGAGCTTTTCAATGCGCTCGCCACGCAGCTCGATCGCCCCCTTGGTCACCTCGCCGCGTTCGCCCTCCAGCAAGTTGCTGATCGCCCTCAGCGTGGTCGTCTTGCCCGCCCCGTTGCCGCCGAGCAAGGCCACGATACTGCCTTCTCGCACCTGCAGGGACACGCCCTTCAGCACGAGAATCACATGGTTGTAAATCACCTTGATGCCGTTGACATTGAGAAGCAGGTTGGCGTTGCTCATGGGGGCCTTTGCAAGTGGCGAGGGCATCAAGACGGGCAGTCAGGATTGGCAGTCAGCGGGCGTGCGACGCTCGAGCTTTTTCTCCGCCGCGTATTTTTCGGCCGCCACCTTCACCATGGGCTTGAGGATTTGCTCGTCGGCTTGCAGCCAATCGGAGCTGAAGTTCCATTTCGCGCCGTCCCAGGTGTGCACGCGCGCCCAGGTCGAGCCCATATGGTCCTGGCAAGAGGTACTGATGGGGCGCAGCACGCCCGAGAAGCCCAGCGCGTCCAGCCGCTTCTGGTCAAGCGCCAGGTTCTCCAGGCCCCAGCGCACTTGTTCGGCGCTCATCACCTTGCCCTTGCCGAAGCGCTCTTGCGCACGCCGCACGGCCTCCACGCCCAGCATCTGGATGATCAAACCCCGCGTGTAGAGCACCGACCCCACTTCATCCTTGGGGCCCGTACCCTCGCCCTTGGCATGCACGTACTTGAGGATGTCTTGAATCACCTTAGGCGCCTGACCCGAGGTGTTCAGCGCCAGGGCGTTATAGCCCTTGGCGCCCTCACCCACGTCCTTGACATCAGGTTCAGCGCCCGCCCACCAGACGCCGTACATCTTCTCGCGCGGGTAGCCCGTGGCTTGCGCCTCTTTCAGCGCCGTGGAGTTCATCACGCCCCAGCCCCACAGCAGCACATAGTCGGGCCGCTGTTGGCGCACTTGCAGCCAGGCGGACTTTTGCTCGACGCCGGGCGCCGTCACCGGGATCTTAATCAGCTCAAAACCATGCATCTTCTGGCGCTCGTCCAACAGCGGCATGGGCTCTTTGCCGAAGGGCGAATCGTGATAGACCAGCGCAATCTTCTTGCCCTTCAATTTATCGAAGCCGCCTTCCTTCTTGGCCAGGTGCTGGATCAGCATGTCCGCCGCCGTCCAGTAGCTGCCCATCAAGGGAAAGTTCCATTTGAAGACACCGCCGTCCTGCGATGCCGCCAGGCCGTAGCCCAGCGTGACCAGCGGTATCTTGTCCTTGATCACCTTGTCGGTCAGCGCAAAGGTGATACCCGTGGCCTGCGGATCGAACAGGCTGGCGCCCTTGCCTTTCAAGCGCTCATAGCACTCCACACCCTTGTCGGTGGCGTAGCCTGTTTCGCATTCTTCAAACGTGATCTTCACGCCATTGATGCCGCCGTCGCGCGCGTTGACCATCTTGATGTAGTCCTGCTTGCCATTGGCCCAGGGCGTGCCATTGGGCGCATAAGGCCCGGTACGGTAAACCAGCAAGGGGAAGAACTGCTCCTTGGTCTCGGCCCCCGCCACGGCGGCGCTGCCCACCAGGCTCAGCACAGCCAAGGTGGACGTCAGCACGAAGGTTGTCAGGTTTTTCATGAACGTTGTCTCCGGTGATGCGCACGCTTGGGCACGCTGTTTTAGATGGAACCTCGGGTCGGGCAAGAACAGTGAATCAAGATGAGTCGGTCAGTGGGGTCAATGCGGT
The DNA here is from genome assembly GCF_028595305.1 of Roseateles koreensis. GTDB lineage: Bacteria > Pseudomonadota > Gammaproteobacteria > Burkholderiales > Burkholderiaceae_C > Paucibacter_A > Paucibacter_A koreensis. The sequence continues at coordinate 116,737 of NZ_JAQQXS010000009.1, read as the reverse complement.
CAATGCGGAAATGGCCAAAGCCGCAACTTCTCCTTGGCGGTGGACCACAGCCGTGCCAGGCCATGCGGCTCCTTGATCAGAAAGAAAATAATCAGGGCGCCGAACACCATTAGCTCAAGGTGCGAGGCGGTTTCAGTCCCAATCTGCAGGCCCAGCAAACGCGGCAACTGGTTCAAGGCGATGGGTAGAAAAATGATGAAGGCCGCGCCAAAAAAACTGCCCATCACCGACCCCAGGCCGCCAATGATGACCATGAACAAAAGCTGGAAAGAGCGGTCGATGGAAAAGGCCGCAGGCTCCCAAGAGCCCAGATGCACAAAGCCCCACAGCGCACCGGCCACGCCCACGATGAAGCTGCTGACCGCAAACGCGCTGAGCTTGGCGTAGACCGGACGAATGCCGATCACGGCAGCCGCCACGTCCATATCGCGCATGGCCATCCATTCACGGCCGATGGCACCGCGCACCAGATTTTTGGTCAGCAGGGCAAACACGGTGACAAGGCTCAGACAGAACAGGTACTTCTGCACCGGTGCGTCGATGGCGAGCCCCAACACACTCAATTCAGACACCGACACATTGCCCGAGGACGAGTTGTTGGTGAACCATTTGATACGCAAAAAAGCCCAGTCGCAGAAGAACTGCGCCGCCAAGGTGGCCACCGCCAGATACAGCCCCTTGATGCGCAGCGAGGGGATGCCGAACAGCACACCCACGGCCGTGGCGCACAGCCCCCCCATCAGCAGTGACACCAGCAAGGGCATGCCCTCGATGCGCACCTGGAAGTTGTATGCCGCATACGCCCCCACCGCCATGAAGGCCCCCGTGCCCAGGGAGATCTGCCCGCAATAGCCGACCAGCACATTCAAGCCCAGCGCCGCCAGCGAGAGGATCAAAAACGGAATCAGGATGGCGCTGAACAGATAGTCAGTGGCCAATAAGGGCAGCCCCACGAAAGCCAGCAACAACAGCGCGGCAACAGCGACGCGGTCCTGCCGGATCGGGAAGATCTGGCTGTCTGCCCGGTAAGAAGTTTTGAACTGGCCGTTCTCACGATAGAACATGGGCTGATTCCTCAATGATTCTTTGACGCTGTCCGCTCACTGACTTCGTTGAAAAAATAATTGCTCGCGTCATACGCAATGGATGACCTTTTTTAGTTCCGGCCGCGCCGTTCGGCGCTTAACTTGGACGAGTCCAAGTTAGCCTTCTCTGAAAAATAATTGCTCGCGTCATACGCAATGGATGACCTTTTTAGTTCCGGCCGCGCCGTTCGGCGCTTAACTTGGACGAGTCCAAGTTAGCCTTCTCTGAAAAATAATTGCTCGCGTCATACGCGATCAATTATTTTTTCGCCAAACAAACCTTGCGGGCGGACCAGCAAGAACAACAGCGCCAGCACATAGGCGAACCAGATCTCGATGCCGCCCCCCATCAGGGGCCCGAGATAGACCTCAGAGACTTTCTCGCCCACACCAATCACGAGCCCGCCAATGATGGCGCCGGGCACCGAGGTGAGGCCGCCCAGAATCACCACCGGCAAGGCCTTCAGCGCGACCAGGGAGAGGGAGAACTGCACGCCCAGTTTGCTGCCCCAGATGACACCGGCCACCAGAGCCACGAAACCCGCCACCGCCCACACGATGACCCAGATGCGTGAGAGCGGGATGCCGATGGATTGCGCCGCCTGGTGATCATCCGCCACCGCCCGCAAGGCGCGGCCCGTTGCCGTCTTCTGAAAAAACAGCGCCAGCAGCGCCACCATGGCCGCAGCGATCAGGGCGGCGTACAAGTCTTCTTTGTTGACCAGCACGCCGCCTTCAAAGGTTTTTTCGAACAAAAAGATCGGGTCCTTGGGCATGCCTACATCGATCTTGTAGATGTCCGAGCCGAACAGGGTCTGCCCCAGTCCTTCCATCAGATAGGTCACGCCGATGGTGGCCATCAGCAGGGTGATACCTTCCTGATTGACCAACTTGCTGAGCACCAGTCGCTCGATCAGCCAGGCGACCAGCACCATCACCGCGCAAGCCGCCAGAAATCCGAGCCCGTTGACCAGCAGCGGCTGCGTAAGGCCCGTCCATTGCGGAATCCATTCGGTGAAGCGCGCCATGGCCAATGCCGCGAACAGCACCATCGCGCCCTGCGCAAAATTGAACACGCCGCTGGCCTTGTAGATCAGCACAAAGCCCAGCGCAATGAGCGAATACAGCATGCCCGTCATCAGGCCGCCGAAGATGGTTTCAATCAAAAATCCCATGGCGAAAACCTCTCCAAGGGCAAGAACAAGGTGATGGGGTGGCGCATATTGGTATCCTCAATGCGAAGTGCCAAGATAGGCGCGGATCACGTCCTCGTTACGTCGAACCTCATCGGGCAGGCCGTCACCAATCTTCTTGCCGTAGTCCAACACCACCACGCGGTCTGAAATGTCCATCACCACGCCCATGTCATGCTCGATCAGCACGATGGTGGTACCGAACTCCTTGTTCACATCCAGGATGAAACGGCACATGTCTTGTTTCTCTTCGACATTCATGCCGGCCATGGGTTCGTCCAGCAACAGCACCTCGGGCTCCATGGCCAGTGCGCGGCCCAGGTCCACACGCTTTTGCAGGCCGTAGGGCAAACGGCCTACCGGGGTTTTGCGGTGCGCCTGAATTTCCAGGAAGTCGATGATGTGCTCAACCTTCTCGCGCTGCGCCATCTCCTCGCGTTCCGCCGGGCCCCAGCGCAGTGCCTGCAGCAGCAGGCCGGTTTTCATGTGCAGGGTGCGGCCGGTCATGATGTTGTCCAGCACACTCATGCCCTTGAAGAGCGCCAGGTTCTGAAAGGTGCGCGCCACCCCCATCTCCGCCACCTGCCGCGAACTCATGTGTTTGAAGGTCTGCCCTCGAAAAGCGATGGAGCCCACCTGCGGCTGATACACGCCGTTGATGCAGTTCAGCATGGAACTTTTGCCCGCGCCGTTGGGGCCAATGATGGCGCGGATTTCATGTACCCGCACATCGAAGCTGATGTCAGTCAGGGCCTTCACCCCACCAAAGTTCAGGCTGATGTTCTTGATGTCGAGAATGACTTCATCGCTCACGCTTTCTGCCATGCCTTGCTGCCCTTGCTGCTGCGCCGCCTGCATCACGCCGCCCTCCGTGCCGGCTTGTAGCAAGTGGCTTCGCTGATCTTCAGTTCCGCCGAGATGGCGCCCGCGCGGCCATCCTCAAAGCGAACCGCCGTCTCGATGAATTGGCTGCTCTTGCCGCCGTACAGGGCGTCGATCAGCACGCCGTACTTCAGCGCGATGGCACCGCGCCGCACCTTGCGCGTGCGGGTGAGTTCACCGTCGTCAGCGTCCAACTCTTTGTGCAGAATCAGGAAGCGGCTGATCTGGCTGCCCGCCAACATCTCGTCCTGAGCCAGATCGGCGTTGACCTTTTCCACGCATTCGCGGATCAGCGCGCAGACCTCGGGCTTTTGCGCCAGATCGGTATAGCCGGCGTACGGAAAATTGCGCCGCTCCGCCCAGTTGCCCACAGCTTCGAAGTCGATGTTGATGAAGGCGCACACCTTGTCACGCCGATCACCAAAGGCTACGGCCTCCTTGATGAAGGCGAAGAACTTGAGTTTGTTCTCTACGTATTTCGGCGCAAACAGAGCGCCGTCGAAGTCCCCGCCCGCCAGCCGCCCAACATCCTTGGCGCGGTCGATGATCTTCAGATGGCCGTGCCCATCGATGAATCCGGCATCGCCGGTGTGGTACCAGCCTTCCGGCGTCAACACCTCGGCGGTGGCAAGCGGGTTTTTGTAATAGGCGGTGAACAAGCCTGGCGACTTCACCAGGATTTCGCCCACGCTACTGAGCTTGACTTCAACGCCCTCGATGGGCACGCCCACCGTGTCGGCGCGGGCCTCATGGTCGGGCTGCAGGCAGACGAAGACCGCCGTTTCGGTCGACCCGTACAACTGCTTCAGATTGATGCCGATGCTGCGATAAAAGCTGAACAGATCGGGTCCGATGGCCTCGCCTGCGGTGTACGCCACCCGCACCCGCGAAAAGCCCAAGGTATTGCGCAACGGCCCGTAGATGGCCAGATTGCCTAATGCATATTTCAAGCGGGAGAACAGGCTCACCGGCTGGCCATCCATCAACGCCGGCCCTACCCGCCGCGCCAAGGCCATGCAGTGATTGAACAGCCAGCGCTTGGGCGCTGAGGCGTCCTCCATGCGGATCATCACGCTGGTCAACAGCGCCTCGAAAACGCGTGGCGGCGCAAAGTAGTAGGTCGGGCCGATTTCCTTCAAGTCGATGTTGACGGTGCTGGCCGACTCCGGGCAATTCACCACATAGCCGCAGGCCAGCCATTGAGCGTAGCTGAAGATGTTTTGCCCCACCCAGGCAGGCGGCAGATAAGCCAGCACCTCCTCATTGCTCGTCAGCTTGTCAAAACGAGCACCCGCCTGCGCGCGGTCGATCAGGCTGCCATGGGTGTGCACCACGCCCTTGGGGTTGCCGGTGGTGCCAGAGGTGAAAAACAGGGCCGCCACATCGCTGGCTTGTCCCTGCGCCACCTGCTCGTCAAAAAACCCGGGATGCTGCGCCATGTGCTGACGCCCCTGGTCGCACAAGGTGTCCAGAGAGGCCAGGCCTTCATCCGCATAGCTGCGCAATCCCCGGGCGTCGTCAAACCAGATGTATTGAAGCTGCGGACAGGCTTCACGCAGTTCCAGCATCTTGTCGACCTGCTCCTGGTCTTCCACGATCGCATAGGCGATGTCGGCGTTGTTGATCGGAAATACAAACTCCGCCGCAACCGCATCCTGGTACAACGGGACAGGGATCGCCCCCAGCACCTGGGCCGCCAACATGGCGGCCGAGAGACGCGGCCGGTTCTCGCCCACCACCAGCACATGCGCGCCCCGCTGCAAACCTGCGTGTGCCAGGCCGTGCGCCAGTTCGCGAACCAAAACGGCAAGCGCAGCCCAGCTCAGCGTTTGCCAGATGCCGTACTCCTTCTCCCGCAATGCAGCTGCGTCCGGGCGCCGGCGGGCATGTTCTTGCAAGAGCCGAGGGAAAGTAGTACTCACCTTGTCTGTCTCCTTGCGCTCAGTCGGGCTGCCGCAGCCCACACCAGGAGGCTGTGCCGAGCTATCTCGTGGACCCATAGTAGGGCGGACTTTGACGCTTAGTTGTCTTTGTAACGACAATCCCAGGGACTTCCTGGGGCGTATTTTCCCGAGGTCTGCACACCTTCTTTTTTCAGCATGCTGTCACTCTGCGTCCGGGAACTCGTCAGCATGCATGCCCATCCAAGCCCCCCTTCCAGCCTGCGCCAACGCGCGCGCGCCGCCACGCCCACGGAGCTGGATGCCATTCCCTGGCTGGCCGTACTGGATACTGCCCAACAGCGCAAGGTTGCGCAGCAGCTGCAGGTTGCCGACGCCCAGGTGGGCGAGCGCATCTGCCGCATTGGCAAGCAGGCTAACTTCTGGTTTGGTGTGATCGACGGGCTGCTGAAGATGAGCAACGACGACAGCAGTGGGCAGGCCATCACCTTCACCGGGGTACCGCCCGGCGGTTGGTTTGGCGAAGGTACCTTGCTCAAACGCGAGTGCTATCGCTACAACATCCAGGTGCTGCGGCCCAGCATCGTGGCGGGCTTGCCGATCGACAACTTTCATGAGCTGCTGAAAAACAGCCTCGCCTTCAACCACTACATGCTGAACCAGTTGAACGAGCGCCTGAGCCAATTCATTGCCGCGCGTGAGATCGACCGCATCAGCGACCCCGACCTGCGCGTTGCGCGCAATCTCGCGGCGCTCTTTCATCCGCAGCTGTACCCCGGCGTGGGCAGCATGCTGCGCATCACGCAGCAGGAGTTGGGCTATCTGGTGGGCTTGTCGCGCCAGCGGGTGAACCAGGCGCTCAACACGCTGGCGCGCCACCAATTGATTCGCATCGAATACGGTGGCCTGCGAGTGCTGAACCTGCAGAGCTTGCGCTGCTTCCCGCAGGCGGTACCGGCCCAAAACCCTGAGCACGCGAACGGATCGCCGCGATAAAGCGCGCAAGCAACCTGACTGGGAAATGCCACTATCTCTCTCCTCTCCGCGCACAAGGCGACGTATGCTCGGAAAGTTATGTTTTTCGCTGCAGGGAGAATACTCATGCGTGCAGATCGGCGAGTCGCATCCCTCTTCAACGCCGTTGGCGTTTTTGGCGCCTTCAACGTCTTTCGCGCCCTGGCCCTGGCAGTCTTCGCCGCGGGCGCCCATTCAAGCCCGCATGCGCAGCGACTCGTTCTTGTCACCGAGGAGTACCCGCCCTACAACATGAGCGATGCCAACGGGCAGGTGACAGGCATCTCCACCGACATCGTCAAGGCCATGCTGGAAGCTGCGGGCTACGACTATGAGGTGGCCGCGTACCCCTGGGCCCGTGCCATTGCCATGGCACGCACGCAGGTGAACACCTGTGTGTACTCCATGTCGCGCACTCCCGAACGGGAAACCTTGTACAAATGGATCGGCCCACTGGTATACAACGATTGGACCTTGTTTGCACGTGTCGGCTCCAGCCGTCTCAATCAACTGGATGAGGCGATGAACATGCGCATTGGCAGCTACCAGGGAGACGCCATCGTGTCCTACCTGCAAACCCGCGGCCACCAGGTTGACGTGGCGCCGTCTGACGATGTAAACCCCAAAAAACTGCTGGCCGGGCGCATCGACTTCTGGGCCACCGGCCGGCTGATTGGCCAGTACCGCCTTCAGCAGCAGGGCATCAGCAATATCGAGCCGGTGCTGAAGTTCAACCGTACCGAGATGTACTTGGCCTGCCAGAAGCAATTGCCCGACGAACAGGTGCGTCTGCTCAACAACACGCTCGCCGGGCTGGACAAAAAAGGCGTGATCCGCAAAATCTACGCCTCATATGGCTACACGCCCTAACGCCCTAACGCGCTGACTATTTCAGAACGCTGCCGCCTGGAAGAACGGCAATTGCTCCGCCGTGGTGGCCAGGGCCGCCACATGCGGAAAGGCCTCAGGTGCAAACACCCCAGGCAGCTTGGCCTGCGTGAAGGTCCAGGACACAGCAGCCGTCAGGTGGCCTTGGTGAAAGGCACTCTCGGCTTCATCAAATGCCGCCAACGCCGCATCCAACCCCTGATAGGCAGCCTGCAATTGGCCTTGCACACGCGTCAACCAAGGCGCGTGCTGCTTGTCGGTGGGGCGCAGGTTCTGTTCGTAGACGATTTGCACGGTCTTTTCGCATGCCGCCAATGCCAGCCCCAGGATGTGCAGCGCCTGCTGGCGCTCCGCCAAATCGCCAGGCATCAGGCTGCGCTCGGACAGCGCCTCCAGATAGTCAAGGATCAGGCCGGACTCCATCAACACCACCCCGTTGTCGCACACCAAGCTGGGCGCCTTGACAACCGGGTTGATCTGCTCAAACGCCTCATAACTGCTGAACACCGAAATAGGTCGGTGCTCGAAGGGCAGACCAAGCAGGTGCATCGAGATGGCAACGCGCCGCACATAGGGGGAGTCCAGCATGCCAATGAGTTGCATGAAGTGTCTTTCTGTCGTTGATGGAAATCAGGGCCACAAGCACCAAAGCCTGCGCGTGGGCAAGGGCTTACAAGCCCTGGTTCTTGTAGATATTGCCATCCTTCATGATGAGCAGGAAATTCTTCGCCGGGTCTGCAATCAGCTGAATGTTCTCGATGGGGTTGCCGTCCACCAGCAGCAAATCGGCCAGCGCGCCTTCCTCCACCACCCCCAGCTTGCCACGGTAAGGGCTGCGCAGGCCCGACAGCGCCAGCAGTTCGGCGTTGGCCGAAGTGGCCATCTTCAAAGCCTCGGCGGGGGTGTACCAGCGCGTCATCCGCGCCAATTGCTCGCCCTGGGTGGCTGCCGCAGCGGCATTGAACAAGATGTCGGTGCCCCAGGCCGTCTTGATCTTGTACTTTCGAGCCAAGGCGTAGGCCGTGTCGGTGCCGCTGAACATTTCCTGCTGCTTGAGTCGGTTAGGTGAACCTTCCGCAAACGATGAATGGCCATCTTCAACAAAGGGCTGCAAGCTCCACCACACGCCTTTTTCACCCATCAGTTTGGCGGTGGCATCGTCCAGCAGTTGGCCGTGGTCGATACATTTCACGCCCGCATCAATAGCCTGGCGCACCGCACGCGGGGTGTAGGCGTGCACGGTCACGTAAGTGCCCCAGTTTTCAGCAGCTTCCACAGCAGCACGCAACTCAGGCACGGTGTACTGGGTGACATCCAGCGGGTCGAACGAAGACGACACCCCACCGCCCGCCATCAACTTGATCTGCGAAGCGCCCAGGGCCAGCAATTCACGTGCACGCAGGCGCACGGTGTCGGCATTGTCAGCAATCGCGGCCGCACCCACCCGCTCGCTGAAGCTGAATTCGCCGGGGCGCACCGGCAACTCATTGGGCAGGCGAAAATCGCCATGACCACCGGTCTGTGAAATGAAAGCCCCCGAAGGCCAGATGCGCGGGCCAGCCACCCAACCAGCATCAATGCCCCGCTTGAGGCCAAAAACCGGCCCGCCCAGATCGCGGATGCTGGTGAAGCCGCGCATCAGCATATCGTTCGCCGCTTTGGTGGCCGCCACATTGATAAAGCCAAGGTCAGCCGTGAGGATCGCCATCTGGGGCACCGTGGCGAACATCACATGGGTGTGCGCATCGATCAGACCGGGCATCAAGGTTCGGCCACCGCCCTGCACGCGTGCAACGGTGACACCTGCGGGATCAACGATCGGCGCACTCGAAATCGTCCGGATCACATTGCCAACGATCAGCACATTAGACGGCGATGACACGCGGTCCGCCGTGCCATTGAAGATGCGCACGTTCTCGAACAACACGCCGCTGGGCTTGGGCGCCTTGTCCTGTGCCTGCGCTTGGGATAAACCCATCACTCCACACAGCAGCAGTCCGCTGAGCCCCTTGCGAAAAATCGTGTGTCGCATGTTTGAGAACCCTGGGTTGTTGGGCCGTCCATGAATCAAGCCCGATTACAAAGGCCGCTGATTATGTGTAATGCAGCGCTTACTGAACAGCAACGTACAAGGATCGACCTAGGGGGATCATCGTCACAGCATCCCATCGATGCGCAGAGCTCGCGCCGGCACCGCTAACCTTCAAACCGTATTGACAACCTTAACCCCCAAAGGGCGTGGGCTCAGGGGTGTGGCGCGGCATCACAGCAAAGTGCGCAGCGGTCATCTCGTACAGAAGACTGGGCGCTTGGCCCGGCACATCCGCCAAAGAACCCTTGAGCCGCATGCCGATGCGCTCCAGGGTTTTGCGCGAGGGCATGTTGGCAGGCCTCACCACCGCCAGTACGGCCGGCGCGTGCACGCGCTCAAAGGCCAGCGCCAGCGCCGCCATGGCCATCTCGGAGGCATAACCTTGCCCCCAAGCCTGCGGGCGAAAACGGAAATAGAGATTCAGGCCCTGCTGACCCTCGATAGGCTGCACCATCACGCCGCCAAAACCCAGCACCTGCTCAGGCTGATCGCGCAGCGTGATCACCCAGTAGCCATAACCATGCGTCTCCCAGTGCGCAGCCCAGTTGTCCAACAAAGCCTGCGCTTCCTGCGGGTTGATCAAGGGCCCGCCAGGACTGAAACGGTTGGTGACAGGATCGGCATGCACCTCGTAGAGAGATGCAAGATCGCTCGCATAGGGCGCCCGCAGACGCAGCCGAGCGGTGTCTTGCACCAGCAATGAATCAAGCAATGCCATGGATATCGACCCCCATCCGGCAATTGAGTGGAAACCCTTATTGTCCACCTTAACATCAGACAAGGTCGGACACCCCCCCCCTCAAATGAACGATTCATGGATTTTCCCCGCACGGGAACGAGGGACACCCGCCACCTGTCGAGGGGTTCCACCCCATCAATAACTGTATAAATATACAGTTATTGATGTATCATCTCCCGACTGCGTTTCACTTCCGAAGCCTGCCGGTCAAACACCATGCCCTCCACCGCGGTCACCACCCCGCCGCTCCCTCTGCACACGCAAGTCTGGCGCGCCAATAGCCTGGGCAGCACGGTACGCCCTGGCCTGCCCAGCGGTTTCGCCGAACTGGATGCACAACTGCCCGGCGCGGGCTGGCCCAGCCAAGCCTTGAGCGAGATCCTGCAAGCGCCCCACACCCATCTGGAATGGCGGCTGCTGGCGCCGGCGCTGCGCACATTGCTCATCAGCACCGCCACGCCCCACCCGCAGCAGCGCCGATCAGGAGAGGCGCCGGCGCGGCCCGGGTCAGCCCCCGTGCTCTTGTTGATCAATCCCCCCCACACACCCCATCTGCCGGGTTTGCTGGCCTGTGGCCTGGCGCCTGAGCAACTCATCTGGATTGAAGCCCACTCGCCGCAACAGCAACTCTGGGCCACCGAGCAGGCCATCAAAGCCCATGCTGCTGCCGCTGTGCTGGCTTGGTTGCCACAGGCCCAGCCCGAGCAGATCCGGCGCTTGCAAAGCCACGCGCTGGGCGCGAACGCCCCCATTTTTCTATTCCGCCCCCTGGCGGTGCAGGCCCAGTCCTCGGCGGCGCCCTTGCGCCTGCACCTCAGCCCCGGCGACGACTGGTGTTTGCAAGTGCACCTGTTCAAACGACGCGGACCGGTGCACGAACACGCCCTGCAACTGCCCGCCCTGCCGGAGGGGCTGCACCAGGTGCTGACACCCCGCATGCGCGCGCAGCCCTGGCCCGCTCGTCCGCACACGCCGGCCGGCACGCCGCTCTCAAGCCAGGGCGCGCATCCCACGCCCACACCAGCCGCCCCGCCAACGCGCTCCGCAGCCGAGGTTCGCCATGCATTGGCTCGCCCTGCTCAGCCCGCCACCAGCCCCCACTGAAGAAGCCCACCCTGGCCCGCGCCCCCAACAGCAGGCGCTGGCTTGGTGGGCCCTGCAGTTCACGCCCCGGGTGGCATGGCTGGAAGAAGCCGTGGTGCTGGAAGTGCAAGCCAGCCTGCGGCTGTTTGGCGGCGTGCAAGCCCTGCACCAACGCGTGCTGGCGCACGCCGGCCATGCTGGCCTGCACTTGCAAGGCGCCGCCTGGGCGGCCACCAGCCTGGGCGCATTGGCACGCGCCCGCTGCCTGCCGGAGCAGCCTGAAACCGGCCTGCGCTGGCCCGACTCGCGCAGCGTAACGGCGCAACTCGACACCCTGCCGTTGCAGGCCCTGAGCGCTGTGCAGGCCCACGCAGCCATGCTTGCCCGGCTGGGCTGCAAGCGCCTGGGCGACGTGCGCCGGCTGCCGCGCGCCGCGCTGGGCCGCCGCTTCGGGCAGACGCTGCTCTACGCGCTGGATCAGGCCTACGGGCACCTGCATGAAGTGCATGCCTGGATCATCTTGCCCGAGCAGTTCAACGCCCGACTGGAGCTGCCGCAGCGCAGCGACAACGCCATGGCCCTGCTGCACCACGCCGAACATTTGCTGCGCCAGCTGTGCGCCTGGCTGGCTGCACGGCACGCTGGCGTGCAACACCTAGAACTGCGTTGGGTGCATGACACCATGCGGGCCCGCGAGATCGCCAGCCACGGCGCGCTGCAGTTGCGCACCGCTGAAGTCACACGCGATTTTCGCCATCTGGCAGGCCTGCTGCACGAGCACCTGCTGCGGCTCAGCTTGCCTGCCGCCGTGGGCGAAATCAGCCTGCACGCCGGCGCTGTGCTGCCCTTGCAGGAGCACAGCGCCACGCTGCTGCTGCCGTCCTCCTCAAGCAGCTCCGGCGCCGCGTCTTCACCCGGTTCAGAGCCGCCCCAAAAATCCCTGCCGCAGTTGTTGGAACGACTCGCCGTGCGTCTGGGAGAAACCCAGGTGCGCTGCGGCCACTTGCATGAAGACCACCGGCTGGAGCGCATGCAGCGCTGGCAACCCTGGCCCGGCCAGCCGCCACGCGCCGGCGCCCGCCCGCCCGAGTCCCCGCAACCCAGTTGGCTGCTGAATCCACCGCTGCGCCTGGTCGTCTACCAAGACCAGCCGCAATACATGGGACCTCTGCGCCTGCTGGCCGGCCCGCAACGCATCGAAGGGGGTTGGTGGGACGACGAAGCCGCCCCACCGTTGCAGCAAGCTCAGGCTCAAACCCAAACCTCACAGCATGTGCAGCGCGACTATTTTCTGGCCCTGAGCGCCGCGGCCGGGGTGCTGTGGATTTTTCAGCAGCGCCTCGTGGGTGATGAGTCGGGCTGGTTTTTGCACGGCGTGTTCGCATAGCCTCAGCTCGAAACCAGGAACCTCTTCATGCGAACGATGACGGCCTATGCCGAGCTGCATTGCCTCAGCCATTACTCCTTTCTGCGCGGCGCTTCTAGCCCGGGCGAATTGGTGGAGCGTGCTCATTTTCAACGTTATGAGGCTTTGGCCCTCACCGATGAATGCTCACTCGCTGGCGTGGTACGTGCCCATGTCAGCGCCAAAGCCCGTGGGCTCAAGCTGCTGATCGGCAGCGAATTTCTTGTCCGTGACGAGGCCGGGCTGCCGCTCTTCAAGCTCGTGTTGCTGGCCCGCAATCTCAAGGGTTATGGCGATCTGTGCCAGTTCATCACTGCGCTGCGGCGCAACGCGCCCAAAGGCAGCTACCGGCTCGACTGGCCCACCTTGCGGCAACAAACCCCGGTTCTCAGTGCCAATTGCCTGGCCCTGCTGTTGCCGCAACGCCAGGCCACCGACGAACAACTGCTGGCCCAGGCCCGCTGGCTGCTGCAAGCCTTTGGCGGCATGGCATGGATCGGCGTGAACCTCCTGCGCGAGTTGGGCGATGAACTGTGGCTGCACCGCTTGCGTGAACTCTCCGCCGCCACCGCACTGCCCCTGGTTGCCACCGGCGATGTGCACATGCATGTGCGCTCACGCAAGCCCCTGCAAGACGTGATGACGGCCACGCGACTGAATCGCCCCATTGCCGACTGCGGCCTGGATCTCCAGCCTAACGCCGAACGTCATCTGCGCAGCCGCCTGCGGCTGGCCCAGCTCTATCCGCCCGAGTTGCTGCGCGCCACCCTGCAAGTGGCTCAGGCCTGCCAGTTTTCGCTGGACGAAATTCGCTACCAATACCCCAGCGAGGTGATTCCGCTCGGCTGCACGCCGGCCCGGCATCTGCGCGCACTGACCGAAGCCGGCGCGGCCCTGCGCTGGCCGCAAGGCACAAACCCTGCGCACCGGGCGGCCATCGAGCACGAGCTGGCCTTGATTCAGGATCTCGGCTACGAGCACTACTTTCTCACCGTGGCCGACGTGGTCAGCTTCGCGCGCGGCGAGGGCATTCTGTGCCAGGGCCGGGGCTCGGCGGCCAACAGCATCGTCTGCTTCTGCCTGCACATCACCGAGGTGGACCCGGCGCGCAGCAGCATGCTGTTCGAACGTTTCATCAGCCGTGAACGCAACGAGCCGCCCGACATCGACGTCGACTTCGAGCATGAACGCCGCGAAGAGGTCATCCAATACCTCTACCGCAAATACGGCCGCGAACGCGCCGCCCTCACCGCCGTGCTGATCTGCTACCGCCCGCGCAGCGCGCTGCGCGATGTGGGCCGCGCGCTCGGCATGGACGAAGCCCTGACTGAGCGCCTGAGCAAAGACCAACACAGCTGGAGCGACGAGGTGCTGCCCGAAGATCGCCTGCAGCAGCTGAGCCGCGAACTCGGTTTCGACCAAACCACGCTCAAGCTGCGTCAGCTGCTGCTGCTCAGCCGTCAGCTGATGGGCATGCCGCGCCACCTCAGCCAGCACCCCGGTGGCTTTGTGCTGACGCAAGGGCCGCTCTCCCGCCTGGTGCCAATTGAGAACGCCAGCATGGTGGATCGCACCGTGATCCAGTGGGACAAAGACGACATCGACGCCCTGGGCCTGATGAAGGTCGACGTGCTCGCCCTGGGCATGCTCAGCGCCCTGCGCCGCAGCTTTGCGCTGATCAGCCAGCTGCGCGGCCGCCCCTTCGGCATGAAAGACGTGCCCGAGGGCGACACCCCCACCTACGACATGATCTGCCGGGCTGACACAGTGGGCGTGTTCCAGATCGAATCGCGCGCGCAGATGTCCATGCTGCCCCGGCTGCGGCCGCGCAATTTCTACGACCTGGTGGTTGAAGTGGCCATCGTGCGGCCCGGCCCCATCCAGGGCGGCATGGTGCACCCCTACCTGATCAACCGGGCCAAACACCCGGACGCTATCGCCTATCCCAAAGACGAATTGAAGGCTGCACTTGGGCGCACCTGCGGCATCCCGATTTTTCAGGAACAGGTGATGCAGGTGGCGATGATTGCGGCCGGTTTTTCCGCCGGCGAGGCGGACCAGTTGCGCCGCGCCATGGCGGCCTGGAAGCGGCCTGGCGACCTGCAATCCTTTCACGAAAAAATCGTCGCCGGCATGCGCGAGCGCGGCTACACGGATGAATTTGCCGAAGCCATCTTCCGCCAGATCAAAGGCTTTGCGTCCTACGGGTTTCCGGAGTCGCACGCCGCCAGCTTCGCCCTGCTGACCTATGTGTCGTGTTGGATCAAATGCCATGAGCCCGCCGTCTTTCTTTGCGCCTTGCTGAACTCCCAGCCCCTGGGCTTTTATTCCCCCAGCCAACTGGTGCAAGACGCCCGCCAGCACAACATCGAGGTGCGCCCCGCCGACGTCAACCTCAGCAGCCCCGCCTGCAGCCTGGAGCCCCGGCCTGGGTCAACCCAGCCCGCCGTGCGCCTGGGCCTGCAACTCATTGCCGGCCTCTCTAACGCCGCCGCCCAGCGCATCGCCGCGGCACGGCTGCACGGCCCCTTCAACAACACGCAAGAACTGGCCGAACGCGCCAGCCTCGATCAGCAAGACCTGCAGCAACTGGCCGCCGCAGACGCCTTGCAAACGCTGGCCGGCCAACGCCGCCAACAAGTCTGGCAAGCCACCGCCCTAACGCGCCTGCCACCCTTGCTGCAAGGCAGCCTGCCGCTGGAAGAACCCCTGCCCTTGCCTGCGGCCCCTGAGGGCGAAGAAGTGCTGTGGGACTACGCCTCCCTGGGCCTGACCCTGCGCAGCCATCCACTCAAGCTCCTGCGCCCACGCCTGGCCCGGCTCGGCCTCCAAACAGCCACCCAACTGCTGCCCTGGCCCAGCGGACGTCAAGCGCATGCCTGCGGCATCGTTACCGTGCGCCAACGCCCGCAAACCGCCAAAGGCACGCTCTTCATCAGCCTTGAAGACGAAACCGGCTGCGTGCAAGTCATCGTGTGGCCGGATATCTACGCCGCCCACCGCACGCTGCTGCGCACCGCCCGCCTGTTGGCCGTGCACGGCAAATGGCAAGCCGAAAACGGTGTCCGGCACCTGCTCGCCCACCACTTCGACGACCTGAGCCCCTGGCTGGGGCGACTAGGTATGGGAAGCCGCGACTTCCGCTGAGGTTGCCCAAGAGGCCGCAACCCACCTCGCGCGCTACGTCATGCTCAGCCTGGCTGGGCACTTCCCCAGCGACGCCGCGGCCACCTGGCTGATCTGGCTGGCCCTGCGCAACATCACCGAGGACTGGGGAGGGCGGCCGACAACTGGAAATCAGCGATGGACCAATTCGCGATCCTCTACGAATACCGGTTCACGAAATCGGTGAAGGTTCAATGAACCAAACACACACAAAAATTCGGACCGGCCCGGCTTGCCCCAAGGCAGATAACACACGCGGCACATGCGCCAGAAAAAGTCTCCCCGCCCGAGTCAGGCGCGTGCGCCGGCTAGTGCGAACGAACATGCATATCAAGCCTGCAACAAGTTCAGCGGAATCGTTCAAGCTGGAGGTAGTACCACATCCCCAGTGACAGCATCTTGCGACCCAACCAGTCACCCACCGGTGCTCGCACATGATGGAATCGCTGAAAGACGTCGAAGGTCTCACTCTCCGCCATCACAGCGCCCGCCATCACTTCTCCGACGATATGGGAGGTGGCTAGGCCATGGCCCGAATAGCCCTGCGCAAACCAAACATTAGGGGCCAGTTTCCCAAGCTGTGGAATGCGATTGATCACAATGCCCATATTGCAACTCCACTGATAGTCGATCGCTACGCGCCGCAATTGCGGAAAAGTACGCTCAATGCAAGGGCGCAGTTCGGCAGCCAGGTCTCGCGATGGCTGGCCCGAATAGTTGGCGCCTCCGCCAAACAGCAAGCGGCCATCGGCTGTCATGCGGTAGTAGTCAAGCACAAAGCGGCTGTCATAAACAGCAAGGTCCTGCGGATTGAGTTGCCTTGCTAGATCGCCCAGAGGTTCAGTGGTGACAATGCCTCCAGGCGCCGGAAAGATCATGCCGCTCAATTTGCGCTGCTCCAACTGGTGATAGACATCACCAGCCAGCACGATTTGATCCGCCACGATGCGCCCCTGGGGCAAGCGCAACGAAGGCGTCGCGCCATGCACGATCTCCAGGACCGGAGAATTTTCGAACACCAACCCGCCAAGATCGCTCAGCGCCTGCGCCTCGCCCAGGCATAGATTAAGTGGATGCAAATGCATATTGCGGCGGTTATAAATACCACCGTGATACAGAGGTGTATCGAGGAATCGCCCAATATCCTTGGCCTGAACCAACTCCACCTCATCGGCCATACCGCGAGCAACCATCTCGGCATAGGCACGGCTGAACTCATCCATCGCCTTGGGGGTGTATGCGGCGTGCAGATGACCCATCTTGAGATCGCAGTCAATGCCGTATTGCTGCACCCGGCGGCGGATGATGTCGTGACCACGCCAACGCAACATCCAGATAAATTCGCCTGCCGCTTGCTCGCTCATTTGGCGCAGCAATTGGCGGCGAATGGCACCGTCTCCCGAAAGACTGCCCGTCACCTGACCGCCGTTGCGCCCCGATTGCCCCCAGCCAATAGACTGAGCCTCAACCAACGCAACTTTTCGGCCACGTTCTGCCAACTCCAGCCCGGTCGCCACGCCCGTAAAGCCGCCACCGACAACAGCCACATCCACTCGAACGTCCCCCTCGAACACCGGATAGCGCCGGTCAGAGTTTCGCGTAGCGTTGTAGTACGACGGCGTGACATGTTCTTGCATAGGGGGAGTAGTTTTATCGTTGGGCCTAGACGGGATTAAGCGAGCTCAAGATAGCGTGCCAGCTCCCAATCGGTCACGCATTGATTGAAGCGCGCCACCTCAGACTGGCGGGTTTCAACAAAGTGGCTCACAAACTCTGGGCCGAACAACTCTTTGGCCAAGGTGGATTGGCTCATCGCGGCCGTGGCCTCCGCCAGGGTGGCGGGCAAGCGCTGCACGCCTTCAGCACCATGATTGGCGCCGTTGACTGCCGGCAACTCAAGCGCCAGCTGATGTTCGATGCCATAAAGGCCCGAAGCCAATGCCGCTGCAATGGCGAGGTAGGGATTGGCGTCCGCGCCTGCGCTGCGCGTCTCCAGCCGCAGCGATGAGGCCGTGCCGGGTATCACGCGCAGCGAAGCATTGCGGTTATCGATCGCCCAGGTCGGTTTGACTGGCGCGAGGTTGTTGTCCACCAAACGCTTGTAGCTGTTGATGAAGGGCGCATACATCGGCAGCAGCAGCGGCAGGCCGTGTAGCTGGCCAGCGATAAAGTGGCGCATGGTGTCACTCATGCCAGCCTCGCCCTTGGCATCAAAGAAAGCATTGCGCCCATCGCGCCAAAGGCTTTGGTGCAGATGCTGGCCGCAGCCGGGATAGTCCACCGAGAACTTGGCCATGAAGGTATTCAAAAGCCCGTGGCGGCGGCCTATCTCGCGCACCGACTCCTTGAACAGCACCGCACGGTCGCCCGCCAGCAAGGCCTCGGTGTAGCGGATCGCAGCCTCAAAATTCCCTGGACCGGCCTCGGTATGCAAAGCCTCCAATGGGACATCCATGGCGTTCAGGCTGGTGAACAGGTCGCGCACAAACGCCTGCTGGGCATCGATGCGAAAGGGGGAGTAATTGGTGGCGCCGTGGGTGGCAGTAGCCAGGTCGCGATAGCCCTTCTGGCGCACCGACAGCTCGCTCTCGGCCAGCACAAACCATTCGAACTCAACCCCAACCTGAGCCGAGAAGCCCATGCGCTGGGCCTTTGCCAGCACTCGCTTGAGCACCTGGCGCGGGCAGATCGGCAAGGGCTGACCATCAGCCTGCACATGTTCACCCAAAATCAGCCAGCGGCCATCATCCCAAGGCAGCTGGCGCGCGGTGGCGGGGTCGAGCCGCAGGCCGATGTCGGGGAAGCCTGTGTGAAAGCCGGTGAAGCTGACGCGGTCGTAGAGGCGATCCTCGATGTCCCAGCCGAACACCGCGCTGGCAATGGTGCCGCCGCCCTCCAATATGCTGGCCATTTTCTCGCCGCTGAGGTGCTTGCCGCGGCAGACGCCGTCGATGTCGGTGACGGCAAATCGCACATAAGGCTCTGTTTCCAAAGCCATCCGAGACAGCTTGTTTGCTGACGCATCAGCCATGAATTGCCTCCAAAAAATTAGCACTCATTGGCAGGGTGTACAGAACCGTGACAAGGGCAGTCGGGCTCGTCTTTGCAGGGCACCCGCATGGTAAAATTGCACACTTGGCCCCGGTGTCGTTATTCATCTGAATTGCTTTCAAAATCACCCTCGCAGTGGATCAACCCGCCCCCATCACACGACCTGCTCACAAGCCGCCCGGCAAGCGCCGCATTCCTCAACAGGAACGCGGCATCAAAACCATCGAAATCATCTTGGCCGCAGCGGGCACCGAGATTGAGCAAGGCGGTTTGGCCAAGCTCACCACCAAACGCATCGCCGCCGCAGCGGGGCTCTCGGTCGGCGGTTTGTACGAATACTTTCCCAACAAAGAAGCCGTGCTCCATGC
The DNA here is from genome assembly GCF_028595305.1 of Roseateles koreensis. Taxonomy (GTDB): domain Bacteria; phylum Pseudomonadota; class Gammaproteobacteria; order Burkholderiales; family Burkholderiaceae_C; genus Paucibacter_A; species Paucibacter_A koreensis. The sequence goes on along the minus strand of NZ_JAQQXS010000009.1, from coordinate 97,871 downwards.
CCTGGCCAGCCGCTGGCTGGAGCAATTTAAGGATGCCATCGCCGCCATCCATCCGAACCTCACAGGCTGCAAGGATCTATTCCGCTACCTCACCATGGTTTACGAGGTGGTCAAGCCGCTCTACCAACAGGTGCCCGGCGTTAGTGGCCTGATCTCTCTTCTGTCCTCGGTACCAGAACTGAAAGCCTTGGAAGAGGAGATAGATCTCCAGCTGAATGGCCTGTTAGCAGATGCCATCCATTGCCTGGTCCCGAACGTCAGCACTGAGCAATGCAAGGTTGTGGCTCGCACCATCACGATTCTGGATCATTACCTTTTGGTCGAATCGATCTTGCGTGACCCCGACAAGGCAGCGCTCTACGAAGACCACCGCCGCGTTTGTCAATATGCCCTGGTGACCAATATGCTGCTGATGAATGAAAGAGAACGGGCCGCCATGCTTGTGAAGAACAAGGCCGACCTCCCCTCACCAGGCCTCAGCTGAAGGCGGCAGCCGCTCGGCTTAGCCCCATCAAGCCGCCGGCGGAAACTGATCGATGAAGAGGCGCGAGGTACCGGCCAGTGCATGGTTGGAAGCTACCCGGAACACGGTCTCATCGTCATAGGCATTGGCAACGATTTGCATCCCGGTGGGCACGCCAATGTCCGACAACCCGGTCGGCGCCGCCAGCACTGGGTAACGATTGAGCAGGTTGAAAGCCGGCGTCAGCACCCAGCCCAGGTAGGCATCGACATCATGACCATCGAGTTTGAGCATGGGCTCCAACACGGGATCTTGATCGGCGGCCAGATCGGTGCTCAGCATGGTGGCGCAGACAAAGGCTGAATAGCCCTGCCCCCAGACCTTTGCTTGCATCTCGCGGTGCAATTGCTGAGTCAGGATGGCGCTGGGCATGATGGACACCTTCTTATCCAGGGCCTTGTCATGCAAAAACTTGACATAACTGCACAGCTTGTCGGTCTCGGTGGGCGGGATGTCCAGCATGAACTCATCCACAAAGATGGCGCGCAAGCCATCCAGCAACACCTGGTTGATGCGCTCCAAATCCCAGTCCAGCGTGACTTGCTCGACCACCGCCCCACGGCTGCGCAAGCCATCAAGCGCCTGCATCAGATTGCGATGAACGTCGGCGGCCAAGGCCGGGTGACCAAAGGCCGGGCTGTAGGCGATGCGCATGCCGCTCAGATCACCATAAGTCGTCGGCAGGGGTGTATAGGGCAAGGTCGTATAGGACTTCGGATGCGGCCCGGCCAGCACGTTTTGCATCAGCACCAGATCGTCAAAAGTGCGCGCCATCGGGCCTTCCACGGCCTGAACAAAGTACTCATCCGTGGGGGTGCAGGCCAGGCGGCCAAAGGGTGGCTTGAAGCCGTACACACCGCACAGCGATGAGGGAATGCGGATGGATCCCGCCATATCGCTGCCGGTGGCCAAGGGCGCCACGCCGGCCGCCAAGGCCGCGCCCGAGCCGCCGCTGGAGCCGCCACAGGAATGCGCCAAGGACCAGGGGTTGCCGGTCACGCCGTACATCTTGCTCCAGGTGTGGCCGAGCACGCAGAACTCCGGATTGGTGGCCTGGAAATAAGGAATGGCGCCGGCTTCCAGCAGCTTGTCCACGATGGGATGATTTTCGGCCGCGATCCGGTCCTTGAAGACCAAGGACGCCATCGGCCGTGGCCAGCCCTCCACGGCAGTCTCTTCCTTGATGATGACGGGCACACCCTCCAGCGCTCGGGCCTGCCCGGCACGGTAGCGGCGGCTTGATTCCCGGGCCCGCGCACGGGCCTCATCAGCAAAGATGCCGGCCGCGCAGTTGACGCTGGACTGCTGGCTGTGCGCGGTGGCCAGAACGGTCTCCAGATAGTCCACCGGATCAAGGGTGGTGGCCTTGAATCTCGCCAGCAATTCGGTGGCGCTCAAATAGGTGTTTGCGTTGTACATAGTTTTTTCGTTGGGGACAAAAGGGGGAATGGCCTGCGCTCAGCCTTGCTGGGCCGGGAAAAACGCCTCGTCCGGGCGCGGCAGCCACCAGTCATGGATGCGGGGTTGGTGGTCGAGCACCACCATCTTGGTGCGGCGAAACGCGTCAAGGCCGAAGCGGCCGAGCTCGCAGCCCAGGCCGGACATCTTGGCGCCGGAAAAGGGCAAGGCGTCGTTATCGATCAGCGGGTTATTGATCCAGACCATGCCAGATTCCAGCCGATCGGCGGCTTCCATGGCCTCAGCCAGATCGGTGGTGAAGACCGAGGCACCCAGGCCGAACTCGCTGTCGTTGGCCAGGCGCAGCGCTTCGTCAAAGTCGGCGACGCGGCAAATTGCCGCCACAGGGCCGAAGCATTCTTCCCGCATGATGGCCATTTGCGGGGTGACGTCGGTGAGGATGGTTGGCTCATAAAACCAGCCATTCGGCCAGTCGGGTGGAATACGGCCGCCACAGACCACGCGCGCGCCCTGGCTGACGGCCTCCGCCACCAAACGCGCCACCTTGTCGCGCGCGGCCTGGCTGACCAGGGGCCCGATCTCGGCCATGCCCATGCCATCACCCACACGCAGCTGGCGGGTGCGACGGGCAAACTCGGCCACAAAGGCCTCATGCACCTCGTCCACGACAAAGAAGCGCTCCGAGGAGGTGCAGACCTGGCCGCTCAGGAGAAAGGCCGAGTTGACGCAGCCCGCCGCGGCAATCTCGATCGGCGCGTGGCGCGAGATGATCATCGGATCGCTGCCACCCGCTTCCAGCACGCAGGGCTTCATGCGCTCGGCGCAAGCGGCACCCACGGCGCGGGCCGCCGCTACGCTACCGGTAAAGGCCACGGCATGGGTGCCGGGCGAAGCAATCAAGCCCTGGGCGGTTTGCCCATCACCGGGCAGGCAGCTGATCAAGCCGGGTGGCAACGCCTCGAAGTAGGCCATGAAGCGCAGCGTGGCCAGCGAGGTCGCCTCGGCCGGCTTGATGATGCAGGCGTTGCCTGCCGCCAGCGAGGCGGCCACGGTCCAGCACATCAGCAAAAAGGGATAGTTGAAGGGCAGGATGTGCACCGAGACGCCGTAAGGCTCGTAGCGCATGTACTGAAAGGAACCGGTCTGGTTGGTTCCAGCCACCTTGCCGCCATCGTCGCGCGCCATTTCAGCGTAGTAGCGAAACACTGACGCGCAGAGTGAGATTTCGCCCGCGGCATCTGGGTAGGGCTTGCCCATCTCACGGCACAGAAGTTGCGCCAACTCAGCGCGCAACGGGGAGTTTTCAATCGCCTGCGCCACCGCGTGCAACAAGCCCGCGCGCGTCTGTGTGTCGGTGCGCTTCCATTCGCGCTGGGCGCACTGCGCCATGGCGACGGCGCGTTCGATATCGGCCTCGGCGCAGAGCGGGTAGCGGCCAAGCTGCTCGAGCGTAGCCGGATTGATCGAGGTCTTGACGCGCTCAGACAAGGGCGCGCGGTAAGCGCCTTCGAGAAAGACCTGAGCGTGGCGGGCATCAAAGGGGTCGCGATTCGTTGACATATGAGTTTCGAAAGTGAGGCAGCCAGCGGTGCAGTGAAGGCAATACCGTGTGACGTGCAATGCAAGGACATGAACAGCCGTCAGCGGCGGCGCTGAACCGCGGGGGCGGCGCGCGCCCACCCCTGCATCAACAGGCCGCCGAAACCAGACCCGCGTCAGCCCGCGCCGCGCAGGTCGGCCAAAATGGCCCGGGCGCAGTTCTGGCCGGTTTCCACCGCACCATTGAGGAAGCCGGAATGCAGCACAGAGGCATGTTCCCCAGCGAAGTGGCAGTTTTGCTGCCGCACGCCGGCATAGCCGTAGTAAGCGGTGTAGCTACCCACCGGGTGTGCGCTGTAGGCACCCTTGCTCCAGGGGTTGCCGGGCCAGTAGTTCAGCAAGGCCTTGCCATTCCATAGCGGTTTGATGCCAGGGTAGACCAAGTTCAAGCTATCGAGCATGGCCTCGGCCTTCTGGGCGATGGGCCGGTCATTCATCGCCACGGCCACCTTGTCTCCGGTGAAGCTGGTCAAAATGCCTGCCGTGCCGGCTTGGGCGCGGGTGACCTCCCAGCTGATCTGGTAGCCGCCGCTGTCGTTATCACTCAGGCCGGTGTAGCCTTGCTCACGCCAGATGCGCCGATTGAACTGCAGCTGAAACTTGCTGTGCATGCCCATCGTGAAATTCTGGATGCAGGCCACCTTCATCGCGTCGAAGCCCGCGCGGCCGTAGTCCACCGAACTCTGCAAGATCGAGAAGGGCAAGGCCAAGACCACATGGTCGGCCACCACGTTTAGAAGCTGGCCCGCGGCGGTGAAGCACAGCTTGTAAGTCCCATCGGCATTGCGCTCCAGCGCGGTCAGCGCGTGTCCGGTGCGGATCTGCGCCGGGTCCAGCTTTGCCGCCATGCCCTTGACCAACTGATCGTTACCTCCGCGGATGTGGAAGCGCTCGTCCGAGCCGTTGGGCGCAAAGAATTCGACCAAGTCCAAGGCGCTGGCTTTGGACGCCGCCACGCCAGCGGACGCATCCATCAAGAGATGCAGCAACTGCCCCAGTCTAGAGCTGAGGCCACCTGGCACGTAGCGGCTGATGTAGTCGGTGATGGACATATGGTCCAACTCCCAGCCGCGCGGCGTGTATTGCTGGCAGGTTTGCGGGAATGGCGCGGCCTTGTTGTCGGCGTCAAACTGTGCAGAACAGGCAGCGAAGTCATTCACCTGCTCGTCCCAGGTGTAGCGGGCGCCGGCAATCCAGAAGGTGATCTCGCCGCCCTGGGCCGTGTCAAAGGCCGCCAAATCGTCCAACACCAGGCCGAGTTCACGGGCCAGGCCGCGCAACTCACGGTGAGCGGTGTCAATCAACTCACCGCCGTTCTCGGCGACCTGACCGGGGAAGGCGGTTACATTGGACCAGCAGCGCCCCCCCAGTCGTTCAGAAGCCTCATAAACCGTGGCTGTCAGGCCAGCCTTCTTCAACTCATAAGCCGCAGCCAAGCCGCCCAAGCCGGCCCCAACCACGACGATACGAGGCGGAGTGACGGGCGCCACACCGCCCCGTGGCTGCTTCTCTGGCGTGGCTGCCGCCAACAGCGGCGTGGCGCTCAGCATCGCGGCCGAGCCGGCTGCGGCCGTCTTCAGCAGTTGGCGGCGCTCGATCAACAGCGCCTGCGCCTCCCGGTTGGACATGCCATGTTCATTGCGCAATCGCGCCACGTCCATCGCGTTCACCAGGGCTTGCATCAAAGGATTGCGAACCATCTTGACTCCTAAACGTTTTTTTGTGCGGGCTCGGTGGGGTTGGCGATCGTTGCCCCGGGCAGCCCGCTCCGAGACAAGAGTCGATAGAGAAGGCCAAGCAGCAGCCAGACGCCGCCGACGGTCAGGGCCATCGTGCCCAGATGCGTCATGATGGTGAGAATGGTCCCGACGCCGAGCACAGGTGCCAGGACATGGGCCCACCAACGACGCCCGGCATGGCGGCTGAACTGCACCAGCACGGACAGATGCACGAACATGAATCCGGTCAGCGCGCCCACGCTGATGAACATGGCCAACTCGCTGATGCGATCCCGCATCAGCAAAGCGATAACCAGGGACACTGAAGTCGACACAATCATGGCCACATAGGGGTTGCCATTGCGAGGATGAACCTTGGCCAAGACCGCCGGCAAGGTGTTTTCACGTCCCATCGCGAACAGCACGCGGGCCACACCAACCTGCATCGGCAGCACATTGGGCACGCCCACCACGATGACCAGAAACCAGGCCAATGCGATGGCGGCCTGTGGGCCGAGCATCGACGCCAAGAGGTCGTAGATCAGGCGTGCAGAATCAGGCTCCGTAAAGCCAATCAGCAAGTTGCCCAGTACCCAGCCGCTCAGCACAAACAAGCAAGCCGTGATTGCCAGATTGGTCAGGATGGCTTTGCCGACCACGCGGGTGTCGCCATCCTTGATCTCCTCGGCCAAGGTGGACACCGCATCAAAGCCCAGATAGCTCATCACGCAGATCGAGGTGGCGGCCAACACGGCCGTGCCGTCCCATTGCCTTGGCGAGTAAAAGGGCGCCAGAGTCAGCGCGCCGCTGCCCTGCCCCTTTAGCAGCGCCAACAGGCAGATCACCATCACACCAGCCAGCAACATCAGTTGCAAGACCACCGACCACAAGCTGACGCGTGAGGTCACTGAAATACCGAACCAGTTGACGGCGAAAGTCGCCAACACCGACACCAAGACCCAACTGGCCCTGTCGACCCCTGGCAGCAAGGTCTCCAGGCTGACCGCGCAAAGCGCATAGGTGAAGGCCGGCACGAGCAAGTAGTCCAGCAGAATCATCCAGCCCGCCAGAAAGCCGGCAAAGGGCCCCATCGTGCGGCCGGCAAAGCCGTAGACCGATCCGGCGTTGGGCATGGCCCGGGTCATGACGGCGTAGCTGCTGGCCGTGAAGTAAACGCACAAGGCCCCGAGCAGATAGGCCAAGGCGATCAGGCCGCGCGACTCCTCCCAAACAAAGCCAGCCATCGTCAGAGGCGCAATCGGCGCGGTATAGGCCAGGCCGTAAAAGACCAAGTCACGGTAGCTCAAGGCGCGCTTGAGCTTTCCATTCTCGCTGCTGTCGAGTTCGCTGCTCATGTTGGTGGCTCGCTTATTTGGAGGAATGAAGGAAGCACGAAGCAGCTTCAGATTGCCGGACGACGGCGTTGCCAAAGCGCCTGCTCGATGGCCGCACCGATCTGGAATACGGTCGTCTCATCCAAAGTGCGCCCCACCACTTGCACGCCCATCGGCACCCCATTGCTCGCCAGCCCAGAGGGCACGCTGAGCACGGGATGGCGGCTCAAGAGGTTGAAGGGATAGGTCATGGCATCCCTGCGCAGCATCTCGTTGGCGTCAACACCACCTTCGGCCGGGCTGCCGATGCTGGCCATGGTGGGGCAGATCAGCGCGTCATAACTGGCCATCACCTTGGACATCGAGTCATACATGCGGCCGACCACCTGATTGGTGGCCAGGTACTGCTCGCCGGTCACGTTCATACCGTCGATGGCGAACTGGCGGATGTAGTCACTGGTGGGCAAGTTCTGGCGCAGGATGCGACAGGCAAACTCCCGCCCGGTTTCAAAGCCCAGGCGCTGGAACACGGCGTCGGCGCCGTTATCGGTCCAGCCCAGCTTGACCGGCTCAACCATCGCCCCCTGCTCGCGCAGCGCTTGCGCCGCTTGCTCCAGGCCGCGCAGCACATCCGCATGCACCTCGAAGCTATCGAGGTCGTAGGACAAGGCGATGCGCAGGCCCTTGACCGACTCAAATGCCAGCGGTACTTCCAGCTTGGGCCGGATGGCGGCCGGGTCATCCGCGTGCGGGCCGTTCACCACATTGAACATCAGGGCGCAATCGGCCACGGTGCGGGCCATGGGGCCGATGTGGTTCATGGTGTGCAAGGCATAGGCAATCGGCGTCACCGGCACCCGGCCATAGCTGGGTTTGAGGCCGACCACGCCGCAATAACTGGCCGGGATGCGAATGGAGCCGCCTATGTCCGAGCCCGAGGCCATGGCCGTCAAGCCGGCCGCCAGGGCGGCAGCGCTGCCACCGCTGGAGCCACCCGGCGTCAGGGCAAGATTCCAGGGGTTACGGCTCACACCATGGCGCTCGGAGCGCGTAAAGCAGGCCATATAGAACTCAGGCACATTGGTCTGCGCGTGGATGACGGCCCCGGCATCCAGCAAGCGCTGAGTGATGGGCGCGTTGACCGTGTCGGCTTGATTGCCCAGCAACCAAGAGCCCTTGGTGGTGACCCAGCCACAGAGCGTGTGCTCGTTTTTCAGCGCGACCGGCAGGCCTTCGAGGGCGCGCAGAGGGTTCGCGCTCTTGCTATAGCGCTTGCTGTAGCGCTGCTCCGAAAGACGCGCGGCTTCTTGCGCCGCTTCCAAGCGCTGGGCGCTGAAGGCATTGAGCTGTGGCTCCAGCTTTTCGGCCCGCGCCTGGTAGGCATTGAGCAGCTCCACCGGGGATAAGGCGCCCTCACTAAATAGCACTAGCGCTGCCGTGGCAGGCAAATAGCAAAGATCGTCGTGACTGATTGGGTTGGACATTGAATTGGCTTGAGCTGAGCTCAGATGATTGGATTGAGAACGATGCCTAGTGCTCGGCTCGTCAGGGTTGTGAGGTCAAAGGGCCTTGGCCCGAAAACAGCAGTGCGGGCCGGTCTTCATTGGCCAGCACCGCAGCGAGACGCGCCCGGTCCTGGCGGGGCGCGGCCCGAAAGCTGGCGCCGTTGTCGACGCTGAGCAGCTGCAAGCCGTCTTGCCCGACCGCGATGCAACTGCGCTCGCCGGTCTGTGCCCAGGCGGTGATGGCGGCTTTGGACGCCTGCTCGATGCGGCTCCAGCTGCGCCCGTTGTCGCCACTGCGGTAGAGCGCGCCGCGCAGCCCTCCCACCAACAACACACCGTCCGGCAGGGCAAGACCCGACCAGAAAGAACCGCGGTAGCCGGTGCTGAGATAGTCCCAGCTCTGCCCCCCATCGGCCGAGTGCAAGACATATCCCTTTTCGGCCGCGGCATAGAGCCCACCTTCGGGGCCGGCAAACAAGCCAAACAAGTTGAGGTCGGCGCGCTGGTAGCCTGGCGGCGGCGCCAGCTCTTGCGTCTGCCAATGGCGGCCGCCATCACGCGTCAACAGCACCAGGGACCACAGGCCCACGGCCACACCGCGCTCGCGATCAAAGAAATGCACCGCAAAGAGGGGCCGGTCCCGGCTCAGCTCGCTGCGCTGCAGCTGCCAGCGCTCGCCGCCATCCTGGGTGTGCAGCACCACGCCGCCATGCCCTACCGCCCAGCCTTCGCGCTCATTGGCAAAAGACAGCCCCGTCAGCGTCAATTGCGTGGGCACCATGCTGGCCTGGCGCCAGCTGGCGCCACGATCATCCGACAGCAGCACCGTGCCATGCGCACCCACCGCCACGGCACGCGCGCCGGCCCAGGCCGCCGCCAAGATCGGCGCTTGCTGGGCGTGCGCCGAGCGCGTCGCCGGGCGCAGTTGCACCGGCGTCGGCGCAGGCTCGGCAGCTTGGCCGGGCCATGCGGCGGCTAGTGCAGCAGTGATGGCCATCGCGCGGAAAGCGGCGCGCAAAATGGCTCGAAAAGTGGCTCGGAAAGACCCCCAAGCTGCAATTCGCGCTGATTCAAACATTGGCATATTCACTTTGAGTGGCCCGCTGCATCAGTGCTGCATCAGCCCAGGGACACAGACGGCTTGGGTACGCGGAAACAAACGCTCCAGCCAGACCGCAAAAGCGGGCAAGGCGGTCATTGCCATGACCATATTGACAATGAACATAAAGGCCAGCAGCTTGCCCATATCGGCTTGAAACTTCAGCTCGGAGAAGGACCAGGTGGCCACACCCACCGCCAGCGTGACGGCGGTGAAGATGGTGGCGGTGCCCACCTCCAGAATGGCTTGCTCCAGCGCCGCACTGATCTCCAGGCCGCGGGACAGATGCAGCTGCAAGCGGTTGTAGATGTAGAAGGCGTAGTCAACGCCTATACCTACGGCCAGCACCATCACGGGCAAGGTGGCCACCGTCAAACCGATCTGCAGCTCCTTCATGAACCAGTAGCCGATGAAGGTGCCAATGGTCAGCGGCAAGCAGCAAGCCAGCACGGCGCGGAAATCACGGTAGGTCAGCAGCACCAAGGCGACGATGGCAGCGTAGACATAGAGCAGCATGGGCAATTCGCTCTGCTCCAGCGTCTCATTCACGGCCGCCAGCACGCCAGCATTGCCCGAGGCCAAGCGGATTTGCACACCCGGCTCGGTATTGCTGGCGGCGAAGGCCTTGACGGCGTCAATGACCCGGTGGATGGTGACCGCCTTGTGATCGGTCAGGTACAGGTGCACCGCCGTCATGCTGCAGTCCTTGCGCATGGTGCCGCGCCCACGCGAGATCTCGGTGGCCAAGGCAGCGAAGTTGGCAGCATCCAGCGGCACCGACTCCATCTTCGGATTGCCCTCGTTATAGCCCAGGTTGTACTGCTTCATTTGCTCGGAGAAGGCCGCAATCGAGAGCACCCCCTCCACCGGCTGCAGCGCCCACACAAAGCTGTCCTGGTACAGGCCGATGTTGACCTGGCCGCAAAAGCCGATGCCGGGCTCAGGCGCAGCGGCGCCAGCAGCTGGCTTGGCCTCGAAGATGATGGTCAGCCAGTCCAGGCCGGTGTCGTAATTGCTAGCAATCGACACCGCGTCGAGATTGAAGCGTGCATCCGGGCGCAGCTCCGGCGCGCCGGGCAGCACGGTGCCCACCACCCTGCCTTGGCTTTGCCAGACCGCCAGACCCAACACCGCGCCCACAACAGTCAGGCAGATGGCGGCATTGCGCGGCTGCGCGATGCGCGCCAGCTTGCGCAGCCAGACGGCGCGGGCCTCGCGCAAGTTCATGGCGGAGTTGGCATAGTCGGGGCTCATCCGAAAAAATGACGCCAGCACCGGCAGCATGACCAGATTGGTGACGATCTTGAAGCCCACCCCCAGCGAGGCCGCAATCGCCAACTCCCGCACCATAGGAATCGGAATCAGCAGCAAGGTGATGAAAGACACAAAGGCCGTGGCCAAGGCCAAGGTGCCGGGAATCAAAAGCCCCGACAAACTGGCGCGGCAAGCCTGCTCGCAGCTGCGCCCCAGAGAGACTTCACGGACGATGAAGTTGATCTGCTGCACGCCATGCGACACGCCGATGGCGAAGACCAGGAACGGCACCAGCACCGCCAAGGGATCAAGCCCAAAGCCCAGCAAGTGCAGCGCGCCAAACTGCCAGATCAGTGAGGTGAAGGAACACAGAATCGGCAGCAGCGTGAACAGCAGCGAGCGGCAGTACCAATAGACGGCCACGGCGGTCAGGAAGATGGCCAGGGCGAAGTACACCAGCACCGAGCTTGCAGCGTCGGCGATCTCGCCGATTTGCTTGGCAAAGCCGATGATCTCGATCGAGAAGTCCGCGTCCTCGAAGCGCTTGCGAATTTGCTCTTCGAGGATGCGGTTGTAGTCGACATAGTCGAGCTTGTGGCCGTCCTTGTCGGTCTCGATCAGTTCAGCCGTGACCATGGCACTGTCTTGGCCGCGCGAGACCAAGGTGCCGATGAATCCCCCCTGGATCGCAGCGGCCTTGATCTTAAGAATCGCCGCCTCGTCCAGCGCATCCGGCGTGACGCTGCCATCGATCAAGGGGTCGGCACGGAAGCCCTCCTCCGTGATCTCGTTGACAAAGCTATTGGGCGTCCACAGCGACTGCACACCCAGTCGTTCCACATTGGGCAAAAAAGTCACCGCTTGACTCACCTGGTAGAGCCGGTTGAGGCCGGCAGCAGTCCAGATCTGCCCCTTCTTCGCGCGCACCACGATATTGAGCCGGTTGGCTCCCATCACGTCGTCACGATAGGCGTGGAAGGTATCCACATAGGGGTGGTGGGTCGGCATCTGCTTTTCGAAGCCCGCCTCCATGCGCAGCTGCTTGCCGAAGAAGCCCATGGCCACGGTCAGCGCAAGCAGCAGCCCCATCAGCAACTTGCGCCTGCCAAAGCAGAGGGCTTCGAATCGGTCGAGATAGCGGTGAGTCATTGATCGCCTTGCCAGCTAAAGAGTCGTGCAACTCAGAAATTGCGCGAGAGATTCAGGCCGATGAAGTCGCGGTCGCGATAGGGTTGGTCAAAGGCGCTGTCGCCGCCCATGAAGCGGGCGTAGTTGATCGCAAACTGCCACTTGGCCGGGTTCTGGATGAAGCTCACGACGTAGTTGGCTGAGCTAGCACCCTGCATGAACGTGGCGGCACCATTAGGGGTACGGCCCGAGAGTGCGCGGAAGTAGTACACCTCGGGCACCACCTGCCAGCCCGGAATCAGCGTGCCGTCATAGACCCAACTGAAGTCAAAATTGAAGCCCGACGAGTTCTTGCTGCCGACCGCCAGGGGCACTCCCGTGGCCGACTTCTCCTGACCCCAACCCCACCCGCCGGCCGCAATCAAATCATCGCCGTATTGGCTTTTCAGATTGGGGAATCGGATCGCCACGGCCTCAGCCAGCAGCGTTCCTGAATCTGCGCCCAATACTTTCAGCAAGGTCGGCGAAGCGTCAGGACTGAGGCTGAACAATGCCGTCAACGCCATCTGAACGCGAGCGGTGTCGACCGCACATGTGCCGTTCTGCGAGGTACAGCCATTGGCGGCATTGAGGGTTACCGCGTCTTTGGGCCGGTACGACACTTCGCCACCAATGGCCCAGTCGCCGAGTGGGAAGTTGGCAGACAAGCCGTACAGCTTGCGGTCTTCGCCGTACACCCAACCCATCGCGCCATTCGGGTTGTTGAAGGTGAAGGTGGGCGACTTGTCGTGGTAGTTGATAACGTAGGCACCCAGGTTCAGCTGTGTGCCTTGTGGCTGGTAGCGCAACGACAAGCCCCACTGGCCGCTATTGCGCGCCTTGCCCTCTTGCAGGCCATAGGCATCGTGGCCAGCACCCAGGCCATTGGAGACCGACCAGTAGCTGCCGGTCGGCGGCATGTAGTTGGCGTTCCAGCCCAACTGAACATAGGCCTCGGCGTTCAAACCATTGCCCAGCCCGGCGGCCGCGCTGATGATGGGCGCGGGCAGGATGGCTTCCTTGAGCTGGGTGCCGGGTTGCGACAGGCGCATCACATCCACCGCGTTGGTGACGTTGATGCCGCCTGGCACGAACAGGCTTTCACCCCAGCTGATCACCTGATTGCCGACCCGCACTCGCACCGACTGATCGTCGATCTCGAATTTTTTGCTGACCCAGAGGTCCAACAAACGAGCCTTGAATTTCAGATCACTGCGTGCATCGTCGGCCAGATTACCGTCGAGGCCGGGTGGCGTGGTAGCGCTGGTCCAACCGGTGGTACGAGCGGCCGTGAAATCGCGCAGCCAGCTGACCCGCGCCATCGCTGTGATGTTCTCCGGGAACTTCAAAAGCAGCTCATGCGAGCCTTTCAGATAGCTGGTGAAGGCATCATTCTTGGCATAGTTGAGGTCGCCCTGGTCGCCCATGGCGCTGGTGATTGCCAGCTGACCGGCTGGCCCGCCCTGATTGCCCTCGATGATCAAGGCACCACTGGGAGCCTTGGTACGAATGCCTGTGCCAAGGCTTAGTGTGGAGTCAAAGCTACCAGCGAAGTACTCGTTGCTGAAGGTTTCAGCATGGGCACAAGCGCAGGCGGTGGCCGCAGCGGCGGCGAGCACGCCAGCCCCAAAATTTGGCTTTTTCACGAATTTCTCCTTGAGGATGGCGGTGCGTCAACGATCGCTGATGGCGCGCAGGTTTTCGGACGTGTAGAACGAAGCCTTCATGCGCTCGCCGCTGGCCTCGGTCAGCCACCTGGCATCCACGCCGGCACCAACGGTGCTGAAGTCGAAGATGTAACGGCCTTCCGGCAGGTTGTATTGGCTGAATGCGGCCACGTCACATGTGCCCGTCTCGTAGACCGGAATCAAGAAACCTTCGCGCACCTTCCACAGCGCGCCCTGCATGTCATAGTCCTCGGCCAGCACCACGTTCCAGCTGTCCTCGTCGAGGTAAAAGGTGCGCTTGGGCGAGACATGGCGTGCGCCTTTCTTGACGCTGGCTTCGATCACCCAGACCCGGTGCAACTCGTAGCGGCGCGAACTCGCCGCCAGCGCGTTCTTCTGCATCACCTCAGATGTCTTGGCCTTGAAGTCATAAGCCCCAAACACGTTGTAAGGCACCAGCAGCTCCTTCTTGCCGACCAGCTTCCAGTCAAAGCGGTCCAAGGTGCCGGTGAACATAATGGTTTCGTCCAACAGATACTGGTTCTCGAAACCAATCTGGGGCGCGTCATAGGCGTAGGTCGGCAGGCGGCGCACGCGACGTTGGCCCGGGAAGTAGTAGAAGGTGTCGGTGCTGGGGGTATCGAGGTTGACGTTGGCTGACAAGGCTTGGCCAGCCAGCGCCGCCGGCGACTTGTAGCTGAAGTAGGTGAAGTACTCGATATTGCCAATCTCAGACAATTTGTTGGAGCCCTTCTTGCCCCAGGGATAGAACATGGTTTGCTCGAAGCCGGCTTGGATCCAGTCCTCGCTGCCGCGGCGTGGTGACACGAAGGTGAAGCCATTTGGATAGTCGATGCCGACCCCGTGGTAGCGCATCTTCCAGTTCATCATGGCTTGCTCGCCGCTGGCGGGCGTGGGGAACGGGATGCCCGGCACCACGGCTTGCTTCAAGCTCCAGCCATCCTCACCCAGTTTTGCTGTGCCGATATTCTTTCTGGTGTTTTCGGCAACAAAGTCCGGTACCCCACAACTGCGCCGCGTCGGGTAGACCTCCATCTGAAAGCCGGGGTTTTGCTTGAGCAGAGCCAGTTGACCAGGGCTCAGTTGCTCCGCAAATTGGGCCGCATTGCCGGCCGTGATCGAAGCGATCGGCTTGTCGCCCTTGTACTTCCAGTGATCCTTGCGCAGCTTGCCGTAGGACCAGCCCTCCACCGCTTGCGCCTCGTTGACCCAGGCCGGTATGCGCCCATCCTTGCTGGCGGCCACCTCCCCACCGAGCGGTGTGCGCCCGGCCCCAAGCGCGGAGGCGTCCGCGGCGAAAGCGGCGGAGCCCACCACGGTCAAGGCCATGCCCAGCCCCGCCATCAAGCAAGACAGCGACGTTCGGCGCAAGCGAGATGCGCCAGTCCGATGCTCAAGATGCTGAAGAACCATGTTTGATCTCCCGTCTGATTTGTGGAGTTGCCGTCACCGGCGATTGCGTTACATAGGAACGCGTAAGACTGAACTTCGATTCACCCGATAAAACAAAATTCAAGAACTTGCTGATGTCGCCCCCGGCTCACCCTGAGATAGATTTCTCCGGGTACCAGCCCCAGGGCTCATCAGTCACAAAGCTGGTGATCTGCTTGATCTCCATAAAGGCCTCAATGCCGTGTCGCCCGAGCTCTCGGCCAATGCCCGAGGCCTTGTAACCACCCCAAGGCAATTGCGTGAAGGTGGGTTGCGAACAATTGATCCATACCACGCCAGCACGGAGCGCACGCGCAACTCGGCCGCAGCGGTCTAGATCGGCGGACATCACCGCGCCGGCCAGGCCGTATCGGCTGTCATTGGCCTGCGCGATCGCCTCGGCTTCGCTATCGAAGGCATTGACGCAGACCACCGGGCCAAACACCTCTTCGCGCCACAAAGCCTGGTCGGTGGGAACATCGGTGAAGACGGTCGGCTGCAGAAAGTAGCCGTGGGCGAGATGCGCCGGCCGCTCACCGCCACTGACCAGGCGCGCCCCACCGTGCACCCCGGCCGCAATCGCGTCCATCACCCTGGCATGCTGCACGGCGCTGACCAGCGGGCCCATCTGCACGCTGTCGCCATCGCCCGGCCCGATGGTGATCGCCTCGGCAGCAGCCTTCAAGCGTTCCACTAGCGCGGCATACAGTGGCCGCTGCACGAGAACCCGAGAGGTGGCTGAACAAACTTGGCCCTGATTCCAGAAGATGCCGAACTGGATCCACTGCACCGCTTTGTCGAGATCAGCGTCGGCAAAGATGATGAAGGGCGACTTGCCGCCCAATTCCAGACTGATTTTGCGAATATCGCGCGCCGCTGCGGCCATGATCTTCGAGCCGGTTGTCTGAGACCCGGTAAATGCCACCTTGTCGACGCCCGGGTGCGCTGCCAGTTGGGAACCCGCCTCTGGGCCAGTGCCTGTAATCAGGTTGAACACTCCGGCCGGCAAGCCCGATGCGTGTAGGTAACGAGCCAGTTCACCGCACGTTAGTGGGCATAACTCAGAAGGCTTGAGCACTACGCTACAGCCTGCAGCCAAGGCTGGCGCTACCTTCCACGCAGCCATCAGCAATGGGAAATTCCAGGGCGTGATCGCGCCCACCACTCCGATGGGTTCCTTGCGCACGTGACATGCAAAGCGTGCGTCGCCTACGTCCACCGCAGCCTCACCCTCAGCTTCAATCTTTTCAGCCATATCGGCGTAAAAATCAAAGCAATAGGCCGCGTCACTGACATCCCATAACGCTTCTTTCAAGGGCTTGCCGTTGTCACGCACCTCCAGCTGAGCCAATGCATGCTGATCCTGCCGGATGGCGGAGGCCACGCGACGCATCAAGGCCGCGCGCTGCCCGGCTGACATTCGAGGCCAAGGGCCTTGGTCAAAGGCACGGCGAGCTGCCGTCACCGCCGCTTCGACGTCCGCAGCACATGCCGCCGCGGCCTGAGCGAACACCTCTTCGCGAGCCGGATCGATGACGTCCATATAGGCGCCACTGACGGGCTCAACAAAAGCACCGTCGATATAGAGCTGGAGACGCATGGTGGCCGCCGGGGTACTCAAGCCAGCTCACGTGTCAACGAAATCGCGAACTTGCGCTTTCTGGATTCCTCGAAGTAGGCGTCAACATTGAAATAGCCTTCAGGGGCATACACGCCGGGTCGGCGAGGATCTCTTAGCATCAGTTGAACGGCGATGGAGGCATTCATTGACGTCGCTGCGTCTACATAGCCCGCGTACATCGGATCCGGATGAACGATCACCTCACAACGCACCGTTGCGGGCCTGCCGTCAACCCTGCCACGCCCAATGGCGAAGTGGATCTCACTGCTCTTTTGCGCGGGGATCAGCGTGGCCTTCTCGCTGATATTGCGGCTGATAACTGCATTCAAAACATCCAGCGGGCGGACAGCAACACCATTGATATCCACTGGCCGATCAAAGTCACCGAACCCGGCCTTGACCAGTCCGACCCAGGCCTCATGCTCACGCTTAGGAAGATGCAGCTTCCAGGTGAACTCCTTGATGCCCTTTTCGCGAATGCCCTCTGCCAAGGGCACAGTAAGCTGCTCGGAGTGGATTGAGTACATGAACTCGCAGCGCCCCCAAGGCTGCGGCAAATCAATGACCTCGACTCCTGTTTGCGGCGCGCATTCAACATGACGGCCGTCCAAGAACTGAATACATGGATGCGCATACTCGGCCAATACCGTCGACACGCTGTAAGGCGGGACCAAAACCGGGTTCTCAGGTCCGGACAAGGTTGCTGCCCAATAGAGCTTGATGCTGTCTATTTCATCCAACTGATCAGCCACAGCGCGACAGATCACATTTGACATACCGGGATCTGCACCGACGCCAAGAACGGCCACCGCGCCTGCGGCGCAAAAGCGCTCATGCCATTCGAGTTGCTTAACCGTGTAAGTGCCAAGCCCCCCGAGGTCCACATAGTCCACCTTGGCAGCCAAGGCGGCGGCAAAGATGTCCATCTGAAAGCCAGCCAAGGTCGGGATTGAATTGACGCAAATATCCACTCCCCGCAACGACTGAGCCAACGCCTGCGCGTCACACACATCCAGCTCGCACAAAGTCAGGCGAGCATCATTGAGCTCGCGGCTCAACGCGGTCATCTGCTCACGATTTGAGTCGAAGAGCTTGATCTCAGCGATATCGATGATCGCCCGCTCGGACAACAGATCGCGAATGATGCCCTGCCCCATCATGCCCGCCCCACCCAAGATGGCAATCGTTGCACTCTTGCTCAATTGAAGCTCCCTCGTTTTTTGCGATGGCCTCACTTTAAATCCGAACTTTAGATCGGCTTATGGTGGTTTCCCTAGAAAATCGCATGAAAGAAGTCCGCCGAATCCCTCCAGACTTCTTGAAAAACAAGGGGTATTTGCAATGCATCGCCAAGCAACACTTCCAGCCGCCCCGTAAAAACCGACATTTAGTTCAACATACGGCGATTAACCAAATGGATGTGTCGCGCCTCCGACTTGTCGTCCATGCTCGACGGTTCCGACGCCATCTTCATGCGATGCCCCAGCGAAGGAGCTCGCCCCGTGCGCTTCGATGAGCTTCAAAACTTCGACCAAATGCGGCCGGGACCGGCCAATCAGCGGCTGCCGGCTTTGTGGACACTGACCTACAAACAGCCGGGCATCGGCGTTGGGCATCTGTGCATGGTTTGTTCAGTAGGGCATACATCAGGATTCCTCTGGGATGGAAGACTTTTAGAGAAGGGTCGGCGCTGAACGAAATTTTGATGCGCCAATCAAAGAGGCCACAGCTGCATCCAGGCTCTTTCTTGTCTTCACGGTGCGGCAGCGCACAGAAATGCGAGCTCTGGCGAACTAAGGTGGGCAAGCCTGTTTTCAACACAGGCGATGTTCCTAACTACGCACCATTTAAGGAGTTCGCTATGAACCAGCAGCACAGCAAGGATGAGGGCCGGGGCAATTCACACGACGGAACGGCCAATCATCAGATGGCGGCAGAGCACCACGGTCAAGCCGCGGCGCATCACAAAGAAGCTGCCGCAAAACTTGAGAAGGGCGACCCGCAAGGGGCGGCCCATCACGCCATGATTGCTCAGTCGCATGCAAGCAATGCCAAGGATGAATCCTCCAAAGCTTGCCAAAGTTACGCTGCGGCGCCAAAGGCAAAGAAGAGCTGAGCGGCAAAATCCCGCGTTTTTGATGCAAGCGTTGGGGCGGTACGAGTTGCCCTCGATTCACCGCCCCTCGCGTACCTCCATTTCCGCACGCCGCGAAGTCTGCAGGGCAGTTCCCCCCCTCCCATCCTTGTAGTGACGAGGGGCCCGGACGGTTCTCAGCGGCAAGCAAGCCCGCAATCAGCCCATCTTTGTCTGTGCTCCAGGCACTGCCGTTGCGCCGTAAGAAGCTGGCAAACGAATGTTCCGCTCGCAAAGGTCGAGATGCTGGCACTTTCGCTAGAGATGAACCCGCGAACCTAAGCCCTGTCTGCACGAAGTGCGGCGGAACGCGATTCCATACACCATGGAATCGCTGCATGGATTGCCGCAATACAAGAGCGGTAAAGCGCAAGCAAAAAATGGAGGCCAACGGTGGGTCGCATACAAACAGTCAGTGGGAGGCCCTGCTATCCAAGTCGCCAAATTGCGCAGTCTGCGCACGGCCCTGGTGCGAGGTAGCAGCACGCCGGGATTCCCGATACAAGTACGTTTGGACGAAGGGGCACATTCGGCCGGTGTACCACGGCGGGTCCGACGATATTTTGAATATCCAGGCAGAGTGCTACCCATGCAACTTCAAGAAGAATGCCGGCAATCTCAAAAGGGATACCGTTTAGTCCGGATGGCGGCGGTACTTGTCGCGACCACGGCGCTGAGGTGTTCACATGCAGGTAGTAGGTCACACGCCGCGAAGGCCGAGTTCAAGCGCTCGCATCCTTGCCCGGCGACCGGCAGCGACAAGGGCTCATGTCCCGGCTATGTCATTGACCTTGTGAGGCCCCTTTGCGCCGGCAGGCCTGATGTGCCGGCAAACATGCAGTGGCATAGAGCAAGCGAGGCCAAGACCAAGGACTACCAAGAGATGGCAGAGCGCAAAGCCACCAGCGCACGGGCAAACAAGAAAGCCAGACAAGCCTGCCAATAGCCGGCTTGCTCTAGGCCAATGCAAAGATAGAACCTCTGATGACCGACTCTTGCAGCGCCGAGTGTGGGAACAAGTGGTAGGCCGTGCAGGACTTGAACCTGCGACCAAAGGATTATGAGTCCTCTGCTCTAACCAACTGAGCTAACGGCCCCCGGGGGGAAGTACAGACCGGCGTTGCACCGGAAGGCGCGGATTGTATAGGGTGAAGCTTGATGGCGAGGCCGCTGATGCTTGCCGCGCCTCACTCACTTTTGCGACAAGGCCTGGCTGATCATGCGGGAAGTGATGTCGACGATCTGGATCATACGGTCGTAGGCCATGCGGGTGGGGCCGATGACGCCCAGGGTGCCGACGATCTGGCCGTCGACTTCGTAGGGCGATGACACGATAGAGAGCTCTTCGAACGGGACGACCTGGCTTTCGCCGCCAATGTAGATGCGCACGCCTTCGGCACGGCTGGAGACGTCGAGCAGGCGCATCAGCTGTGTTTTTTGTTCGAACATGTCGAACAGACGTCGCAGGCTGCCCATGTCGTTGCCGAAGTCTTGCACGGTCAGCAAATTGCGTTCGCCGGAGATGACCACGCGCTCTTGTTCTTCGGCCATGGCATCGGTGCCGGCTTGCACGGCGGCGCTCATCAGGGCAGCTATTTCGCTGCGCAGGGCGTCGACTTCTGACTTGAGACGCTCCCGCACCGACTCGAGGCTGAGGCCGGCATAGCCGGCGTTCAACCGGTTGCTGGCCTCCGCCAGTTCCGACTGGTTCAGGTCTTGGGCGGTGAAGATGACGCGGTTTTGCACGTCGCCGTCGGGCGAGACCATGATCACCAGGACCCGGCGTTCACCCAGGCGCAAAAACTCGATGTGATGAAAGACGCTGGGCTTGCGCGGTGCAGTGACCACGCCGACAAAATTGGAAAGATTCGAGAGCAAGGCCGCCGCACTGGCGATAACGCGCTGGGGCTGATCGGGCTGAAGGTGCGTGGCCTCGATCGGGCGGGCGTCAGCACCCAACAAGGAGGGTTGCGTGGTCAACATGGTGTCGACAAACAGCCGGTAACCGCGCGAGGTGGGGATGCGCCCGGCGCTGGTGTGGGGGCTGGCAATCAGGCCCAGTTCTTCAAGATCGGCCATCACGTTGCGGATGGTGGCCGGGCTCAGCTCCAAGCCCGAGGCTTTGGAGAGCGTGCGCGAACCCACGGGTTGCCCGTCAGCGATGTAACGTTCAACCAGAGTTTTCAGCAGGGATTTGGATCGCTCGTCGAGCATTCAGCCATTGTAAGGACAGTGGGCGCCCCCTCTGCGGGAGGGCCATGCGAAACCCGGCAATGTCCCATGAAACGGCAGGGCGCTGTGGTGTAATTCCGCCCCATGGCCAAACCCTTCCAACATGTGGCACTCGTGGGCAAGCATCAAGCCCGGGGCATTCGTCCAATTCTGGAAGAAATTGCCGACTTCGTGCTGCGCCAAGGCCTGGATGTTTCGCTGGAACATGACACGGCCTTGAACACCGGCATCACAGCCTTCGACGCCAAATCCAAACTTGAACTGGGCCAGCAATGCGACTTGGCGATTGTTGTCGGCGGCGACGGCACGATGCTGGGCTTTGCACGAGAAATGGCGCACCACGGCTTGCCGCTGGTGGGCATCAACCAGGGGCGCCTGGGCTTCATCACGGACATTTCCATTGAACGCTACCAGGAGGCTTTGAAACCGATTCTGGCGGGCGATTTCGAGACCGAGAACCGCCCCATGCTTGAAGGTGCGGTTTGGCGCGACGGGCGCAGCATCTTTGAAGGCCTGGCGCTCAACGATGTGGTGGTCAGCCGCGGCGCCACCGCGAGCATGGTGGAGTTGCGGGTGGATGTGGGCGACGACTTCGTCGCCAATATGCGGGCTGACGGCATCATCGTTGCCTCACCCACGGGCTCCACGGCGTATTCCCTGTCGGCCGGCGGGCCCATCTTGCACCCCTCGATTGCAGGCTGGTTGCTGGTGCCCATCGCCTCGCACACCTTGTCGAACCGGCCGATCGTGCTGCCAGATACCGGCGAGGTGCGCATGGAAATCGTGGCGGGCCGCGACGCCAGCGTCAATTTTGATATGCAGAGCCTGGCCAGCCTCTTGCACGGTGACCGCATCACGGTGCGGCGCTCGGCCCACCAGGTGTGTTTTTTGCATCCCAAGGGATGGAGTTATTACGCCACACTGCGCCGCAAACTGCGCTGGTATGAAGGAGTGAGCTGACCATGTTGCGGCGCTTGGCCCTGAGGGACTTTGTCATCGTCCCCGAGTTGGAGCTGGATTTTGGGGGCGGGTTTTCCGTGCTGACCGGTGAAACCGGCGCCGGCAAATCCATTCTGATCGACGCGCTGCAACTGGCCTTGGGCAGCCGGGGCGAAGCCGGCGTGGTGCGCGAAGGTGCAAGCCGCGCCGACATCAGCGCTGAATTTGATCGCCCAGCCCACCTGCACCCGTGGCTGGACGAAGCCGGCTTTGACCATGAGGCCGATACCCTGCTGCTGCGCCGGACCATCGACTCGCAAGGCAAGAGCCGCGCCTGGATCAACGGCAGCCCCGCCACCGTGAGCCAGTTGCGTGAGCTGGCGGACAGCTTGCTGGACATTCACGGTCAGCACGCATGGCAAGGCCTGACCCGCCCGGCGTCGGTACGGGCCTTGCTGGACGACTATGCGGGCCTGAACCTGGCTGAACTCAGCGCCGCCTTCAACGCCCTCAAACAAGCGGCTGAAGCCTTGGCCCAAGCCCAAACCGCCCAAGGCGAGCGCTTGCGTGAGCGCGAACGCCTAGCTTGGCAGATCGGCGAAGTCGACCGTCTCTCACCCGGTGCCGATGAATGGAGCGAGCTCAACGCCGAGCACCAAAAGCTCTCTCACGCCCAATCGCTGCTGGACGCCTGCCGCTCCGCGCTGAATGACTTGAGCGAGTCCGAGCCCAGTGCCGACAGCCTGCTCAGCGCCGCGCTTGATCCCTTGGAAAAGGTGCTGGACTTCGACGCCACTCTGTTGCCTGCCGTTGAGGCCCTACGCGGTGCCCAAACCCAGTTGCAAGACGCTGCCCATACGCTCAGCACCTACCTCCACGGCGCCGATCTGGAACCCTCCCGCATGGCGGAGTTGGATGAGCGCGTGTCGGCCTGGCTGAACCTTGCGCGCCGCTACCGCCGCCCGCCGCAGGAATTGCCCGCCTTGCACAGCCAATGGCGCGCCGAGCTGCAAGCGCTGGACGCCGCCAGCGACCTCGACGCGCTGGAAAAAAGCGTGACGCAAGCACGCCAAAACTATCTGGCACAAGCAGGAAAAGTTTCGGAAGCGCGCCGGCGCACGGCCCCTCAATTGGCCAGCGCCGTCACCCAGGCCATGCAGCAACTGGGCATGGCCGGCGGCGTGTTTGACATTCAACTGCAGCCCCAAGATCAACCCCAGAGCTTTGGCCTGGAGTCGGCCGAATTCTTGGTGGCAGGCCACGCCGGCAGCGCACCCCGCCCTTTGGGCAAGGTGGCGTCTGGCGGCGAGTTGTCCCGCATTGCGCTGGCGATTGCGGTCACCGCCAGCCAGCACAACACCGGCGCCGGCCAAGGCGTGGGCACCTTGATATTCGATGAAATTGATGCCGGCGTGGGCGGGGCCGTGGCCGAAACAGTAGGCCGCTTGATGAAGCAGTTAGGTCGCGACCGCCAGGTGCTGGCTGTCACCCACCTCCCGCAAGTCGCCGCCTGCGCCGATCAACACCTGGTGGTGGCCAAGGCCCTGCAAAACGGCCAGACCTGCAGCGACGTTCGCCCCGTCACCGGTGAAACCCGCACTGCGGAAATCGCCCGCATGCTGGGCGGCGAACGGCTCTCAAGCACCAGCCTGGCCCATGCCCAGGAGATGCTGGACCTGTCGGCCAGCGGTGCCAGCACCAACGCCAACCCACCGCCCCGCGCCCCCGTCAAAGCCAAGAAAGCCAAATCATGAGCGGCAACGCCAAGGACGCCTCCATGCCGGACGCACCCACCACAAACCCAGCGCCCGCCCCGGTCTTGCTGCATCAAAGCGATGTGGTGCTGGTCACCGGCATGTCGGGCGGCGGCAAATCCGTGGTGATGCATGCGCTGGAAGATGCCGGCTTCTTCTGCGTGGACAACCTGCCCGCAGAACTGCTGCTGGCCTTTTTGCGGCTGGAAAAGCATCGCGGTAAACGCCATGTGGCGATCGCCGTCGATGTGCGCAGCGCCGGCTCCCTGCCCCTGCTGATCCCGCTGATCAAACAATTGCGCACAGAAGGCGTGGCAGTTCGCTCCATCTTCCTGGACGCCAGTACCGATGCCTTGATGCGCCGGTTCTCCGAGACCCGGCGGCCGCATCCCTTGCGGCAGGACTTGGGCGGCGTGATGCTTGCCGATAACCAAGCCGTAGCAAGCCATGACAACACCATGCTGAGCCTTGGCAGCGGTGATGGCGACGACCAACACCGCGCCCTGCTGGATGCCATCCATCTAGAACGTGAACTGCTGAGCGCCCTGCGCGTGGAGTCAACGGTGTTGGACACCAGCCAGCTGCGCCCGGCGCAACTGCGCGCCTGGGTTCGTGATTTGGTGGTGGTGGACGGCACCTCGCTCACATTGGTGTTTGAATCATTCGCCTTCAAGCACGGCGTACCCAGCGATGCCGACCTGGTCTTTGACGTGCGCGTGCTGCCCAACCCGTATTACGACCGCGAGCTGCGCCCTCTGAATGGCCGGGATGCCCCTGTCGCCGCCTATCTGGAAGCGCAACCTGAAGTCGCGCTGATGATGGGGCAGATCTCCGGCTTTCTGGCCACCTGGCTGCCCAGCTATGCCGCCGATCAACGCAGTTATCTGACCGTGGCGATTGGCTGTACGGGCGGCCAACACCGGTCGGTGTATTTGGTGGAAGCGCTGGCGCGAAAATTCGCCGACCACGGCCAAGTGCTCAAGCGGCACCGGGAACTGGACGCCCGCTGAAACCGCAGAAGCCGCTGAAACCGCTCAACCCATGAGCTTCTTGAGCGGCGCCGGCAACGCATAGTCAGCCAAGCGCTCACGTGCCACCCAGTGGCCGCTGATCTGGGCGTCGGTGGGTCGGCGCTCAAGCTCGGCGCGCTGGGTGTGCAAGGTCCAGTCGAAATGGGTCAAGGCATGCTGAATGCGGGGCATGATTTCCAGCGCTGCACTCTGACCCAAACCTAAGCCCAAACTTTGCGCGGCCTGCTGCAACGCCGCCTCATCGTCGTAAAGCGGCAAGCTCCACAACCCCGCCCACACGCCGGTGGCCGGACGCTGCTGCAGCAAGACCTGACCCTCATGCTCCAGCCACAACCACCAATTTTCGCGCTGGCTGCGTTTGAGTTTTCGGGTCTTTACCGGAAACAAAGTGGGCTCGCCCGTCTCACGCCCCCGGCACAAGGCACTCACGGGGCACGCTGGGCATTGCGGCGCGCGCGGCGTGCAGACGGTGGCCCCCATATCCATCAAGCCTTGGGTATAGGCCACCATGTCAGGCTGCTGGGGCAGTAGTTCGGTTGCCAGCAGCCAGAGTTTCTTTTCCTCAGCACTGCGGGCCAAATCGCCGTCAAAGGCCAACAAGCGCGTCAGCACCCGCTTGACGTTGCCGTCCAAAATCGCCACACGCTCGCCGAAACAAAACGCCGCAATCGCCGCCGCGGTCGAGCGGCCAATGCCCGGCAGGGTTTGAAGCTGCAAAGCGCTGTGCGGAAATTGCCCGCCATGCAACTGCGCCACCGCCTGGGCGCAGGCATGCAGATTGCGGGCCCGGCTGTAATAACCCAGGCCCGCCCACAAGGTCAGCACCTCGTCAAGCGAAGCGGCCGCCAAATCTGTCACCGTAGGAAAACGCGCCAGAAATCGCTGGTAATACGCCAGCACGGTGGCCACCTGCGTCTGCTGCAGCATGATTTCTGAAAGCCACACACGGTAGGGATCACGCGTGTTTTGCCACGGCAGCGTGTGGCGGCCATGGCGGCGCTGCCAAGCCACCAACAAGGGCGCGAAGTCGGCGAGCACCGGGGTCAACCCCGACGATGAACTTGAGGACAAAGGATTTACTTCTTTTGACATTGCGGACAGAAAAAGGTGGAGCGCTGGCCTTGCACGATGCGCCGGATTGGCGTGTCGCAACGCCTGCAGGGCTGCCCCTCACGGCCATACACCTGCACCTGCATCTGAAAACTGCCCGCCACGCCGTGCGCGTCCTTGAAATCCCGCAGCGTGGTGCCGCCGGCCTCCAACGCCTGGGCAAGCACGCCGCGCACAGCCAGAGCCAAACGCTCGGCACGCGGCCGGCTGACCTTCATGGCCATCAAACGCGGGTCAATACCGGCGAGGAACAAGGCTTCACACGCATAGATATTGCCGGCGCCCACCACGATGTCGCCCGCCAGCAAAGCCTGCTTGACAGCCACCCGCCGGCCGCTGAGGCCCGCACGCAGATGCTCGCCATTGAAGCGAGGATCAAAGGGCTCCAGCCCCAGGCTGGCCAGTAAAGGTGCAGCCGGGGGCAGCGCCTGCGCGGGCGACCACACCACGGCACCAAACCGCCGGGGGTCGGTCAATCGCAACAAGCCGCGATCAGTCAGCAGATCGAAATGGTCATGTGGCCCAGCCGCGGGCAAAGACGGGACGCCCGCCGTAAACGCCAGCGAGCCTGACATGCCCAGGTGCATCAGCAATCCACCCGTCTCCAGGGGTTTGGAAACCGGCAGCCACAAATATTTACCTCGGCGGCTGACAGCGCCGACCCGCCCACCCAGCAAGCCCTCCGGCGCCACACCCAGAGGCCAGCGCAGCGGTTTCCCCAGACGTAGCTGCAAGACGGTGGCACCTTCAATGGCCTGCGCAAAGCTGCGGCGCGTGACTTCGACTTCGGGGAGCTCGGGCATGGGGTCATCATATCGGGGCAGAATGGCGGGGCCGCCTCAGCGCCATGCGCCCGCAAAGGACATCGCACCGAGGCTTGTGTCCACGCAGGAGCTTTCATGCCCGAGTTTTGCCCCCGCCGCCGCGGAGATTTTGTCCCTCGTTACCCCTTGCGCGCATTGCTCGGTTTGATCGGGGCCGGCCTGGCCCTTCAAGTGATGGCCGCGCCAGATGCCGCAAATGCCGACGTTGATGCCAGCACCACTGCCAGCCAGCCGATCGCCGCGACCGAGCCTGCGGTGGCGGCCACCCCCGTCAACTCCGACCTCGACGCGCCACTGTTCTACCAATTGCTGGTCGGCGAGATGGAATTGCGCAGCGGCCAGCCCGGCGTGGCCTATCAAGTGCTGCTGGATGCGGCCCGCCGCACCGGCGACGAGGCGCTGTTCAGCCGCGTGGTGAACATCGCCTTGCAAGCCCGCGCGGGTGACCAAGCCTTGCAGGCCACCAAGGCCTGGCGGGACACCCTGCCCCAGTCCGTGGCGGCCCAGCAGATGAACCTGCAACTGGTGGCCCTCTTGAACCGGCCCGCTGAAGCGGCAGACCCCTTGCGTGCCTGGTTAGCCCTGACGCCACCCGATCAACGCAGCAGCATCTTGCTGTCCTTGCCCCGGCTGTTTCAACGCAGCCCGGAGCCCAAGAAAATCCTGGCTGCCCTGAACCCAGTCCTGGATACCGCCGCCAAGTCAGCGCAAACCCGGCTCGCCGCGCGCGCCACGCAGGCCCGCTTGGCCTTGGCGGCTGACGAGCCTGCGGAAGCCTTGAGTCGCACCCAGGAGATCGCCGCTGAATTTCCGCAAGCCGATGAGCCCATGCAACTGGCCTTGGAGCTGATGGGCAAGCTGCCTGCCGCCGAAGCCCTGGTGCAGGCACGGCTTGCCGCCACGCCCCAAAACCACGCCCTGCGGCTGGCCTACGGTCAAGCACTGGTGCGGGCGCAACGCACGGTGGACGCCACCCGCGAGTTCCGCACCGTAACCCTCGCCGCGCCGCAGATTTCCACCGCATGGTTCGGCCTGGGTGCCCTTGAGTTGGATGGCCACCATCCACAGGCCGCTGAAAACGCGCTAACCGAGTACCTGGACCTGCTGGACAAGGCCCCATCCCCCGCCACCGAAGCCCAAGAACAAGGCCAGCGCGAAGCCCGCCAGCAAGCTTGGTTGATGCTGGCACAGGCAGCCGAAATGCGTGGCGACTTGCAAGCGGCCGAATCTTGGTTGAAAAAAATTGACAGTCCCGAACGCCTGACCGAGGCCCGGTTCCGGCGCGCTTCACTGCTGGCGCGCCAGGGCAAGATGGCCGAGGCACGTGTCTTGATCCAGACCCTGCCTGAAGACACGCCCGAATTGCTGCGCAGCAAGCTCCTCGCTGAATCCCAGCTGCTGCGCGACCAGCGCGACTGGCAAGCCGCCTACACGGTACTGGCCCAGGCCAACGAGCGCCTGCCCGCCGACGCTGACTTGCTCTATGAACAGGCCATGATGTCCGAGAAGCTGGGGCGTTATGACGAGATGGAATCGCTCCTGCGCCAGGTCATCGCCGCCAAGCCCGACCACTTCAACGCCTACAACGCGCTGGGCTACTCGCTGGCCGAGCGCAAAATTCGGCTCGAAGAGGCGCGCAGCCTGATCGCCAAGGCACTCAGCTTTGTGCCCGATGAACCCTTCATCCTCGACAGCATGGGTTGGGTGGAGTTCCGCCTGGGCAACAAGGCCGAGGCGCTGCGCCTGTTGCGCCAGTCTTACGCGGCCCGCCCGGACGCCGAAATCGCTGCGCACCTGGGTGAGGTACTTTGGAGCAACGAACAACAAGACGAAGCCCGCAAGGTCTGGCAAGAAGGCCTCCAACGCGACGCCAAAAACGAATCGCTGCAAGAAACCCTGCAGCGGCTGAAGGTCAAACTGTGAAGTCGCCCCTGGGCACGTCCGCCCGCCTTGCTGCCCTTGCTGCCCTTTTGGCGCTTGGCGCCGTGCTGCCCGGTTGCGCCAGCCTGGACCGCAAGCCCACCATGGTGCTGGCCGAAGGCGACGTGAACCTGAACGGCAGACTCAGCGTACAGGTCAACAACAGCGGCAGCGCTCGTGCCACGGGAGGTAACGCCGGTTTTGAGCTGACCGGCAACCCGGCCGCCGGCCAATTGACCTTGAGCACGCCACTGGGCAGTTTGCTGGCGCGCGCCTCGTGGCGGCCCGGTGAAGTCAAGCTCCAAACGCCAGACGCCGACCGCAGCTACACCGACCTGGACGAACTGACCCGTGAATTGCTGGGCGAACCCATTCCGGTGGCGGCCCTGTTCGACTGGCTGCAAGGGCGCCCCTGGCCCCAGGTGCCGAGCCGGCCCTTGCTGGCGCCCAGCCCTGGCTTCTTCCAGTTGGGCTGGCGCGTTGATTTGTCTGCCTACGACGCGGCCACGCGCCAAGGCCTGATCGTGGCCACCCGAAGCGCGGCCGACAGCGAAGGCAGCATGCAAAACGACCCTACAGTCACCCTGCGCGCCCGCATCGAGCCTTGAGGCTCTCGGCACCGCCGCCCGTTTTCATTGTTTTTTTAGTGTTCCCAAAAGTCGATGCAAGCGATTTATGACGTTCCGGCGCCCGCCAAGCTCAACCTGTTCCTGCATGTGGTGGGAAAGCGCCCTGATGGCTACCACCTGCTGCAATCGATCTTTGCGCTGATCGACTGGGCCGACACCCTGCACTTCGAACGCCGCCAAGACGGCCAGTTAGCACGCCATGACCAGGGCGACTCACTGCCCCCGGACGACCTGTGCCTGCGCGCAGCGCGTGCGCTGCAACACCACAGCGGCTGCACCCTTGGCGCCGACATCCACATCGAGAAACGGTTGCCGGCCGGGGCCGGCATGGGCGGCGGCTCGTCCGACGCGGCCTCCACCTTGCTGGCTTTGAACCGTTTGTGGGGACTGAACCTGCCCTTGCAAAAACTTTTATCTATCGGTTTGAGCCTGGGCGCGGACGTGCCGT
The DNA here is from genome assembly GCF_028595305.1 of Roseateles koreensis. Taxonomy (GTDB): domain Bacteria; phylum Pseudomonadota; class Gammaproteobacteria; order Burkholderiales; family Burkholderiaceae_C; genus Paucibacter_A; species Paucibacter_A koreensis. The sequence continues at coordinate 68,492 of NZ_JAQQXS010000009.1, read as the reverse complement.
TTTTTTTGGGTGGAACGCACGCGTTCGTCGAAGGCATCGGCGAAATTCTGCATCCGATCCGTCTGCCAAAACAGCATTTCGCCGTGATCAAACCCAGCCAAAGCATCGCCACTGCAGAAATATTTTCGAGTCCCCTCTTGGCAAGATCAAAATCTGTGGCTATAGTAGCGGGCTTTCCTGCACACAACAAAGAACGCAGCGTTTGTGAAGAAGCTCTTGAGCTTGAACATCCACAAACAAAGCAAGATCAGGTTGTGGCCCTGGACGGTGAAGGAATAGCAAGTTTCTTGCACGGCTTTGGTCGAAACGACCTGCAAAAGCCAGCAGAGGCAAGCTGCCCCGAAGTCGTTCAGGCACTGCAAATGCTTGAAACAAAATTTGGCAACAGCCGAATGACCGGATCAGGCAGTGCCGTCTTCGCAAGGCTAACGCCCGATGCAAGCGGTGATGCAGCAGCAGGAAATGAGAGTCGCATGTTGGCGAAAGCCTCAGCAAAACTTTCGGAGGGTTTACCCCCCAAATGGTGTGCTAGAATATGCGGCTGTTTGGATCAGCACCCACTTCACGGTTGGGCCCAAACGGAAAGTCGCTGAAACAAATATAGGGTGCAGCAGCTCTGCTGTGTCCTGTGTAGGGGAGTCGCCAAGTTGGTTAAGGCATCGGATTTTGATTCCGACATGCGAAGGTTCGAATCCTTCTTCCCCTGCCAAATTTCTTCAGGAAGTCAGCGCTTCAGCGCTTGATTCCACAGGCCTCTAATCTCACCGTTAGGGGCCCTTGCTTTTTCTACCCGGACACGCGGCTGACCACGGGTCCTTTTCCGTAAAGGATGGCTCGTGCTGCTCAATACCGTCCTCTTCACCGGTAACGCCAATCCGGTTCTCTCCCAAGAAATCGCCACGCATCTGGGCCTCGAGCTCGGCAAGGCCGTGGTGGGCCGTTTCTCTGACGGTGAAGTTACCGTCGAGATTCAGCAGAACGTGCGTGCCCGCGACGTCTTCGTGGTTCAGCCCACCTGCGCGCCGACCAACGAGAACCTGATGGAACTGTTGATCATGGTTGATGCCCTGAAGCGCGCCAGCGCTCGCCGCATCACCGCCGTGATCCCTTACTACGGTTACGCCCGCCAAGACCGCCGCCCCCGTTCGACCCGTGTGCCGATCTCGGCCAAGGTGGTGGCCAACTTGCTGGAAACCGTGGGTGTCGAGCGCGTCCTGACCATGGACCTGCACGCCGACCAGATCCAAGGCTTCTTTGACATTCCGGTTGACAACATCTACGCCTCACCGGTGCTGCTGTCAGACCTGAAGGCCCGCAACTATTCCAATCTGGTGGTGGTCAGCCCCGACGTCGGCGGCGTGGTGCGTGCCCGTGCGCTGGCCAAGCAGCTGGGTTGCGATCTGGCCATCATCGACAAGCGCCGTCCGGCTGCCAATGTCTCTGAAGTGATGCACGTCATCGGTGAAATCGACGGCCGCAACTGCGTCATCATGGACGACATGATCGACACCGCCGGCACCCTGGTGAAGGCAGCTGAAGTGTTGAAAGACCGCGGCGCCAAGAGCGTGTTTGCCTATTGCACCCACCCCATCTTGTCGGGCCCGGCGATTGAACGCATTTCCAAGTCCATGCTGGACGAGGTTGTCATCACCAACACCATTCCGCTGAACGACGCGGCCAAAGCCTGCGGCAAGATCCGCCAGCTATCGGTGGCCTTCTTGTTTGCGGAAACCATCCGCCGTATTTCCGACGGTGAATCGGTGACCTCGCTGTTCAGCGAGCAGAACAACAATTTCTGATCTTCAAGCCCGGGTGGCAACACCCGGGCTTGTTTTCATGCGGGCCTGTTGATGTATTCAGGCCATGCTTTACCGGAGCAACCTGGTCGCGGGTGCTCTATCCTTTTTGGAGAAACTTATGAAATTCGTCGCTTTTGAGCGCAAATTGCAGGGGACCGGAGCGAGCCGCCGCCTGCGCATTGCTGGCCGCGTTCCCGCCATCGTTTTCGGTGCTGGCGAACCTGCCGTGATCGAACTGGACCACAATGCCCTGTTCCACGCCCTGAAGAAGGAAGCCTTCCACAGCACCATCCTCGAGATGGAACTGAACGGCGCCGTCACGCAAGTTCTGCTGCGCGACTTCCAACTGCACCCCTACAAGCCGCAAGTCCTGCACGCTGACTTCCAGCGCGTGGACGGCACGACCAAGATCACCAAGAAGGTGCCTCTGCACTTCGTGGGCGAAGAGACCTCCGTGGCTGTCAAGACCGACAGCTGCACGGTCAACCACGTCATCAACGAGTTGCTGATCACTTGCCTGGCCCAACAACTGCCCGAGTTCATCGAAGTGGACCTGAGCGGCCTGACCAAGGGTCACTCGGTGCACGTCAATGACCTGAAGCTGCCCGCCGGCGTGAAGGTTGTGACCCACGGCAAGCCCAACCCCGTGGTTGCCACGCCGGTTGAGCCCGTCGCTGAAGAAGTGATCGTGGCTGTTGCTGCACCTGCCGACGACGGCAAGGGCAAGAAGAAGGGCAAGAAGTAATTCTTCGCCCCTTCGCCCGCCACGATCAGCCCTTGATCGTGGTACCCAAAGCCCCGCTCTGCGGGGCTTTGTCGTTTGCAAGCCTGTATTTCAGCGATGTGCCAAGGCGGTGTGGGGAGGTGGGGGTGAACCAGGCTAGTCAGCGCTGGCGGCGTTGGCTGCGCGGCGCGCTTCGTCCACCGCAGCACGTGTCAAAGGTGCGGCAAAGGTGGCGATGAAGGCGTAGACATAATCTCTCAAATACGCGTCGCGCCGCACCGCCAAGCGCGTCATGTTGTCAGCGAAAAGATGTCGCACATCGACCGCTGAGAGGTGACGGTCGCGGTCTTCGTCATAGGCGATCGACGCCACAATGCCCACACCAAGCCCCAAGTCAACATAGGTCTTGATCACGTCTGCATCCATGGCGGCCAGCACCACGTTCGGGGCGAGGCCAGCCTGCCGGAAAGCGTCATCGATGTGGGAGCGGCCGGTGTAGCCCACCTCATAGGTCACGATGGGAAACTGGGACAACCGCTCCAAGGTCAGCACTTGGCCCTGCGCCGCTTCAAGGGCCAAGGGATGCCCTGGCGGCGTGATCACCGAATGGGTCCAGCGATAGCAAGGCAAGGCAATCAGCCCCGGATATTGCGCCAGCGCTTCGGTGGCGATGCCGACATCAGCCTCACCGTCCAGCAGAAATTGCGCGACCTGTTGCGGCGAACCTTGGTGCAGATTCAATTCCACATCGGGGTGGCTGAGGCGAAAGTCCCGCACCGCCGGCGGAAGCGCATAGCGCGCCTGGCTGTGGGTGGCGGCAATGCGCAGACTGCCGCGGCCGGTGCTGGCATAGTCCGCGCTGGCGCGGCGCAGGTTCTCGGCTTCGTTCAGCAGCTTTTCGACAATCGGCATCACATGCGCGCCGGGCTCGGTCAAACCCGTCAGGCGCTTGCCTGCGCGCATGAAGATTTCAATCCCCAGCTCATCCTCCAATTCCCGGATCTGTCGGCTCACGCCAGGCTGCGAGGTGTGAAGCGCCGCCGCAACTTCAGTCAAGTTGAAGCCACGACGCCGGGCCTCGCGAATGGAGCGGAGTTGTTGAAAGTTCATGAAATTGGCGCGCATTCAAGGCTGTTATCGAATGCTCGCATTGTTATGAGCGCAGCGCATTTCGTCCTCCAATAAAAAGCGATATCGATATGCCGACAACGGCCATGCGCAGTTCCTGCTATTCGCGACACGAGTCAGCGGCAGTCAATTGCCCAAGCTGGGCGATCCACAACGCAAACCTCGCAACATGGCGCCCCGCGAACTTGTCGATTCCGTACAGAACGGACAAACTGCACGCTGCAGCGGCCAAATACGCCCCATTCCGGCCGAGTCCTGCCTGAGAGGCGCAGGCGCTTTCTATAGTGAATGCCCGAAGACTCGGTGACGTGTTTTTTCGCGCGCGGATCTTTTTCCCCGCTTTCGCCAGTTATCTCCCGTTTCTGATCGATTTTTCACACAGGAAAGCCCCCTATGAAAACCAGAGCAGCCGTCGCTTGGAAGGCCAATCAGCCCCTCACCATTGAAACCGTCGATCTGGCAGGCCCCAGGGCCGGTGAAGTGCTGGTGGAGATCAAGGCCACGGGCATCTGCCACACCGACCAATACACGCTGTCCGGCGCGGACCCGGAAGGCTTGTTTCCCGCCATCCTGGGCCACGAAGGCGCCGGCGTCGTGCTGGAGGTCGGCGCGGGTGTTACCTCGCTGAAAGCCGGTGACCACGTCATCCCGCTGTACACACCGGAGTGCCGCCAGTGCAAGTTCTGCCTCTCCCGCAAGACCAATCTCTGCCAGCAAATTCGGGGTACCCAAGGCAAGGGTTTGATGCCTGACGGCACCTCACGCTTTTCGCTCAATGGCCAGCCCATCTTGCACTACATGGGCACCTCCACCTTTGCCAACCACATCGTGGTGCCTGAAATCGCCTTGGCCAAAATCCGCAGCGACGCGCCCTTCGACAAGGTTTGCTACATCGGCTGCGGCGTGACCACCGGCGTCGGCGCGGTACTGTTCTCCGCCAAGGTGGAAGCGGGCGCGAACGTGGTGGTCTTCGGCCTCGGCGGCATTGGCCTCAACGTGATCCAAGCAGCCCGCATGGTCGGCGCCGACAAAATCATCGGCGTTGACCTCAACCCCGAGCGCGAGGCCATGGCCCGCCAATTCGGGATGACGCACTTCATCAACCCCAAAGCAGTGGACAACGTGGTCGACCGCATCGTCGAGTTGACCGACGGCGGCGCCGACTACAGCTTCGAGTGCATCGGCAACGTGACCACCATGCGCCAAGCCCTGGAGTGTTGCCACAAGGGCTGGGGCCGCAGCCTGATCATCGGCGTGGCTGCAGCGGGCCAGGAGATTGCCACCCGGCCCTTCCAGCTCGTGACCGGGCGCAAATGGGAAGGCTCTGCCTTCGGCGGTGCACGCGGGCGCACCGATGTGCCCAAGATCGTCGACTGGTACATGGAGGGCAAGCTGTCCATCGACCCGCTCATCACCCACACGCTCAAGCTTGAAGACATCAACAAGGGGTTTGATTTGATGGCGCGCGGGGAATCGATTCGCTCCGTCGTCGTGTTCTGAGCTCCCGCCCCCATACTTTCATGATTGACGGGGCATGCGCCCTGTCTATGCTTGAGCGCTGTTTTGCCCGCAGAGTCGGGCGAATAAGCTCCCAGGAAAAATCATGAAGTACTCCACGGCCTCCGGGCGCCAGCGCGTCCAGATCATCGTCTACCCCGGCTTCAAAGGCCTGGAGGTGGTGGGCACCTTGAGCGTATTCGACTACGCCAATCGGCAGCTGTTGCAGCGGGGGCAAAAGGAGTTGTACGACATTGCCATTGCATCCACCACCGTGGGCCCGGTGCAGTCTGAAACCCTGCTGCAACTGCAGGCCACGCAGGCGATCAGCGCCAGCCACCTGCCCGAGACGGCCATCATCGTCGGATGCCGCAACATCGAGCAGGCCATGCAAGAAAGCCCCGCCATCATCGACTGGGCCCGCAACGCCGCCCCCCAGATCGAGCGCCTGGTTGCCCTGTGCACCGGCAGCTTCTTCTTGGCGGCCGCGGGCTTGTTAGACGGCCACGTGGCCACCACACACTGGAGCGCGGCCCAACTGCTCAAATCCCGCTTCCCCGCCGTCGACGTGCAGGCCGATGCCATCTACCTGCGCAACGGGCACATCTGGACCTCGGCCGGCGTCACCGCAGGCATCGACCTCGCCCTGGCTTTGGTGGAAGAAGACCTGGGCCGAGAGGTAGCGCTGAACATCGCCCGAGAGCTGGTGGTCTACCTCAAACGCCCTGGCGGCCAGTCGCAGTTCAGCGTTCACTTGGAGGGGCAACGCAGCCAACACCCCAGCGTGCGCGAGTTGCAGGATTGGGTGTTGCAGCACCTGCACCAGCCCCTGTCCATGTCGGAGTTGGCCAGCCGTGCAGCGATGAGCGAGCGTAATTTCCGGCGCGTTTTCCACCGGGAAATCGGCAGCAGCCCGATGCAATTCATTGAAACCGCTCGGCTCGAAGCGGCCCGCCGCCTGCTGGAAGAAGGGCCGCTGCCGCTCAAGAGCGTGGCGGGCCGGGTTGGCTTCTCCAGTGAACAATCCTTGCGAAAACTGTTCGTGAAGCGTTTGGGGGTGGCGCCCCATGAGTACCGCGAGCGTTTTGCCAGCGCCCGCCGAGAAACCTGAAATCGTCAATCCATTCTTGGTGCGCCCCCGGCCCGATAATGCGGCCCCATGATTCGTCTCTTTGTTGGCCTCGGCAATCCCGGCCCTGAATATGAAGACACCCGCCATAACGCGGGTTTCTGGTGGATTGACAGCTTGGCGCGCAAGCTCGGCACCTCACTGCAGGTGGAGCGCAACTATTACGGCTTGTGCGCACGCGTCAACAACGCGCCCGGTGCGGCCGGCCCCATCTGGTTGCTGCAGCCCATGACCTTCATGAACCTGTCGGGCAAGTCGGTCGCAGCGCTGGCGCGGTTCTTCAAAATTGCGCCGGAAGAAATTCTCGCGATCCACGATGAGTTGGACCTCAGCCCGGGCGAGATGAAGTTCAAGCAAGGCGGCGGCAATGGCGGCCACAACGGCTTGAAAGACATGCAGGCCCAACTCGGCTCGGCCAATTTTTGGCGCCTGCGCCTGGGCATCGGGCACCCCTGCCACAAGGCCGAAGTTTCGGGCTACGTGCTGCGAAAGCCGCCGCTGGCAGAGCGCCAGGCCCTTGAGGACTGCATCGCCAAATCCATGGACGCCGTTGAACTCTTGCTGAAAGGCGAGATGGACCGCGCGTTGATGAAGATTCATGCCAAGCCCCCCAGGCCCAAGCCCCCCCAAGCTCCCAAGCCCCCAAAACCCGTTCTAGACGAACACCCGAAGGCCGCCGCAGAATCACCGAATCCAGGCCCTTCCGACAACACCCCGTGACCCCAACCCTGCTGCGCCCATCGGCTTATCGCCACGTCTGCGTCCCCTTGTGGCTCCTGTTGACGAGCCTGATACAGAGCGCAGCAGCCTCCCCGCCGGGTTCAATCGGCAGCACGGTCTACCGCTGTGAGGCAGTTAATGAAGCAGGTCACCCGGCCGTGACCTTGAGCGATTCGCCTTGCCCCACGCCGTCACCCTTGACTCAAGGCCACGTCACCGCATCGAAAAACAGCATGCCCGCGCTGGATGCCGCACAAACACAGGCCGCACGGCAACGGGTGGCCCGCGACGAACGCCTGGCAGATCGCATGGAACAAGCCCGACTGCGCCAGGAGGCCCGCGACCTGCAGCGCAACGGCCGAGCGGCCGGCATCGACGGATTCAAGGGCGTGAACAGCGCAGCGGCGCCCAGCCCGTGCGCCAGCAATGCCAAGCCCTCGAAAGGGCCAAAGCACGCTAAACCCAAGACGCCAAAAGTACCCAAGACGCCGAAGACACCCAAAACGCCCAAGGTGGCCAAAAGCAGCTAGTCAGCGCCCCACGGCCAAGACCGTGGCAGAAGTCGCACTAGAATGGCACTCTGTTGGTGCTCGTGCTGTCATTCAAAACAGCGCAGTTAAACGGGAATCAGAAAGGCGCGCCGCTACGCGGCAAACCCAACCTGAGCTGTCCCCGCAACGGTAAGTGAACGAGGTGCAGCCACTCCATCGGAGTCGTGCTGCAACTCACCTCCTGAACTCATGCCACTGGCGTCCGCAAGACGCTGGGAAGGACTCAGGGGGCTTGTTCACCAGCCCGGATACCGGCCAACAAGGTGATGCCCCACCGCAGCTGCACGTCAGTTGCGACAGGGCATCGATTTCAGTGTCCGTAGCGGGTGAGCTGCGGGCCTGGCTGGATTGATTCCTCTTCTTATTTTCATGTCCACCTCCATTCGACGCCAAGTTCGTCGGTCCGCTACTGCGACCTCCTTCCGCCTTTCCACCTGCGCACAGCTTGCCCTGGCCACCATGGCCACCGTCAACGCACTGCCTGTTCTGGCGCAAGCCGCCAACGGCGCCGGCGCCAACAAGCTCGATTCCGTGACCGTCACCGCCTCCCGCACACCCATGCGTTTGGGCGACGTCATCGCCGACCTTACCGTCATCACCCGGGAAGACATTGAGCGCCAAGGCTTTGGCGATCTGGCCGACTTGCTTCGCAATACCGGTTGCGCCGAAATGACCCGCAACGGCGGCCCGGGCTCCACCACCTCGCTGTACCTGCGCGGCGCCGAAACGCGGCACACCCTGGTGTTGGTGGACGGTGTTCGCATCGACAGCCAAAGCACCGGCGGCGCCCCCTGGGAGACCATTCCACTGGCGCAAGTCGAGCGCGTTGAAGTGCTCAAAGGCCCGGCCAGTGCGCTCTACGGCTCTGACGCCATCGGCGGCGTGGTGCAGATCTTCACCCGTAAAGGTGGCAAGGCCACGCAAGTCACGCTGTCCGGCGGCGTGGGCAATCTGGGCACGGCACGCTTGGGCGCTTCGGTCAGCGGCGCAGCGGGTCTCTTTGACTACGCCTTGAGCGCTTCCGGCGAGCGCAGCGACGGCTTCAACGCCATCGCCAACCCACAAAGCGTTTACTACAACGCCGACAAAGACGGTTGGAAAAAGCACAACGTCAACCTGCGCGTGGGGGCCCAATTCAGCCCCGAGCAACGCGTTGAGCTGATGGCGCTACAAAGCCATGTGGACGCCCAATACGACGGTTACATGTCTACCGCCGACGACCATGCGGTGCAAGACGCCAGCGCCGTGCGCTTGAGCTGGGCCTCGCAGTGGACAGCGGCGCTGCAAACCCGCGTCAATGTCTCTGAAGCCAAGTCCAGCTACGAAACCAAGCCGTCGCCATACAACACAACCACCCGTTTGCGGAGCGCGGCGCTGGACGGTAGCTACCGGCTGGACGAGCATCAGCAGATCAACTTCCTGGCCGAGGTCAAGAAAGACCATCTGGACAACTCCGGCCTGACCCAGGCCGCCACCGTAGGCAGCGCCGAGCGCACCCAAAACGGGCTGGCCTTGGGCTACCTCTGGACCGGCAAAGGCTTTGACGCCCAGTTACAGCTGCGCCACGACGATGACAGCCAGTTCGGCGGTGTCGACACCGGCACCTTGGGGCTGGGCTACCGGCTCACCCCCAGCTGGCGCTTGGTGGGCTCGGTGGGCAACGCCTTCCGCGCTCCGACGCTGTACCAAAGCTTCAGCGACTACGGGCCGAAGCTGAGCATCGCCGGCGTCAAACCCCTGGACCCTGAAAAAGGCCGCAATGCCGAAGTGGGCCTGAAATATGCGCAGGCCGACAACGAGTTCAGCGTCACCACCTACCGCAATCTGATCGACAACCTGATCATCTTCGGCGACGCCGGCACCTGCAACAGCGCCTATGGCTGCTACCAGAACGTCAACCGCGCCCGTCTGCAAGGGCTCAGCTTGTCAGGCAGCACCTTGATCGCCGGCGTGCAGCTGCGCGCCAGCCTCGACCTGCAAGCCCCCAAGGACGAGGACACCGGCAATCTGCTGGCCCGCCGCGCACGCGAGTTTGGCAGCATCAGCGCGCAAACGCAGTGGATGGGCTTTGACCTGGGCGCAGGCGTGGTGGCCTCCGGCAAGCGTTATGACGACATGGCCAACAAGAAAAACCTGGGTGGCTACGCCTTGTTGAATCTGAACCTGGGCTACGCCCTGAGCCAAGACCTCAAGCTGCAAGTCAATCTGGATAACGCCCTGGACAAGCAATACCAGACGGCGAAAGACTACGCCCAGGCGCCACGCACTGTGTTCGTGGGTTTGCGCTACAGCCCCAAGCTGTGAGTTTGCACAAAGCCTGACACCTAACGCTGAAACGCACAGCCTTAAACGTACCGCCCGAAAAGGACTGCCGGATGCCCGCACACTCTCACTTGATCGTCGGCGGCCAACGCAGCGGCAAGTCAGGCCAGGCTGAACGCCTGGCCCTGGCCTGGCTGAATGGCGCCCCCGGTCGACAAGTCACGGTGCTGGCAACTGCGCAGGCCTTTGACGGCGAAATGCAAGCCCGCATCCGCCGCCATCAGCAAGACCGCCCCGCCGGTTTCGGCACTCTGGAAGAACCCCTGGCCTTGGCGGCGGCCTTGCGCGCTAACGCCTCAGCTGAGCGGCTGATCGTGGTGGATTGCCTGACCTTGTGGCTCACCAACTGGCTGATGCCCATGCACGGCGTGGCCGACCTCGCCGCCTGGGCAACTGAGCGCCAATCACTACTGGATGCGCTGCCCGATTTGCCGGGGCAGCTCATTTTCATCTCCAACGAAGTGGGCTGGGGGGTCTCACCGATGACGCCTGAATCCCGCCACTTCGTCGACGAACTGGGTCACCTCAATCAGGCCGTTGCTTCCCGCTGCGATCAACTCACGCTGATGGTGGCCGGGCAAGCCTGGAGCCGCAGCATCACGCCGACCGGGGCATAAGAACGTGCTGAAGATTTCAACGGGATCACGCCAAGCCATGTCACTTCTCATGAACATCCGCGGGGCCCGAAAACTCGGGGGCGCCTTGACCCTCGGCCTCACACTGCTGGCCTGCGGGGCCAGCGCCATGGCGCAAATCACGCTGACCGATGATCGCGGCCACACCCACCAATTTACGCAGGCACCCCGCCGCATCGTCACCCTGCTGCCCTCGCTCACCGAAACGGTCTGCGCCTTGGACGCCTGTGACCGGCTCGTCGGCGTAGACCGTTACTCCAACTACCCCGACTCGGTCAACAAACTGCCCAAGCTGGGCGGCCTGGACGACACCCAAATCGAGACCCTCGTGGCCCTGCGCCCTGATGTCGTGCTGCTCGCGCCCTCGTCGCGGGTGCAAGACCGACTCACCGCGCTGGGTCTGAAAGTCGTGGTGCTCGAAACCCGCAGCCACGCTGACGTCAAGCGCCTGCTACTCAAGGTGGGGCAGCTGCTGGCAGTGCCCGATCCGTTGAAAGTCTGGCAGCGCATTGACGCCCAGGTGGACGCTGCCGCAGCCAGCCTGCCCCCAAGCAGCAAGGGCCTGACGCTCTATTACGAAGTGGACAGCGCCCCCTACGCGGCGGGCGAGTCGTCCTTCATCGGCGAAACCCTGACGCGCCTGGGCGCCCGCAACATCGTGCCGGCCAGCCTGGGGCCCTTCCCCAAGCTCAACCCTGAATTCGTGGTGCGTGCCGACCCGCAGGTCATCATGGTCGCACAACGCAACGCGGTGAATCTGGCTGCACGTCCGGGTTGGAACAACGTCCGCGCCCTGCGCGACAAGCGGGTGTGCGTGTTTCCGCCGGAAGAATCCGAAGTCATGGGTCGCCCCGGCCCCCGCATCGGCGAGTCCGCCCAGTGGATGGCGCGCTGCCTGCGCGAGGTCGCCGCAAAGCCGGGAAGCCGCAACAACAACAGCAGCAACACGCCCGCACCATGACACTTGATCACCACGGCGCACCCGCGCTGCGCCTGCTGCTGGCCCTGTTGTTGATCAGCACCCTGTTGGGGTTGCTGGGCATGGCCGTGGGCAGCACCGGCTTTGTGCTGGACGCCTCGCTGTTCAACGGCCAGGATACGGTTCAACAGCAAATCCTGTGGGACATCCGCCTGCCGCGTTCCAGTGGCACCTGGATGGCTGGGGCCTTGCTGGGCTTGGCTGGCGCGGTTGCGCAGGGCTTGTTCCGCAACCCGCTGGCCGACCCCTATCTGCTGGGTGCCGCCTCGGGAGCCTACCTGGGTGTCGCGCTGGTGCTGGCATTCACGGGCACCAGCGCCGTCACGCTGGTGTGGTGGCAAGGCCTCGGGCTGACCGGGGCGGCCTTCGCTGGCGCGGTGCTGGCCGTCATGTTGACCTTGCTCCTGGCGCGCGGAGTGGAGCAAACCATGCGCCTGCTGCTGGCCGGCGTCATCGTCAGCATGGTGCTGAGCGCAGGCACTGAGTTGTTGATGATCAAAGCCCCTGACATCTTGCGCGCCATGAGGGCCTTTTTGCTCGGCACCACTGGCCTGCTTGGCTGGCAAAGTACCTTCATCATGGCGCCGCTGTTGCTGCTGTGCCTGCTTACCGCCTTTGGCGCCAGCCGCAGTCTCGACGCATTGACCCTGGGCGAAGCCACCGCGGCGTCACTGGGCGTACGCTTGAATTTGATGCGCCAGGTGCTGATCGCAACGCTTGCCCTGGCCACCGGCGCCGCCGTGGCGCAAGCCGGGCTGATCGCCTTTGTCGGGCTGGTCGCGCCCCACCTGGTACGCAGCCGCCTGCACTGCAACCACAGCTGGTTGCTGCTGCTTTCTGCATTGACAGGTGGCGCGCTGCTGCTGGCAGCCGATATTTTGGCGCGTTATGCCATGGCCCCCCAAGAGTTGCCGGTCGGCGTCGTAACTTCCATGTTGGGCGGTGTCTATCTACTCTGGTTGATGCACCGCAAGCCCATGCTGGAGCGACGCGCATGAAGAACACATCGGCCGCAGCCCCCCACACCGCCGCCCCGCCCTTGAGAGCCCGCTTGCAAGGGGTGAGCCTGCAGGGCACACCCATTCTCGGAGCCCTCGACCTGAACATCGCTCCCGCCCAATGGACCGCCATCGTCGGCCCCAATGGCGCCGGCAAGTCCACCTTGTTGCGCGCCGTGGCCGGCTTGCTGCCGCTGCAAGGGCATGTCGAGTTGTTCGGCCGGCCGCTGCAGCAGTGGGACCCCAAAGCCCGCGCAAGAACGCTGGCCTGGTTGGGCCAAAACGAGCACAGCTCCGATGAATTGAAAGCCTACGAAGTGGTGATGCTCGGGCGCTTGCCGCATCAAGCCTGGCTCGCTGGCCCCAGCGCCGAAGACCATGCCGCCGTGGCACAAGCGATGCGCCAAACCCAGAGCTGGGACTGGCGCGAGCGGCCCCTTGGCCAGCTCTCCGGCGGCGAGCGCCAACGCGTGCTGCTGGCCCGGGCCCTGGCGGTGCAAGCGCAACTGCTGTTGATGGACGAACCGCTCGCCCACCTCGACCCGCCTCACCAAGCCGACTGGCTCCAACTCGTGCGTGCACTCGCCGCCCAAGGCGTGGCCGTGATCAGCGTGCTGCACGAGCTGAACATGGCGCTGCAGGCCGACAGCCTCGTGGTGATGCAAGGCGGGCAGGTACGCTGCCACGGCGCCCCCGAGCAGCCCGAAACCCGCGCCGCTCTGCAAGACGTTTTTGACCACCGCCTGCACCTGATTGAGGTGCAGGGGCAGTGGCTGGCCCTGCCGTTTGCCGGCGCGACGCCAAGCCAGCCCCGGCCCCAATCTGCCACCCCGGGCAGCAATGTCCTGCCGCTCAAATCAACGCACAGGCAACCATGAGTTCATGCCAAGCACTCCTGGTCAGCGCCCCATCGTCCGGCGCGGGCAAAACCAGCATCACCGCGGCCATCGCTCGTTGGCATCACCGCCGGGGGCTGCGCGTGCGGGTGTTCAAAACCGGGCCGGACTATCTCGACCCGATGATTCTGGCGCGCGCCAGCGGGCACCCTGTCTATCAACTGGACCTGTTCATGGCGGGCCTTGACGGCTGCCGTGCGCTGCTGGCGCAAGCGGCTGCCGAAGCCGATTTGATTCTGGTGGAAGGTGTCATGGGCTTGTTCGACGGCAAACCCAGCAGCGCCGATCTGGCCGCCGCTTTCGGCCTGCCCGTCTTGGCGGTGATTGACGCCCAAGCCATGGCGCAGACCTTTGGCGCGCTCGCGCTCGGGCTGCAAACTTACCGCGCAGACATCAAGTTATGCGGCGTGGTGGCGAACCGCATCGGCAGTGAAGCCCATGGCCGCATGCTGGCTGAAGGCCTGCCGCCCTCACTGCCGCTGGTCGCCGCGCTGGCCCGCCAAACCAAGCTCGCCCTGCCAGAGCGCCATCTAGGCCTGGTGCAAGCCATGGAGCTGCCTGCACTGGACGCCCAGCTGGATGCCTGGGCTGACGCATGGGGCGCCGCAACCCAAGATACCCACGGTGGGCTTGAAGGCCTCAGCGCTGCATTCAAGCCACCCGCGGGTGAAGCAAGCGCCGTAGCCCAGCCTATCGAACCCACGCTGCAGGGGCGCCGCGTCGCCGTGGCCCAAGACAGTGCCTTCAGCTTCATCTACCCCGCCAATCTCGACGCACTGCGTGAGTTGGGCGCCGAACTGCTGTGCTTCTCTCCCCTGGCCGGCCACGCATTGCCCGCCTGCGACGCCTTGTGGCTACCCGGCGGCTACCCCGAGCTGCATGCCGAAGCCCTGCGCGCTCACCCCAGCTTCTTCAAAGACCTGCGGGCTCACCTGGCGGCCAACAAACCCCTGCTGGCCGAATGCGGCGGCATGCTCTGCCTGCTGGAAAGCCTTACCGATGCCGAGCAGCGCCAGCACCCGATGGCAGGCCTGATGCCGGGGCACGCGCGCCTGCAAACCCGGCTGGCCGCCCTGGGCCTGCAAAGCCTGGCCTGGCCGGAAGGCACTTTGCGCGGCCACAGCTTCCACTATTCAACATTGGAAACACCGCTCACCCCCACCGCGCATGCGGACAACCCCAACGGCGGCAAAACCGCCGAGGCGCTGTACCAGCACGGCAGCCTGCGTGCCAGCTACGTCCACCATTACTTCCCCTCCAACCTTCAAGCTGTTGCTGCGTTCTTTCGCGGCACAGCCCCCTGAGTTCGGTCACCACGATGCAAATAGAAAAGCCCCCTGTCGACCATGAACGCGTCGTCCCCACAGCCGAGCGCCGCGGCCTGATCCTCATCCACACCGGCGACGGCAAGGGCAAGAGCACGGCCGCATTTGGTCTCGCCCTGCGTGCCCACGGCCGCGGCAAAGCGGTCAAAATCTACCAATTCATGAAAGTGCCGAGTGCCCGCTTTGGCGAGCACCGCATGTTCGAGAAAATTGGTCTGCCCATCGAGGGCCTGGGCGACGGCTTTTCCTGGAAAAGCAAAGACCTGGAGCACTCCGCCCAATTGGCGCGAGACGGCTGGGCGCGGGCCGAAGCCAGCATTCGCGGCGGAGAGTTGTTCATGGTCGTGCTGGACGAGATCACCTACCCCTTGCGATATGGCTGGATACCGCTTGAGCCCGTACTGGCCTGCCTGCGCGAGCGGCCCGCGCACGTTCACGTCGTATTGACGGGACGTAACGCCCCGGATGAGCTGATTGAGTTGGCCGACACCGTCACTGAAATGACCTTGATCAAGCACCATTACAAAGCCGGCGTCCCCGCCCAACGCGGCATTGAAGACTGACGCCCCAACCGGCACCCTGACATGAACATGGCCCTGCTTCTGCCCCTGAGCATGCTGGTTGCCTTGCTGGTAGACCGCCTGTTCGGCGAGCCGCCCGCCTGGATGCACCCGGTGGTGGCGATGGGCCGGGCACTCGGGGTGTTCTCTCAACGCCTGCTCAAATTGCCGCCCGCCACGGCCTTTGTAGCGGGGGCGCTGCTCTGGGGGGTGATTGCCCTCCCCTTTGTAGTGTTGGCCACAGTGCTGGAATTTGCCTTGATCAAAGGCACCCAGCCCGCCTCCGCCAGCGCAAGCCTGCTCAGCTGCAGTGTGGCCTTAGGCCTCATGCTCAAGCCCTTGATGGCCTGGCGCATGCTCAGTGACGAAGTGGCCGCCGTGGAAGCGGCCTTGCGCGAGTCGCTGGAGGCGGGTCGCCTGCGCCTGTCGCGCCTGGTCAGCCGCGATACCTCGGCGCTGTCAGCGGCGGAGGTGCGCGAGGCGGCCATTGAAACCCTGGCTGAAAACCTCAACGACTCTGTGGTGGCGCCGCTGTTCTGGTTTGCCGTGGCCGGGCTACCTGGCGCGGCACTCTACCGTTTCGCCAACACGGCCGATGCCATGTGGGGCTACCGAGGCCGTTGGGAATGGGCCGGCAAATGGGCCGCCTGGGCCGATGATGTACTCAGCTGGATTCCCGCACGCATCACCGCCCTCGCCTTGATGGGAAGCCACCTCGGTTTATTGGGGCAAGTCCGACGGGAAGCGCTGCGCACGCCGTCGCCCAACGGCGGCTGGCCAATGGCCGCCGTGGCCTTGCGATTGCAACTGCGCCTGTCCAAACCGGGCGTCTATGTGCTCAACGCCAAGGGCGAGGCACCCGGGCACAACGACATTGAACGCGCTTATGCGCTGGCCTTCCAGGCCTTGTTGGTCGCAGCAAGCCTGCTGGCCTTGCTCGCCTTTGCAATGAGGTGGCCATGACCTTCGCCATCGCCCCCCAAATCCAGCACGGCGGCACGGATGCCGGGCCTGTGCCCGCGCATGATTTTTCCAGCAACGCCAATCCCCTGGGCCCGCCGCCACTGTTGCTGGCGGCCGTGATGGCCGCTGATCGTGAGCGTTATCCTGACCCGCACTACACCGCGCTGCGCGAGCGTCTCGGCCTGGCCTGGGGCGTCAGCGCGGACCGAGTATTGCCCTGCGCAGGCGGCGCCGAAGCCATCCGCCGGCTGAGCCTGGCGACGCTGCTGGCAGGCGGGCGCGCCGTATGGGTGCCGCAGCCGGGCTTTGGCGACTACGCTGCGGCCGCGCAAGCCCTGGGCCTGGAGGTACTGCGTTACCAGAGCGTGGCTGAACTGTGCCGTGGCTTGCGGCGCGACACGCTGGCCTGGGTGTGCGACCCCTGCAACCCGACCGGCACCGCCTTCAGCCCGCAAGATTGGCTGGACCTGACCCTGGCCCTTCAATCCAGCGGCGCCACCCTGGCCATCGATCAAGCCTATGAACCGCTTCGCCTCAACGGCCAGGGCGCCCTGCCCCCGGTGCTCGCCGAGCGAGCCTGGCGCCTGCAATGCCCCAACAAGGCCTTGGGCCTGACAGGAGTGCGGGCCGCCGCCCTGCTCGCACCGGCGGGAGAAGACTCGCTGCGTGAGCACGCCGAAGCCGTGGCCCCCAGCTGGGTGCTCGCCGCCGAGGCCTGTGCCCTGCTGCAGCACTGGGTCAGCTCAGAAACGCAAACCCACTTGCGCCGCAACAAACTGACCTTGCAGCAATGGCAGCTCACCCAACACGCCGGCCTGCAAGACCTGGGCTGGCAACAAGGTGCGAGCTGTTGCAACTTCTGGCTGGCCCGGCCCCCGCAAGCGCTGGATTTGCCAGCACTGCGTGCGCTGGGCATTCGTGTGCGTGATGCCGGTAGTTTCGGTTTGCCGGGGTGGATTCGGCTGTCCATCCAGCCGCCGCAAGCCCAGCTTGCTTTCTTCAACGCCCTCAAAGCCCTGCGTCGCCCATGAACGACTCCTCTCGCCCCGCCCGCGCCGTCATGGTGCTGGGCACCACCAGCGGTGCCGGAAAAAGCTGGCTGGCCACGGCACTGTGCCGCTGGTATGCACGCCAGGGGCTCAAGGTGGCGCCCTACAAGGCGCAAAACATGAGCAACAACGCCCGCGTGGTGGCCATTGGCGGTTCAGGCGGCGGTTCAGGTGGCGCCGGTGAAGCGGGCCTTGCCCGCATGGGTGAAATTGGTTCAGCCCAATACTTCCAGGCGCTGGCGGCCCGCTGCACACCCGATGTGCGCATGAACCCTGTGCTGCTCAAGCCCGAAAAAGACACCACCTCGCAAGTCATCGTGATGGGCGAGGTAGACACCGCACTCACCCACACGCCCTGGCGTGAACGCAGCGAGCAGCTGTGGCTGCGCGCCCGCCCGCCCTTGATGGAATTGCTGGCCGAAAACGATGTGGTGGTGATTGAAGGCGCAGGCTCGCCTGCCGAAATCAATCTGCACAGCAGCGACTACGTCAATATGCGCACAGCCCTGGCCGCGCAAGCCGCTTGCCTGCTGGTCACCGACATTGATCGCGGCGGCGCCTTCGCCCATCTCTACGGCACCCATCAGCTTTTGCCTGCACATGAGCGCGCCTTGATTCGAGGTTATGTGCTGAACCGCTTTCGGGGTGACGCCAGCCTGCTGGCGCCCGGCCCCGAGCAGTTGCAGGCCCTGACCGGTGTGCCCACCCTGGCGGTGTTGCCGATGTGGCGCGGCCACGGCCTGCCCGAGGAAGACGGCGTGTTCGACGACGCCCGCACCGGCGCCAGCGGCGGCAAACGCGTGGTCATCGTGGCCTACCCGCGGCTCTCCAATCTGGATGAATTCCAGCCACTGCGCAGCCTGCCCGGTGTGCAACTGGTGTGGGCGCGGGAGCCGGCCCAGCTGGAAGACGCAGACCTCATCATCCTGCCCGGCTCCAAAGCTGTCGCCGCCGATCTGGCTTGGTTGCGCACACAAAAGCTCGACCTGCCCATCGCCCTGCATGCGGCCCGTGGCAAGCCCGTGCTGGGGATCTGCGGTGGCCTGCAGATGTTGGGCGAAAGCCTGCTGGACCCATTCAATCTCGACGGCAATGCGCCCGGCCTGGGCCTGCTGCCCCTGGTGACGCAGTTCGAACGCGACAAGCTGCTGCGCCCCGCCGCCCTGCGTTTTGGCACCTTGGAGTCACCATGGCAAGCCTTGATTGGCGTTGAGGCGCAGGGTTATGAAATTCACCACGGCCGCACCGTTCAACACCCTAGCCTCGCGGCCGCCCAAATGGCCGTGCTGAACGAGGCCGGCGAGGCACTGGGCTGGCAATCTGGTTCGGTGCTAGGTTGCTACGCCCACGGCTTGTTCGAGGATCCGGCGGTGATGCGCGCCCTGTTCGGCGCTGCGGCGCCCAGGCTGGACGATGTCTTCGAAGGCCTGGCCGATTACATTGACCGCCATTTCAAACCCGGCGCCCTGATGGGTTTGCTGCAGCAGCCATGACGATTTTCAATGCCGGCGGGCACGCCTGCACTTCACCCCATTGACCTCATTCATCTCATTTCGATTGAAAGCACGCTTCTCATGCATGACCTGATTCCGCACATTTCCTCGCTCCAAGACGCCACCCTGAAAGCCGAGCTGCAGCAGTGCATCGACGGCAAGACCAAGCCTTTGGGCGCACTGGGCCGGCTCGAAACCTTGATGATGCAGCTGGGCCTGATCCAGGGCACGCTGCGGCCGCAACTGCGTGAGCCGCAGATGATGGTGTTCGCGGGCGACCACGGGCTGGCAGCGCAAGGCGTGTCGGCCTATCCCAGCGACGTGACCTGGCAGATGGTGGAGAACTTTCTGGCCGGCGGCGCGGCGGTGAGCGTGCTGGCACGCCAGCACGGCCTGGAAATGACGGTGGTGGATGCCGGCGTGGCGCACGACTTTGCGCCCCGCGCCGGTCTCGTCATCGCCAAGATCGCGTGCGGCACGCAAGATGCCTCCGAGCAAGCTGCCATGAGCATGGACCAATGCGCCACCGCCATCGCAGCGGGCCGCAAGCTCTTGGGCCAGCGCCCCGGCAACGCCTTGCTGCTGGGCGAAATGGGCATCGGCAACACCTCCAGCGCCGCCCTGCTACTGGCCCGCCTGGCGGACCTGCCAGTGGCCGATTGCGCAGGCCGCGGCACGGGCCTCGACGATGCCGGCCTGACGCACAAGATCAGCGTGCTGGAGAAGGTACTGCAGCGTCATCCCGAGGCCCGCGAGGCCTTGCCCGCGCTGGCCGCATTTGGCGGCTTCGAGATCGCCATGATGGTGGGCGCGGTGTTGCAGGCGGCGCAAGAAAACCGCGTGATCGTGGTGGACGGCTTCATCAGCAGCAGCGCGGTGCTGGTGGCGTCCCGCCTGCGGCCTGCGGTGCTGGAGCGTTGCGTGTTTGCCCATCAGTCCGAAGAACGCGGCCACGCCCTGATGCTGCAAGCCATGGCGCCCGCCGAATCGGCCCTGCGCCCTCAGCCCCTGCTCAATCTGGGCCTGCGCCTGGGTGAAGGCTCAGGCGCCGCGCTGGCCTGGCCGCTGCTGGAATCAGCCTGCCGCGTCATGGCCGAAATGGCCAGCTTCGCCTCCGCCGGGGTGAGCGAAAAGGCCTGAAGCCCTTAGCATTGCGCCATGCGCTTTTTCTCACACCAGATCCGCCTGTTTTTCATCGCCCTGCAATTCTTCACCCGCTGGCCGGTGCCCGCCTGGGTGGGTTTTGAGCCCGCTTGGTTGCAGCAATGTGCACGCTACTTTCCGGTGGTGGGTACGGTGGTGGGCGGCGTGGCGGCCTTGGTGCTGTGGGTGGCAAGTTGGATCTGGTCGCCCGCCGTGGCGGTTGGCCTGAGCCTGGCGGCCAGTGTGGTGTTGACCGGCGGTTTTCATGAAGACGGCTGGGCCGATACCTGCGACGGCCTGGGTGGCGCGGTGAGCCGCGAGAAGGCTCTGCTCATCATGAAGGACTCACGCATCGGCAGCTACGGCGCGCTGGGTTTGGTGCTGATGCTGGGGCTTAAGGCCGCCTGCCTGATAGCCCTACTTGAAAGTGATCCCATGCTGGCCCTGTGGGCCACGGTGTGGGCACACACCGCCTCCCGTGCGGCGCCGGTGGCGTTGATGCACGCACTGCCCTACGCGGGTGATGCCGAGCATGCCAAGGCCAAGCCACTGGCCACCCAGGCCAACGGCGCCACATTGTCTGTTGCGCTGGCCTGGGTGCTGCTGCTGAGTGGCGCAGTGGCATGGCTCGCGCCCCGTGAAGTGCCGCTATTGTGCGCAGGCTGGGTCGCCGCGGGCGGTGCCACCTTGGCGATGCAAGCGTGGCTGGAAATGCGCCTGGGCGGCTACACCGGTGACAACCTGGGTGCCACACAGCAAGTCACTGAACTGGTCAGCCTGCTGAGTTTTGCGGCGCTGATCAACTATTCGGGATGACGGCACCACCGCGGCCGCAGCTACACGTCTGGCGGCACCCCCGGCCCGAGGGCGCCGCAGGCCGCTGCATCGGCGCGCAAACCGACCTGCCCGTGCACTGGCGGCGCGCCAAACGCCTGGCCCGCCGCATCCAGGCACAGGCCCGGCGGCAACACTGGCCCCATGTCATCCATTGCTCACCGCTGCGCCGGTGTGCTGACGTGGGCCGCTGGTTGAAACGCTGGGGCTGGCAGTTATGCCTCGATCCCGCCTTGCTAGAGCTGAACTTCGGCAGCTGGGATGGCAAGGCCTGGGCGAACATCCCCAAAACAGCGGTTGACGCCTGGGTGGCTGATTTTTCAAACCATGCACCGGGCGGCGGTGAATCGCTGGCCGCCCTGCTGCAGCGCGTGGCCGCGTGGCAGCCGCAAGCCACCACCCTGGCAGTCAGCCACGGCGGCTGGATGCTGGCCCACGCCTGGCTGGTTGAACATGGCGCAGTGCCGCCGTGCGCAAATCGCTGGCCGGCACCACCCGGTTACGGCGAGTGCAGGGCAAGCCCTTGATGCTCTCTTGAGGCCACTAACGCCCCATCAACTCAGACCGTGGCAACCGTGGTGTCGGCGGTCAGGCGCAAATACTTGGCCATCAAGGTTTCCCGCCCTTCCACATGGGCCGGATTGACTGGGATGCAGGCAACCGGGCACAGCTGCACGCACTGCGGCTCGTCGAAATGCCCGACGCATTCGGTGCACTTGCCGGGGTCGATCTGATAGTAGTCCGGCCCCATGGAAATCGCCTCGTTGGGGCATTCCGGCTCGCAGACATCGCAGTTGATGCAATCATCAGTGATCATCAGTGCCATTTTTTGTCCCCTTTTTCAGACCGACTTGAGCCGCTCGAGCAGGCGCGCGCAGACGGAGGGTGAAACAAATTTGGACACATCGCCGCCCAGGGTGGCGATTTCACGCACAAAGGTGCCAGAGATGAACTGGAATTGGTCTGATGGCGTCATGAACACGGTTTCTACATCGGGCATCAACTGGCGGTTCATGCCGGCCATCTGGAATTCATATTCAAAATCGCTGACCGCACGCAGGCCGCGCACCACGACCTTGGCGCCATGCTCGACAACAAAATTGCGCAGCAGCCCGGAGAAGGGAATCACCTGAACATTGGGGTACTTGGCGGCCAGTTCGGTGGCGATTTCCAGGCGCTCTTCGATGCTGAACAAGGTGCGCTTGTGGTGGCCTGCCGCCACGGCCAGGATCAAGCGCCCAAACATGCGACTGGCGCGGCGCATCAGATCTTCATGCCCCAGAGTCATGGGGTCGAAGGTGCCGGGATAGACGGCGGTGAGAACAGTGGCTGAGGTCAAGGCAAGCGCTCCGGCGGCCCAGCGGGCACAAAGGAAGGAAAGCCTGGATTATCCGCTGCGGCGCAATAACTGGAAATGCACCGCCCCGGCGCGGCCCGAGCGCAGGGGCTCCAGCCCCAGGTCCGCAGGCGCTTCAATCAGCTCGCCCGCCTCCAGGTAGATCAACCCCCCCGGTGCCAGCAAGGGCACGGCGGCCTTCAAAGCCGGCAAGAACAGGTTCAAGTCAAAGGGCGGGTCCAGCAGCACCAGTTCGAACGCCGGCGCCGCCTGGCGGCTCATCCAGCCGATGGCGTCGGTGCATTCGACCCGGATATTGGTGGCCTTGAGCCGTTGGGCGCTGGCCTGCAGACTGCGCGCCAATTGCGGATCGCGCTCCAGCAACAAAACCTCGGTAGCAGCACGGGATGCCGCTTCAAAGCCCAGCGCACCGCTGCCGGCAAAGGCGTCCAGCACGCGCCAGCCTTCCAGGGTCTGGCCCAGCCAGTTGAAGAGCGTTTCACGCACCCGGTCGGGCGTGGGGCGCAGGCCGGGTTTGTCGGCCACCGGCAGTTTGGATCGCTTCCAGTCGCCACCGATGATGCGCACCTCGCGTGCACCCATGCGCGGCGCCCCTCGGCGCTGCTCAGGGACACTGGCGGCCTTGGCCGCAAGGCTGGAACGCGGGCGGGCGCCGCTCATCACTGACGCACCGGGATGCCACGCGCCGCCATCAGCGCCTTGGCTTCGCCCACGGTATGCTGGCCGTAGTGGAAGATGCTGGCCGCCAGCACCGCGTCGGCACCACCCTTGGTGATGCCGTCCGCCAGATCGTCCAGCGAACCCACGCCGCCGGAGGCGATCACGGGGATGGTCAAGGCATCGCTCACGGCGCGGGTCAATTCAAGGTCAAAGCCGCTGCGGGTGCCGTCGCGGTCCATGCTGGTGAGCAGGATTTCACCCGCGCCCAGCTCAGCCATCTGGCACGCCCAGGCCACTGCGTCCAGCCCGACGTTCTTGCGCCCGCCGTGGGTGTACACGTCCCAACCCGGGCCGCGTGCGGCCAGATCGTCACCTTGGCGGCGCTTGGCGTCGATGGCCACAACGATGCATTGCGCGCCGTATTTGTCTGAAGATTCACGGATCAACTCAGGCCGCGCCACCGCCGCCGAGTTGAAGCTGACCTTGTCGGCCCCGGCATTGAGCAGGCGCCGCACATCGGCCACCTCGCGCACGCCGCCGCCCACGGTGAGCGGAATGAAAACCTGGGACGCCACGCTTTCAATGATGTGCAGGATCAGGTCGCGCCCGTCTGAGGTGGCCGTGATGTCGAGAAAGGTCAGTTCATCCGCGCCCTGCTCGTTGTAGCGGGCGGCGATTTCCACCGGGTCGCCGGCATCGCGCAACTCAAGAAAATTGACGCCCTTGACCACACGGCCACCGGTCACGTCGAGGCAAGGAATGATGCGTTTGGCGAGCATGAGAGCAGTCTCGGGTTGAAATACAAAGGGCCGCAGCGTGCGGCCCCTGACGCCACAATTTAACGGCGGCTCAGTGGTGATTCAGCTGGGGCAAAGGGATCAACCCTCAACCCATTCATCGGCCAGCTTCTGCCCAGCCGCCAAGTCGAGGTCGCCGGTGTAGATGGCGCGGCCGCAAATGACGCCTTCGACGCCTTCTCGCTCCACCTCGCACAGGGCGCGGATGTCGTCCAGATTGGACAAGCCGCCCGAGGCGATGACGGGAATCGTCAGCGCCTGCGCCAGTTTGACTGTCGCCTCGATGTTGACGCCGCTGAGCATGCCGTCGCGGCCGATGTCGGTGTAGATCACGCCTTCGACGCCATAGTCTTCAAACTTGCGAGCCAGGTCGATCACTTCGTGGCCGGTCAGCTTGCTCCAGCCGTCGGTGGCGACCTTGCCGTCTTTGGCGTCCAGGCCCACGATGATGTGGCCGCCAAAGGCCGAGCAGGCGTCTTTCAGGAAGCCTGGGCTTTTCACCGCGGCGGTGCCAATGATGACGTAGCTCAGGCCACCGTCGAGATAGCGCTCGATGGTGTCAAGGTCGCGAATGCCGCCACCGAGTTGCACTGGGATTTCATCGCCGACTTCACGAAGAATGGCTTTGATTGCCGCCTCGTTGACCGGCTTGCCCGCAAACGCACCATTCAGGTCCACCAGATGCAGGCGCCGGGCGCCCGCGTCCAGCCAACGCCGGGCCATGGCCGCGGGGTCCTCGCCGAAGGTGGTGGAGTCATTCATATCGCCCTGTTTGAGGCGGACGCAGCGACCGTCTTTCAGGTCAATGGCAGGTATCAGCAGCATGGCCGAGGTAGGTAGAAGAGAAAAGGGAGATCGAAAGATCGAGGACGGAAGCGAAGATTTTTACGGGGCACAAACATAAAGGCAAGAAGCCTTCAGGGTGCCCAATGCAAGAAGTTGCGGTAGAGGGCAAGACCCAGTGCTGCACTTTTTTCGGGGTGAAATTGGGTGGCGAAAATGTTATCCCGCGCCACCGCGCAGGTAAAGCGGGCACCATAATCGCATTCACCCACACTGTGGCGCGCATCTAACGGGGCCGCATAGTAGCTGTGCACGAAGTAGAACCAGCTGCCGTCCGGCACGCCCGCCCAGATCGGGTGCGGCAGCGACTGGTGCACCTGGTTCCAGCCCATCTGCGGCACCTTGTAGCGGCTGCCGTCGGGCTGCAACTGCCCGGCCAGCTGAAAGCGTTTGACCTCGCCGGGGATCAAACCCAAGCCCGGTGTGTCTTGCTCTTCGCTGTGGTCCAGCAGCATCTGCATGCCCACGCACACGCCCATCAGGGGTTTGCGGGCGGCGGCGTCCAGCACCGCGTCCTTGAGGCCCGAGTCGGCCAACTCGCTCATGCAGTCGCGCATGGCGCCCTGCCCTGGCAGCACCACACGCTCGGCGGCATACACCTCGTCGGGTCGCGCAGTGATGATCACCTCCAGCCCGGAGTCTTGCGCCACGTGCAGCACGGCCTGCGAAACCGAGCGCAGATTGCCCATGCCGTAGTCCACCACGGCCACTGTGCGTCGGCTCATGTCAGAGACTTCCTTTGGTCGATGGAATGACGCCCGCCGAGCGCGGGTCAAGGGTCATGGCCATGCGCAGGGCACGGCCAAAGGCCTTGAAGATCGTCTCACACTGATGATGGGCGTTATGCCCCTTCAAATTATCCACATGCAGGCTCACCAGCGCGTGGTTGACAAAGCCCTGGAAGAACTCAAAAGCCAGTTGGGTGTCAAAAGCGCCGATCGAGCCGGACGTGAATTTGACGTCCATCGCCAACCCCGGGCGCCCCGAGAAATCAACCACCACGCGGGACAGCGCCTCGTCCAGCGGCACATAGCTGTGGCCGTAGCGAGTGAGCCCCTTCTTGTCGCCAATCGCCTTGGCAACGGCCAGGCCCAGGGTGATGCCCACGTCTTCCACGGTGTGGTGACCGTCGATGTGCAGGTCGCCTTTGGCGACGATGTCCAGGTCAATCAGGCCGTGGCGGGCGATTTGGTCCAGCATATGGTCGAAAAAGCCGATGCCGGTGTCCAGCCGCGCCTCGCCGCTACCGTCCAGGTTGACTCGCACGGTGATCTGCGTCTCTTTGGTGTTGCGGCTGACCTCGGCC
Source organism: Roseateles koreensis (assembly GCF_028595305.1). Classification (GTDB taxonomy): domain Bacteria; phylum Pseudomonadota; class Gammaproteobacteria; order Burkholderiales; family Burkholderiaceae_C; genus Paucibacter_A; species Paucibacter_A koreensis. Next base: position 42,784 of record NZ_JAQQXS010000009.1, on the reverse strand, counting down.
ACCCGCGGGCCAACGGTGTGGATGACTTGGGGCAAATTTTGGCTATTCATGATCCAAGGCTTTCTTTCATCGCGGCCAACAAGGCCTGGTTCTCATCCGGTGTGCCCACGGTGATGCGCAGGCAGTTGCGCAGCATGGGGTGGGCGGCGGAGGAATTCTTCACCAGCACGCCACGCGCTTTCAGCGCGGCAAACAAGGCGGGCGCATCGGGCACCCGCGTCAGAATCATATTGCCCTGGCTGGGATAGGGCTGCACGCCGGGCAATTGGCACAGGGCCTCAAACACCCTCGCGCGTTGGGCCCGCAACTCGGTCGCTTGCGCCGCGTACACGTCGGCGTGCTCCAGCGCAAACAAGCCTGCCTCAGCGTTGAGCACGCTGATGTTGAAGGGCGGGCGCACTTTGTCAATCTCGGCAATCAAGGCCTGCTGGCCGATCAGGTAGCCGATGCGCACCCCCGCCAGCCCAAACTTGCTCATGGTGCGCATCACCAGCAGGTTGGCATAACGCGTTAGCCAATGCATGGCGTCACTGGCGGCAAAGGGCTGATACGCCTCGTCCATCACCACCAGTCCGGGCGCGGCCTCGATGATTTGCTCGATGACAGCGGCGTCCCACAAATTTCCCGTGGGGTTGTTCGGGTAGGCCAGATAAATCAAGGCCGGCTGGTGCTCAGCAATAGCCGCCAGCATGGCCGGGCCGTCCAGCTCGAAATCGGCGCGCAGCGGCACGCCCACGAACTTCAGGCCCTGGTAGCGGGCCGACATCTCGTACATCACAAAGCTGGGCTCGGGCGACAGCACACAGGCGCCGGGCCGGCTCAAGGCCAGGCTGAGCATGGTAATCAGCTCATCTGACCCGTTACCCAAGGTGATGCTGCAACCGGCGGGCATGCCGGCATGGCGCGCCAGCGCGGCTGCCAGATGCTGCGTGCCTTCGGCTGGATAACGATTGATCGCGACGGCGCCCAGGCGCTCTCCCAACTGCCGTTGCAAATCAGCTGAAAGGCGGAAGGGGTTTTCCATCACATCCAGTTTGACCATGCCGGCGCTAGACGCCACCGGGTAGGCATGGGCCGCACGCACGTCCTCGCGAATACAGCGCAGGGCAGCGTCGAGGTCTTTTTCAAGAGAGGCATTGGCTGGATTCATGGCGCACTCACACGGAGGTCAAAAGAGCCGGGTCGCTCAACAAGGGATTGATGATCTGCACGCTGTCGAGTTGCAATTCATGCGGCAATTCAAGGCTCAGGAGCAGGCGGCAACCCTGCGCCTTGGCGGCGGCCACGATCAATGCGTCGACATAAGGCAGGCCGAAGCGGCTCTCAATCGACCAGGCGCTTTCCACCGTGGCGTGGTCAATGGCCCAAGGGTTCCAGCGCTGATAACGCCGCACTTCAGCGCGCGCATCGCCATTGGGCATGGGCGGATTCACCCGCGTCGTGACCTGCGCATAAAAATCATTCAAAACTTGGGTGGAGACCCGCCCCAGGCGGCGCAGCCAGAGCTCGCGCAACCAAGCCATCACGCAGCTGCGCGCGGCCTCATCGGCCCCGTCTTCACTGCGGATCAACACCGAGGTGTCGACAAACACAAACGTGGCCGCAGCACCGGTGCTCATTGGGCGGCCCCACGGCGGGGATAGTCGCGCCCATCAGACGCCCAACTGCGCTCGCGGTGCAGCCAGTCTTGCATGGCCCGCTCGTAAGCATCGTCATGCCGCATCTTCTCGGCCAACATTTCACCCACCAGCCGCGACACGCTGGTATTGCGCCGCGCAGCCTCCAAACGCGCCCACTCGGCAACGCTGTCTTCCATGCTGACGGTGACGTTCTTCATGGGCCCAAGAATAACACGAAGTTCGTGTTACACGAAGTTCGTGTTATCTCAAGGCCAACCACCTGGCCTACTCTTTGAGGCGCAACTCCGCCGATTACTTCTTCAAACGCAGTTCCGCTGCGCGGGCATGCGCCTGTAGGCCTTCACCGTAGGCCAACTCGGCGGCGATGGGGCCGAGTTTCTGAGCGCCGGCTTCGCTGACTTCGATCAGGCTGCTGCGTTTTTGGAAGTCGTAGACGCCCAGGGGGGACGAGAACCGTGCGGTGCCCGAGGTGGGCAGCACGTGGTTGGGGCCAGCGCAGTAGTCACCCAGGGATTCACTGGTGAAGGCGCCCAGGAAGATGGCGCCGGCGTGGCGCAACTGGGGTTCCCAGCGATGGGGCTCGGCACTGGACACCTCCAGGTGCTCGGGCGCGATGCGGTTGCTGATCTCGCAGGCTTCGTCCATCGAGCGGGTGTGGATCAGGGCGCCGCGCCCTTCCAGCGAGGCCTTGATCACCGTTTGGCGCGGCATGGTGGGCAGCAGGCGCTCAATCGCCTCGGCAACGCGGGCGATGTAGGCGGCGTCGGGGCACAAGAGAATGCTCTGGGCCAGCTCGTCGTGCTCGGCCTGGCTGAAGAGGTCCATGGCCACCCAGTCGGGCGGCGTGCTGCCGTCGGCCAGCACCAAAATCTCGCTGGGGCCGGCAATCATGTCGATGCCGACTTGGCCGAACACGTGCTTCTTAGCGCTGGCCACATAGGCGTTGCCGGGGCCGGTAATCTTGTCGACGCGGGGGATGGTGGCGGTGCCATAGGCCAGGGCGGCAACGGCCTGCGCCCCGCCCACGGTGAAGGCGCGGCTGACGCCGGCCACATAGGCGGCGGCCAGCACCAGGGGATTTTTCTCGCCGCCGGGGGTGGGCACAACCATGATGATCTCGGGCACACCGGCCACCTGGGCGGGGATCGCATTCATCAGCACGCTGCTGGGGTAGGCGGCCTTGCCGCCGGGCACATAAATGCCCACGCGGTCCAGAGGCGTGACCTTCTGGCCCAGGAGCGTGCCGTCTTCATCGCGGTAGCTCCAGCTGAGGCCTGAATGCTGCTTCTGCCGCTCGTGATAACTGCGCACCCGAGCGGCTGCAGCCTGCAGAGCCTCACGTTGTGCGTGGGTGATGGCGTCGAAGGCGGCCTTGAGTTCTTCGCGGCTCAGCTCCAGCGCGGCAACGCTGGCAGCGTCCAAACGGTCAAACCGGGCGGTGTACTCCAGCACCGCGGCGTCGCCGCGCTGGCGCACATCCGCCAAAATCTCGGCCACCCGGGTTTCAATGCCGGCATCGGTTTCTGCCGACCAATGCAGCACGCGCTGAAACTCGGATTCAAAGTCGGCAGCGGCGGTGCTGAGTTGGCGCAAATTCAACATGATGGCGGGACCGGAGAACAAAAAGGGGAAATGCGGGCCTCACAGAGCAGGCCGGCGCACCGGCCCCACCCCGGGGATTTACGGCTGCACCGCCGAGGCAAACGCCTCGATCATGCGGCGCAACGGCTCGCGCTTGAGCTTGAGCGCAGCCTGATTGACGACCAGGCGGGAGGAGATGTCCATGATTTTCTCCACCTCAACCAGATGGTTGGCCTTGAGCGTGTTGCCGGTGGAGACCAGATCAACGATGGCATCGGCCAAGCCGGTCAAGGGAGCCAGCTCCATGGAGCCATAAAGCTTGATCAGGTCAACGTGCACACCCTTGTCGGAGAAGTGCTGGCGCGCAATCTCGGTGTACTTGGTGGCCACGCGCAGGCGCGAGCCTTGCTTGACGGCGCCGGCATAGTCGAAGTCGTCGCGCACCGCCACGCTCATGCGGCAGCGGGCGATGTTGAGGTCGAGCGGCTGGTACATGCCGTTCACGCCGTGCTCAATCAGCACGTCGCGCCCGACCACGCCCAGATCGGCGCCACCGTATTGCACATAGGTGGGCACGTCGCTGGCGCGCACCAGAACCACACGAACTTCGGGGTTATTGGTGCTCAAAATCAGCTTGCGCGAGGTTTCCGGGTCTTCCAGCACGGTGATGCCGGCGGCTTTCAGCAGGGGCAGGGTTTCTTCGAAAATCCGGCCTTTGGAGAGGGCAAGCGTGATCGTCATGACGTCACGCCCGCGTTCGCGTTCGCGTTGACCACGTTGGTCGCGGCCCACTCGGTGGGCGTCAACGTCTTCATGGACAAGGCATGAATCTGCTCACGCATGCGATCGCCCAGCGCTTGATAGACGCGCTGGTGACGACGCACGCGGTTCAAACCCTCAAACTCGGCGGAGACGATGGTGGCGAAGAAATGCCTGCCGTCACCCTCGACTTCGAGGGTCTGGCAGGCAAGACCTGCGGCAATGTAGTGCTGGACTTCAGCGGGTGTGGGATCGGCCATGGCGCAATTCTAGTTTGATCGCCGATGGCCGTCGTTCACCAAGTGCCCAACTCAGGGTGCCGCAGGCTTGAGCAGGGTCTCTCGCAAGAACAGGATCAGAGCGTAGAACTGATAGTCCTGATTCTCTTTGCGGGCAAAGCCATGGCCCTCGTTGTCGGCCCGCAGATACCACACGGGGGTACCCTGACTGCGCACCTTGGCAACGATTTGCTCAGCCTCGGTGTAGGGCACACGCGGGTCGTTCTTGCCCTGCACCACGAACAGCGGCTTGGTGATCCGCTCCGCATGGGTCAGCGGCGAGATTTCTTGCAGGTGGGCACGCATGGCCGGCTCACGCTCGTCGCCATACTCCACGCGGCGCAGGTCGCGGCGGTAGCTCTCGGTGTTCGTCAAAAAGGTGACAAAGTTGGAGATGCCCACCACGTCCACCGCGCCAACGATCCGGTCGGCATAGTGCGTGGCCGAGGCCAGCGTCATGTAGCCGCCATAGCTGCCGCCCATGATCATCACCCGCGAGGCGTCCAGGCCGGGCTGCTGCGCCACCCAGTCCAGCAAGGCGCCGATGTCTTTGACCGAATCCTCGCGCTTGAAGCCATTGTCCAAGGCCAGAAACGTCTTGCCGAAGCCGCTTGAACCCCGCACATTGGGCTGGATCAGCGCCACGCCCTGCTCCATCACAAAGTAGTTGTTGCGATTCAGAAAGCCCACACTGGCCTGGCTTTCAGGCCCACCGTGGATGGAAATCAGCACCGGCCGGCGGCCCTTGAACTTGTCAGCGGGCGGCAAGGTCATCAGGCCCGAAATAGCCCTGCCATCGAAACTCTTCCAGCGGATGATTTGCTGCTCAGGAAACAAGCGCGTGTCCACGCCGGGCGGAGCGTAGGACTGTGTCCAGGCCTGCACCGAACCATCGCGTTGGATGCTGAATACCTGCCCAGGCCCCTGGGCGTTGTTGACCCCGAAGGCCAATTCATCCCCGCGCACAGCGTAGTGGGCGCTGGTGATGTTGCCAGCGGGCAGCGCCGGCAGCGGCAAGGGCTTGGCGGTGGCGGTGTCGTAGAGCCTCAATTCATGGCGCCCTTCAACGTTGAACAGGGCCGCCAGGCGACGCCCATCCTGCGTGAAACTGATGCCGCTCACGTCCCACGGCAGGTCGGCGCTGACCCGCTGTAGGTCACCTCGCGCCAGATCAAGCCGCAGCAGTTCGCGGAATTCCCCGAAGCGATCACCGCTGAGCCACAAAAACTTGTTGTCGCGGCTGAAGCCTGCGCTGAGGTAACTGGCCTTTTCAGCGGCAGCATTCCTGTCGCCATTGCCCGAGGCATTGGGCAAAATTTGACGCATCTTTCCGTCGGCCAAGTCCATCAACCAGATCTGGCTCTCATTGGCGGAAATGCTGCGGGTCAGAACCAATTGCCGGTCGTCCCAAGAGACTTGCGCACCCGCCCAGCCGCCCCCGGGCAGCTCGGCCAATTTGCGTCGCGTCTTGAGCGGCTCGGCGCTGAGCGGGTCGACCCGCCAGAAGGTGCTCGTCACCTCAGCCCGGCTGCCGCTGGCGGCGGTGCGGTCTAACGGCACCGACACATAGATCAGCTGGCCACCCGCATGCAGCCAGTTGACCATGACATGGCGCTCGTTGGCGGGGGTCAGCTGAACTGGCACGGCAGGCCGCCTGGCCGATGAGGCACCCATATCCAGGCGATACAGCTGCCCCACTTCATCACCACCGTTGGCACGCTCGAACACGATGTAGCCGCCGTGTTTGGGCTCGTAACTGGCGCGATTGACGGGGTCGGCCGCATCCGTCAAGGCCTGCAGCACCCCCAATTTGCCGTCGGCGGGTGCACTCAGGCGAAACAGTTGGTTGATGTTGCCACCGGCCGGGCGGTGCGACACCAGCATTTCGCGCTTGAGCGGGTGCCAGTCAACAAAAGCATGGCCGCGGAAATCGGTGTAACGCGCCACATCGTCGGCCAGCGTTTTTGGAATTTCAGGAATGCCTTGCGTCAGGAGATGCGCATTGGCGGCGATCACGCTGTCAGCCGGAGCATATGCCGGAGCAAAGACCAGCGCAGTGGCCGAGGCCGAGGCCGTCTGGGCGGCAACGCCGCCGGCCACGACGGCCAGCGCCAGCGCCCCCAGTTGCAGCAAGGGAATAGGAAAGGGCAATCGCGGAGCTTGTGGTCGCGTCATGGCTCGGTTCATCCTGGATAGAAGAGGAAGGCCGCCGGATTATGCGCAAGCCCTCCCCCCAACACAGCCGCCACCCGACCGGACACGGAAAACGAACCTTGAATGACGCCGCACAAGTCCCTTGGGCGCCATGCGCACCGTGCAAAGGCCAACCCATGCCAATCTAAGCGCCAATCAGGCGCAGATTTGACGCCGTTTGGCGTGCGATGCAGTACTTGAAAGTGGCAGCACTGGCCCCGCAGCTGCAGCCTCCTAGCTGCGAATCTTGTAGCCGCGCCGCAGCAACTCCAGCGCCAGCGCGGCCACGCCGACAAAGGCCCCGCCGACCACGGCCAAGCTGAGCCAGGGCGAGGCGTCGCTCACGCCAAAGAAGCCGTGGCGAAAACCGTCGATCATGTAGAAAAACGGATTCAGATGGCTCACCGCCAACCACAGCGGCGGCAGTGAATGCACCGAATAGAAGACGCCCGACAAAAACGTCATCGGCATGATGATGAAGTTCTGGAAGGCGGCCAGTTGATCAAATTTTTCGGCCCACAGGCCGGCAATCAGGCCCAGGGTGCCCATCAGGGCCGAGCCCAGCAGGGCAAACGCCAGCACCCAGGCGATCGACGCCAGGCCCGGCGGCGCAAACCACGCCGTTACCGCCAGCACCCCCACCCCCACAACCAGACCGCGCACCACGGCCGCGCCGACATAAGCCACAAACCAGGCCCAGTGCGACAGTGGCGTTACGAGCAGAAACACCAGATTGCCGGTGATCTTGCTTTGGATCAGCGACGAAGAACTGTTGGCAAAGGCGTTCTGCAGCACGCTCATCATCACCAGCCCGGGAATCAAAAAGCTGGTGTAGCCCACCGTGCCATACACCTTGACGTGATTCTCCAGCGCGTGGCCAAAAACCAGCAGGTACAGCACCGAAGTCAAGATCGGCGCGCCCACCGTTTGGAAACTGACCTTCCAAAAGCGCAGCACCTCCTTGTTGAACAAGGTGCGTGAACCGCGCAGCACACCGCGCAGGCTGCCGAAGGCCGTCTGCGCCGGGGGCTGACTGTGAGTCTGCACTGATACATCGGCGGTGGCGGTGGCGGCGGAATTCAACGTCGGGGCCATCCCGTTCATGGTCTCGGGCTTCATGCCGTAACTCCTTGTTGCGCGGGCTCGCCCTGCATGATTTCGAGGAACACGTCTTCCAGATCAGCGCGGCCGATCTCCAGGTCTTCCACCCGGCATTGCGCGGCGCGCAGCACCGCCAGCAGGGCTTCAACGTCGCTGGCGTCATGCGCCTTGATTTGCACGATGCGGCCCGTCACACGCGCTTGGGCCTGCAACTCGGCGGGCAGCGTGTCGTCAGTTTTGAAGCGCAGCATGGTGGCGGCACGCCCGCGCAGCAAATCGCTGGTGCGGTCCAGCGCCACGATGCGGCCTTGCTTGAGCATGGCCAGGCGGCCGCACAGGGCTTCAGCCTCTTCCAGATAGTGGGTGGTGAGCAGCACGGTGTGGCCTTCGCGGTTGAGCCGCGCGATGAACTGCCACAGCGTCTGGCGCAGTTCAACGTCGACACCGGCGGTCGGCTCGTCCAGCACGATCACGGGCGGGCGATGCACCAGCGCCTGCGCCACCAGCACCCGGCGCTTCATGCCGCCCGAGAGTTGCCGCATGTTCGCGTTGGCCTTGTCAGAGAGGCCAAGCTCATGCAGCAACTCGTCGATCCAGGCCTCGTTGTTGCGCACGCCGAAATAGCCGCTCTGGATCTTCAACGACTCGCGCACGCTGAAAAAGGGGTCGAACACCAACTCCTGCGGCACGATGCCCAGGGCCCGACGCGCCGCCGCATAGTCGCCTACCACGTCGTGCCCCAGCACCTCCACCCGCCCACCGCTGGCCTGGCTCAGCCCGGCCAAAATGCTGATGAGGCTGGTCTTGCCGGCGCCGTTTGGCCCCAGCAGGCCGAAGAATTCGCCTTGCGCAATGTCGAAGGAAACGCCGTCAAGCGCCTTGACCTGACCGCCACGGTAGGTCTTGCTGACGTTCTGAAACGAAACGGCCGGCACATGGCCGGCCGAGGAGAGGTATGGATGCTGCATGGCTGCATTGTAGAAAAGCCACGCTGATCGCGCTGAAATGAGGCTATTTGAGGCGAATACCCTGGGCGCCCAGGGTCTGCAGCCACTGTGGAGCGAAAACCCTAGAGCAAGTCCCCGGCTTGGTGCCAGAATGAAACGAGGAGACTCCCCATACATGGTCACTAAAAAGCCGCCACGCCGCACGGCCGAGCGAATTCTTGAAGTCACGCTGGACCTGTTCAACCGTTTTGGTGAACCCAATGTCTCAACCACACTGATCTCAGCCGAGCTGAACATCAGCCCGGGCAATCTGTACTACCACTACCCGGCCAAGGATGAGTTGATCAACGCCTTGTTCAACCGCTACGAACAGGAGTTGGGCGTTTTGTTGGCTGCTGCTGACGGTGTGCGCCATGTTGAAGACGCTTGGTTGTTCTTCCATATGCTCTACGAGCTGACCTGGAAATACCGCTTTCTGTACCGCGACCTGAACGACCTGCTGTCCAAGAACCGCCGCCTGGAAACGCATTTCCAGACCGTGCTGGCCCAAAAAAGCCAAGCCATGCGCCAGGTGCTGGCCGGCCTGCAACACGGCGGCGTGCTGACGATGGATGCACGCGAGCAAGAACCCACGGCCAGCGCCATGGTGGTGCTGTTGAGCTACTGGCTCAGCTTTGAGTATGTGAAAGATCCCCGCAACGCCCTGGAGCCCGCGCAGGCCGGGGCTGCGCTGATGCGCGGCGCCTTCCACGTGCTGAGCCTGCTGTTGCCCTATCTGGAGCCGGCCTCCAAAGACCACCTCTTCGCGCTCGCCAACCAATACCAACAATCCTGAAGGAGATCACCGCATGGCCAAGTGGACCGCTTTTCCACATGACAACAGCGCCTTTCAGTACACCCCAGCCAGCCTGAAAAAGAACTGGGCACGCCTGCACATGGGCGACGCCGAGCCTTTTCCCAAGGATGCGGCGGTACAGCAGGCCTGGATTCACTTCCACGCCGGTGAATTTCAGCAGGCGCATGACGCAGGCCTGGCCGCTGGCGGTGGCGGCATCACCGTTGCCAACAAGGCCCAAGCCATCTACGCCAACTACCTGGAGAAGAAGGAAAAGGTCAAGTTGGAGATGTTTCTGGAGGTGGCCGAACGCGCGGCCGCCCAGCAAGAAGCCGAGCCCGGCAACCCCAACGCCTATTACTGGCAAGCCTATGCGATTGGCCGTTATGGCCAAGGCATCAGCGTCGCCAAGGCCTTGACGCAAGGCCTTGGCAGCAAGGTCAAGAACGCGCTGGAGAAAACCATCGCCCTCGCCCCCCAACATGCCGACGCGCACATCGCCCTGGGCGCCTTCCATGCCGAAGTGATCGACAAAGTGGGCAAGCTGCTCGGCAAGACCCAGGGCGCCGACACCAGCACTGGCCTGAAAATGTTTACGCAGGCACTGCAGATCAACCCCGGCAGCGCCATCGGGATGATCGAACGCGCCAACGGCCTGATCATGCTGGAGGGTGACAAGCGCATGAAAGAAGCCGAAAAGCTCTACGCCGATGCCGCCGCCTGCGAGCCCGTGGACGCCATGGATTGCCTGGACATCGAAATGGCACGGGAAGAGCTGGCGGAATAAAGGCCGGTCTGAGGGACGAAGCGCACCGAGCCGGCGTTCAACGCCGGCTCGCCCTCATTCCTCGGCAGCCTCGTCGCCCCAAGGCAGCATCAGCGCCAGCATCAGCAGCTTGTCGAATTCTGGCGTGAAGTTGGCAATGACAGCGTCTGGATCCGGGCACAGCTTGCTGTCGGTGATGAGGCCAAATTGCACATTGCCGGCGTAAGTGAGCACGCTCACCCCAACCCCCACATCGCCCGACTGGGGCACCCAGAACATCACCCGCTCCACCTCGGCGCCGCAGAAGTTCAGCGCCTCGGCCGGGCCGGGCACATTGGTCATGACCGCCGTGGTCTTCTTGGCGAAGATGTTCAACATCGCCTGCTGCACCGGCTTGATCAGCAGGCCCGCCACCGACAACAGCCCGAAGGCCATCACCGGCTGGTAGCTGCCTTTGAGGTTGCGCATCCGCGACTTCACCTCATACAGCCGCTCCACCGGATTGAGAATGCCGATGGGCAGCACCAGCGGCACCAAACCAAAGCGGTTACCTAACTGATAAGCCTTTTCCATCGGGCGCAGGTTCACCGGCACCATGACACGGATTTCCTTGCCCTCGACCGCGTCACCCTTGTCGTGCAGGTAACGCCCTATGGCACCGGCCACGCAGGTCATCAGCACGTCGTTGATAGAGGCGTTCATGGCCTTGCCAACGGCCTTGACGGCATCCAGCGGCAAGGGCTCGCCCCAGGCCACGCGCTTGTGCAAACCCGGTTTGCCTTTGAGCCGGGTATGTGAATCGTCAGCCATCAAAGCGAAGGCCGCCACGTCTGCCGCAACTTGGTAACCCATGCGCGCCATGTCCAGGCCGCTGTCCCAGGGGTTCAATGGGCTGACCGGATGCAGCAAATGGTCCACGGACTTGGACATGCCCGCGCCGGCCATGCGAATCGCCTTGATGGTGAGCCCGGTGATTGGCCGCATCAAGTGGTCGTACAGCCAGTCGGCGTCGTCGCGGGGCTGCTGCTTGCGTTTGGGCGGCGCGCGCCCGCCGTCGGTGATGGAGAGCATCACAGCGATCAGCGCCATGCCGTCGCCAATGCAGTGGTGAATGCGGGCAATCAAGGCGCTCGACCCGTCGCCCATGTCCTCAACGAGATGAAACTGCCACAGCGGATGCGCCGGGTCCAGGGGCTGCACTGCCAACTCGCCCACCCGATCTTTCAAGAGCATCTCGGCATCGACCCCGGTATGCAGGGCCAGGGTTTCAGCGGGCACGTGGCGGTTGATGTCGAACTCGGTGTCTTCAATCCAATGCGCGCCCAAGCCGTCATCCACCACCCGTTGCCCAAATCGCGGGTACTTGAGCAAGTGGGTGCCGATGCGCTCACGCACGGCGGCCAGGGTCACGCTCGGGCGGATGCGCCACACGCCCACGATCATCATCAAATTGGACGGGGTGTCCATCCGCAGCCACGCGGTGTCCACCTTGGACATGCGTTCATGTTCTGGCGCCAAAATCGTCTCCATTCTCATTTTTCCTCTCGTGCCCGAGCCGGTCATCGCGCGTCGTCTTGGGCCACGTCGCCACCCGGGCAGCGCCCGAACCTTCATTGCCTCGCATTTTTAGATCGGCCACACTTCAAGAAGAAGGGCATCAGCCCTCTTTTCAGTGCAAACCCTCGTTAACATCGCGGCCGGTCCTGGCAATTGTCACGAACTGCATTCAACATCAAGGAGAAGCCCCCATGAGCCTGAAAGATCAATTCGACGCCGCTGTTGTCGCCTCCAAACAACTTCCCGAGCGTCCGGACAATATGACGTTGCTCAAGATGTATGCCTTGTTCAAGCAAGGAAGTGCTGGCGATGTGGAAGGTTCGCGCCCCGGTTTCACCGACATGGTGGGTCGCGCCAAGTGGGACGCCTGGAACGAGCTCAAGGGCAACACACAAGAAGAAGCCCAGCAGAGCTATATCGATCTGATCGAGTCGCTGAAGTAATCAAGCAGCCGCGCGGCACCTCAGCGCGACGCTTCAACATGCCGCTTCTGAATTTGATTTCAGCGCGGCTTTTTTTTCGTCGCTTTGGGCGGTGATACGGGCGCTTGCTCAGCGGCGAGCAAGGCGTCCAACTCGCGCTGGATCTCACCTTCGATGGTGGCTTTGAAGGCGCCCAGAAGCAGGCCCAGCTTGGCATGCAGGTCGAAATGATCGGCCGCCACGATCAGCTCACCCTTGACGCCCGAACGATGAAACGCCACGGTATCGCTGGTCTTGCCCTCCAGCACCGTGCAGTCCATGCCGAACTTGGCCTCCAGCTGTTCGGCCCAGGTCCAGGCCAACTCGCGGGCGCGCTTGAGGCCCAGGGAGTGGTCGCGGTGAATACGGATGTCGGACATGGTCTATTTGTCTCCTGCGCTCAATCGTTCCAGACGCTGGGATTTTGGCAGCTGTGCCAAGCGCTGCACCTCGGCGTAGAAACGCGGCCAGTCGCCGCCCTGGCGATCCAGCAAATTTTCAAACGCCGGCGTCAGGTCAGCATAGGCGCCCATGATCGCCAGGCTGGCATTGTTGGCGCGTTCAAACCAAGCGTCATAGGCCGTGTCGCCACCCCACTGGTCTGCCTTCAAGCGTGCGTAGTCCTGCCGCATGGCCTGCATCAGCACTGACTTGGCGCTGCGCTTGTCTGCATCGCTCAGGGGCCCGGTGTACACAGCGCCCAGCTTGGCGCGGTAGAGAGCCGTCAATGCCCGAAACTGTTCCCGCCTAAGTTGGCGGCGCCGGTACGCCTCGCCAGCCTCGGGCTGGGCGTGCGCCCGCAACCAGGCCTGAACACCCCGACGCTCCACCGCGCTGGCAAAGGCTTCATTGAAGGCCGTGTCATCCGCCGCATAGGCCACTTGATGGGCCAACTCATGAAACAGCAAGCCCGCCAGATCCGCCTCGCTGTCGTTGAGAAAGGTGTTCAGCAGCGGGTCGCCGCCCAGCGCATTGCTCCAGCCCAGGCTGGAATAGGCCGGCACCGGGTACACCATCAACTCAAGGTCAGGTTGCTGCGCCTTCAGCTCGCGTGCAAAAGCCTGTGCCGCCTCCCGCTCGAAGTACCCCCGATAGCCCACGCACCCCAACACCGGAAAGCACCAAGTCTGCAGTGTCAGGCTCAGTGCCGGCGCCGCCACCACATTCCACACCGCCGCGCTGCGCCCTAGATCGGCATAACGTCGATAACTGGCGTTGTCGGGCAGATGCAGTTTAACCACGGCGTAGTCCCGCAGCTGCTGGCTCAGGGCAAGACGTTCACGCAGCTTCGCAGGCGTGGCCGGATCAGCCAGCAAGTCCGACACCGGCTTGGCCGCGGCCAGCATCTGCAGGTGCCCACTCACCGATTGGCGCCAATACGCCATCTCCGAGCAGCCGCTGGCGGCGAGCAGCACGCTCAGCGCCGCCGCCCAGGCCTGCGCCTTTAAAACAGGCCGGGGCCAATAGCCCGAAGAGCCCGAAGAGCCCGGCAACTCTTGGCTAGGCACCGTGTTCAAGCGTCGACGGGCAGTGTTTGCAGATCCACCAAGCAGTCGTAGAAGCTGGGCGCCGCGCCCATATCGGTCAGGCGCTGGTGAGTCAGCTCATTGACATTTGTGCCCTGCACGCCCAGCTTGCGCCACCACACGCCTAGGCCATTCACCACGCCCGGCCGTGCGCGTTTGCTGATGCGTGCACGGCAAACATAGCTGCCCCGGTCGTTGAAGACGCGCACCATCGCGCCATCGGCCAGGCCGCGCGCGGCGGCGTCGTCGGCATGTACTTCCACCAGGGGCTCGCCCTCGATGTCGCGCAGGCTCTTCACGTTGACGAAGCTGCTGTTGAGAAAATTGCGCGCCGGTGGAGAAATCATCGCCAGCGGATAACGTTCAGCCAGCACGGGGTTGGAGGCCCGGCTTTCGTAGTTGGCCACGTAGTCGGCGCCCCCCGCCTGGGCACGGCCATTGGGCGTGTGAAAGCCACCCTGCGCAAACGGCGCCTCGGGCACAGGCAGGCTTTGCCAACCCTGGGCGCGCAAGGCCGCAAAATCAATTTCGGCTGTAAAAGCCTGGCGCGCGAGCAGTTCGTCCGACTCGCTAAAGCAAGGCTCGCCAAAGCCCATGGCCGCCGCCAATTCGCGGAAGATCTGGGTATTGGGCTTGGCTTCACCCAGGGGCGCAATCGCCGGTTCGTTGATCAGCACATCGGTATGGCCGTAGCTGGTGTGCACATCAAGATGCTCCAGCTGCGTGGTGGCGGGCAGCACGTAATCCGCCAGGTCAGCGGTGTCCGTCATGAAGTGCTCCAGCACCACGGTGAACAGGTCGGCACGTTGAAAGCCCTTGACCACCTTGGCCGACTCGGGTGCCACGGCCACCGGGTTACTGTTGTAGACGATCAAGGCCTCGATCTTCGGGCCGAAGCCGGCGCTGGCCTCGCGCAGCAGGTCGTCGCCGATGGTGCTCATGTTCACCATGCGCGGGGTGGCGCCGTTCAAGAGTTCAGGCATCTCCAGCGCGGCCGTGTTCTTGTAGGGTGCAAACCAACCCGAGCTGGACAGCAGCAAGCCGCCCGCCCGGTGACGCCACGCCCCAGTCAGGCAAGGTAGCAAGGCAATCAAGCGGACCGCATTGCCACCGCCGTGCACCCGCTGCATGCCGTAATTGAGGCGGATCGCCGCGGGCTGCGTCGTGCCGTAGTCGCGCGCCAGACTCTGCACCTCTTCAGGCGTGATGCCGCACACCTCGGCGGTACGCTCGGGCGGCCATTGCAGGGCCTTGGCGCGCAGGGCGTCCCAGCCATCCACATGCGCTTGCAGGTAGGCATGATCCAGCCAGTCGTGGGCGATCAACTCATGCATCAAGCCCAGGGCCAGCGCACCGTCAGTACCTGGCATCAGGGCGATGTGCTGATGGCATTTGTCCGCCGTTTCGGTTTTGCGCGGGTCGATGCAGATCAGTTTGGCGCCGGCGCGCTTGGCCTGATTGGCATAGGTCCAGAAATGCAGGTTGGACGCAATCGAATTGCTGCCCCAGATGATCAGCAGTTTGCTTTCGGCAAAGTACGGCAGGTGCATGCCCAGCTTGTGGCCGTAGGTGGCCGCCAGGGCTGCCCCGCCCGCCGAAGCGCAAATGGTGCGGTCCAGCCGCGCAGCGCCCAGGCGATTGAAAAACCGCGCGGCCATGCTTTCGCCCTGCAACTGGCCCATGGTGCCGGCATAACTGTAAGGCTGGATGGCTTGCGGGTCACGCGCGGCGATGGCCTGCAGGCGGGCCGCGATGTCCGCCAGCGCTGCGGCCCAACTGACGGGCTCGAAGCGCGGAGCCTCGGTCTTGGCGCTGACCCGCTTGAGCGGCGTCAGCAGCCGCTCGGCGTGATAGGTGCGCTCGGCATAACGGGACACCTTGGTGCACAGTGCGCCGTGCGTACTAGGGTGGTCGGCAGCACCCTGAATCTTGATGACGCGGCCGTCTTCAACGGTGACTTTCAGCGCGCAGGTGTCCGGGCAGTCGTGCGGGCAGGCGCCCTTGACGACCGTTTGGGAGGGGGATGAAGCGAGGGATTGCATGCCTGAACTATTGCACAAGATGCCACGCCAAGGTCTTTCAAGCCGGTGCGGGCAGCCCTGAAGCACCGCCCCTGTAAACTCGAAACACAGCCCACCGCCGACCCCCGCGGTGCCCGGCCCCCAACAACGGAGCGACCCATGAAGTTGATCGATTCCATCCTGGCCGATGCCCCTGGCATCGCCACCCTGCGACGCGATATCCACGCTCACCCCGAGTTGTGCTTTCAAGAAGAACGCACGGCTGATCTCATCGCCAAGGCCCTGAACGATTGGGGCATCCCTGTGCACCGCGGCCTGGGCAAAACCGGCGTGGTGGGCATCGTCAAAGGCCGTGGCAACAGCCCTCGCGCCGTGGGCCTGCGCGCCGACATTGACGCCCTGCCCATGACCGAACACAACCACTTCGCGCATGCCAGCACCTACCCCGGCCGCATGCACGCTTGCGGGCATGACGGGCACACCGCGATGCTGCTGGCCGCAGCCAAGCACCTGGCTAAAAATCGCGACTTTGACGGCACCATCTATCTGGTATTTCAACCGGCTGAAGAAGGCGGCGGCGGCGCCCGCGAGATGATCAAGGACGGCTTGTTCAAGCAATTCCCGATGGAAGCCATCTTCGGCGCCCACAACTGGCCCGGCATGGCTGCCGGACAGTTCGCGGTGAAGAGCGGGCCGGTGTTTGCCTCCAGCAACGAGTTTTTCATCACCCTGCGCGGCAAAGGCGCGCACGCCGCCATGCCGCATCTGGGGCTGGACCCGGTGCCGGCGGCCTGCCAGATGGTGCAGGCCTTTCAGACCATCATCACGCGCAACAAACGTCCGATCGACGCGGGCGTGATTTCGGTGACCACCATCCATGCCGGCGAGGCCACCAACGTGATCCCCGATGCCTGCGTGATCGAGGGCACGGTGCGCACCTTCACGCTGGAGACGCTGGACCTGATCGAGCGGCGCATGAAGCAAGTGGCGCAAAGTACCGCCGAAGCCTTTGAGCTCAGTTGCGACTTCCGCTTCAAACGCAATTACCCGCCCACCATCAACCACGAGCGCGAGACCGGATTCGTCCGCGAGCTGTTAGGCGAGTTGGTCGGGCCCGAGCAGGTGCAAGAGTTCGAGCCCACCATGGGTGCGGAGGACTTCAGCTTCTATCTGCAGGAGATACCGGGCTGCTATTTCCTGATCGGCAATGGCGACGGCAGCCACCGCGTGGGCGGGCACGGCATGGGGCCGTGCATGTTGCACAACCCCAGCTACGACTTCAACGACGAACTGATTCCGCTGGGCGGCAGCATGTGGGTACAGTTGGCGCAGGCTTGGTTGTCCAAACCCCAAGCCTGAGCGGACCCACTCAAGCGCCCGGCTGACAGACAATACCGGTTCTATCTCCGTGCTCCCGCCTCATCTCATGAACCACACCGCTCCCGACATCAACGCTGAAGTCGTCCAGCAAGATACCCAGGCCTGGCTTGAAAAAGCCGTGATCGGCCTGAACCTCTGCCCCTTCGCCAAGAGCGTGCATGTCAACCAACGGCTGCGTTATGTGGTGAGCAGCGCCAGCACACCCGAGGACCTGCTGAAGGAACTCGCGCATGAACTGCTATTTCTCAAGCGCGCCGACCCCGATGAGATCGAAACGAGCGTACTGATCCATCCGCAGGTGTTGACCGATTTTCTGGATTTCAACGACTTCCTGGGCGCCGCCGATGCGCTGGTGGAAGACCTTGAGCTGGACGGCGAACTGCAGATCGCCAGCTTCCACCCCCGCTACCAGTTTGCGGGCACTGAGGTGGACGACATCAGCAACTACAGCAACCGCTCGCCCTACCCCACCCTGCACCTGCTGCGCGAAAGCAGCATTGAGCGCGCTACCGAAACCATGGCCGACACCGACGCCATCTACGAAGCCAATATGCAAACGCTGGAAAAGCTCGGGCTGGAAGGCTGGAAAGCTCTGGGCCTCAAAGCCTGAGGCAAGGCGCACAAGCCGCAGGGCCTCGAACGAAGCCCTGCAGCTGACGCATTACTTCTACGCTGAGTTCAGCGCTTATTTCTGCGGCTGCGTGCCGGTGAAGTAGCTGACAGCGTAAGCCTTCAAGCTGCCATCGGCCTGCGGCACGGCCGACAGCTTGATGCGGTTGCCCACCACCAAGCCATTGGTCAAGGCGGTCAGGCCGGCAGAGCTGCTCAGGTCTTCAGGGCTCACCGTCACCTGGTCTTTGCCGGTGCCGCGATCCACTTGGTAGGCCAGCGTGGCCGAGCCCTTGGTGGTGCTCACATTGACCGTCACTGCCTTGGTGCCGCCCGCCGCCGTGATGGTGAAGCTGTTGCCCGACAAGACCGAAGCCACGGTGGCCGCAGGAATGTTGGTGGGCTTCAGCACCACCCAGGGCACGGACCAGCCATTGGCGTTCGCCTTGTCACCCCAGCGGGCATAGCTGACGCCATGCGCGTAGAACATGCCGGCCTTGCTGCCCGCATCGTCCGACGTTCCGCCGAAGTTCACCGACCCGCTGGTGGCTGCAACAAAATCGCTGATCGCGTTGCTGCCGCTGTCGACCAGGGTCGGGAACAAATCATTCCAGTACTTGAAGCCGGTGATGGCCACGCCGTTGGCGTCCTTGCCATTGGCCGAGGCAGCGTCGATATAACCCAGCGGCGTGTCGTAGCCGTCGCCGCCCGTGTTGAAACGGTTGCTGTAGATGAAGCCGGTGCTGGTCACACTGGAAATGCGGCCCTCGTAGGCGGCGGTTTCAATGTCCACCGTCTGCGCCACCATGGGGCTGGCCAGCGGGTCGACCACCTGGGTATGCACCTTGAAGCCGCGCACCAACTGCTTGGCTTGCAAGAACGCAGTGCCGCTACCGATCGCCGTGGCATCGGCCACCGCGCTGTCCGGGGTGCGGAAGAAGAACTTCGTCTTGTCGTCGACCTGAATGGTGACGGGCTTGCCGTTTTCATTCGCCAGCACCAACTGGTTCTTCGCCAAGTTCACCCGCAACACATGGCCCTCGGGGCTGACAAAAACGGTGTTGAAGTCTTTGGAGATCCAAAGCCGGGTGACCACCAGCGTGCCGTCTTGCTGGTAGCGGGTGGCCACACGAACGAACTTGCCAGCGCTCAGCGCGGCAGCAACGCTGGAAAAGTCCTTGATCGGCAAGGATGCCGTCTTGGCGTCCAAGTCATAAACCAAGCTGCCATTGGCGGCGTCCACCTGAACGGCGATCGCCTGGGTGGTGGCCACTGCCGTTTCGGGCGACACCACCGGCACGGTGGGCAATTCCTTGGTCAGATTGAGCGTGAGGTTATCCGCCGAGACGCTAGTTACCGCGCCGTAGGTATGACGCAGCACCACGCGTCGCAGATCGTCCACCGGTTTGTGCTTGACCGGACCGCTGAAGTTCACCGCCCAGATGGAGGAACCGCCCGACACCGCATGGTTGGTGAGGAAGGCGGGGTGGCCCAAATCCACCTCCAGATTGAGCGCTGCGCCAGCGGTGGTAGGCACGACCAACGGCTTTTCAAACGTGACCGGGATCGACAGCGTCTGTGCACCGGCGGCGCCCGTGGCACCTTGAATCTGGATGCGGGATGCCGCAATGGTAGTGCCAGCCGCGTCGGGGAAACCCGACTCCGGGTCAGCCGACACCGTCAACGACACGTCGCCCGGGTTGGCGCTGATCGTCAGCGTGGCGCCGGTGTAGGTGTCTCCGGCTGTGAGGCTCACATTGCTCAACACATCGCCCAATTGGTCCAGTTGCGCCAAGTTGACAGGCACCGAGGCGGCACCCAGGGTCACCGGCACGGTGCTGCCGTCCGACTTGGTCAGAGTGATGGCCGTGACCTTCACACCAATGGTGGCCCAGTCTTCTGCGGCACCGTCGCTGATCATCAGCGGCACGGTGACCGATTGCGCCGTTGCCGTAGGCGTGGAGGCCGTTGAACCGCCACCGCCGCCACCACAGGCTGCCAATGTGGCCAAGGTGATGGCGCCGAGCGCAAATTTCAGGGGTGTCGCGTTCATGATTTGGACCTTTTGATTGAATCGATGGGGTTGACCTCGATCAGCAGACCCGCCGTGGCAGCGCACCACAGCAGCGAAAGCCTTTGCGAGCATCCGGTTTTTGCATCGGGAGGAGTTTCAGAACCAGACTCATGAAATAACGCGCATGTAACGAACATACGACGCACATCTAATAAGTTATTTGATCGGCTTTAAAACTCGCCCAGCACGGCACCGAACGATGTTGACAACGACTTGAGATTAATAAAGTTAACGGGACTTGGTGTAACAACTTGTAAATCAAGCGCAACGCCGGACACAAAGCAAAAACGAAGGAATCAAACAATTGCCAGCCATGAGCAGAGGGGTTCTCAGGCTGTGCGCCCCAGTGTAGGAAATTGAATCTGACCAGATACTGACCAATAAACCCTGCTCATTGGTACTTGCAAATTCAAACTGACTGCGTGCAAAAACGCACAAATCAGAGGGCAGTTTCGGCAGGCATTCTTGTCAGATGAGACACATGGGCAGTCTGATGAGTTTCAACGTCAGGGCAATGTCACCGCGATTTCATGCACATCTGTCACGCTCATGACTTGAGACCCTATGCGCCGGCAAATAGCAAGAACAGCAACTGCAACAGCCACAACAACGAGAAGAAGCAATGCCTCCTGGTTTTCATCTGCTGATTGCAGCGCAGTTTGCATCGGCCCTGGCAGACAACGCCCTGTTGATCGTGGCCATCGCGTTGCTGCAAGAGCAGGGCCTGCCCGGCTGGTGGGCACCCCTGTTGAAGTTCGGCTTCACCTTGTCTTACGTGCTCCTGGCGCCCTTTGTCGGGCCGCTGGCTGACACCTTTCCCAAGGCCCGCCTGATGGCCTGGATGAACGGCTTGAAGATGCTTGGCGTCTTGGGCTTGCTGGCCGGACTGCACCCCATTGCCGCCTTCACCATCATCGGCTTTGGGGCAGCCGCTTATGCCCCCGCCAAGTACGGGCTGGTCACCGAGATGGTCTGTGCTCAAGCCTTGGTCAAGGCCAACGCCTGGATCGAAGTGTCGGTGGTGTTTGCCGCCCTGGCCGGCATGGTGCTGGGCGGCCTGTTGGTCAGCCCAGCCTTGCTGGGCAGCGAGCTTATTCATCATGCCGGGCAGGGCCTGCAAGGCTTGGCCGATGCCGGTTTTATCCAGGGCAGCCGGCTGAGCGTGTCGATGGTGGCCTTGATGGGCGTCTACCTGGCGGCGAGCTTGCTGAACATCGGCATCCCGGACAGCGGCGCGCGCTACCCCACCGCCCATCTCCACCTGCCTGCGCTGCTGCGCGACTTTTGGCGCGCCAATCTGACGCTGTGGCGTGACCGGGAGGGAGGCCTTTCACTCGCCGTCACCACGATTTTCTGGGGCGTAGGTGCCACCTTGCAATTTGCGGTGCTCCGCTGGGCGGCCTATGTACTGGGCCTGGCGCTGGACCGCGCCGCCTTCTTGCAGGCGGCCGTGGCCGTGGGGGTAATTGCCGGCGCGGCGCTGGCTGGGCACAAGGTGCCCCTGGCTGCGGCCAAACGCATGCTGGTGTTTGGCGTGGCCCTGGGCCTATTGATTCCTGCCGTCGGGCTGACGCATCACTTGAGCGTCACCCTGCCCTTGCTGGTCTTGGTCGGCGTGGTCGGCGGCCTGCTGGTGGTGCCCTTGAATGCTTTGCTACAGCACCGCGGCTTTGTGCTGCTGAGTGCAGGCCGCTCCGTCGCCGTGCAAGGCTTCAACGAGAACGCCAGCGTGCTCGGCATGCTGGGCACTTACGCCGCCCTGCTGGCTTTGGACTTGCCGATCACCACGGTGATGGTCGGCTTCGGGCTGTGCATTGCCGCCGCCATGGCTTTGTTGATGCGCCGGGAGCGCAAACGTAGCCGGCAGGATCAACAAGAGCGCCAAGAAGCACTCAGGCCGCCCGCCGCGCTGTCGCCCTGAGCGGCAAGGCCTGTGGCGCCGCGGCGCGCACCATCACCGCTTCAAGCACACCTTCAAACCGGGCCACGATGCTGGCCCAGTCAAGCTCACTGGTGGTTGTGCAAGCCTTCACGCCCATGGCGCGGCAGGCAGCCAAGTCGGCGGCAGCGCTCACAGCGACGCGCACAAATGCGTCTTGGTCGTCCATGGGCACCAGCACGCCGTTGTCGCCGGAGCGAATCAATTGCGCTGCTGCGGCGTAGTTGAATGCCACCACAGCCAAGCCGCTGGCCATGGCTTCTGTCGTGACATTGCCAAAGGTTTCCGTCAGGCTGGGGAAGAGAAACAAATCGCCCGAGGCGTAATGCGCCGCCAAATCTTCCCCCTTGCGTTGCCCGGCAAATATCGCGTTAGGGCAACGGGCTTGAAGTTCAGCCTGTTGGGGCCCGCTACCCACCACCACCAGGCGGATGCGGGGGTTCTGGCGCGAGATGGCCTCAAACGCCGCCGTCAGGGTGGCCAGGTTTTTTTCTGGGGCAATGCGGCCGACATAGAGGCACACCAGATCATCCGGCGCCACGCCCCATTGCTCACGCAAGGCCTGGCTGCGCCGCAGGGGTGTAAACAGCTGGGTATCTACGCCCCGCGACACCACGGTCAATTGCTTGAACCCCCCCGCTTCGAGATCGCGCCGCAAGGCCTCGGTCGGCACCATGGTGCATTGCGTGCGGTTATGAAACTTGCGCAGGTAAGCCATGATGGGTTTGTACAACCAGCCAATGCCGTAGTGCCGGCTGTAGGCATGGAAGTTGGTGCGAAAGTCCGAGCACACCGGCAACTTCAAATGCAGCGCTGCTTGCAAAGCAGACCAGCCCAATGCGCCTTCGGTCGCGATGTGCACGACGTCGGGCCGGTTGACCGACCACAGCTGAACCAGAGCGCGTTTCGACGGCACGCCCATGCGCAGATTCGGGTAGCGCGGAATCGGCAGCCCCCGCATCAGCACTTCATGAAATCGCGGGCTGCGTTCGGCCGATTCATTGCCGTCTTGGCGCGGCCGAATCAGCTGAACATCGTGGTTGCGCCGATGCAGCCCCTCAACGATGCGCGCAATGGTCATGGCCACGCCGTTGACCTCAGGCGGGTAGGTCTCGGTGACAAAGGCAATGCGCAGGGAACGCTGCGCCGCCTTCAGGTTGTCCACCACGATGCCTTCAGCTTGAGCAGTATTCATGCCTCGCATGCTGCCCGGCTTGCATAACAGTTCGATGACAAGACCCGCTGCAGCAATCCGCCAAACAGACCGTCATGCAGTTTTCATGCAGCACCGTCACTATCGCGTCACGCTGGCCCACTCCGGGCCGCGACCCCACTCCAACCCGAGGTCACCCGTGAAGGAACTCCTGAAAACTCTTGCTGTGCAGCGCTGGGACGACCATCGCTACTACCACCACAGCCGCATCAATCAGAGCCTGCATCTCTTGAGCGCCATCTGCTTTCTGGTGTCGTACGGCCTGCTCTTCATCGACCCTGCCAAGGCCGCGCTGCTGGCCTGGTGCGTCTCCATGACCAGCCGTCAGGCGGGCCACTTCTTCTTCGAGCCGCGTGGTTACGACGAAGTCAACCAAGCCACCGATGAGCACAAGGAAGCCATCAAGATCGGCTACAACATCCAGCGCAAAATCGTACTGCTGTCGGTCTGGGTGGCCCTGCCCGCCTTGCTATGGCTGCAACCCTCGCTGTTCGGCCTGATTGAGCCCGCGGCGAACTTCAATGGATTTCTGCACGACGTGGGCATTGCCTGGTTGTCACTGGGCGTGACGGGCTTGCTTTTTCGCGTGGCGCAGTTGTGGGTTCAACAGAGCTTCATGACCGGTTTCGCCTGGGCACTGAAGATCATTACCGACCCCTTCCACGACATCTACCTGTATCACAAGGCGCCGCTGTACCTGTTGCGCGGCGAGTTGATCGACCCGATGCAGCACGTGAATCATCAAAGCTGAAGCCCGCAAAGGCCCCGCGCTGCGGGGCCCATTCAAACCGCACTCCTCACACTGCGCTCAGGCCCAAAGCTCCTGCCACCTGCGCGCCAGGGTTTCACGCACGATACCGCGCCGGATGTGCTTGTTGCTGAGGCCCTCGCCTTGCCACCACCATCCGTCGGCCTGCATGGTTCGGCACGCCGCCACGAAGCGCTGCAAGACCGCCTCGAAATCAGCGTCGCTGTAGTTCAGGCTAAAGATGAAGCGCCCCGTCCCCACCCAACTCAAAGCCAGACCTTGTTCCCGCAAATAGAACTGCAGCATCCAGTTGTAGCGCGATGGCTGGGTATAACTCACCGTCCAGACGGACTGCATATTCGCCACCTGAACCGGCAGGCCTGCATCCACCAAGGTCTTGTTCAGGCGTGCGGCACGGTCATTCCAGCGCTCGTCCAAGCCGGCGTAGATTGCCTGAATTTTTGCCGATTCAAGCCGCTGCAAAAAGACGTTCATCGCGCCCATCACATAGGGGTGTGCGTTGAAGGTGCCGCGGGCAAAGCAGACATCGGCCGGGCGGTCTTCACGGTAACGTTTCATCAGAGCGGCACGACCGCACACCACGCCCACCGGCAGGCCGCCGCCCAAAGTCTTGCCATAGGTCACCAGATCGGCCTGCACGCCAAAGTAGGCTTGCGCGCCGCCCGGCGCCAGGCGGAAGCCCAAGAACACTTCGTCGAAGATCAGCACAATGCCGCGCTCGGTGCACACCTCGCGCAAACGCTTCAACCAAGCGGTATAGGCGGCACGGTCGTAGCCGGCACTGCGGCCGCTGTCCAGCAAAGACGAATCGCCTGGCGCGTTCTTGTTCGGGTGCAGGGCCTGCAGCGGATTGACCAGCACGCAGGCCACGTCACGGCGATTGCGCAAGACCTGAAGGCTGCGCTCGGCCATGTCCTTCAAGGTGTAGGTTTCACGCGGGGGCAAGGGGTTGCCGGGCCCGGGTTGAACATCTTCCCACCAGCCGTGATAGGCCCCACAAAAACGCACCAGATGGCGGCGCTTGGTGTGATAACGCGCCAGGCGCACGGCTTGCATCACCGCCTCGGTGCCAGACATGTGAAACGATACTTCGTCCAGGCCAGAGATGACCTTCAGGCGTGCAACGTTGTCGAGCACGCAGGGGTGGTAGGCGCCGAGCACGGGGCCCAGCTGATGGGTCATGGCGATACCCTGATCCACACAGTCGCGGTAGAAATCGTAGCCAAAGACGTTGACACCGTAAGAGCCGGTCAGGTCGAAGAGCTGATTGCCGTCAATATCTTCGACCATCACGCCCGACGAGGCCTTCAAAAAGCTGCCGGTCTTGAGCCGCTCACGCAGATAGGGGCTGTACTGAAAGGGTACGCGGTAGCTGCCGGTGAACTGCAAGTCGGAAATGCCGGGCCGCGCCTGAGCTGTCATCGCAATGCTCTGGGCATAACGTGTGGCAAACACGGTGCACAGGCGATTGAATCCCGCCTGCCGCTGTGCGGCCACGGCCTGGGGCGCCGCGTCCGAGGCAAAGAATTGCTGCTCATCGTAGGCGTAGCCCGGCAGCATGGAAGCCAGCCGTTTGGCCATGCGCGAGTGCCCCGCCAACGAGCGATGCTTGGCACGCGACAGCGTCAAACGGCGGCGTGCGGCGGGCACGCTCCAGGCCAGGGACGCCAAGGCCAGCGCAGACAGCGCAGACAGCGCAAAAGTTTCATCCATTGTTTTTCACGTCCTTCCAACAAACCCCTTGACCAGCCAAAGTGCCTGCCGACCCTGCAATCACGCAGCCCGGCGGCATGCCACCCTAGCAAGCAAGATTGACAGGCTTATGAAATCCCACATCAGCATTGAATCGCCGACCCCCGCGCCCGCGCCATCACAGCCGAGCTCGCGCCTGCGCCGCCTTTTTCAACAAGAGGATCTGAACTTTCTGCTGACCAATCGGGTGCCACGCATCGCCTTGACCCGGCTGATGGGGCGCTTCAGCCAGATTCGCAACCCCTGGGTGTGCCGTGCGTCCATCGCGTTATGGCGGCTGTTCACCGATTTGGATCTGAGCGACGCCAAGAAGACCCACTTCGACAGCCTGCACGATTGCTTCACCCGCGAACTGCGCCCCGGCGCACGCCTGGTGGATTTGGCGCCCGAGGTGCTCAGCAGCCCCTGCGACGCCATCGTGGGTGCCTGCGGACCGGTGGCGGGACAGCAGGTCTTTCAGGCCAAGGGCTTTCCGTACGCGATGCAGGACCTTTTCGGGCCGACGCAGGACACCGCCGCCTTTCAGGACGGCAGCTTCGTCACCTTGCGACTGACCTCGGCGATGTACCACCGCTTTCATGCCCCGCACGATTGCGAGATCGAGCATGTGACCCACATCGCCGGAGACACCTGGAACGTCAACCCGATCGCGCTCAAACGGGTGGAACGCCTGTTCTGCCGTAATGAGCGCGCCGTCTTGCGCGCCCGCCTGCGCAGCGGCCCCGCGCAAGGCCAGCCCATTGCCATCGTCCCGGTGGCCGCCATCCTGGTTGCCAGCTTGCGCCTGCATTTTCTCGACCTGCTGCTACACCTCGGCTACCAAGGTGCCAACGAGTTAGCTTGCCGGGCCCCCGCCCAAAAAGGCGAAGAGCTGGGCTGGTTTCAACATGGCTCAACCATCATCGTCTTTGCGCCACGCGGCTTTGAACTGAGCCCCGGCATCGAAACAGGGTCCCAGCTCCGCATGGGCCAGGCCTTGATGCACTACCGTCCCAAAGAGCTCAACGCTCAGCCAGCGCCAACTTAAGCGCCAGGCCCAGAAACACCATGCCTGCCGTTTGATTCAAGAGCCGCTGCGCCCGCGTAGAGCGTTGCAACAGCTTGCGCACGGCGCCGGCAAAGTAGGTGATGGCGCCAAAGGAGATCAAAGTGGAGAGCACAAAAATCAAACCCAGCAACACGATTTGCCCAGCGACCGGACCGCGTTGCGCGTCCACGAACTGCGGCAGCAGGGCCAGAAAGAAAAACACCACCTTGGGGTTGGTGAGATTCATGACCATGCCGCGCCGAACCATGCCCTTCATGCTTTGGACCTCACCGGATGGATTCAAAGACAAAGGCCCCACCGGCTCGCGCAGCACCTGCCAAGCCAGATAGACCAGGTAGGCAGCCCCCGCAAACTTCAGCGCGGTGAAGGCCCACGCGGACGCCGCAAACATAGCGGCAAGGCCCAGGGCGATGGCAGCGGTGTGCACCACCAAGCCTGCGCACAAACCCAGCACCACATAAAAACCCGCGCGCCGCCCTTGCGTGGCGGACTGCATCAGCACAAAGAGGTTGTCGGGGCCCGGCGTGAAGCCCAGGAGCAGGGCCAGACCGAAGAAGCTGAGGGCGGTGTCAAGAGGCAACATGGGGAATCCTCACAAGCTGAGGGTTAGGGTCAGAAATTGATGCTGAAACGCTCGCCCTTGTAGACGAGCACGGCGGCTTTGAGTTTGATCTGCTCCAGCACCAACTGCGGCGCCACCTGATCGCCCTCGCGCAGCACCTGCCCGTTGATGATGAGCATGCGGTTGGCGGGGGTGTCGGAGTACATGGCACCGCCCGCCACCAGAGGCGGCAATTCGCGACGCAGCGATTCAGGCAATGCGCTGAGTGCGGGGATGGCTGCGGGCTTGGCAGCAACGGCTGGGGGCGTGTTGGCAGGCACAGCCGGCGGCACGGCGGACAGCATAGCGGGCGGCACGGCGGCAAGTGGACCCGACGGGGCGGTGATCGGCCGCGCCACAGGGTTGGCGCTCTCGGCCGGTTTTGCGGGTGTGGTCTGCTGCGGCACAACGGGGTTCTTCACGACAGCAACGGCCACTACGGGCATTGGCGCAACGCTCAGGGAAGCTGCCTGCGCAGGCGGCCGTTCAGCGCTCCGCCAAGGTCCCTGCCCCAGGCCGAACACCCATGCCAATACCAGCGCGATCAAGCCCAGCAAAAGTCCGAGCACCAGACCCAGCCTCAGGCGCCGAGCGCGCGGTGAGTGCGGGCCTTGTTCAGTGCTCAAGGTCGCTTCGGACTGGGTGTGCAGGCGGGGCACCGTGCCACGCTCGCGTTCGGATTCAGCGCGCCGCAGGGCGTCAAGAATGTAGGACATGGCGGGCTCTGGGCTCTATTTGTTCACGCGTTGGTTTGGGGCGGTGGGCGACTCCAGCCGGGCCTCGTCCACCGCCGTCACGCGGTTCAACTGCATCAAGGTGATGGGGCCGGCCAGGCCATCTGCGGCCAGCCCCTGGCTGCGCTGGAATTGCGCCACACGCTGGCGCAGCACCGCGTCATTGCGCGTGGGCTCCGTTGGGGCGGGCTCGCCCAGGGCTTGGGCCAATTGCCGGGCCACTGCATCCAACGCGGGCCCGTTGCTGCCCAATTTACCCTCGAAGCCAGGCGGCGAATGCCAGAGCGTGGCGAACTCTCCTCGCCATTGGCGGCTGAGTTGCAGCAAGCTCCAGGTCTGCCGTTGCCCCACCAGTTGCAGCGTGGCCGTCTGGTCGCCCAACCCGATGAGCAGGGCTTGATAAGCTTGGCCGGACTCATCTTGCAGCGTCAGGATGCTGGGCCGCCCCAACATGCGCAGCAGGGCCAGGCCACCGTCAGCGCTGTTGAAGCATTGCAGCTGCTGCGCCGCCAAAAGCGCACAGGGCTCACCCTCGGGCAGATTCAGCCGCCACAACTGCGCCAGCGCACGCCAGGCCGCAGCCTCATCGCGCAAGAGCTCGGTGGATGCGGGTGTCTTTGGTACGGGCGTTGGTGCAGGCGTTGGTGCAGCCATCGAGGCCACCACCACCGGGTGCGCCGCTGAAGCGGCAGCGGCCACAGGCGGCGGGGCATCTTTCGCCCCCTTGACGGCCCAGGCCAACGCAAATGCAGCAGCGGTGGCCGCCAGCAGCCCGAAAGTCCAGCCGGCCCCTCGGGCCACCCACTTGCGCGTTACACCGTTTGTGGGCACGCCATCGGTGCCGAACACCTCAGCAGCCGCCCGCTTCAAGGTCGCCATATCCACCTGGGTATGCCCCTGGGCATAGGCGCCGAGCAGGGACCGGTCACATAACAGGTTAATTCGGCGGGGCACGCCGCGCGACAATTGGTGGATGCGCCGCCGCAATCGGCCGTCAAAGGGCAGCTGCCCGCTCAAGCCCGCAACGCCCAGGCGATGGCTGACGTATTGCGCGGTTTCGCTCTCGCTCAAGGCCTGCAGATGAAAGCGCGCAATCACCCGCTGCGCCAGTTGCTCCAGTTCGGGCGTGGCCAGCATGGTGCGCAATTCAGGCTGGCCGATCAAAATGATCTGCAGCAGCTTGCGTTCATGCGTTTCCAGGTTGGTCAGCAGGCGAAGCTGCTCCAGCACGTCGGCAGAGAGGTTCTGCGCCTCGTCGATGATCAAGATATTGTTCTGGCCCAAGGCATGGGTGCGCAGCAAGAAGGCATTGATGGCGTCGACATAGGTCTTGACCGAAACACCATCGGCCATGCCATCCCCCAGGGGCAGATGAAACTCCTGACACACCGTTTGCAAAAGCTCGGGCACGCTGAGCTTGGGGTTGAAGATGTAGGCCACATTGCAGTTGTCGGGGATCTGCTCCAGGAAGCATCGGCACACCGTGGTTTTGCCAGCGCCGATTTCACCCGTCAGCAACACAAACCCGCCCCCGCCCTGCAAGCCGTACAGCAGATGCGCCAACGCCTCGCGGTGCCGCTCACTCATGAACAGATAGTGAGGGTCAGGCGCAATCGAAAAAGGCGCTTGGCGAAGGCCGAAGAATTTGGCGTACATGCAGAGGAATGAAGCCCGGGAAGCAAGGCGCATCGTAAACGCAAGCGCGACCGTTGCCCGCAGGCAAAGGACACAGGACGCTAGCGCACAGCGCTCACTTGACCCGCTGTTTCTCCAGCTTGCGCGCCAGCGTGCGGCGGTGCAGGCCCAGGCGGCGCGCAGCTTCAGAGATATTGAAGCCTGTGGCGGCCAGGGTTTCGTGGATGTGCTCCCACTCCAGTGTTTTGATCGAGGTGGTGCGCTCGGTCAGTTCAACCTCGGCGTCACCTTGGGCGCGGGCAAAGGCGGCCTCGATGTCATCGGTATTGGCCGGCTTGGCCAGGTAGTGCCGCGCCCCCAGCTTGATCGCCTCGACCGCCGTGGCAATGCTGGCATAGCCGGTGAGCACAACAATCAACATCGCGGCCGAATGGGCGTGCAGCGTTTGCACGCAAGACAGGCCGGAGTCGCCGCTGGCCAGCTTCAAATCCACCACCGCGAAGCCCGGTGTGTGCGAACCCAACAATTGCTGAACCTGGGCCAGATCGGCGGCGCGCAGCACCCGGTAGCCGCGCCGCTCGAACGAGCGGATCAGCGTGCGCGCGAAGGCGTCGTCGTCTTCAACGACCAGCAGCAGTCTCTCGTTCACATCCAGATCAAGCGCGTCAGCCATGGTCTATTGTTTCATGCCACTTTTGGAAACCCCGGCCTCACCGCCCTCCTCGCGCAGGCTCAGTGCTGACAAAGGCAGGGTGATGCGCACTTCAGCCCCCGCACCTTCAAGATTGCGGGCCTCGATTTTTCCGCCCAGGGTGCGCGCCACATTGACGGACAAAAACAAACCCAGCCCGCTGCCTGGGCGGCCCTTGGTGGAGTGGTAGGGCTTGCCGAAGTTTTCGAGAATCTCTGGGGCGAAGCCCGGGCCCTGGTCGATGACGCGCAGCACCAGCACATCGCCTTCGCAACTCACGCGCAGCGTCAGCGGCTGCTGCGGTGCCGCCTCTTGCGCGTTGTCGAGCACGTTGCCCAGCATCTGGCGCAGCGCGGTGTCGGAGATGATGGCCCGGTCCGGCGTTTCGCCGAGCAGGTAATGCAGCACGTGGCCGGGTCGGGTCTCACGCCACCGGCTCACCACGTCGCCGAGAAAGGCGTGCAGCATGGTTTGTCCAGGGGCTTCGCCTCGGGATTCGCCGGCTGACATCAAAATGCCAGTCACGATGGTCTTGCAGCGCGCCAGCTGAAACTGCATTTCATCGATCTCTTCGCGCAATTCGGGGTCGGCCGCAAAGGGGCCCATGCGCGACCAGTCGCCCAAAATCACCGACAACGTGGCCAGCGGCGTGCCCAACTCATGGGCGGCGCCTGAGGCCAGCAAGCCCATGCGGACAATGTGCTCCTCTTCAGCAGCACGCTGGCGCAGATCGGCCAGCCGGCTGTCTCGCAAGCGCAGATTGCGCCCAATGCGGTGGATGAAGATCACCAGCAAAGCCGCGTTCAAGGCAAAGCAGATCAACAGGCCGCCAAAGTAGTGCACCGACAAGCCCGGGCCGGACAACTCCTCCAGGTGCAGCGGCCGGTTCCACACCGTCAAGCCCATGAAACACAGGCAGGTGATGAGCACCATGGCCCAGATGTAGCCGGTGCGCAGCAACATCGCCCCCACAGCAATCTGCAGCAAGTACAAAAAAATGAATGGGTTGGCAATGCCGCCGCTGAAATAGAGCTGCGCGCTCAACACCGCCACATCGACCAGCAAGGCCGCAAACAACTCGGCATTGCTGATGGCATGGCGTGCCAGGCTCACCCGCAAGCGGCTGGCCAGGTTGAACACGGTCAACGCGGCCAGCACGCTCAACATCTCGACGATGGGCAGGCGCACGTCAAGCACCAACTCCGTGGTGAGGATGGTGGCCAGTTGCCCAGCCACGGCCAACCAGCGCAGTTGGATGAGCTGCAGCAGATTGCGCCGGCCTGCCAATTTCTCCGGCGCGGAAACCGGCGCGGACTCGAGCGAGTCATCGCCCTGTGTGGCGATCGACGGAGCGCTGCCGGGCGGCAGGTTTGAATCGGGGTGGTCGTTCATGCGCTCATGCAGGCGGGCTGTCAGTCAGCCGCCATTCTGTGCGCAATAGAAAAACGGCGCCCGCAGCCACCATCAACGCCAGCGCGAACCAGGTCCAGGCGTAGGCCCGGTGATTGTTGTTGAACTGCAGAACCGTCAAGCCGGCACGGGGCCAAGGCGCCGTTTGCGAGGCATCCGCTGCGGCCAGCGCGTCCACAAAAAATGGCGCGACTTCAGCGCCGGGCAACCCTTGCGCCGAGGCAATGGCCGCCACATCACGCGAGTACCAGCGCCGTGCAACGGGGTCGTTATGTTGCAGCAGGCTGCCACCAGGCTCGCTCAAGCGCAACAGCCCCACCCATTCATGCAAGCCTAGTGGCGCCGTGCCGGGTCGGCTCGCAGGTGTAGCAAACTCTGCAGGGACAAAGCCGCGATTGACCAGCACCCAGGCTCCGCCCTCGGTCTGCAAGGGCGTGATCACCCAGTAGCCGCTGCCCAAGGCCGTGCTGGCGCGAACCAGTGTTTCACGAGCATGGTCGAACTGGCCGCGCACGCGCACGCGGCGGTATTCAAGATCAACGGTTGGCGCGGCGGGCGCCGCCGGCAACGCCAGCACGGGGCCTGACTGCCCGGCGCTGATGCGTTGAAGCAGACTTTCTTTCCAGCTCAAGCGCTGGAGTTGCCACAGCCCCAGGGCCGTGAACCCCGCACACAAAAGCACTGCCAGCAGCATGACCAGCGCGAGCACCGCGGGCGCACGCCGGGGTGCGTGGTCCGCGCGGCGGGCGCGGCAGACGGACTCAGCGGGGCTGCTGGCGGGGTCGGCTTTCACATCAGGGCATGTTGCGCACGTCGGCCATCTCGTGGCTGGGCATCATATTGGCGTTGAGGTGATACATCACCCAAATTGAACCCACCAGCATGATGACAACCATCACCAGCGTGAAGATCAAGGCCAGCATGGACCAACCGCCCTCGACCTTGGCGTTCATGTGCAAAAAGTACACCATGTGCACCACGATCTGCACCGCAGCGAAGGCCAGAATCACCAGCCCGGTGGAACCCGGCGGCAACACCTTGGCCATCACCAGCCAGAAGGGGATGGCGGTCAGCACGAGGGACAGCAAGAAGCCAATCACATAACCGCGCACCGTGGCGTGGTAGCCGCCGTCGTCGTGGTGTTCGTCGTGATGTTCGGCGTGGTGATCGTGGCCGTGCGAATGGTCGTTTTTAGGCGCGCTCATGGCAGCACTCCCATCAAGTAGACAAAGGTGAAAACGCCGATCCAGACCACGTCCAGAAAGTGCCAGAACATCGACAAGCACATCAGGCGGCGCTTGTTCTCTGCGGTCAGCCCAAGTTTGCCAACTTGCAGCATCAGCACCACCAGCCAGATGATGCCGAAGGTCACGTGCAGGCCGTGCGTGCCAACCAGTGCGAAGAAGGACGACAAGAAGGCGCTGCGCTGCGGGCCTGCACCCTCACCGATCAGGTGATGGAATTCGAACAACTCCAGGCTCAGGAAGCCCAGGCCGAACAGGCCAGTGATGGCCAGCCAGACCAGCACGGTCTTCACGCGGCCATGTTGCATCGCAATCATGGCCATGCCGTAGGTGATGGAGGACAGCAGCAGCATGGCCGTGTTGGCGGCCACCAGCGGCAGGTTGAACAAATCCGCGCCCGAGGGGCCGGCCGCATAACTGCGACCCAGCACGGCGTAGGTGGCGAACAGCACCGCAAAGATCAGGCAATCGCTCATCAGGTAGAGCCAAAAGCCCAGCAGCGTGCCTTGCTGCGGATGGTGCGAGCCTGCGGTGTCGTAGAAGCGCGGCGTCTGGCCCGCGTGGAGAGTAGTACTTGAACTGTTCATTGTGTTGCTCTCACCTCAAGCTTGAGCCGCAGCGCCTGCCAGGGCCCGGGTACGGGCGGCTTCGGTGCGAGTGACTTCATCAGCGGGGATATGGAAATCGCGCTTGTAGTTGAAGGTGTGAAAGATGGCCGCCGCGACGGTGACCACGAAGGTCAGGGCGCCCAGCCACCAGATGTGCCAGACCATGGCGAAGCCGAACACCGTGCTGATGCCCGCGATGACCACGCCTGCGGCGGTGTTCTTGGGCATATGGATGGGCAGGAAGCCAGCGGTTGGGCGCTGGGCGCCGCGCTGCTTCATGTCGTGCCAGGCATCCAGCTCATGCACCACGGGGGTGAAGGCGAAGTTGTAGTCCGGCGGCGGCGAAGACGTTGACCATTCCAGCGTGCGGCCGTTCCAGGGGTCGCCGGTGTGGTCGCGCAGTTGCTCGCGACGCATAAAGCTCACCACCAACTGCACGATGAAGCTGAGAATGCCCAGGCCGATCAGCACCGCACCCAGTGCCGCCACCTGGAACCAGATTTGCAGCGATGGATCGTCAAAATGGCTCATGCGACGGGTCACGCCCATTAGGCCCAGCACATACAGCGGCATGAAGGCAATGTAGAAGCCCACCAGCCAGAACCAGAACGAGCACTTGCCCCAGAACGCGTCCAGCTTGTAGCCAAAGGCCTTGGGGAACCAGTAGTTGATGCCGGCAAACATGCCGAACAAGACACCACCAATGATGACGTTATGAAAGTGCGCAATCAGGAACAGGCTGTTATGCAGCACGAAGTCGGCCGGCGGAACCGCCAGCAGCACACCCGTCATGCCGCCGATCACAAAGGTCACCATGAAGCCGATGGTCCACAGCATGGGCACGTCAAACTGAATGCGCCCACGGTACATGGTGAATAACCAGTTGAAGATCTTGGCCCCGGTCGGGATCGAGATGATCATGGTCGTGATGCCGAAGAAAGAATTCACGCTGGCACCCGAGCCCATGGTGAAGAAGTGGTGCAGCCACACCAGGTACGACAAGATGGTGATCACCACCGTCGCGTACACCATGGAGGCATAGCCAAACAGGCGCTTGCGGCTGAAGGTGGAGACCACCTCCGAGAAGATGCCGAAGGCCGGCAGCACCAGGATGTAGACCTCCGGGTGGCCCCAAACCCAGATCAGGTTCACGTACATCATGGCGTTGCCGCCGAGATCGTTGGTGAAGAAGTTGGTGCCAACGTAGCGGTCCAGGCTCAACAACACCAGCACGGCGGTCAGCACCGGGAAGGCAGCCACGATCAGCACGTTGGTGCACAGCGAGGTCCAAGTGAAGACGGGCATCTTCATCAGCGTCATGCCGGGCGCGCGCATCTTGACGATGGTGGCGATCAGGTTGATGCCCGACAGCGTCGTGCCCACACCCGCCAGTTGCAGGGACCAGATGTAGTAGTCCACCCCCACGCTGGGGCTTTGCAGAATGCCCGACAGCGGCGGATACGCCAGCCAGCCGGTGGCCGCGAATTCACCCAGGAACAGCGACAGCATCACCAGCACGGCGCCGCTGGCCGTCATCCAGAAGCTGAAGTTGTTCAAGAACGGGAAAGCCACGTCGCGCGCGCCGATTTGCAGCGGCACCACGTAGTTCATGAACCCGGTGACGAAGGGCATGGCCACGAAGAAGATCATGATCACGCCGTGAGCAGTGAAGATCTGGTCGTAGTGGTGCGGCGGCAAGAAACCGGCCTGATCACCAAAGGCAACCGCCTGGTGCGCACGCATCATGATGGCGTCGGCAAAGCCGCGCAGCAGCATCACGATGCCCAGCACGATGTACATGATGCCGATCTTCTTGTGGTCGATGCTGGTGACCCAGTTGCGCCAGAAGGGGCCCCAGGCCCTGAAGTACGTCATCGCGACCAGCAGGCTCAAGCCACCTAACATCACCATGGCGAAGGTGGCAAGGATGATGGGGTCGTGGGGAAGCGCATCCCAGCCCAGGCGGCCGAAGAGCTTTTGTTGGAGTTCAGGGGAGTCAAGCATCGGACTACTTCTCTCGGAGTTCTATCGTTGCAGGCCGCTGGGCTGATGAGTTATTTCAGCGCCAACGGCCGGTCGAATCAGGGCTGGGCCGTACGGTCGGCCGACTGAGGCGGGCGCCGTGGCAAATATTGGTCAAGGTTCTGCGGCGTGCACATGGCCGCAACCACCGTGCGCTCGCCACCGCGCCAGGACTGGCGGGACAAACCGTCCACACTGCCCTTGCCCAGGCCGCCAGCCGCGTCAACGGCCATCATCTGGCTCATGCACATCTTGCCGGCGTCGACACAGCGGTTCAGGATGGCGTCGTACAGCCCCTGCTCAACCTGGGCGTAACGTCGCACCGGCTCGCTCTTGCTGGGCTGCTCCAGCTGCTGGTAGGCCGCGCGGCTCAAGGCACCGCCTTCAGCTTGGTTCTTGGCCACCCAGGCGTCGAAGTCAGCGTTGCTCAGACCATGAAACTTGAAGCGCATCTGCGAGAAGCCGGCACCGCTGTAGTTGGCGGAGAAGCCGTCAAACACGCCCGCCTTGTTGATCACCGCATGCAGTTGCGTCTGCATGCCGGGCATGGCGTAGACCTGCCCGGCCAGCGCAGGCACATAGAAAGAGTTCATCACGGTCGATGCAGTGATCTTGAACTGGATGGGCCGATCCACCGGCGCAGCCAACTCGTTCACCGTCGCGATGCCTTGTTCGGGATAGACGAACAGCCATTTCCAGTCCAGCGCCACCACTTCCACCACCAAGGGCTTCATATCGGCAGGAATAGCCTGCTGGGGCGAAATGCGGTCGAGCGGGCGATAGGGGTCAAGCTTGTGGGTGCTGATCCAGGTCAGCGCGCCCAGGGCAATGATGATCAGCAGCGGCGCGCCCCAGATCAACAACTCCAGCTTGGTGGAATGATCCCACTCGGGCTCGTACGTGGCCGCCAGATTCGACTGGCGATAACGCCAGGCGAAGAGCAGCGTCAGGACGATCACCGGCACGATGATCAGCAACATCAGCAAGGTCGAGGTCACGACCAAGTTGGCCTGCTGCTGGGCAATGTCGCCCGAGGGCTTCATCACCACCCAGTTGCAGGCCGACAGAGGCAGCGTTGCCGCCAAGATGCCGAGGCTTTTCGATGTTATGGACTTTTTGGAATCGGGGGTCATTGGGAGTAACCAGAGACGGGAAAACGCCAGTTGCGCGCCGGGCTGGAATGTATCCTGATTGACCCATGTCAACGATTGGACATTTTGTCCCAGGGGACTGTTGCCAGCCACTCCAATTTCTGCCATGAACAGCTCAGCCACACACCCCACTCCAGCCGGCATTGCCGCCGGTTTTCACCCCAACACGGGCACTTCATCCCACCCGAGCGAACCCGCATCGGTGGCACCCGGCGACATTGCCGTCGGCGTGGTCATCGGGCGAGCGTCGGAGTACTTTGACTTCTTCGTCTTCGGCATCGCCTCGGTGTTGGTTTTCCCGTCGGTGTTCTTCCCCTTCACCGACCGCCTAACGGGCACGCTCTACGCCTTCGCGCTCTTGGCGCTGGCCTTTGTGCTGCGCCCCATCGGCACGGTGCTGGGCATGCAGGTTCAGCGTTACTTCGGCCGCAGCACCAAGCTGACGCTGGCGCTCTTCATGCTGGGCACCTCCACGGCGGCCATGGCCATGCTGCCGACCCACGCGGTGGGCGGTATCAGTGCCATCACCTTGCTGGCCCTGTGCCGCATCGGCCAAGGCCTGGCGCTGGGTGGCTCGTGGGACGGCCTGCCCTCCTTGCTGGCCATGAACGCGCCAGAGGGCAAACGCGGCTGGTACGCCATGCTGGGCCAACTGGGGGCGCCGCTCGGCTTCTTCATCGCCTGCGGCCTGTTTGCTTACTTGTGGAGCGAGCT
Organism: Roseateles koreensis; assembly: GCF_028595305.1. Lineage (GTDB taxonomy): Bacteria > Pseudomonadota > Gammaproteobacteria > Burkholderiales > Burkholderiaceae_C > Paucibacter_A > Paucibacter_A koreensis. The sequence goes on along the minus strand of NZ_JAQQXS010000009.1, from coordinate 5,525 downwards.
CTCACCGGCTGACTTTCTCAGCTGGGGCTGGCGCTACCCCTTCTTCGCCGCCTTTGCGATCAATGTAGTGGCCTTGTTCGCCCGCCTGCGCCTGGTACTGACCCACGAGTACGAACGCGAGTTGGAAGCCCGTGAGTTGGAGCCCTGCGATGTGGGTGAACTGCTGCGCACCCAGGGCGAAAACATCTTCATCGGCGCTTTTGCAGCCCTGGCCAGCTACGCCCTGTTCCACTTGGTGACGGTGTTTCCGCTGTCCTGGGTGCAGCTGTATTCCAAGCAGGTGATCGGTGAATTCTTGGTCGTTCAATTGGTCGGCGCAGTGCTGGCCGCCGCGGCCATGCCCATGTCAGGCCTGCTGGCCGACCGCTTTGGTCGCCGCAGCCTGCTGGGCAGCTTGGCCTTGGTGATCGGCGTCTTCAGCGTGGTGTCGCCCTGGTTGCTGGACGGCGGTACCGCCGGACAAGATGCCTTCATCTTGATCGGCTTCGTTTTGCTGGGCCTCTCCTACGGTCAGGCCGCGGGCACCGTAACGTCCAACTTCCTGCCACGTTTTCGCTACACCGGTGCGGCCCTGACAGCCGACTTGGCCTGGCTGATCGGCGCCGCGTTCGCGCCACTGGCGGCCTTGAGCTTGTCGGTACGCTTTGGCTTGGGCGCGGTGAGCCTGTACCTGCTGTCCGGCGTGGTCTGCACCCTGCTCGCCCTGCGGGCCAACAAGGTATTGAGCCTGCGGGATTGAAATAAGACAGAAATGAGAATGGGCGGCGCCGGGATGGCGGCCGCCCGTCACCGCGGCGCAGGCAACTCCAGGTGCAGCGCTTGGGTCACCAGACGACACCGCACCTGTAGTCCAACGCCTCCGGCGGAATCAGTGCGATCGCATCAAACTCCTCGGCTCGCCCTTCAGCGCGACTGAACGGATCAACAAACACCACCGAAGTTTTGTCTAATTTCTTTACATTTTTTCAATGACCGCACCACCGCGCCAGCCCAATCCGTTGATGCTGGCGAGTTTTAGCAATTGGCTCACATATTGCTTCCGTCGTGCCGGTCGCTGATAAGCCGATTTGTCTGAAAAACAGGGGTGTTTCCGCTTGGGAATACATCACCGCTGCGCGCTGGACCGCAGCCTCAAGCACACACCGTTGCCGCACGATTGGGTACGACGCTGGCGCATCAAATGCGTGCCGGCCAAGCTGGCTGTTCTTCGACTTGGTGACCATATCGCATTGATATGACAACTTCGTGATAGACCGGCCCAATCGCCAGAATCCTGATTGCCCAAGTCCCGATTCGACGGATAGGCCCAAAAAGGAGTGCAAATGAACCATCGTTTTGGTTATTCGGTTCGAAACATTTTGAATGTTCGACCCCTGCGCCTGTTAAGCGCCCCTGCGGCCGTTTTACTGCTTTGGGGAGCTGGCTCCGGTTTTGCACATGCTGCGAGTTGGTCCCCCGTGACGACACCTGCGCCACTCGGCAGCGCCAGTTCGATGATGCTACTCAGCGACGGGCAGGTGATGATGCAGGGCAACGCCTACAGCCAGCCGCAGTGGCAATTGCTCAAACCAAGCAGCAGTGGCAGCTATATTGCGGGCGCATTTTCAGTCACCGCAGCCATGAGCACGCCCAGGCTGTACTTTGCCTCGCATGTGCTGCGCGACGGACGGGTCTGGGTGCTGGGCGGTGAATACAGCGGCGGCCACAACAACTGGACCAACACGGGCGAGATTTACGACCCCGTGAGCAACACCTGGACTGCGATCGCCCCCTATCCCAATCAGGCCGGATGCCCCCGGATAGACGGCAACGGGGCCAGCCCAGCCGGCTGCTTCGGCGACGACCCGTCCATGTTACTGAATGGTGACCGGATTCTTGCCGGCAATTTGCTTAACAACACCACACGAATTTACGACATTGCGTCGGACACTTGGAGTGCGCCGATTTCTAAGGTGCAGGCAGATTCCAGCGATGAAGAAACCTGGGTCAAGCTCTCAAGTGGGCAGGTTCTCACCTACGATCTGTTCAAAAGCATCGCCACTGGTGGCGCGTACGCCGAAAAGTTCGACCCGGTTACCAACACCTGGCTGGACATCAGCCCAAGTGCCAGCACTGCCTTGGGCACCATTCCACAACTCAGTAGTCGGGCCCTGGGTTATGAGATGGGGCCCACCTTTCGCCTGCAAGATGGCCGGATTTTCCAAATCGGCGCCACTCAGAACACAGCCTTCTATGATCTGGTCAGCAACACTTGGTCGGCAGGCCCCGTCAACACGGGCTGGGGAGCCTATGACGCACCGGGCGCCATTCTGCCCAACGGCCACGTGATCTTCGCGGCCAGCCCCACGAGCAAATTGTTCTCAACACCTGCCGTACTGTTCGATTTCAACCCGGCGACCAACACCATCGCCCCCGTCACCGGTCTGCCGGCGGCCCTGCAAACGCAACTCAATCGAGTCACCAGCTACGAGTTGCGGATGCTGATGTTGCCCACCGGGCAGTTGCTGCTGGCGAATGATCAAGTGTCACAACTGTGGGTGTACACGCCAGATGGCCCGATCAACCCGGCGATGCGACCGGTGATCAATCAGATCATCAACAACGGCGGGGGCAGTTTCACCCTGGCAGGCAAGCAACTCAACGGCCAGTCGGCAGGATCGGGCTACGGTGACGACGCCGAGAGCGATGAAAACTACCCCATCATCCGGCTTACCAACACCTCCACTGGCGTCGTCTACTACACCAAATCGACCCATTGGAGCCGTACTGACGTTGGGCCGGGCCCCGAAACCGTGGACTTCAAGACACCGGCCGGCATGCCCTCGGGCCGCTATTCGATCGTTGCCGTTGGGGCAGGAATCCCCTCCTTCGCAGTCTTCACCGCCATCCCCTGATCGATCAGGGGGTCAGAAGGGCCCTCGACCGCCTTTGCAAACGACTTGCGATCGGCCCTGTTTTTTGCATTGGCACAGACTCAATGAAAGTAAAAAGGGAAACCCCATGAACAAACGTCTCGGAAAACTGATCGGCAGCTTCGGCCTGTGCCTGTGCGGGCTTGGCCTGTCGGGTACGACACTCGCCAGCGTGATCTTCAGCAACTTCAGTGCAGGCCTGAGCTACGACACCAGCAATGGCAACCCGGTTGGCAACGGCTTTGACGGCAACTTTTATTCACAAGGCAGCAGCTTTGTCGCAGGATCGAATGCGGTCCTGGGCTCGATGGAAATCGCGCTCAACAAAATGTCGGACAACCAGCAAGTCGGCGGAATTACCGTCAATCTCACCGCCGCGGCCCCCGACGGGGCCTTACTGGAAAGCTGGTCCTTGGACTTGAACAGCTTAGGCCTGTTCGGCAACAGCAACGCGCCACTCCTGCTGGGTTCGCTACTCAACCCGACGTTGGTTTCCGGAGATGAATACTGGGTCACGGTCAGCCTGGGGGGTGACAGCGCCGCCGCTTGGAACTGGAGCTCATCCGGCGATACCAACCCCACGGCCATCAATGCCGGCGATGGCGGCGGCTGGTTCACCCCGTCCGGGCAAACGCCCGGCGCCTTCCAACTGGATGCAAAAGGTGACACAACACAGGTCCCCGAGCCCGCAACACTTGCCTTGGTCGGACTGGCATTGGCAGGGCTGAGCTACTCGCGTCGCAAGCAGTAACTCGCCAACGCACGGGCCGTGGCGCAGCAGGTGGCGCCCGGCCCAATCGCCTAGCCCAGGCGGATTGCTCGCTCCAAAATCCAGCCGAAGGCCCATGACGCTGCCGTGGTCGCAGTCACGCCCAAAGTCACAGTGACGGCATCGCCCCCCAAGGTGCGCCAGCTACCGCATCACCGCCCGTCATCCCCCTGTCGTGCGACAACTTTAGGCCAATGCTGCGGTCCCCAGTGTCAATAGCTTGACGCAGTTACCTGGTGCAACCATGTACTTGTTGCGACACCTTTTGTAGGTTTCGCGTCGAAATGCGACAGGATTTGCCGGAATTGCGTGAATTCATCAAACCGCATGTTTCGATAGCTCAAACTCAACAAGCACCACACTTCCGCCATGCGGGTGGTATGGCGGAAGTGGGCAGGTCACTAGGTGACAAATGACCTCCCCCCACGCACCTGGAGCGGACAACTGGTCACCAGTTTCGATTCAACCTGGCCGGCCATTCCGCTGTGACGAAGCCAACCGCAAGTCAGTGCCGACGATCCGGTTTTAACGGTTCTGAATGGCTCCAACGTGCCCAAAGCCGACATCAACGAGGGTCAGCTCTGTGGCGGGCTGGTACAGCAGCGTTCAGGCGCTTGATCGGGCAGCCAGTACATCCATCGGACTGCGCACGCCCCCGCCGCCCACCTTCAGGACATGGGTATAGATCATGGTGGTAGCGACGTCGGCATGGCCCAACAACTCCTGCACCGTCCGGATGTCGTAGCCCGACTGCAGCAGATGGGTCGCAAAAGCATGGCGGAGGGTGTGCGGGCTCGCTGGCTTGGTGATGCCGGCCGCGGCTACCGCGCGCTTGAACGCACGCTGAAAAGTCTGGTCATACAAATGATGGCGCCTCACGATCCCGGTCCTCGGATCGGTGGAGTGCTCAGCCTGCGGGAATACCCAGAACCAGCCCCACGATGAGCCGGCCCGTGGGTACTTTCGCTCCAGCGCATCCGGCATGAAGACGCCGCTCCGACCTGCCTCCTGATCCAGTGTCCACAAAGAACGCGCCGCATTGAGCTGCCCCCTCAAACCACCCACCAGGCTCTGCGGCAGCATGACCACCCTGTCCTTGCCGCCTTTGCCTTCCCGGACGATCACGGCGCCATGCTCAAAGTCCAGATCCTTGACGCGCAACTGCAACCCTTCGGTGATGCGCATGCCAGTGCCGTACAGCAGTTGGGCCAACAGCCGGTGCGTCCCCTCCAGATGCGCCAGCACCGCCATCACCTCGACTTGGCTCAGGACGACGGGCAGACGCCGCTTGACCTGGGGGCGCCCGATGTCCGACATCCAAGGCAAATCCAGCTGCAAGACCTTGCCGTACAGGAACAGCAAGGCAGACAGGGCTTGCCGGTGCGTCGATACCGCCACCCCTCGGTCGTTGGAAAGCCAACTTAGGAATACCTCTACCTCGGGGCCACCCAGCTCGGCCGGATGGCGGATGCCGTGGAACCGAATGAATGCCCGGCACCAGTGCGCGTAGGCCTCCTCAGTGCGTCGGCTGTAGTGCAGGTACCGGATCCGCTCGCGGACTTGGTCAAGGAGCTTCACCGACTGCAGCGGTGGCAGCATCGGCCGAGAAGGGCGAGGACCGCGCACCGGACTGACCTCCCCCGAAGGAATGATTGACGGGCTGAACATACTTGCCTCCAATCAGCAGCACGCAGGCACCCACAGGGCAAACCATCAGGCCTAGCCCCACCAGGAATGGCAAACTGCCCGTGCTGCCTTTGCCAGTTTTGATATTACTGTATGAAAACACATATATGCAACACGAACTGAGGCTTGGCGCGGCCTGCGGGCCGTTTGGGGGTGCC
>NZ_JAQQXS010000008.1 GCF_028595305.1 Roseateles koreensis | reverse complement strand
CTCAACGGCGCCATGGCCCACCAGAATGTCCGTCGCATTCAACTCGCTCCCTAACGGCGCAGACAGAGACGACCTCGTTCAGCCACACGCTGGGAAAAACGAATTTTGCAGGTCCGACTACAGCGACACCGGTGGCACGGTAGTTTCAACAGGCAATCTCAATTTGCTGAATTTGAAAAAGGCGCTTGGCCCTTCATTCTTGAACGCCAATGGTGTTGTCCAGTGCGGCACACCCGCCAACCCCCTGCCCTTGGCCGGTTGCACGCCCTTTGATATCTTGGGCGGCCCCAGCGCGTCAACACCCGCGGCCTTGGCCTATGTTATGTCCACTGGCCAAGCCACCTACGGTAGTACGGTCAAGAGCCTCACCGCAGACATGTCGGGAGAATTGTTCTCGCTGCCTGCTGGACCGGTCAGCGCCGCGGTGGGCGCAGAGCACCGCCAGCTGGCGGGCTACGACCGACCGGGGCAATTTGAGCAATCGGGTTACTCTACAGATTTGGCCGCACAGGCTACGGTGGGCAACTACTCCGTCAAGGAAATTTATGCTGAATTGGCCGTTCCAGTATTACGCGACCAACCATTGGCGCAAATGCTGAGTCTTAACTTGGCGACGCGGCATTCAAATTACAGTAACTTCGGCGCAACAACCAATAGCAAAGCCAGTTTCGTCTACAAACCCATCAAAGAGTTGATGACGCGAGGCACATGGGCGCAAGGCTTTCGTGCCCCCACCTTGAGCGACACCTTTGGTGGCGGCTCCCAAACCTTCGATTCGTTCCTCGATCCCTGTGACTCAGTCAAAGGTGACGCTGCTGGCAACGCAGCCACCCGGGCCAACTGCTTAGCCGCCGGCTTACCAAGTACTTACCGCCAATTGAATCAATCCGGCGCACCCGTGACTGCGGCAACTCAAGGCCTAGTGCCATTTATGTCTGGCGCTGGCAACGCTGACTTGAAGCCTGAAACAGCCGTCACCAAGACACTCGGGTTTGTATACAGCCCGGCATCTCTACCAGGGCTGGATTTCTCATTGGATTGGTACAAGATCGTCATCGACAACAGGATCAAAAGTATCAGTGCATCCGATGTGATGAACCAGTGCTATATCAATGGTGTCACCAGTTTCTGCAACAAGCTCACTCGAGACCCTCTGACGGGCCAAATCAACTCGCTGCATCGTGGCAACGCCAATCTCGGCAAGCAAGAAACAGAAGGTATTGATTTTTCACTGAATTATCGATTCCCCGCCATGCCCTGGGGGCAGTTCAGCTTCAAATCTGAGTCGGCCTACGTTAAGAGCTTCAAGGTGAAAAGCACGGCTGATAGTGGATGGATCGATTACATAGGCGAGTTCTCTGGCAACCCCTATTACCGATTTCGTTCCAATATGACCGTTGACTGGGCCCGAGGCGATTGGGGCGCCTCCTTCGGCACTCGATATTACAGCGGGGTTAAAACCCAGTGCTGGGATATTGGCAGCGATACATCACCGCCCGTTGAATGCAGCAACCCGGTCGACACTTGGTCTGATGGCATCGGATTCAACAAAACAAAGGCCATGATCTATAACGACTTGACCATCAGCTACAACACGTCGTGGAAGGGCAAAATCATGGTGGGCGCGAACAATGTGTTCAACATCAGCCCGCGCATCAATTATTCGGCCAATTCGGGCTACAGCGGCAATTCGTCATCAGCGTCTGTCGACCCTGATTTGCCACTCGACCGATTTTTCTGGGTTCGGTACAACCAAGCATTCTGAGCTGATTCCGTAGCACGAATGTTGCGGTAGCCAGAACGCGAGCCCGCAGAGCACTACGCCCTGCGGGCTTTTACGATCCAATCACCCCGCCTTCACCCTCAACCGCCAAGCATGCAACAACGGTTCGGTATATCCGCTGGGTTGGGCCAGGCCCTTGAAGACAAGGTCCAGCGCGGCTTGATAGGCGGCAGAGGTGCCGAAATGGCCGGCCATGGGCTTGTAGGCGGCGTCGCTGGCGTTTTGGCCGTCAACCACTGCGGCCATTCGCTCGAAAGTGGCGCGCACCTGGGCTTCGGTGGTCACGCCGTGGTGCAGCCAGTTGGCGATGTGTTGGCTGGAGATGCGCAGGGTGGCGCGGTCTTCCATCAGGCCGATGTTGTGGATGTCGGACACCTTGGAGCAGCCCACGCCTTGATCCACCCAGCGCACAACGTAGCCCAGAATGCCTTGGGCGTTGTTGTCCAGCTCTTGTTGAACGTCTGCCGCAGACCACTCAGCTTTGGCCACCACGGGGATCTGCAACAGCTTGTCGAGAATGCTGTCGCGCTCGGCGTCGGCATTGATTTTCTCGAGTTCTTGTTGCACCTCAGCCACGTTGACTTGGTGATAGTGCAGCGCATGCAGGGTTGCTGCCGTGGGTGACGGCACCCAGGCGGTGTTGGCACCCGCCTTGGGATGGGCAATTTTTTGCTCCAGCATGGCGGCCATCAGGTCAGGCATGGCCCACATGCCTTTACCAATCTGAGCGCGCCCGCGCAGGCCACACGACAAACCGGTCAGCACGTTGCTGCGCTCGTAGGCTTGAATCCATGCGCTGGTTTTCATGTCGCCCTTGCGGAACATGGGGCCGGCCTGCATGGCGGTATGCATTTCATCGCCCGTGCGGTCGAGGAAGCCGGTGTTGATGAAGGCCACGCGGCTGGCAGCTGCGGCGATGCAAGCCTTGAGGTTGACACTGGTGCGGCGTTCTTCGTCCATGATGCCCAGCTTGACGGTATCGGCGGGCAAGCCCAGCAGGGCTTCGACCCGGCCGAAAATTTCAGCGGCAAATGCCACTTCGGCAGGGCCATGCATCTTGGGCTTGACGATGTAGACGGAGCCTTTGCGCGAGTTGCCCTTGCGCTGCAGATCATGAATGGCGATGGTGGTCGTAATGACCGCATCCATCAGGCCTTCCGGAATTTCCCTGCCATTGGCATACAAGATCGCCGGGTTGGTCATCAAGTGGCCGACATTGCGCACGAACATCAAGGAGCGGCCATGCAGCTTGACCTCGCTTTGGCCGTCTGCGGCGGTGTACACGCGGTCTGCATTGAGGCGGCGGGTTAACTTCTTGCCGCCTTTTTCAAGTTCTTCCGTCAGGGTGCCCTTCAGGATGCCCAACCAGTTGCGGTAGGCCAGCACTTTGTCTTCGGCATCCACGGCGGCGACTGAATCTTCCAGGTCCAGGATGGTGGACAAGGCGGACTCCATCACCACGTCGCTGATGCCCGCGGCGTCGCTTTGGCCGATGGTTGTGCCGCGATCGATCTGGATGTCCAGATGCAAGCCGTTGTGGCGCAACAAGACCGAACGGGGCGCCGCAGCGTCGCCGAGGTAACCCACCAGTTGAGCGGGATTTTGCAAGCCCGTGTTTGTGCCGCTGGCCAAGCGCACCACCAACTTGCCGGCCTGGATGCTGTAGGCCGTGGCATCTTTGTGCGAACCTTGTGCCAAGGGGGCCGCTTGGTCCAGCACTTGGCGGGCGTAAGCGATGACCTTGGCGCCGCGCACGGGGTTGTAGCGGCCGGCCTTTTCAGCGCCGTCCGATTCGGGGATGGCGTCGGTGCCATACAAGGCGTCGTACAGTGAACCCCATCGCGCGTTCGCGGCGTTCAAGGCATAACGTGCATTCAAGATGGGCACCACCAGTTGCGGGCCGGCTTGAATGGCCAGCTCGTCATCCACCTGGGCGGTACTGATTTGCACGGCACCAGGGGCGGGCACCAGGTAGCCAATTTTTTCAAGAAAAGCCCGGTAGACCGGCATGTCTTGAATGGGGCCGGGATGGGCGCGATGCCAGGCGTCCAGCTCCGTTTGCAAGCGATCGCGCTCGGCCAGCAAGGCCACGTTTTTGGGTGCAAGATCGCTCACGATCGCATCGAAGCCCGCCCAAAACTTGGCCGAGTCCACGCCCGTGCCCGGCAACACCTCGGTTTCGATGAATTGATGCAACTCGGTGGCGACTTGCAGGCCGTGAATGGATGTACGTGCGGTGCTCATGACTGAAACCTCGGGTTGGCGGAATACTGAGAATCGATAGCCCTAATTTATGCCAGTTTGTCACCCGGATTCATGACGTTCAACGCAGGGAATTTGTACATAAAACGCACGAATCAAACAAATCCTCGACCTTTTCCATCTCGGCAGCAGCACAATCGGGCCTCATGGACCGCCTCAAGCAGATTGAATCCTTTGTATCCGTCGCCACCCGGGGCAGCTTGACTGCAGCCGCCCAACTGGAGGGTGTGGCACCGGCCGTGATGGGCCGGCGCATCGACGCGCTAGAGTCGCGCCTGGGTGTCAAACTGCTGTTGCGCACAACCCGGCGCATCACCCTCACGCACGAGGGCAGTGCCTTTCTGGAAGATTGCCAACGGCTGTTGATCGAATTTGCCAATGCGGAGTCCAGCGTCAGCGCGGGCGGCGTCAAAGCCAGCGGATTTCTGCGCGTCACGGCGCCCGCCGGTTTTGGGCGCAGGCACGTGGCGCCCCTGGTGCCCGAGTTTCTCGCCGCGCATCCCGAGGTCAGCGTCTCGCTCAATCTGAGTGACCGGGTGGTGGACATTGCCGGCGAGGGCTACGACTGTGCCGTGCGAGTAGGTGATCTGCCCGACTCCAGCCTGGTCAGTGTGCGCCTGGCCGACAACCGGCGACTTTGCGTGGCAACACCGGCCTACCTGAAGCGCGCGGGCATGCCGCAACACCCCTCGGAGTTGTCGCGCCACGCCTGCCTGATGCTCAGCTCCGACGCCAGCCAAACGCGCGGCTGGGCCTTCAATATTGACGGAGAAATCACCCACCTGCGCCCCACAGGGCGGCTCGACTGCAGCGATGGACAAGTGCTGCGCGACTGGTGCCTGCGCGGCCTGGGGCTGGCTTGGCGCAGCACCTGGGAGGTGGAGCAAGACATTGCAGCCGGGCGCCTGCAAACCGTGCTGGAGGACTTTGCCGCCCCGCCCAACGGCATCTACGCCTTGGTGCCGCAGCGCAAACACCTGCCCTTGCGGGTGCGGCTGTGGGTGGATTTTTTGAAGCTCAGCTACGCGCGCCCCGACTATTGGTCGGCCAGCGGTATGGGCGGCCGCTGACGCCCACGAAGCGCGAAGCGCGAAGCTCAGCAAAACCCACAAAGAAAAGCCCTCACGACGAGGGCTGGGTCAGACAGGCAATACCGTCAATCCAAACCGTTCGACCGATCGGTTTGGGCGGCATGCTTTTACTTCGCGTCAGCCACGCACTTCGTGACGAAGCTGGTCTTGGCCGCGCCGGCCAACTTCTTCTCGGCGGCTTGGGTGTCGCAACTGGCTTTAGCGTCTGCAACTGGTGCGGCCGCAGCGCCAGCGCCGTCAGCCACGCACTTCTTCACGAAGCTGTTCTTGGCGGCGCCAGCCAGTTTCTTTTCAGCGGCCTTGGCGTCACAGCTGGCGTTGGCCGGATTGTCGGCATTGCACTTTTTCAAGAAGCTTGTCTTGGCGGCACCGGCCAGCTTTTTCTCGGCGGCTTGCGCATCGCAACTGCTACCGGTTGCCAGCGCATGGGCGCTGCCGGCGAAAGTGAGCGTCACAAGGGTCAGCAGGCTGATCAATTTCTTCATGGAGCAATCCTTAGCGGTTGAACAAAAGGGATGAACAAACGAACAAAAAACGGAGGCATCAATTTCTGAAGCTGCAGCTGACAGGTGCATTTGCGAGCATTCAAGCATGGCAACGCGCCAGGCTCAAGACTGGTTTACATGATTCTGCGCGGATGAGCCATGGCCTCATGGGCGGCATGCAAGCGCCGTACCAGCACTTGGATGAAAGCGCGGTCGAAGCGGTGCTGGCACTCCGGACTCAGCAAACCCAGCGACTCCGGGGTGAATGAAATGGTGATGCAGACCTCTTTCACACGCACGTCGGCACTGTGTTGCCGCAACGCCGGGTTGGGCGCCAAGTAAGCCATCTCACCGACCGAGGTGCCTTTACCAAGCTGGGCCACCAAGGCCCCCTCGCGGAACACCTCAACCCCGCCTTGGGCAATGATGTGGAAGGTGTTGCCCTCCTGGCCCCGTTTGAACAGGGCATGCCCTTCGGGGAAGCGCCGCCAACGCCCGCGATGCACGACCTCCCACAGTTCAACATCGCCGAAGTCGGCAAAAAATTCCAGATCGCGCAGCATATTGAAGCGCTCAGAATCCTTCACTTCATACAGGCGCGCCAGAGGCACCAGCTGCCGGGTCACCAGGTCTGACAGGGCGCGACCAAAGTCCTCCCAATTGTCGTAACGGGCCTCTGGGTGCTTGGCCAGGGCTCGCATGATGACGCCGTCCAACTCGGTCGTTACACCGCTGCGCTGCCCCACCAATGACACCGGCGCCTGGTGATAAATCTGGTGCATCAAGGCCATTTGGCTGGGCGCATCAAACGGCGGCCGGCCGGCGATCAAGTGATAAAGCACGGCGCCCAGGGCATAGATATCAGCACGGCAGTCGACATCGCCGCCTTCGATCTGTTCCGGCGGCATATAAGCCAACGAGCCCACGCGATGCACCTGCGTGGCGTCGGAGCGCAGATTCAACGCGCTGCCGAAATCGCTCACCTTGACATCCGTGACTTGACCCTGCGTATCGAGCACGGCCAGCAGATTGGCCGGTTTGACGTCGCGGTGAATCACGCCTTGCCTGAATACATAGGACAAGGCCATGGCGCATTTGAATCCCAGCTCAACAATTTGGTCGAGCGGCAACAGGCGGTCGCTGCGACAAAACGACTTGAGCGTCAAGCCAGGCACGTACTCCATGACCAGATAGGGCGCGTCCTGATCAGGCACCGCATCCAGGATCTGGACCACATTGGGATGCTGCAGGCGCCCGGCCAGTGCCGCCTCCGCCGCATAGAAGCGGATGCCGTAATCGCTGCTCTGGCCGGTGCGGCTGGTAATCGCCCAAGCGCGCATGCGCTTGATCGCCACCTCGCCGCCGTGAAACTCGTCCTTCGCCAGAAACACATCGCTGGTGGCGCCTTCGCCCAAGCGGCGCGACACCTTGTACTTGCCAATGTAGGCAGGCAAGTCGAGCCGAGGCTCATGCGGTAGAGATGCGTCGTTAGACATGCAGTGAATCATAGGACCTTCTCACACCCCTTCGTCGCAAGTCGAACACGCCCAGGGTCGAAACCCGGGCAGCCGTTCACGACCGGGCTCCCCTTAGAATCTCGCCATGATCCAAGCCAAGCAAGAACTGCTCGCCGCCCTGGCCGAAGCGATTCAAGAACTCAGCCCCGGCGCCACCCTGGCCGCCGCCTTCGAATCCCCCAAGCAAGCCGCCCTGGGCGACTTTGCCTGCACGGCCGCCATGCAACTGGCACGCCCGCTCAAGAAAAACCCGCGCGAACTGGCGCAGGCCCTGATTGATGCGTGCACCGCACGGCCGGCCTTCCAGGCCTGGGTCGATGCAATGGAGATTGCCGGCCCGGGCTTCATCAACATCCGCCTCAAGCCTGCCGCCAAACAAGCGGTGGTAGCCGAGGTGCTGGGCGCCGCAGCCGACTTTGGCAAGCAAGCCGCCAACGGCCAGCATGTGATGGTGGAATTTGTCTCCGCCAACCCCACCGGCCCGCTGCATTTGGGCCACGCCCGCCAAGCGGCCTTGGGTGATGCCATCTGCAGCCTGTTCCAGACGCAGGGCTCGCAAGTCACCCGCGAGTTCTATTACAACGACGCCGGCGTGCAAATCGCCACCCTGGCCAACTCCACCCAATGCCGGCTCAAGGGCCTCAAGCCGGGAGATGCCGGCTGGCCGGAGTCGGCCTATAACGGCGACTACATCCAGGACATCGCCGACGACTTTTTGGCCCAAAAAACCGTCAAAGCCGACGACCGTGAATTCACCGCCTCCGGCGACGTGGATGATCTTGACAGCATCCGCCAGTTCGCGGTGGCCTATCTGCGCCATGAGCAGGACCTGGACTTGCAAGCCGTGGGCGTTCAGTTCGACAACTATTTTCTGGAGTCGAGCTTGTACCAAACCGGCGCGGTGGAGTCCACCGTCGCCAAGCTGGAAGCCTCGGGCAAGACCTTCGAAGAGGGTGGCGCGCTGTGGCTGCGCACAACCGACTACGGGGACGATAAAGACCGCGTGATGCGCAAGTCCGACGGCACTTACACCTACTTCCTGCCGGACGTGGCGTATCACATCAACAAGTTCCAGCGCGGCTACACCAAGTGCATCAACGTGCAAGGCACCGACCACCACGGCACGGTCGCCCGGGTGCGCGGTGGCCTGCAAGCGGCGGGCGTGGGCATCCCCCAAGGCTTTCCCGACTACGTGCTGCACAAGATGGTGCTGGTTATGAAGGGCGGCGTGGAGGTCAAGCTATCCAAGCGGGCCGGCAGTTATGTCACGATGCGCGACCTCATTGACTGGACCAGCCGTGACGCGGTGCGCTTCTTCCTGATCAGCCGCAAGGCCGACACCGAATTCACCTTCGACATCGACCTGGCCCTGAAGCAAAACGACGAGAACCCCGTGTTCTACGTGCAGTACGCGCATGCACGCATCTGCTCGGTGATTCGCAACTGGGTGACGCGCGGCGGTGTCGAAAGCACACTGACACAAGCCGACCTGAGCCTGCTGACTGCCCCAACCGAAGCGGCGCTGATGCTCAAGCTGGCCGACTACCCGGCCATGTTGACCCGCGCCGCCGAAGGGCTGGCGCCGCATGACCTCACCTTCTATCTGCGTGACTTGGCCGGCAGCTATCACAGCTACTATGCGGCCGAGCGCGTGCTGGACCAGACCCCCGAGTTGACACAAGCCCGTGTGGCGCTGCTGGCCGCAACCCGGCAGGTGATTGCCAACGCCTTGGCGGTTCTGGGCGTCAGCGCCCCTGAGGTGATGGCACGTGAGGCTGTGACGGAGAACACATGAGCACTGGGTCGAACAAGAGTCAAAAAGGCGGTTTTGTTCTGGGGCTGATCGTCGGCCTGCTGGTGGGCCTGGCCGTGGCCCTGGGTGTGGCGCTCTACATCACCAAGGTACCAATTCCCTTCGTCAACAAGGTGCCCCAACGCACTGCGGAACAAGACGCCGAAGAGGCCGCCCGCAACAAAAATTGGGACCCCAACGCACCGCTGGCGGGCAAAGCCGGAGCCAAGGCCGCCAGTGGCGTGGTGAGCATGCCTGCCGAGACGCCGCCCGTCACGGCCGCTCCTGCCCCGGCACCGGCGCCCGCGCCAACACAGGTGCTGACGCCAACGCCGGCAAAACCTGTTGAAAAGGCGTCCGAAAAGGGCAATGACAAGAGCGCTACCGACAAGCCCGCGGACAAAGTGGCCGACAAGAAAGCCGACGCCAAAGCCGTCGCAACAGCCGCCGCTGACCCTAACGTTTACTTTGTACAGGCCGGCGCCTTCACCCGCGCTGAGGACGCCGAAGCCCAGCGCGCCAAATTAGCCATGCAAGGCTTCAGCGCCAAGATCACGGAACGGGAACAATCGGGGCGCACTGTGTTCCGCGTCCGCCTCGGCCCCATGGACGCGCGTGATGAAGCCGAAGGCCTGCAGCACAAGATCGAAGCTGCCGGCATGGAAGCAAACCTCGTGACCGTCAAACGTTGACGTTATATTGCCCGGCGAACACGCACTTTCGCCGTCTTCGTTTTTCAAAGTTAAAAGTTCAAAGGACACCTCTCATGCAGCGTCGTGACTTTTCAGCCAAGCTGAGCCTCTCCGCACTCGGTCTGGCGACCTTGGGCTTGCCGGGCATGGCCCAGGCTCAAGGCGGCCCGGCTGAAGGCAAGCAATACCTGCGACTCAGCCAGGCATTGCCGACGACGCCCGGCAAAATCGAGGTGATCGAGTTTTTCTGGTACGGTTGCCCTCACTGCTATGCCTTTGATCCCGTGCTGGAAAGCTGGGTCAAGCAGCTGCCAGCGGACGTCAGCTTCCGTCGGGTGCATGTGGGTTTTCGCGCCAACATCAAAATTCACCAGCGCTTGTTCTTCGCCCTGGAAGCCATGGGCAAGGAGGCGGAAGTCCACACCGCTGTGTTCAACGCCTTCCAGCGCAATATGCCGGACGACGAAAAAGCCACGATCGCCCTGGCAGGTAGCCTGGGCCTGGACGTCGCCAAATTCACAGCCGCCTATAACTCCTTCGGCGTGCAGACCAAGTGCGCGCAAGCTACCAAGTTGTCGGAGGACTACCGCATTGACGGCGTGCCGGCGCTGGGCGTGGCCGGCAAATTCCTGACATCACCCGCCATCGCTGGCACCCGCGGCGCCACTGAGCAAGTCAACGGTCAGCAGTCTTTGGCGGTGGTGGACTTCTTGATCAAGCAGCTGCGTAACAAGGGCTGAAGCCAGGCGGGGCCGTGGCCTAGGGATCGAACCCAAACGGACTCGATCTCAGACTCGGCGGCCCCGTGAGACTCCTCGGGCACCGAGGGCCGTCCCGCCCGACACTGTGACCCAACTCAGGGCACCCTTTTCAGCTGAATGCGATGCACCATTGATACGGCCCCGGCATCCTTGCGGCGCAAGCCCATCGGCAGGCACTAGAATGGTCTGCAAGAATTGTGCCGCCATGAACCCCTCCCAACCCCGCAAAGCCGCCCCCCCCACATGCATCGCCCGTGGCCTCAGCCTGAGTTTGATGCTATGCCTGGGTGTTGGCACCTCACCCGCCTTCGCGGAAAAGGCCGATCAGTTCAAGCCCCTGAGCATTGCCTCCGACAAAGGCGGCCTCATCGACATGGCGCGCCAACGCACCGAGTTCAACGGCAATGTGGTGCTGAGCAAAGGCAGCCTGCTGCTGCGGGCCGAACGCATTGATGTGCGTGAAACCGGCGACGGCTACTTTCAAGCCTATGCCAACGGGCAGACCGGGCAACAGGTCAAATTTCGCCAGGCACGCGACATCCCCGGCGAAGCCGTGGAAGGGTTTGCCGATCAAGTGGAATACGACACCCGTAGCGACACCGTGCGCTTCATCGGGAATGCCGTCGTGCACCGGACGGTGGGCACCGCTGTGGCCGATGAAGTCAGCGGCGCCCTGATCGTCTATGACAACCGCAGCGAGGTGTTCACGCTCGACGGTGGTCAAAGCTCGCCGCATCCGACAGGGCGTGTTCGCGTGGTCATGATGCCGCGAGGCGGCCCGGCAACTCCCGCTGCGGCGGACACACCGTCCGCGCCCACGCCCGGCTTGAGCTTGCAGCCCAGCACCAGCCTGCCCGCCGGCAAAAAGCCATCATGACGCCCGCCTCCCCCGACGTTGCGCGCAGCCGCCTCGACGCGCAAGGCTTGGCGAAAACCTATGGCGTCCGCAAAGTCGTCAAGAACGTCCATGTGAGTGTGGACAGCGGCGAAGTGGTGGGTTTGCTGGGTCCCAACGGCGCCGGCAAAACCACCAGTTTCTACATGATTGTGGGCTTGGTGCGGGCCGATGCGGGGGTGATCCACATTGATGGTAAAGAAGTGCAGCACCTGCCCATCCACCAGCGTGCCCGCCTGGGCCTGAGCTATTTGCCGCAGGAAGCCTCGATTTTTCGCAAGCTGAATGTGGAAGAAAACATCCGCGCCGTGCTGGAGTTACAGCTAGACGCCGAAGGCCGCGCCTTCAGCAAGGCCCGCATCGACGAATTGCTGGAAAACCTGCTGCGCGATCTCAGCATCGACAAACTGCGGGACAGCCCCGCACCAGCACTCTCTGGCGGCGAACGCCGACGCGTTGAAATCGCCCGCGCCCTGGCCACACAGCCCCGTTTCATTTTGCTGGACGAACCCTTTGCCGGGGTCGACCCCATCGCCGTGCTGGAGATTCAGCGCATCATCAGTTTCCTGAAGGCACGCGGCATCGGTGTGTTGATCACCGATCACAATGTGCGTGAAACGCTGGGCATCTGCGACCGCGCCTACATCATCAGCGAAGGCGCCGTGCTGGCTGAAGGCCGGCCTACCGAGATTGTGGACAACGCCGATGTGCGCAAGGTCTACCTCGGCGAAAACTTCCGCATGTAAGCATGTTTGCCCCCACGCTCGCTTTGCTCACGGCCCCCCGAGGGGGCGCACCGGCCCCTTCGGGGGGCCGTGCGGGTGCGGATGGGCGGAAATGAAGCAATCCCTCCAACTCCGGCTGAGTCAGCACTTATCGTTGACCCCGCAGCTGCAGCAATCCATCCGGCTGCTGCAGTTGTCGACCCTGGAATTGAACCAGGAAATCGACCAGATGCTGGCGCAGAACCCGCTGCTCGACACCGAGGAAGACTACAGCGTCGCAGCGCCTGAAATCAGCGAACCTGCTCGGGCCAGCGCGGCCGACGACAGTGGTGCTGAGAATGAATTGGGCGCAGGCGCCGAGGTCGAAACCACCCCTGAAATTCAGGCCGAAGACTTCGGCACCACCGAGCGTGACGACTGGGAGAACGGCACCGAGGGCGACGATTTCGACGGCATTCGCGAGTTGCCCAGCAATCACAACAGCACCGGTGCGGGCAACGACAGTGACGACGAGCGCAGTGATCAGGAGTCCGCCGGCATCAGCCTGCAAGAACATCTGGTGCAGCAACTCGCCGGCATGGGCCTGAGCGAGGCCGATCGCGTGGCCTTGCACGTCCTGATCGAGTCCCTCAATGAAGATGGCTATCTTGAAGACTCGCTGGAAGACATTGCCAGCGCGCTGACCAGCGACGAAGAAGCGCTGGAGGAATTGCAAGACCATCTGCGCATCGCCTTGAAGTGGCTACAAAACATGGACCCGGCCGGCGTCGGAGCCCGCGATCTGGCGGAATGCCTCACACTGCAACTGCGCGCCCAGCCGCGCAGCCCGGCTCAAGTGATCGCCATCCTGATCTGCAAATCGCATCTGGAACTGCTGGCCAAGCGTGATCAAAAGCGTTTGATGCTGCTCACCGGTGCCGACGACGCCTTGCTGCGGGATGCGCAAGCCATGATCCGCGCCCTGGAGCCCAAGCCCGGCCGGCAGTTTGCCCGCGGCCAGGCGCAGGCCGTGGTGCCCGACGTGATCGTGCGCAAAGTCGGGCGCGAATTGCGCGTGATGCTCAACCCTGAAGTCGCCCCCAAACTGCGCATCAACGAGATGTATGCCAATGCCCTGCGCCAGACGCGCGGCGGCATCACCAACAGCGCACTGGGTGGCCAATTGCAGGAAGCACGCTGGTTCATCAAGAATATCCAGCAGCGCTTCGACACCATCTTGCGGGTCTCCAAAGCCATCGTTGAACGGCAAAAAGGCTTCTTCACGCACGGCGCTTTGGCAATGAAACCGCTGGTGCTGCGCGAGATCGCCGATGAACTCGGTCTGCACGAATCCACCATTTCGCGCGTGACCACAGCCAAATACATGGCCACCACCTTCGGCACCTTTGAGCTGAAGTACTTTTTCGGCTCCGGCCTCAGCACTGAAACCGGCGGCAATGCCTCCAGCACGGCCGTGCGGGCGTTGATCAAGCAGTTCGTTGACGCTGAAAATCCTGCCAAGCCCTTGTCAGACAGTGCGCTGGCCAGCATGCTGGAAGAGCAAGGCATTCAAGTTGCCCGCCGCACCGTGGCCAAATACCGCGAAGCCCTGAAGATCGCCCCAACCAACCTGCGCAAAGCCTCCTGACGATTGGGCCCCTGCCTGGAGTGCCCCACGGCTCGTCAGGCACCCGCCGTCGGTACAGAGGCCTTGTGCGCGGGTCTTCGCGCTGATTGCCCCACTCCCGTCCCAGCTTCAGGGGACGCGTGCGTGCATAGTTCACACGGCTTGGGAGCCTCCCGCCCCGATGCGGCGCACCCCCCACACAATCATCGCAATCACGGGCCACGTCCTGTGCTGCGTATTGATGAGGACCCCGCCATGGCCGTGAACGCCAAAGCTCCAAGCCGACTGCCCGAGGCCGGGCATGCGGCGCCTGCACGGCAGCCTGAACAAGCATGCGACGACTTGCCCTGTGCATCGCTCGAGTTGCTGCGCTTAAAACTGTGCGCCAGCCTGGCTTCAGGGCGCGGCATCGTGCTCCTGACAGGGGCCGCAGGCGCAGGCAAAACCCACTTGCTGCGCATGGCAATGCAGGACCGGCAAGCCCCAGCGCACATCGCCAGCCTCAGCTTCACGGCTTTGAGCGGGCCGGAAATCCTGCAGTCCATCAGCTACGCCTTTGGCATGCCGCAACGGAATGGGGCAACACCGTCCGAAAGCTGGCTTCACGAGCAACTCAAGCAATGGACCCGCAATGGCGAGGCCGCCTTGCTGATCATTGACGAAGCACAGAGCCTGACGCACGACGCGCTCGTCGCCCTGCTCAGACTCCACCAGGCGCAAAGGCGGTGGCAGGGCACGCTGCGCATGATCTGGGTCGGTCAGACCGCCTTGCTTCAGCGCCTGAACGCACCGGCGCTACAGGCATTTGTCGCCGAATTGGGGCCAAGCTTTCAACTGGCACCGCTGCCACAGAAAGAAGCCGATGCCTTGATCCGCAATCGACTCACGCAGTTGTTGCCGGATCAGCCACGCCCGGAGTGGACACCCGCAGCGCTCGACGCCATCCGGCGCCACACCCAGGGCTACCCTGGCCGCATTCGGCTCTTGTGCCAGCAGATGATCCAGCTTGCATGGCTGATGGACGCCCAGCCCCTGATCGAAGCCCATCATGTGATTGCACAGGCGAACGAACTGGGGTTCGCCGCCAACCCTCAGGCACCAAGTGCTGCCGCACCGGCAAACTGGGGTGAAGTGCCTGCAACGGCTCCAGCACCGGTGCCTGCAGCAGTCGCTGCACATCACTCACCGCGTACCGAGTCGATCAGCAAACCCAAGCTCAATACATCCGACGCAACACAACGCCGATGCGCACGCGTTGGCGCCTGGACCGGCCTGTTGGCGCTGGCCACCTTGAGCCTTGGAGTCCTGCTGCATCGTCCGACTGCAGATCGATGGGCGCCTACCCCGGCTCTGACAGCAACACCCCGCATCACGGTGGCCATCCCGTCGGGATCTACACCGACTGCCACACACAACGCTGTACACATGGCCCAACCCATTGCCGAACATGCTGCGCCTGAAGTCGCTACCTTCACGGCGGAGGTTCCCGTCCCCCAAGCTACGGCGCCCGTTGCCATGCAGATGGAGCCCACGGCCGCTGTTGCGACTCGGCCCACGGCACAAGCGCAGCATGCCAGCGCCGAGTGCAGCCAGTTGCTGGTGCGTTGGTCGCTGGGTGAAACATTGAGCACCCAAGACCGCCTGACCCTGGAATCGCAATGCCGATGACACCTCGCCCCCTTTTTGCTGCGCTGACGCGCCACGACCTGGCGCGCACCAGTGCGCTGCTCATGCTCGTGCTCTTGTTCCTGCAACTGGGTGCCTGCAATTCGCCGCCACCGGCACCACCCACCCCGCAATCCGTCTTCGAGCACGAAGTGCAAGTTGTGACCGAAAGCCTGCTTGCGCAATGGCGTGCTCAAGCCAAGTCTGTACTCATCGGGCCAGGCCGCCAGCGGGTGAGCGTGGGAGCCATCACAGATCAAATCGGCCCGACCGAGGGCGCTCCGGCCACGCCTGCCAGCCCCTTCATGCAACAGGGCACGCGGGCAAGCGCACAGGTTCGGCATTGGCTGGCCGCACGACTGAGCGCGCTCGAAACCGAATTCGAACTGCGCGAAATCCCGCCCCTACAAACCGGCGACCCACTGCCAACGACACTCTTGCTGACGGGCACCTTGTCTCACAAGCCAACATCGTCACACCTCCTCGAATCCCGACAACACCTCGCTGCTGAGAAGCCGCCCGGCCCAAGCACCTGGGTGCTGACGTTGTCGCTGATTGACCTGAACTCCCACCAGGTTCTCGCCCGCCAGCATGGCCCCGTGCACATTGACTCGGCGGCTTCGTTGCCGGCGCCGTACTTTCAAGACAGCCCCGTTCTGCTGCCCGCCAGACCGGGCACCTTGTTGTCTGAACGCCAAGGGAACACCATCAAGGAAAGTACGCACGACGACATGGTGACCCAGACGCTGCTCGCCCAAGGCCAGGACGCCTATGCCACGGGAGCGTATGCCCACGCACTGCGCATGTTCGAAGCCGCCGCGCAATGGGGCGGCCAGTCGCTGCGGGCCTACAACGGCCAATACCTGTCCCACCTGAAGCTGGGGCAGCAGGCGCAGGCCCACCAGGCCTTTCATCACATGGTTGCAACGGGCCTGGCGAGCCGAACGTTGGCCGTCAAATTCCTGTTCATGCCCGGGCAGACCGCCTTCTGGGCAGACTCTGCGGTCAGCAGCGCCTACGACTTCTGGCTGACGGAAATCTCCAGCCAGGTCGCCGCCGGTACCCATTGCCTTGAAATCACCGGCCACACCAGCCGCAGCGGCACAGAAGCATTCAACCGGCAGTTGTCCCTTGCACGCAGCGATCGTGTGCGAAATTTGATGGTGGAAAAACAAGCCGGGCTCAGTGGCCGACTGAGCACCCAAGGCCGGGGGTGGCTGGACAATCTGGTCGGCAGCGGAAGCGACGACGCACGGGACGCCATCGACCGGCGGGTTGAATTCAAGGTCCTCGACTGCGCGGGTTGACCGGCTCTTGAACGTCCAAACTGCGAAGTGGCGGGCGGGCGTCGCCTCAAACTGGGACAATCCACCCTTGTCCGACCTTTTCCACTTCAGGCAGCCGCTGCGCTGCAGGAACTTGCCCGCCCATGCTAGCCACCGATAAATTGCACCTGTTTGTTTCCTGCGCCTCAGGCGTCGAGCCCTGGCTCGAAGCCGAGGTGCGTGGCATTTTGCCCGGCGCACACACAGAAGCCTTGCGCGGTGGCGTGGCCGTGCGCAGCAATCTGGAAGGGGTCATGAAGCTCAATCTGGAGAGCCGATTGGCGCAACGGGTGCTGATCGAGTTGATCGACGGGGGCTACCGTCATGAGGACGATATCTATGCGTTGGCCTTGCGGGTGGATTGGTCGAAATGGATCACCCCGGCCGAAACCATTCGGGTGGACACAACGGCGCAACGCTCGCCGCTGCGCAGCTTGAACTTCGCCACCCTGCGGGTCAAAGATGCCATCTGCGATGTGTTGCGTGATGTGCATGGCGAGCGGCCCAGCGTGGACACGCGCTTCCCGGACCTGCCCGTGATGCTGCACTTGAGCGAAGAGTACGCCACGCTGTATGTGGACACCTCGGGCGAACCCCTTTTCAAGCGCGGTTGGCGCGAAGACAAGGGTGACGCCCCGCTCAAAGAGACACTGGCAGCCGCCATGCTGGCCGCCGCAGGTTGGAAGGGCACGCCCGAGACGGGCGGCGCCTTGCACGACCCCTGCTGCGGCTCCGGCACCATCGCGGTAGAAGCCGCGCAGATTGCCTGCGGCATGGCGGCCGGCATGCAACGCCGCTTCGCCTTCGAGCGGCAACTGCCCTTTGTGCCCCTGCGCGGTCGTTGGCAAGCCATCAAGCAAGCCGCCAAAGACCGTGAACATGCGCCTGCCGTGCCCATCTTCTGCAGCGATGTGGCCTTCCGCATGGTGGACTTCGCCCGCCGCAACGCCGAACGTGCCGGTGTGGCCCAGTACATCCAATTCAACGGCGGCGATGCGCTGGAACGCTCCGCGCCCGAATTGCCCGAAGGCATGCCAGGCACTTTGATGATGAACCCGCCTTACGGCGAGCGCATTGAGGTGCGCGGTAAAGCAGCGGCCTACCGCGACGCGTCAGGCTCTGAGCAGCGCGATGCAGAGGAAGACTTCTTCCCCCGCTTGTCCGCCCACTGGAAGCGCAGCTACACCGAGAACCCCGCAGGCTGGACCGCTTGGCTGCTGTGCCCCGACATGAAGTTGCCCAGCAAAATGCGCCTGAAAGAATCCCGGCGCGTGCCGATGTGGAATGGCCCGATCGAGTGCCGCCTATTCCGTTTCGACCTGGTCAAAGGCTCGGCACGAACGCCCAAGCCCACGGGCGAGGAAGGCACCACGGCCTGAGCCGAAGGGCTTCTCAAACGGACTAAACGGACTGCAGCGCCAGCCAGCCCAGCACCGCCAACGGCGCGGTGTCGGCACGCAGAATGCGCGGCCCCAGTTGCACGGCCTCAAATCCCAGCGCTCGTGCCGATTGTTCTTCGGCAGGACTCAAGCCACCTTCAGGGCCAGACAAAACCAGGGTTGAAGTAGCTTGGGCCTGCGCGGGGGTTTGCGCCAGTTCACGCAAGGGCTTGGCTGCCGTCGGGCTGAGCAACCAGCGGCGCTGTTGCTGCGGGTCGTGGGGCGGCAGTTTGTGCAGCCACTGCGCCAGTGTTTGTACCGACTCGATTCGGGGCACCACACTGCGCCCGCTTTGCTCACAGGCGGCCACCGCCACGCCTTGCCAGTGCGCTTGCTTTTTGTCGGCGCGCTCACCCGCCAAGCGCAGCACCGAGCGCTCGCTCATCAACGGTTGGACCGCCGCCGCACCCAACTCGGTTGCCTTCTCGATGACACCGTCCATCCGGTCGTTGGCGGGCATCACCACGCACAGGGTCACGGCGTGAGGCAGTTCGCGGTGCACCCATTGACGGGCATGCAAATGAACCGTCACCTCGCTGCGGCCCATACGTAGCACCTCTGCCTGCCATTCAAAACCGGAGCCATCAAACAAGGTGAGCGCAGCGCCGGGCTGCAGGCGCAACACCTGCACGTGGCGCGCCGCGCCCGCAGGCAGGTTCAGTTCACGGAGGGTAGAGTCAGGACCGTCCGAGGATGCGGTCAGTGGAATATCGACGTGTAGACGGGGCAGCATGGCAGGGCGTGAAGTACGTGCCCTCAAGTGTGCCGCAAGTTCAGGCCCGCATCCCCAAGGCGCGCCGGACCTGCTCCGCGACCACCTCGCCTTGCGCTTGTTGAACCTCACCCACAAAGCGATCAGCCATGTTGCGCAAGGCCGCCAGATCGGCACAGCGCTCGACCTCCAGCACCATGCGATACCCCTTGATCAAGCCCAGATACTGCTTGGCATGGCGGGTCATGAAGCCGTAGAGCTCGGCATGGCCCAGGCCGGATTGCGTGGGCGCAGCCGCCTCGGCGGGCAAGGTCGCCTCAAAAGGCTCCGGGCGCGCGGGCGTTTGAAGAACTTCGGCGGTGGCCGGCGTGACGGTAGTAGTAACAGCGGCAGCGGCTGTATCCGTCAACAAGCCGTGCGCCAGCAACTGCGCCAGATCGGCCTCGGTCGCCCCTTGAACCAGCCCCAGCCATTCACCCGCCGGGCGGGTGGCATCCAGCACCAGCAAGAGATTGCGAGCACTGCGTGAGAGGCCCAGCTGACGGGCCTGCACTTCGACCCGCCCCGCGGGCGAGCGCTGAAAACGTTGCGTCAGCACCTGAGTTTCAGCCGATCGTCAAGCCGACTTCTTCGCGTCGCGCAACTCGCGCCGCAAGATCTTGCCCACAGGCGTCTTGGGCAACTCGCTGCGGAACTCAATGATCTTCGGCCGCTTGTAGCCCGTCAGATTGGCTTCGCAATAAGCGCGCACATCCGCTTCGGTGAGGTCGGGGTTCTTCTTGACGATCACCACCTTGACCGCTTCGCCCGCCTTGTCGTCGGCAATGCCGACCGACGCACACTCCAGCACGCCGTCCATCTGGGTGAGGACGTCTTCGATTTCATTCGGGTAGACGTTGAAGCCGCTGACCAGGATCATGTCTTTCTTGCGATCGACAATCTTGAAGTAGCCGCGTTCATCGACCATGCCAATATCGCCTGTGCGGAAGAAGCCGTCCGGCGTCATGACCTGGGCGGTTTCGTCGGGACGCTGCCAGTAGCCAGCCATCACCTGCGGGCCGCGGATAGCGATTTCACCGGAGCTGCCGGGTGCCACTTCCTGGCCACTATCGTCCAGCAAGCACATGTCGGTGCTGGGCATCGGCAAGCCGATAGTTCCGGTGTAGGCCTTGCTGTCGGTCGGGTTGCAGCTGACAATCGGGGAGGTTTCGGACAAGCCGTAGCCCTCGCAGATGGGGCAGCCGGTTTTTTCCAGCCACAGCTTGGCTGTAGCCTGCTGCACCGCCATACCGCCGCCCACGGCGATCACCAAATGGCTCCAATCGACGGTCTTGAATTCAGGGTGGTTCGCCATGCCCATGAACAAGGTGTTGACCGCAGGCAGGCTGTGAAAGCGATGCTGGGCCAGTTCCTTGAACACGCCGGAAAGATCTCGCGGATTGGGAATCAACACATTGCAGCCGCCCACATGCATGGACAGCATCATGTTGGTGGTGAACCCGAAGATGTGATACAGCGGCAGCGCGCAGACGCTGACCAACTGCTCGCCCGCGGGGATTTTGCTGAGCGCGGGCTTGTACCAAGCCTCGGCCTGCATGACGTTGGCCACCAAATTGCGGTGCAGCAGCACAGCGCCCTTGGACACGCCGGTCGTGCCGCCGGTGTACTGCAGCACGGCGATGTCATTGGCGGCAATCGCCGGGGCCCGGTACGTCAGGCTGCGCCCTTTGGCAACCGCATCTTTGAAAGTCACGGCACCCGGCAACTCAAAGGCCGGCACCATCTTCTTGACCTTACGCAGCACGTAGTTGACGATCATGCCCTTGGGAAAGCCCAGCATCTCGCCCATCGAGGCCAACACGACGTGCTGGGTCGGGACCTGCTTGATCACCTGCTGCAGGGTCGACGCAAAGTTCTCCAGAATCACGATGGCCTTGGCGCCAGCGTCCTTCAGTTGATGCTCCAGTTCACGCGGCGTGTACAGGGGGTTCACATTGACCACCACATAACCCGCCCGCAAGACGGCGGCTACGGCCACCGGGTACTGCATCACGTTGGGCATCATCAGGGCGATACGGTCACCCTTTTCGAGGCCCAAGCTCTGGAAATAAGCTGCCAGTGCGCGCGAAGCCTCGTCCAGCTGACCAAAACTCAGCTGCCGGCCCATCATCTTGTACGCAGGCAGGCTCGGGAATTTCTTGAACGCCGAGTCCATCAAGTCCACCAGGGACGGGTACCTCGACGCATCCACCTCTGCTGGAACCCCCTCAGAGTAGTTCTTCAGCCAAATCTTCTCCATCTTTTGCAGTCTCCTAGCTATCCCTGAATTCTGACCTATTGCTGACAAGCCCATTGTCGGACGTTTCGACAGCCGCCTCGGGCGTGTCAAAAAAGATGAAGAAAGCAAACATCTCGCCCCCAGGAAAGGGCATTGCGCGCAATCAGCAACACTTGCGCCGTCGGAGGATCAAACGGGTGGGCGGTCCAACGCCCCAGCGATGACTTGCCGCGCAGTTAGCGCGGCAGCCAGACTCACTCCACCGCTTTGACCATGTCCTCGACCACCTTCTTGGCGTCGCCGAACACCATCATGGTTTTGTCCATGTAGAAGAGTTCGTTGTCGAGGCCGGCATAGCCCGCCGCCATGCTTCGCTTGTTGACGATGACCGTCTTGGCCTTGAACGCCTCCAGGATGGGCATGCCGTAGATGGGGCTGCCCTTCACATGCGCGGCAGGGTTCACCACGTCGTTGGCGCCCAGGATGATGGCGACATCGGCCTGGCCGAACTCAGCGTTGATGTCTTCCATCTCAAACACCTGGTCATACGGCACCTCGGCCTCGGCCAGCAGCACATTCATGTGGCCGGGCATGCGGCCCGCCACCGGGTGAATGGCGTATTTCACGGTGACGCCATGGTCAGTGAGCTTTTGGGCCAGCTCCTTGACCGCATGCTGGGCGCGCGCCACGGCCAGGCCGTAACCGGGCACGATGATCACGGTTTCAGCATTGCTGAGCACAAAGGCGGCATCGTCAGCGCTACCGCTCTTGACGTTGCGCTGCACCGCGCCACCGGCCGCAGCGCTGGTCGTATCGCCGCCAAAACCGCCGCCAATCACGTTGAAGAAGCTGCGGTTCATGGCCTTGCACATGATGTAGCTCAGGATCGCGCCCGAAGAGCCCACCAGCGAACCC
Organism: Roseateles koreensis; assembly: GCF_028595305.1. Classification (GTDB taxonomy): domain Bacteria; phylum Pseudomonadota; class Gammaproteobacteria; order Burkholderiales; family Burkholderiaceae_C; genus Paucibacter_A; species Paucibacter_A koreensis. Next base: position 227,163 of record NZ_JAQQXS010000008.1, on the reverse strand, counting down.
GCAATGATCAACATGCTGTTGTTGAGCGAGAAGCCAATGCCTGCCGCTGCCCAGCCCGAATAGCTGTTCAGCATGGACACCACCACCGGCATGTCAGCGCCACCGATCGGGATGATCAGCAGCACGCCCAACGCGAAGCCAATGACCAGGATGGTGTTGAAGGCGGCCCAAGACTGGGTTTCCCAGAAGCCATAGCAGCTGACCACCGCCGCCAGGCCGAGCGCCAGATTCAGCTTGTGTTGCCCGGTGAAGGACACCGGCGCCCCTTGGAAAAGCCGGAACTTGTACTTGCCCGACAACTTGCCGAAGGCGATGACCGAGCCACTGAAGGTGACTGCGCCGATGAAGGCGCCCAAGGCCAGCTCAACCCGGTTGCCGCCCGGAATGGTGCTGCTCCCCGCGACGGTGATGCCAAAGGCTGCGGGCTCCAGCACCGCCGTGGCGGCGATGAACACCGCCGCCAGGCCGATCATGCTGTGCATGAAGGCCACCAACTCGGGCATCTTGGTCATTTCGACCTTGTTCGCCATATAGGCGCCCAAGCCGCCGCCGATCACCAAGCCGGCCAACACATAGCTCAAGCCGAAGGCGTTGCCGTCAGCCAATTTGACGATCAGGGCCGCCGTGGTCAGCCCAGCGATGGTCATACCCACCATGCCGAACAGATTGCCCCGGATTGAGGTGGTTGGATGCGACAGGCCCTTGAGCGCCTGAATGAAGCAGACGCTGGCAAGCAGATACAACAGAGTGACGAGATTCAGACTCATGGCTTCTTGGCTCCCTCGGCGGCCTTCTTGTCTTTCTTCTTGAACATTTCCAGCATCCGCCTCGTCACGAGGAAGCCGCCGAACACGTTGACGGCAGCCAGCGCAACCGCCAGCGTGCCCATGAATTTACCCAGATCGGTTTGCGTCAGCGCAGCAGCCAGCATGGCGCCGACGATGACGATGGCCGAGATCGCGTTGGTCACCGCCATCAGCGGTGTGTGCAAAGCAGGCGTGACCGTCCAGACCACGTGATAGCCGACATAGATGGCCAGCACGAAGATGATCAGGTTGGTGACGGTGGGGTTGACGATGTGTTCCATGCGCTTATTTCCTTGCTTTCACTTCACCGGCCTGCGTCATCAGGCAAGCTGCCACGATGTCGTCATCCATCGGCACGTCGAGCGTGCCTTCTTTGGTGATCACCAGCTTCAAGAAGTCGAGAATATTGCGGGCGTACAAGGCCGAGGCATCCGCCGCCACCAGCGCGGGCAAATTGGTTTCACCCACCAGCGTCACGCCATGTTTGACCACCGTCTTGCCTGCTTCGGTCAGCGGGCAATTGCCGCCAGCCGCCGCCGCCAAGTCGACGATGACCGAGCCCGGCTTCATACTGCGCACCATCTCTTCACTGACCAGCACCGGCGCAGCGCGGCCGGGAATCAGCGCGGTGGTGATCACCACATCAGCCTGCGCCACGCGCTTGGCGACTTCGATTTTTTGGCGATCCAACCAACTTTGCGGCATGGGCCGGGCGTAACCGCCCACACCCTCGGCGGCTTCTTTTTCTTCAGCCGTGTCATAAGACACTTCGATGAATTTGCCGCCCAGCGATTCAACCTGCTCCTTGACGGAAGGCCGCACATCCGAGGCCTCGATCACGGCGCCCAGGCGCTTGGCCGTGGCAATGGCTTGCAAGCCCGCCACGCCCACACCCAGAATCACCACGCGGGCGGCCTTGACTGTGCCCGCCGCCGTCATCAGCATGGGGAAAAAACGTTGATACCGCTCCGCCGCCATCATCACTGCCTTGTAGCCGGCAATATTGGCCTGCGAGCTCAACACGTCCATGCTCTGCGCGCGCGAGGTACGCGGGGCGGCCTCCAGCGCAAAGCTGGTCAGCTGAGCCGCCGCGAGACGCGCCAAACCGTCTTTGTCAAACGGATTGAGCATGCCCACCAAGGCCGTGCCTGGTTTGACCAGCGCCAGCTCATCGGTGTCGGGGCTGCGCACTTTCAGCAGCAGATCGGAGGCAAAGGCTGCAGCGCGATCAACGATCTCTGCGCCAGCGGCGGCGTAGGCCTCGTCTGTCACACTGGCAGCCAGGCCGGCGCCTTGTTCAACCCGCAGCACATGGCCTTGGGCCTTGAGCTTCTTGACGGTTTCTGGCGTTGCGGCCACCCGTGTCTCACCGGCCGCACTTTCGCGCGGAACTCCAATCAACATGAATCAATCCCTCCTGGGCCGCACCCCGCAGGGGTACCGCCAAAAGACCAAGTTATAAAACCCTCGCTCTGCAACGTTGACAGAGTCTCTGCCTCGATTCAGCTTACACAATAGGGGGTTTACTTGTCACCCGTACAAGCCAGGGACTGCAGATGCCAAACAACACTGAACGCTGGAAACCCGCCGTCACCGTCGCGGCCATCATTGAGCATGGCGGGCGCTATCTGCTGGTCGAAGAAGAGACCCCCGAAGGCCTGCAGCTGAACAACCCCGCCGGCCACCTCGACCCAGGAGAATCGCCGCAAGAAGGCGCCGTTCGCGAGGCGCTCGAAGAGACCGGCAGGCACTTCACGCCGCAGGCCTTGCTGGGCGTCTACATGGCCCGGTTTGTCCGGCCGGCCGCCTCTTTAGAGGATGTCACCTACCTCCGTCTGGCCTTTTCCGGTGTGGCGAGCGAAGAGGTGCCCGGTTGGGTGCTAGACAAGGGCATTGTCCGCACCGTGTGGATGAGCATCGACGAGGTTCGCGCCAGCGCCGCACGCCACCGCAGCCCCTTGGTGCTGCATTGCATTGAAGACCACCTCGCCGGCAAGCGCCTGCCGCTGGACCTGATCCATGTGGACCCGAGTCTTTACAAGCCCCAGGTCAAGGGCTGAATTCGACGCCCGGCAAGCGCCCGCGCGATGCGGGACAATCGCGGCATGAGTTTGCAGGACAAGAAACAACGCATCGTCGTCGGCCTCTCCGGCGGCGTGGACTCGGCCGTCACCGCCTATTTGCTCAAGCAGCAGGGGCACGAAGTGGTGGGCATCTTCATGAAGAACTGGGAAGACGATGACGACAGCGAGTACTGTTCGTCCAATATCGACTTCGTGGATGCCGCCGCTGTCGCCGATGTGATCGGCATCGAGATCGAGCACGTCAACTTCGCGGCGGATTACAAAGACCGCGTCTTTGCCGCCTTTTTGCGCGAATACCAGGCCGGCCGCACGCCCAATCCGGACGTGCTGTGCAATGCCGAAATCAAGTTCAAGGCCTTTCTGGACCATGCCATGCGCCTGGGCGCTGAAAAAATCGCCACAGGGCACTATGCGCGGGTGCGGCAAGTCACCGACCCGCTGCTTGGCGCACAAACCCAGTTGCTCAAGGGCGTGGACAACAGCAAGGACCAAAGCTACTTTTTGCATCGGCTGAATCAGGCGCAACTCGCCAAAACACTGTTTCCGGTGGGTGAGTTACACAAGACCGAGGTGCGCCGCATCGCCGAAGAAATCGGCCTGCCCAACGCCAAGAAGAAAGACTCCACCGGTATCTGCTTCATCGGCGAGCGGCCCTTCCGCGAGTTTTTGAACCGCTATCTGGCTCACCAACCCGGGCCCATCAAAGACGCCCGCGGCCGCAAGCTTGGCGAGCACCTGGGCCTGTCCTTTTACACCTTGGGGCAACGCCAGGGCCTGGGCATTGGCGGGGTGAAGGAAAAAGGCGCCCCGCGCGGCGGTGGCGAGCACGAGCCCTGGTTTGTCGCCCGCAAAGACATGGCCAGCAACACCTTGTACGTGGTGCAAGGCCACAACCACCCCTGGCTGCTGAGCCAGAGCCTGGTGGCCGACGATTTGTCCTGGACCGGCGCAGCACCCCCATTTGGCGGCTATGGCGCCAAAACGCGCTATCGCCAGGCTGACGCGGCCTGCGCCCTTCATCCCGGCACCCCGGCCCCGGGCCAATGCCGGGTTGATTTTGCGCAGGCGCAATGGGCCGTCACGCCCGGCCAAAGCCTGGTGCTGTATGACGGTGAAGTGTGCCTGGGCGGCGGCGTGATCGCCTCGGCCACCCCGGCCAACATGTCCTCTGCGGTTTGAACGCATGAACGCCGGCGAGGCCCTTGCAGCGGGTGCGCGCGGCCGCCGACTGGATCGCTTGCTGGCACGCATCGCCCAACCGGGAGTGGTGCTGCAGGTAGCCGCATTCACCATGTGCCTGCTGGAACTGGCGGCCGCCATCGCCGGCTTGGCGGGCTACCGCACCGAGCCCTATGACGGTGCCATCGCCGCGCTCTACCTGCGCATGGGGGGCTCCAGCAACGACCCGGCGCTGCTGCTGACCTGCTTCAGCTTGGTGCTCGTTTTCGCCCATGCCTACTGGCGGTTGGCCCAGGACGCCCGGGCCGACCAAGCACCGCCCCAGGTGCTGCGCCGTTTGGTGTGGGTGGACCTGCTGGCCATCGCTGTTACGCCCGGCCTGCCCTTTTTGGTGACGGCGCTGGCGGCCGTGCTGCTGCGCGCGCGGCCGGCCTTCTTGTTCGCCCTGGCGCAAGTGGGCATCAACCTGCTGCTGTACTGGCTGCTGCCGCTCGCTGACGCGCAAACCGCCACTGGCGACTTGCCGGCCTGGCTGGACACGCTGGGCCTGCTGATGGCCATGGTGGCCTTGCACGGCATGGCCTTGGGGCTGGGGCGCATGGCGGCGGTGGAAGCCGAAAAACGCCGCTGGTTGCAAGTGATGCTGGCCGAGCAACTCAGTGCGGAGCAGCTGCAAGCCGAGCAAATGCGCTACCACGAACGCACCCTGATGGCCCGGGAGTTGCACGATGTGGTCGGGCACCACCTCACCGCCTTGAACCTGCAACTTCAGCTGAGCAGCGCCTTATTGGCGAGAACCGATGTTGAAGGCGCCGCCACCGCAGTCGACCGCGCGCAACTCAGCGCCGCACGACTGCTGGCCGATGTGCGCGAAGCCGTTTCACAGCAACGCAGCGCCGCCCGCATCGACCTCAGCGGTGCGTTGCAAGCCCTGGCTGAGCATGTGGCCAGTACCCGCATTACCCTGAACATCTCGCCCGCCGCCCGCGACCTCAGCCCGCGTGTGGCCCATGCCCTGCTGCGTTGCGTGCAAGAAGCCATCACCAACAGCGTGCGCCATGCCGGGGCCAGCCAAGTTGAGCTGAGCCTGTGGGTGGATGACCGCCTTGTGCATGTCAAGATCGCCGATGATGGGCGGGGTGCGGCGACACTCCAGCCCGGCAACGGGCTGCAAGGTATGGCCGAGCGCATGGCGGAGCTGGGTGGACAGATGCAGATTGACGCCCAGCGACCGGGTTTCCGAATAGACCTCCAATGTCCGAGGACGGCATGAAGACACAGACCAGCCCCCGCATGGACGGCGACACGACTCCCCCCATCAAGCTCTTGCTGGTGGAAGACCAGCAACTGGTTCGCGAAGGCCTCAAAGGGCTGCTGAGCCTGCACGATGAGATTCAGCTCGTCGGCGAAGCCAGCGACGGCGTGGAGGCGCTGGCGCATCTAGACACGGCCGACGCCGTCTGGCCCGACATCATCTTGTCGGACATGCGCATGCCCCGTCTCGACGGGCTGGGTTTGATCCGCGCCCTGGCGGCCCGTGCTTTGAGCATTCCCGTCATATTGCTGACCACCTTTGACGATGCCACCGCCTTCGACGAAGCCGTGCGCGCCGGCGCCCGCGGTTTTTTGCTCAAGGCCATCAGCCCGGACACACTGCTGCAAGCTCTGCGTGACGTGCAGGCGGGCGGCACCGCCTTTCGCCCCACGCTGACCACGCGGATGGAGCAGGTTGGCACCCGCAACGAGCGGGCCTTCTTATCCACCCCTCAGCCCGACCCGCTGTCGCCCAAAGAATTGCAGGTCTTGCGCCTGGTGGCCAGCGGGCGCAGCAACACCGAGATCGCCACCCTGCTGGGCAATAGCGAAGGGGTGATCAAGAACCATTGCTCCGCCATCTTCTCCAAGATGGGGGTGCGGGACCGCACACAAGCCGTGCTCAGAGCGATCGACCTGGGCTGGATTTGACCGTCACCACGCGCCGAAGCCCCCAGCGGGGCGCGCCTCACTCCCGCAACACCCGCCCGAGGTGCAGCACCCAATACCGCGCGTAGCGCCCCGGGCCATTCACGCACGCCAGCCCGGCATCAACGAACTGCGGTTCCATGATGTTTTCACAGTGGCCAGCGCTGTCGATCCAGCCCGTGATGACCTCGTCCAGCCGCTGGGGCCCCGCAGCCAGATTTTCGCCCACGCGGCGAAATGAATAGCCCTGGCGCAGCACCCGGTAGCGCAGCCCGCGCCCCTCGCCATCCACATGCGAGAAGAAATCATTGCGCGCCATTTCATCGGCATAGGCCTGCGCGGAAGCCTGCAGTCGACTGTCCCAACGCAAGGGCTCAGCCGCTGAAAACGGGTGGTCACCGCACTGCCGCGCCTGCGAGCGCAGTGCGTTGAGATCACGCAGCACTTGCACCGGGTCAGGCGCGCCGTCGCAAACTCTCGGCTCGCGCTGCTCCGCCGGGCTGCTGCCGGCCACGGCCCTTTGCGCTTCGCCCGCAAAGACCGGCAACCCCGAAACAACAAGACCAGCAAGGAGAACACTAAAGCGGCGCATGAAGGCCCTAAATCCGATGAACACGACATCTTAGATGCCTCGCCCCCCCGAAGCACCGACACAACCCGCCACCCCCCAAAGGTCAGGGGGTCCCGCATGCGCTGGCTTCAAAGATTCGCCAAAGCTGCACAATCGCGCCATTCCTACAGCGTTGGAATGACATGGCTGACACCGCAAGCTCGCCCCTCGGGCAGTTGAAAATTGACCGGCAACCAACACACCCGGCCGGTCGCCGTCGCAAGACATGGCCCTGGTTGGCCGGTGGCGGCGTGGCGCTCGTCGTCATCGCCGCTGTGTTGATGCCCTCGCGGCCCGAGGTGCAAACCAGCTCGGTGCTGCAGAGCTATCCCTCGCAGCAATACCTGCAACTCACCGCGTCAGGCTATGTGGTTGCACAACGGCGTGCCGCCGTGGCCTCCAAGGCCACCGGCCGATTGATCGAGCTGAACGTGCGCGAAGGCAGCGTGCTGAAGAAGGGGGACCTGATCGCCCGCCTCGACGCCAGCGACGTTCTAGCCGCCGTAGCCACCGCCCAGGCCGGTGTGAGGCAAGCCGAAGCGGGCGTGCGCCAAGCACTGGCCCAACAACGCCAGGCCGACGTGGAGGGTGCCAATGCCGACGCCGAATTACAGCGCAGCCAAGCGCTGAAGGCCCAAGGCTTTGTCTCCGACCAAGCCCTGGACGCGGCGCGGCGCCGCCTTGACGCGGCTCGCGCCGGACAAGCCGCCGCCCAAGCCAGCATGGCGCAAGCGCAGGCCAGCGTAGCCCAGGCGCAGGCGCAAGTGAATGCGCAGCAGGTCAACCGCGATTACACCGAAATCCGCGCGCCCTTTGACGGCGTGGTGCTGAACAAAAACGCCAATGTGGGCGACATCATCACGCCCTTTTCCAACGCCGCTGGCTCGCAAGGCGCCGTGGTCACCATGGCCGACATGAGCACCCTGGAGGTAGAGGCCGATGTCTCTGAAGGCAGCCTCTCCAAGGCCAGCAAAGGCCAGCCCGTAGAAATCACGCTCGACGCGCTGCCTGACAAACGCTTTCTGGGCAAGGTCGTTGGGCTGGTGCCCACCGTGGACCGTGCCAAGGCCACGGTCATCAGCAAAGTGCAGTTCGACCAACTCGACCCCCGCATCCTGCCGGAGATGAGCGCCAAAGTGAGCTTTCTGTCGCAAGTGCCGAGCGCAGCCGAACGACAGCCGGTGCTCGCCGTGAACCCCAAGACGGTGTTGGAGCGCGACGGCAAAAGCTGGTTGATGCGCTTGCGACACGAGGGCGACAAAGAGTTGCTCGAAGCCATCGAGATCAAGCGCGGCCGCACATTGGGCGACGTGCTTGAAGTGATCGCCGCCCCGGGCGCCTCCCTCAAATCCGGCGACCGCCTGGTGCTCTCGCCCGATGCCCGGCTCAAAGACGGCGCGCAGGTCAAATTGGCTAGCAAATAACTCGTTAGGTCATCCGCCCCATGAGCGCAGTGAACCCCGCCGAACCGCTGATCCGTATCCGCGACCTGAGCAAGGCCTACCAACGCGGGGGCCAGGACATCCCCGTGCTGTTGGACATCCAGATGGATGTGATGGCCGGTGACTTCGTCGCCCTCATGGGGCCCAGCGGTTCCGGCAAAAGCACGTTGCTGAATTTGATTGCCGGGATCGATCAACCCTCCCGCGGCACCATCGAAATCGGCGGCGTGAACATCGCCCATTTAAGCGAAGGTCAGTTGGCCGACTGGCGCGCCCACAACGTGGGGTTCATTTTTCAGTTCTACAACCTGCTGCCGGTGCTGACGGCGCTGGAAAACGTCGAGCTGCCACTGCTGCTGACCGGGCTCTCCGCCCGGCAACGGCGCGAGCATGCCGAAGCCGCCCTGGCCATGGTGCGCCTGACCGATCGCATGGATCACTACCCCAACGAGCTCTCCGGTGGTCAGCAGCAGCGCGTGGCGATTGCACGGGCGTTGGTCAGCGACCCCACCCTCATCGTTGCCGACGAGCCCACCGGCGACCTCGACCGCCACACCGGCGAAGAGGTGCTGAGCTTGCTGGACGAGCTCAACCGCAATCTCGGCAAGACCATCGTGATGGTCACCCACGACCCCAAGGCCGCCGCGCGGGCCCGACGCATGGTGCACCTTGAAAAAGGCGTGCTGGTGGATGAAGACCCCATCACAACGGCAGCCACGACTTCACCGGGCAAGGCCTGACCCTCAATTTCAACGCGAAACAGAAGACAACGGCAAAAGCGCCATGTTCATCCTCAAGCTGCTGCTCAAGAACGTCTTCCGGCACAAGCTGCGCACCAGCCTGACCCTGGTGGGCCTGGTGGTGGCGATTTGTGCCTTCGGCTTGCTGCGCACCATCGTCGGCGCATGGTACGCCGGCGTGGAGGGGTCGAGCAGCACACGGCTGGTCACCCGCAGCGCCATTTCGCTGACCTTTGCGCTGCCGCTCAACTACGGGCAACGCCTGAAGGCAGTAGAAGGAGTGTCCGGCATTTCATGGTCCAACTGGTTTGGCGGCGTCTACATCACCGAGCGAAATTTCTTCCCGCAATTCGCCGTCGAGCCTTCTAGTTATCTGGCGCTCTATCCTGAATACCGCCTGAAAGACGCCGAACGATTGGCCTTTCTACGCGACCGCCAAGGCATCATCGTAGGCCGCAAGCTCGCCAACAAATACGGCTGGGCGGTCGGCGATCAGATCCCCCTGCGCGGCACCATTTACCCGGGCACCTGGACCTTCAATCTGCGCGGCATCTGGGATGGCGCCGAAGCCAAGACCGACGAGAACCACATGCTCATGCATTGGGCCTACCTCAACGAAACCATTCGCAAGCTCTACCCCAAACGGGCCGATGCCGTGGGCGTCTACATCCTGGGCATCAACGACCCGCAGAACGCAGCGCTGATTTCTCAGCGTGTCGACGCGCTGTTCAAGAACTCGCTGGCGGAGACCCTGACGGAAACCGAGTCCGCCTTCCAGCTCAGCTTCGTCTCGATGAGCGAAACCATTCTGGTCGCCATCAATGCAGTGAGCCTGATCATCGTGGTCATCATCATGGCCGTCATGGCCAACACCATGACCATGACAGCACGAGAGCGGCTGGCCGAGTACGCCACGCTCAAGGCGCTGGGTTTCCCGCCGGCCTTCGTGGTGCGCTTGCTGTTCGGTGAAAGTTTGTTGATCGCCCTGATCGGCGGTGGCATCGGGCTGGCGCTCACATTGCCCTTGGCGGCCGGCTTTGCCAGCGCAGTGGGCAGCCTGTTCCCCAGCTTCCGAGTCACCGGTCTGACCATGGCGCTGCAGTTGCTGGCGGCCCTGATCGTGGGAGTGGTTGCTGCCGCTTGGCCGGCCTGGAAGATGAGCCGGATCGACATCGTGCAAGGCCTGCGCCATGTGGCCTGAATCACCATGAAAGCCATCCCGCTCAGCTACATCGCCCGCAACCTCTGGGTGCGCCGCGTCACTACCTTGCTGACCGCCGGCGGCATGGCGCTGGTGGTGTACGTGTTTGCCACGGTGCTCATGATGAGCGAAGGCATCCGTGCGACCCTGGTCGCCACCGGCCAACCGGACAACGTCATTGCCCTGCGCAAGGGCGCCGGCGCCGAGATCAACAGCGGCATTGATCGCACTCAGGCCGCCATCCTCGAAAGCCTGCCCGGCCTGGCCACTGACGCCGACGGGCACCCGCTTATCACCAAAGAACCCGTGGTGCTCAACAACTTGCCCAAGCGCGGTAGCGGTAAGCCGAGTAACGTGACAGTTAGGGGCACCCGCCTCAGTGGCCTGTTGATGCGGCCGCAAGTGCGCATGGTGGAGGGCCGCATGTTCCGCCCCGGCACGTCCGAGATCATCACCGGCCACGCTGTGGCCACGGGCTTCCAAGGCGCGAGGCTGGGCGAAACCCTGCATTTCGCGGGGCGCGACTGGCGCGTGGTGGGGGTGTTCGATGCGGGCCGCAGCGGCTTTGATTCTGAAATATGGGGTGACGCCGAACAGATGCTGCAGGCCTTCCGGCGCGGCGCTTTCTCCAGCGTGGTGTTTCGGCTGGCGGACCCCCTGCAGTTCGAAACGATCAAGGCCCAGATCGAAGCCGACCCGCGCATGACGGTCGAGCTCAAACCCGAGATCCAGTTTTACGCAGAACAAAGCGAGGCGCTGGCCAAGTTCATCAGTATCCTGGGCACGGCGCTGTCGATCATCTTTTCGATCGGCGCCATCGTTGGCGCGATGATCACCATGTTCGCCGCCGTGGCATCACGAACCGGCGAAATCGGCACCCTCAGAGCCCTGGGCTTTCGCCGCAGCGCCGTGCTGCTGGCCTTTCTGCTGGAGTCCTTGCTACTTTCGCTGGTCGGTGGCCTGATCGGCCTGGCCGCTGCGTCATTGATGCAAACCGTCAACGTGTCGACCACCAATTTTCAAACCTTCTCAGAGCTGGCCTTTCAGTTCAAGCTCACGCCCGCCATCATGGGCCAAACCATGGCGTTTGCACTGTTCATGGGCTTTGCGGGCGGATTCATCCCGGCATGGGGCGCCGCACGGATGAAGATCGTCGACTGTTTGCGTGCGGTTTGAACGTAGTTTGATTGCCAGTTGGTGCGCCACTTAAGGCGCCCTCCTTGCTTGCAAAAGCAAGGCACTCACAAGTTCTGATTTTTGTAATCGAGGTGTTTCCCTTAGGTGAAATAACTATCCTACAAGCTAGGGATGACAGTCGAAAAATGAGAACGACCACTGAACTTGTCACACAGAATCAAGACACCCAAGGCTTGCTTTGTGATTCAAGAGACATCCCTCAAAAAGTCAGAACTGCAACAGAGTGACTTGGGGCTCGACCCAATCGAGACCTGGCAGCCTCGCTTACCGGCAGAGGTTTTTTTCTTTTTTTCTGGAAATTTCTTATGTTCAAGCAAGCCTTTGCGGCCCTCGCACTGACCAGTGCCCTTGCTGCCGCTCACTCTGAAGTTCTGCTCTCCGAGGGCTTTGAAAACATCGCCAAACTGCAAAGTTCCGGCTGGGTGCTGAAAAACGCCAGCACCCCTGCGGGCACCTCCGGTTGGGGCCAAGGCGGTGGTGTTTTCACCGCGCAGGCGGGCTCCGACGAGTCCTATATCTCCGGCAACTACAACAATGCCGCTGCAGGCGGCCAGATCAGCAACTGGCTCATCACCCCCACCTTCTCGACCGCCAAGAATGTGCAAGTCACCTTCTGGGTTCGAGGTGACGACTCCGTCGGCTACTTCGACCAATTCTCCTTCGGCCTGAGCAACGGTGGCAGCAATATCAGCGATTTCTCGATCGGCGAGGTCTTCACCGCCCCCGTCGATGGCTGGACCGAGTTCGCCGTCAATGTGGGCGCCCAAGGTGCAGGCAGCGTGGGTCGTTTCGCCATTCAGTACACCGGCATCGCCGACAGCGCCAACTTCATGGGCATCGACACCTTGGCCGTCACTGTGCCCGAGCCCTCCAGCGTGGCCCTGCTGTTCGCCAGCTTTGGCGCACTGGCGCTGAGCCGCAAGCGCAAGGCCGGTTGATCGACAACGGACCCGCCGCCCACCCTGTCTGACTTGCCCGACCGGGGCAAGCGGTCATCTCACCCTGAATCACAGGAGTTTTCTCTCATGATCTTCAAATCCACACACATGGCCCTGGCCTTTGCAGGATTGGCCGCACTCGCCGCCACCTCGCAGCCAGCCCTGGCCCACGAAGAGCACAGCCTCGAAGCACCCACCGCCAGCGCCGACCAGGTGGTGGTTCGTGACGTAGACACCGGCCGCCTGCGCGCCGCCACTGCCGAAGAGCACAACAAGCTCACCGCATCGACCGCAAAGACTCAACGCCTGCAGGCCCAACGCAGCGGCGCAGCGATGAATCACCTGCAAAAGCAACACGCCAGCGGCGCCACAGGGGCCCGCTTGAGCGATGCCTTCATGAGCATGTCCGTCGCCGTGCGCAAGCCTGATGGCACGCTGGCCCAAGATTGCTTCAGCTCCAAGGAAGAAGCTGAGGCCGCCCTGGCGGCCACCAAGTCAGGCACCGTCATCGGCAAAGCCGCCGCCACGCTGGAAACGGAGTAATCGCCATGCTGACTTCAAACATCACCTCTGCCCGCCTGAAACACACCCGCCACCTGCTGGCCTTGGCAAGCGCTGTGCTCTGCATGAGCGCACAGGCCGCCACCATCACCATCACCAGCCGTGATCCCGCTGGCGTAGGTTTCAACGACCCCACCCCGGTCGCGCCTGTAGGTGGCAACCCAGGCACGACCCTGGGCCAACAGCGCATGAATGTCTACCGTCACGTGGCCGACATCTGGGAACAAGCTCTCACCAGCAATGTCACCATCACCGTCAATGCGGGTTGGGAAGCCCTGACCTGCGACGCTGGCTCGGCCGTGCTGGGCAGCGCAGGCGCCTGGAACATCTGGCACGACTTTCCCGGCGCGGTCCCTGGCACCTGGTACCCCCAAGCATTGGCCAACAAGCTCGCCGGCGTGAATCTGTCTGACGGCAACCCTGACAGCACCGGCTACGACAACGTCGACATCAAGACCCAGTTCAACGTGAACCTGGGGCAAGCCAATTGCTTGGCTGGCTCCACCTTCTATCTGGGCTACGACGGCAACGCCGGCAGCAATGTCAACTTCGTTGAAACGCTGCTGCATGAACTGGGCCATGGCCTGGGCTTTTCCGTCATGACGGTACAGACCTCCACCGGCTATCGCGTCGACCCCACCGGCAACTACTACGTGACCAGCGGTGGCCTGCCCAGCATCTGGGAAGGTTTCATGTACGACAACACAGCCGGCAAGACCTGGCTGACCATGAGCAATGCAGAGCGCAAAGCCTCCGCCGTCAACCCATTGAAATTGGCCTGGACCGGCAACAACGCAGTGACCGGTGCGGCCGCAACGCTCAAGCCCACATCGGTGCTGAAGATCACCACCCCGGTGCCGGGTGTCTCGGGCTTGTATGACTACGGCGCGGCGTCCTTCGGGCCAACCATTGCCTCACCCTCGAGCCTGGGCTCGCTGGCGGTGATGAGTGCGGCCAACCCCTTGGGCTGCACCGCGTTCAGCGCGGCTGACACCGCCGCAGTCAACGGCAAGGTCGCCATCATTGACCGTGGCACCTGCGCCTTCGTCATCAAAGTGAAGAACGCGCAGAACGCCGGTGCCGTTGGTGTGCTGGTGGCGGACAACGTTGACGCAGCACTGAGTGGCCTGGGTGGCTCAGATACCAGCATCACCATCCCGTCCGCCCGCATCACCAAGGCCAACGGCACGCTACTGAAAGCCGCCGTGGCGCAGGCGCCAGCCTACGGCACGCGCAGCAAGGCCGGCACCGTGGCCGGCGCCTGGGCGGTGGACGCCACCCGCATCGCAGGTGCTGACGCTGTGGGCCGCCCGCTGCTGTACACACCGACCGTGCTGGCGGGCGGGTCGTCGGTATCGCACTGGGATGTGACCGCCACGCCCAACCTGCTGATGGAACCCTTCATCAACAGCGACCTCACCACCTCGCTGGTCCCGCCAAAAGACCTGACACTGCCGCTGTTGAAGGACATCGGCTGGTGATCGGGCGCGGCGTCTGCGCGTCAGCGCAGGCGCAGGCGCGCAGCAGTTGACGCTTCAATGCTGCCTTCGGTAGCGGCGAGTGAAAAAGCACGGTGCCACAAGCACCGTGCTTTTTCTATACCGAGCCACCAACCCGCTCGCCAACACCGTCTACACCCGCGTCACCCATCGCCAAGGGGGCTTCGCACTGTTCATTCACTTCACGACGATGCGCCAGGCGATAGAGCACGGGCAGCACCAGCAGCGTCAAAGCCGTTGAAGACAAGATGCCGCCGATGACCACCGTGGCCAGCGGGCGCTGAACCTCCGACCCCGTGCCTGTGGCAATTGCCATGGGCACAAAGCCCAACGAGGCCACCAGCGCCGTCATCAGCACGGGCCGCAGCCGCGTCAGGGCGCCCTCCCAGATTGCGTCATCCAGCCGTTTGCCCTGCTCGCGCAGCGTGCGGATGAAAGACAGCATCACCAATCCATTGAGCACGGCAACTCCGCACAGCGCGATGAAGCCCACAGCCGCCGATATCGACAGAGGAATGCCCCGCATCCACAGCGCCAGCACCCCGCCGGTGAGTGCAAAAGGAATGCCGGTAAACACCAACAAGCCATCACGGATGTTGCCGAACATCGTGAAGAGCAGGACGAACACCATCAGCAACGCCAGCGGCACCACCAACTGGAGTCGCTTTGTGGCCGAGTCCAGTTGCTCGAAGGTACCGCCCCAGGCGGTCCAGTAGCCGGGAGGAATCTTCACGCTTTCCACCGCCGTCTGCGCCTCGCGAACAAAAGAGCCGAGGTCGCGCCCGGTCACATTGGCGCTCACGACGACCTTGCGTTTGCCGTTCTCGCGCGACACCTGATTCGGCCCCGGCGCCAGATCAAGCGAGGCCACCTCCGACAAAGGCACATAGCTGGCCGAGCCCGAGTTCAAACCTTTGGGCAAGGGGATGGGCAGGCGGCTCAGCGCGCTGATGTCTTGCCGCACGTCTTCGGGGAGCCGCACGAGAATGCCGAAGCGGCGGTCGCCTTGAAAGAAGGTGCCCGCCTCACGCCCGCCGATCGCCGTGGCGATCACGTCTTGAACATCGCTCATGTTCAAACCATAACGCGTTGCCTTGGCGCGGTCGATATTCACCGACAGCATCGGCAGGCCGGTGGTTTGTTCGACCTTCACCTCCGTAGCGCCGGGCACCTTGCGCAACGCGGCGGCCAGGGCGCCCGCCGTGCTGTTCAACACCTCATGGTCGTCACCAAAGAGTTTGATGGCGACGTCTGATCTGACGCCGGAGATCAGCTCGTTGAAGCGCAGCTGGATCGGCTGCGAGAACTCATAACTGCTGCCGGGAACCTGTGCCACCTCCTCGCGCACTGCTGCCAGCAAGGCCTCGTGCGTGCGCCGGGGCTGCGGCCACTCCGACATCGGCTTGAGCATGATGTAGCCGTCAGAGATGTTCGGCGGCATCGGATCGGCCGCAATTTCCGCAGTACCTGTGCGCGCGAAGATGCGTTCGATTTCGGGAAACTTCGCCTTCAGGCGCGATTCGAGTTGCTGCTGCATTTCGACGGACTGCGACAAGCTCGTGCCGGGAATGCGCAAGGCCTGGATGGCCAAATCGCCCTCGTTGAGATGCGGAACAAACTCGCTGCCTAGACGGCTTGCCACCGCAGCTGAAAACAGCACCGCCACCCCGGCAAATGCGAGAACAACCGGCGCATTCGACAGCGTGGCCTTGAGGGCCGGTTGGTACCAGGCCTTGGCCCATTCCATCAAGCGATTTTCCTTTTCAGCGACCCGATCCCCGATGAACAGTGCAATCGCCGCCGGCACGAAGGTGATGGACAACACCATGGCACCCAGCAGCGCCAGCAGCACCGTCAAGGCCATGGGGTGGAACATCTTGCCCTCCACGCCGTTCAGTGCAAGAACGGGCACATACACGACCATGATGATCAGTTGGCCGAACAGCAAGGGGCGGCGGGCTTCGCCAGCGGCGAGAAATACCTCCCGAAAGCGCTCAGGCCGCGTCAGCGGTCGCCCCAGAAGTGCCTGGGCATGGGCCAAACGACGCAGCGCGTTCTCGATGATGACAACCGCACCATCGACGATGATGCCAAAGTCCAGCGCGCCCAAGCTCATCAGATTGGCACTGATGCCGTAGAAGGCCATGCCCGTGAACGTGAAGAGCATGGAGAGCGGAATGATCAGCGCCGTGATCAAGGCAGCGCGGAAGTTGCCGAGAAACAAGAACAGCACGCCCATCACCAACACTGCGCCTTCCACCAGGTTTTTCTGCACCGTCCATATGGCCTTGTCCACCAACACCGTGCGGTCATAGACCGTGACGGCCTGCACACCGGTCGGCAAGGTCTTGTTGATGGCCTTCATCTGCTGGTCAACGGCTCGCGATACAGCGCGGCTGTTTTCGCCCATCAGCATGAACACGGTGCCCAGCACCACCTCCCGGCCGTTCTCGGTGGCGGCGCCCGTGCGCAGGTCGCGCCCCAGCGCCACATCGGCCACGTCACGCACGCGAATCGGCTGCCCTTGTGCGGTGTCGATGATGATGTCGCGCAGATCGTCGAGCGACTTCACCTGCCCCGGCGCCCGCACCAGGTATTGCTCACCGCGGCGCTCGATATAGCCGGCGCCCTGGTTGGCGTTGTTCTTCTCCAGCGCCTTGACCACGTCTGACAAGCTCAAGCCAAAGGCCCCAAGCCGCTCCAGATTAGGCGCCACAACGTACTGCTTCTCGAAGCCGCCAATGGCGTTGACTTCGGTGACGCCCTTGACGTTGCGCAGCTGCGGCTTGATCACCCAATCCTGAATTTCTCGCAGGTCGGTTGCGGTGTACGGTGAGCCGTCCGGCTTTCTTGCGGCGTCGCTGGCTTCAACCGTCCACAAATAGATTTCACCCAGACCGGTTGAAATCGGCCCCATGTTCGGTGCGATGCCGTCGGGCAGCTTGTCCCGCGCTTCTTGCACGCGCTGATTCACCAACTGGCGCGCAAAGTAGACGTCGGTGCCCTCCTTGAAAATCACCGTGACCTGGGACAGGCCGTAGCGCGACAGCGAACGGGTTTGCTCCAGGCCCGGCAAGCCGGCCATCACCGTTTCGATCGGATAGGTGACGCGCTGCTCGGTCTCCAAAGGCGAGTAGCCCGGCGCCGATGTGTTGACAACAACCTGCACATTGGAGATATCAACAACGGCGTCAATCGACAGGCGGCTGTAGTTGTAGACGCCCAGGCCCGCCACCGCGATGACCGTCAGCATGACCAGCCAGCGCTGCGCAATGCAAAAACGGATGATGCGGTCAAACAAAGAGATGCGTGCTTCAGTGTTCATGCTCGGCCGCCTCTTTTCCAAGTTCTGACTTGAGTACAAACGTGCGCGTGACAGCGACCGGGTCGCCGGCTTTCAGCCCCTCCAGCACTTCAACGGTCTGGCCATCTGAGCGGCCAAGTTTGACTGGCACGGGCTTGAACCCGCCGGCCACGGCCAGAAACACCACCGGCTTGTCGCCTACGGTCTGCACCGCCGCTGCACTCACCGTCAAGGCAAGGCGCTGTCCCTCGCCCAGCACGGCAACCGTCACGAAAAGGCCCGGCCGCCAAGCGCCGCTCGGATTCACCAACGTCACCCGGGCACGCGCGGTGCGGGTCTGCTCACCCAACAGCGCACCCACGTAGGCAACACGTCCTTCGGCCCGGTTGTCAAAAGCGCTGGATGAGACCACCACTTTTTGCCCCACCCGCAAGGCAGCAAGATCTTTCGGCGCCACCGCAAACTCAGCCCAAACCGAGCGCAGGTCGGACACCGTGAAGATGCTGGCGTCCTCCTTGACCGCCTCACCCAGGCTGAGGTGCTTCTCGACCACCGTGCCCTCGAACGGCGCACGAATCTCGAACCGGTTCAAACCGCTGGACGCCGCCGGAGCGCCAACAGCCGCCAATTTTTGCTGCGCATTGCGCACCGCAATGTCGGCCTCCTGAAGGGCCGCCTGAGCCTGCAAAAAGTCTTGCTGCGCGGATATCTTGCCCTCCCACAAGGTCTTCTCGCGTTCGAAGGTGACACGCGCCGTTTCCCAGCGGCGCTGTGCAGTCAGCAACTCGCTGCGTTGCTCCGACAAGGCCGTGCTGGCGATGACGGCCAGCAATTGGCCCCGCGTCACCACTTGCCCGAGGTCGGCGTTCACCGCCTCCGCCACACCGCTGAACCTGGGCACCACATGGGTGGTTCGGTCCTCGTTGAAACGGATCTCACCAGAAAATTCAGCCGCAGTTTTGAGCTGGCCTGGCCCCACAGGTTGGACGGTGATGCCGGCGGCCCGCGCTTGCTCAGCGGTGATCGGGATCACATCATTGGCGGCGTGGGGGGCGGCCGCAGCCGGCGTGGGGTTGGTGCCCGGGTCCGAGGACGGGCGTTCGCTGTTGGTCACGCTGGTCGGTTGGCGTCCTGTCAAAAGAACCGCCGCACCGCCGGCAAGGCCGACAAGCACGATCGCTGCAATCGCAGTGCGTTGAAAAGTATTGAGGGTCATGATGCGAAAGAATGGAAGTTAACGACCGAGCACGCGGTCGATGGCCGTTGCGGCCTGATATGCGGTGGCGAGCGTGTTCAAGTAACGGGTGCGCGCCTGCAGCAGCGAGCGCTGTGCGTCCAGCACATCGATGAGCCCGAACTTGCCAGCATCAAAGCCCTGCGTCGCCGCAGCCAGCGCCTCTTGCGCAGCGGGCAATACCGCGCCCATGAGGACTTGCAGGGACGATCGGGCCAGCGCCAACTGGCTGGCGGCCTGCTGCAACTCGGTGAGTGCGCGCGTGCGCAAGAGCGCCAACTCGTCGTCGGCCTGCTGGGCGCGCTTGCCCGCTTCAGAAACAGCCCCTTGATTGCGATCGAACACCGGCAAAGGCATCGACAAGCCAATCACGGCCTGCGTCCGCCCGGCCTCGTTGTCGCGCTTGGCGCCCACGCTCAATGTCACGTCTGGCAAGGCCTTGCCCCGCTCCACCTCAACCTGCGCGCGCCGGCGCTCGGCCTCCAGGCGCCCGGCACGAAGCATCGGGGCGTCCTCCAGCTCAAGCGCCAACGCCGCCACGGAGTCCCGGCTCGGGACGGCGGTGACATCTCCTTCAACCGCAAAGTCCACTGGCGCGGACTCTCCCCACAAGGCCGCCAGCGCCTGCCGCGCGCCCTGCAACTCGGCCTGAGCTTGCGCCCATTCGAGCCCGGCATTGGCGGCGTCCACACGCGCCCGCATTGCGTCCACGGGAGAGACCTTGCCAGCCGCCACACGGCGGGCCACTGCCTCGGCGCCCCGCGCGGCCAGCTCGGCCGAGTTGGCCGCCAGCTTGCTGCGCTCCTGCGCCAACAGCATGGTGAAGTAGCCAGCAATGGCCGAGGCCCGCGCCTGCGCCCGGGCATGGCTCAGCTGCGCCTGAGCGATCTCGCTGGCGCGGGTGGCCACGTTGACACGCGCCCCGCGTTGCCCTCCCAGCTCCAGCACAAAGTCCAGCGTAGCCGTTGTCGTGCGGGTATCACGCCGCGTGTCCTCGACCACAGTGCTGAATGTCGGATTGCGCAAGGCCCCGGCTTGCTGGATCGCACCCTGCGTCGCTTCCACCTCATGCAAGGCAGCAGAAATGCCGGGGCTGTAGGCCAAAACCCGCTCCAAGGTGCCCGCCAGTGTGAGAGGCGCGTTGGACGTCTGCGCGTGCGAAAAAAAGGGGCTGAATAGCGTCGCCGCCAGCCCAAGCGGCCATAGAAGTTTTCTCATCGAATCTCAAGGTTGAACCAGGATTCGGCGAGAGTGGAAAGTGAGAACTTGTCACACGTCTCGCCGGCTAGGCGAGACGGGCCCACTGAGGGCGTTCGGGCGGGCCGGCAGACGCTGAAGGATGGCCGGTGGCCACCACCGCCACACCAGATTCCATTGCGGGAGAAAACTCAGGCGCGACCAACACCATAGCCGGTGCCGCGGTACCGGCGCCGTGGCAAACGCCACAGTCGTTGTCGATGGCCAGCTTTGCAGCGGCCAGCTTTTTTGGGTCGCCTTGATCGCTTTGATCGCCCGGGTCACCCTGATGGACATGCGCATGGTGACCCACGTGCTCAACCGCTTGCGAAGCGAGTACTTCATGCTGGCAATAGGTCGCGGCCGCACGCCAGCTCAGCTGGAGTGGCAGCAAAACAGCGATCAGGATGAGCAACATGCGGCGCATCCTTTCAGTGTAACGGCAGTCAAAGAGACCCCATTTGCCAAGCCGGCGACTCGCCTCCAACACGTGACAATGGCCGGCAGGCCCCCATGATCCCATGGCGTCAGAGCCTCACGGATGAGCCGCAACCGGCGGTGTCAACAAAGCCTTGCCATCAAACACCCAATCGCTGGCACGACCGGACGTCGTCGGATGCCCAGGCTGGGATCGCAGCAAAGCCCGGTTGGATCGGCTGTGCACCGCGCTGAAGCTGAAGCCTATACCCGGCTCAGGCGAAGACCCGGACACAGACGCTGACGCGAGCACCTCGCCGGTCTCTTTGACCAAGACCCAGTCCGCCTGACCGGTAAACGGGTC
The DNA here is from genome assembly GCF_028595305.1 of Roseateles koreensis. Lineage (GTDB taxonomy): Bacteria > Pseudomonadota > Gammaproteobacteria > Burkholderiales > Burkholderiaceae_C > Paucibacter_A > Paucibacter_A koreensis. Next base: position 206,389 of record NZ_JAQQXS010000008.1, on the reverse strand, counting down.
GGCATAAAGGCGGCGCAGGTGGTGGCGTGGCACGGGCCCACGCCGATCTTCGAGCAGGTCCTCGAAGCGGGCCGGGTACTGGCTGGCCGACGTGCTTCCCGCCTTCGCATAACTGGCAATGGCCCGGGCAATTTCTTCACCCCGAAACACCAGCTCCTGCTCACGCTCACGCTGCGCGGCCAGCTGCCAGCTCTGCCCCAGGGCGGCCATTCCGGCAGCCAGCAAAGCCACGAAGAAAAGCAGCCCCAGATAGGTGAAGCCTCTTTGCTGCGCTGACGCCGGCATTGCAAGCCTCACCAGTCAGCGAACAAGCGGCCGTCGCTGCCGCGCCCCGCCGCGCCACTGCGCACGTCATAGACTTCGCCGCTGATCTGCGCATCGGCGGGCGGGGCCAGGGTCACCCAGGTGTCACGGCTGGCGGTCAAGGCGTCTTCGGGCACTTCGCGGATATAACGCGCCGTGGCCAAGGCGGCGAGGGAGTCGGGATAACGGCCTTTGTCAGCGGCGTATTGGTCGATGGCGTCACGCATCACATTCAAGGAGGTGCGCACCGACGTTTCCCGCGATTTCTGCAGGCTGTTGAAATAACGCGGTGCCACGATGGACACCAGCAGGGCGACGATGGCCATCACCACGATCAACTCGATCAGCGTGAAGCCGCGTGCTTGCACCCGCGTACCGTGTCGCGAGGCCGGTGCGGCGTGAGGGTGCAATTGCGAATGCGTGTGCGTGTGCGTGCGCATCACCAGTCCTTGTAGCGGGAGCCATCGAGTGCGCGACGGTCTGAACGCGAGGCGATGTCGAACACATCGCGCCCCGGGCGTGGATCGTCCGGGGCGCTGTCCGAAGCTCGCAGCGCCCAGGTTTCAGCGGCGGGCAGGGTGGCATCAGCAAACGGGTCTCGCGGCAACCGGCGCAGAAAGTAGAGCTTGCGCCCGGCCACGGTGCGCGCATCGGTCACGCCCGTCACCAAAACCTGCAAATTGGGTGGATAGCCGCTGTCCTCCGGGCTCATGCGGATCTGGCCGGCTTCAGCGGCTTTTTTGTAGGCGTCAAGGGCGCCGCGCAAACTCCGCAGGGCACCCCGCAACTCATGCTCGCGACTGCGTTGAACCGACAGTTCCAGCAAGGGCCGCGCGGTGCCAGCGAGCATGGCCATGATGGCCAGCACCACCAGCATTTCAATCAAGGTGAAACCGCCATGGCGCGGATTGAACCGGCCCGGACTCACTCCTCTGATGCGCATGAAGTTCAGCACGCCTGACCACTCCAAATGGCCGCCACGGCGCGGATCACGGCGCCGCTTCGACGGTCAGCAAGCCGCTGCCGTCCAATCGCACCGGCACGCTCTCACCGTTGGGCCCGCTGCCCTGCGCGCCGCTCACGTTGATACTGAGCACTTGACCGTTGGCCGCCGGCAGCGCCCGCAGAATCACCACGCGCTCGCCATGGGGTGCCAGCTCGACTGGCGCACGCCCTGCAGGCTCGCCGGCCTGGGTGGGAGCCAATCGGGTCGCGTCGTACTCGACGGTGGCATGCACCGTGCTGCCGCTGTCGTTGCGCAAGGTGACCGCCACGGTGCCGCCCGCAGCAATCTGCGGCGTGATATCCATGTGCAGAACGGCTTCGCTGGCCGGGGCTTGCATGGCGGCGGGCAGCGCAGGGGGCGAACCCGCTGCGCCCGGCGTTGGCGGGCTGGGTGCCGCCTCCGGCCCACGTGGCGCCATCCAGCCGGCCCCGCCGCCTCCCCCCACTGGGCCGACGCCAGCCTTGGCATTGGCTCGCAACAAGCTGCTGAAGGCGCCCGGCGAAGCATCGGTGCCGCCGGCCAAGCGGGTGGTGCTGGCGTCAGGCAGGGCCAGATTGCGCACGATGCGGGGCGTGATCAAGAGCACGATCTCCGTCTTGGTGCGGTTGTCCTGCGTGACGCCGAACAGGCGCCCCACCACCGGTAGCGTGGATAAACCAGGAACACCCGTGGCGGTGCGCCGGTCTTCATCGTTGATCAAACCGGCCAGCACCTGCGTTTCACCATCATTCAGGCGCAAGGTTGTGGAGGTGACGCGGGTGCCGATGCGGTAGGCCGTCGAGCCCGACGGACCGCTCACCTCGCTGATCAGGTTGCTGACCTCCAGGCCCACCTTGATGCTGACGTCGTTGTCCAGCTGAATGGTGGGCTCGACGTCCAGCTTCAAGCCCACGTCGAGGTAAGACACCGAGGCCGCCACGCCCACATTGACCGACGCCGTGGTGGTGAAAACAGGCAGCTTTTCGCCGATGTGCACCTTGGCCTTTTCATGGTTGCGTACGCGGATCTTCGGGTTGGCCAAAATGTTCACATCGCCAGTCGACCCGCGCAGCGTCGCCACCACGGCAGGGTTGGCCACCGAGGCGGTGAAATTGCCGCGCTGCCCCAAATCCACCTGCCCGGTCACGCCAGTCAAGCCGTATTGCACCGTGTCCGGCAACTTGAGCCCGAGGGCATCCGCCCGGTCGGTGCTCAGCTCCATCACCTCCAGCTCCAGCATCACTTCGGGCTCAGGCAGATCGACGGAGGCAATCAGCTTTTCCACCAGACGCATCACCTCCGGGGTGTCGCGCACGACCATCAGGTTGAGGCGTTCGTCGATGTGGATGTCACGCACCTTGGCGATAGTGCGCAGCATGGCCTGCACCTGCTTGACGTCGGCGTTCGTCAAATACAAGGTGCGGGTGATCAGCTCCTGGTGTTCGCGCTGCTTGTTGGCGGTGTTGGGAAAGATCAGCACCGAGCTCTCGTTGAGCAGCTTGCGATCCAGGCCCTGCGTGCTCAAGACCACGCGCATGGCTTCATCCAGCGACACATTGCGCAAGAAGACGGTGATCTTGGTGTCGCCGCGCACGTCTTTGTCGAAAACAAAATTGATGTTGCTGCTGCGTGCCAGCGCCTCGAACACCTGGCGCAGCGGCGCATCGCGAAACTCCAGCGTCACGGGCTTCTGAAACGCGGACCCCATTTCCTGGGACGTTGACTCCAGAGGGCGCGCCTGCGCCACCTGGCTGAGCAACAAGCGTGCGCCGCTCTGCCCCGGCGATTCAGCCAGAATCTCACGGGCGATGGCCTCGGCCCGCTCCAGCTTGCCCTCGCGCAAGGCCGCCCGTGCGGCGCTCAATTGGGCATCTTGGCGCGGCCCGCGTGCCAGCTCCGCGTCGAAGTAAGGCAGGCGGGGCTGGCGCGGATCAATGTCGCGCAACTGCTGCAGCGATTCACGCATTTCGTCCCAACGGCCGCTGGCGCGATAACCCTCCACCTGCATTGACAAGCGCGATACCAGTTGCTGCTGCGTACGCAGTTGAGCGGCGCGCAGCGCATGGTCGTCGGGGGACTGGCGCAAGGCCTCAGTCAACAAACTGTAGGCTTGCGGCATCTGGTTGTCGTGGCTCAGCACTTCCGCTTGGCGAATGGCCGGGTTGGCGCAACCGGCCAAGGTGGCGATCACAGCCACGCACAGCGGGGTGAACATCCAGCCAGAGCGCGGGCGATTCGTGCTTGAAAGCATTTCGGTCTTGTTCATGGGGAAGAAGCACGCAGGGCCATGGTTTGTGTGAGCCGGCCGGGCAGCCAGAGGAGCTTGAGTGCGCCCTGTTCGGAGATGTTTTCAACGCGCCACTGGGCGTCCACAACATCCCCCACCTTGACGGCGATGCTGCGGTTTGCGCTGACCAAAAATACCTGCGCCTCCACACCGTCAACCAACCTGCCCATCACCTGGTAGGGAAAGGGCGGAGCCACCGGCGGCGGCGGCGGGGGCGGCGGCCCTTTGGCGACCACCGGCGGTGCGGGCGGCGGCGGCGGAGACCAAGCAGCAAACTGCGCCTCGCGGGCGTCTGCCCAAGGCTCGCGCTGCACGGGGGTCCAGTCGAAGGGCGCCTGGGGCGGCGCATCGCCCTGGGGGCGACCCACGCCTGCCTCTTGCGTATCAGGGGCGGTGAATGCCAGGGACACAGCAGGGGTGCGCTGCGCCGGCGCCCGCGCCGTGCCAGGCCTTGCTTCCTGAGCACGCCGGGCTCCCGCGCTAGCTTGCACCTTGTCCACCGCCGGTTCATCATCGCTGCCGGCGGCCCACCAGGTGGCGCCCAGCGTCAGCAACAACGCGGCGATCAGACCATAACGACGAAATTGATCGGTCTTTTGACTCATGGTGGGCTCCCGTCTGAGCGGGCATGCAAAGACCACTGCAACTCCGCCTCGACTTCAGGCGCCAGGGGCGTGGGGCGACGCAATTTGAGCCCGTCCAGGCTCAGCGCAGGGTCGTGCTGCAAGGCGGCCGCAATGTATTGCCGCACTTGCGCGTAGCCACCGGCAACCGGCATGGTGACGCGCAGGCGCTCCAGGCCCGCTGCGGTGTCCACCGTCAGCCGATGTTCCGTGCGCTGGCTCAACAAGCCCAGGCGCAGGCCGATTTCCAACAAATCAGCCAGGCGCTGTTGCCGCTGATCTGCCGCTGGCAAGGCGGCTCGCCATTGCGCCGCGGTGGCGGGTGCGGCACTGGCCGGCGCAGGCGCCAACCGCGCTGCACGTTGATGCCTGATTTGCATGCGAAACGTATCGGCCTCGGCCTGAAGCTGCGCCGTCTGACGGTCCCAATGCTGCGCGATAAGGCCCACCGCCAGCGCCAAGATCAGGCCGCCAAGCGCCACGGCCCCCACCCAACCCAATGAGCGCACTTGGCGAATGAACGAGGCCACACGCCGATGTTGTGCCCAGCCCATCATGGCTTGGCGCCCCCACTACTGTCGGCGGCAAACCCTGTGCGCTGCAGCCTCTGGGCCTGCACTTTCGCGGTGATCTCGAAGCGCTGGCCGCTCAAGCCTTGCTCGGCCGTTTGAAAGCGACTGAGCATCACCGCATGCCAACCTGGCGCAGCATTCAGCCGGTCGGTCATCTGCAGAGGTAGCAACTTGTCGGGCGCCAGCCCTTCCAGCCGCAAATCGCCGCGTGCCGCCGTGTAATCAAGGGCCAGCCAATTGATTGCGGCGGGAGGGGGGGTCATCAAGCCGGCTTGCTCCACATTGCTCAGCAAAGCCTCCCAGGGTTGTTGGAGCAGCTGCTGCACTTCCATCGCCGCACGCCAGGTTTGCGCTGCAGTGGCAGCCGATTGCGAAGATATTGGCCGAGAGGGCTGGGCCGATGGGCCCACTTGAGCCGCACGCAAATGCGCAAGTTCAGCGGACAAAGCCTGGACCTGTTCCGCCGCCAAAGTTTGGTCTTGATGGCTTTGCCACAGCCCCCATGAGGACACGCCCAACACCAGGCTGGCGGTGATCGCCAAGCCCCAGGCCAACGCCGCGTGATGCCGACGCGGCCCGAGAAAATCTGGCGCAGGCAACACTTGCATTTCAACCCGCGACAAGGGCGCAAACCACTGCGGCAGGGGCGCCGTGCCACTCAGATCGGCCAGCAGGCGTAAGTTGTGAGGCAGGGGATGCAGCACGTCAGAGGCCGCAGCCGTGTCTTCAGCATTCAAGCCATAACCCAAAATCCGCACAGACTGCGGCGTGTCGTCGCGTTGGCAAAGTTCTGCCACCGTTTCATGCAGAGCGGCGAGCGTGGCGCTGCGCAACCGCAACTGACGCAGCGCCAGCAGCCGGCCCTCGCGCAGCTGCAACCATGTCAAGACATGACCCTCAACCCAGGCCAGCGCAGCATGCGGCGCACGAGCCCACTCAGGCTCGGCCCCCCACAGATGCCGCAGCACGGCCGCCCATGCCGGCTGTGCCGCACGCAGGTGCATGTCGTGCGTGTCGAAATATTGACGCAAGGCGGGCCAATCCACCCCTTGCAGCGCGCTCAAGCCGCACTGTTCAAGGGCGCCCTCACCCAAAGCCTCCAGCCGCCAGGTGGCCAAGGGCCAATGCTTGGCGGCGGCACCAAAATAGTGGGCAAATTGCTGACGGCCATAGGCCTGCAGGCTGGCTTCATCCGCCAAGGGCAGGCCGGGCTCACACACCAACTCATGCAGCAGCTGTGCCGAGATGAGCAATTGCACCGCTGGACCGGCCAAGCGCTGAGTTTGATGCCCGGGCTGAATATGCGCCCAGTCCTGCGGGCGGCTGGGCACCTGCCCGTCCAGGCCATTCAGCCCATCGACGGTAAGAAAAAGGGGTTGGGCGTGGCGTTGCAGCCGAGCCAACAGGCGGCGGTGCCAACGCCGCAGCGGGGCCCATCGCGCCAGCGCCGGGCGGCCTTCGGGAGCGACGGGGCTCGTGCTAATGCTGGTGCTTCTATTCATCGAGGGTGACACGTTCCAGCTCCTCGAAGGTGGTTTCGCCGCGGCAGACTGACTGCAAAGTCATCTCCCGCAGGGGTTTCATGCCGCGTGCGCGGGCCGCCTCCTTGATTTGCGACATGGGGGAGCGGGCGGCGATCAAATCGCGCAAGCCATCGTCCAGCCGTAGCAACTCGGCGACCGCACGGCGGCCTCTGTAACCGGTGCCCCGGCAATGGCCGCAACCCTCGCCCAGCAGGTAGGAATGTTCGCCTTCGCGCAGCCCATAACGCGCCAACACGGCGGCGTCTGGTTGATGGGGCCGCGCGCAGTGCTTGCAGGTGAGACGCACCAATCGCTGCGCCAGCACCGCATTGAGCGCGGACACCACGTTGTAGAGATCCAGGCCCATGTGCATGAAGCGGCCAATCACGTCAAAGGCGTTGTTGGCGTGCACGGTCGAGAACACCAAGTGCCCGGTCAGCGCGGCCTGCACAGCGATCTGCGCGGTTTCAGCGTCACGAATTTCACCCACCATCACACGGTCGGGGTCGTGGCGCAGGATGGAGCGCAGCCCGCGCGAGAAGGTCAGCCCTTTCTTCTCATTGACCGGGATTTGCACCACGCCGGCGAGCTGGTATTCAACCGGGTCTTCAATGGTGATGATCTTGTCGGTGCCGGTGTGAATCTCCGCCAACGTTGCGTAGAGCGTGGTGGTCTTGCCGCTGCCCGTGGGCCCGGTCACCAGCAGCATGCCGTGCGGCTGGCGGGCCTGGGCGCGTATGGCGGCGCGTTCATCGGGCTGAAAACCCAGGGCATCCAGCGTGAGCGAGCCACCGGCTTGCTCGATGCGCGCACGGTCAAGCACCCGCACCACCGCGTCTTCACCAAACACGCTGGGCATGATGGAGAGGCGAAAGTCCACCTCCCGGCCCTGCACCTTGAGCTTGAAGCGGCCGTCCTGCGGCAGGCGGCGCTCGCCGATGTCCAGCTCCGCCATCACCTTGAGGCGCGACACCAGTTGCTCGGCCACCGAGGCACCTTCAACAGTGCGCACCATCGACATCACGCCGTCCACCCGAAAGCGCACGCTGGCGCCGCGCAAGGTGCATTCGATGTGCACATCACTGGCGCCGTCTTGCAAGGCGTCGTAGAGAATCGCGTTGAGCAGGCGCACCACCGGGCTGGCCTGCTCGGACATCATCAAGGCGGACAACTCTTGCGCCGCACCTTGGGCACTGACATCGCCGTCGAGCACCGATTCTTCAACGTCAGACAACGCGCGAAAATCCGCCTCGCCCGCGCCCAGCCAGTGGGTGATGGCCGCGCTGTCACAGCGCAGCCAACGCACCGGGCGCTGCAGCCGCGCCTCCACACTTTGCAGCAGCATGGCATCGCCATCGCGCTCGCCCAGCAACATCTGGCGCCCCTGCGCACCCACAGCCAGTACGGCACGCCAGCGCTGGGCCTGGGCTTGCGGCCACGCTTCAAAATCGAGATGCCAAGGGCCTTGTTCGGCCGGTAGCCAATCGTGCAGAGACACCTTGTCGCTGAGTTGCAGATCGCTCATTGCACCTGCTCCACCAGCTGAAATATCGGCAAGTACATGAGCACCACGATGCCGCCGATCAACACGCCCATGATCAGCATGAGGGCGGGGTTGATCGCACGCGTCAACAGTTCAGTCAAACGTGCGGCCTCTTCGTCGTGAAAGGCCGCAGCCCGCTCCAGCATGGCTGCTACCTCGCCGCTGCGTTCGCCCACGCGCACCATGCGCCGCGCGACCGGGGTGGCGAGATCTTGGGCATCCAGCGCCTCTGACAAACGCTCACCGTTTTCAACCTGTGCTGCCGCCGCCGCCACGGCCGGACGCCAGGGGGCAGCCACCACGTCGTGCACGATGCGCAAGCTGGCCAGCACCGGCACGCCGGAGGCCAGCAACATGGCCAGGCTGCGGTAGAGGCGGGCCAGTGCCAGCACCCGCAGGCGCGGCCCCAGGCCGGGCAGGGTCCACAAGGCGGCCTGCACACGCTCCCGCACCGCCGGGTGCCGCCAGATGGCAACGCCCGCGAACAAGATCAAACCCATCCCGCCCAGCACGACACCGGGGTGCGCACCCGCCGTGGTGCCAAACCGAATCAACACGAGCGACGCCCAGGGCAGATCGCCGCCCAAGCCGTCCAAAATGCCGGCGAAACGCGGCAGCACAAAGAGCAGCAAAAACATGATCACCGCGCCGCCCACGCTGAGCAGCATCACCGGGTAGACGCAGGCGGCGATCAAGCGGGCGCGCAGGCCCTCCACCCAGGCCAGGTATTTGGCGTGCTGGGCCAGGGCGGCACTGAGCTGGCCGGTGCGCTCATTGGCCGCCACGATGGCACACACCAATTCATCAAAGGCCTGCGGCTGCGCCCGCATGGCGGCCGACAGCGGCTGGCCCTGTTCAATCCGCTCGATCACGCCACTCAAAGCCTCGCGCACCGACGCATTGGCTTCTTTTTCGCGCAGGGTGCTCAAGCCCTCCAGCAAGGCAATTCCCGCATCCAGCAGCACCGCCAATTCCTGGCTGAAGAGCTGCAGCGGAAAGGCCTTGCCACGACCCAGCACTGTCCTGCGCTCGCCCGCCAATGACGCTGCAGATGACGATGATGCCGATACCGTCCCCCGCTCCTGCACGTCCAACACATATTGAGGCGCCACGCCCAGCACCGCCGCCAACGAATGGCGGTCAGGCGCCTCAACGCACTGGGTCGTCACCCCGGCGCCCGGGTGAAACACGCGGATCAAGTAGCTGGGCATGTGATCAAAAACTGGCTCAGAGCCCGGCTCACCAACTGGTCAAATCAGCGTCTTCACCCTCACCGCCCGGGCGGCCGTCACGGCCGAACGACAGCAGGTCATAGTCGCCATGCTCGCCGGGCGAACGGTATTGATAGTCGTTGTGCCAAGGATCCTTCGGCAAGGCCTTGCTCAGGTAAGGGCCCGCCCAACGCACCTCGTCCGCTGGCTTGCTCACCAAGGCGGCCAGGCCCTGCTCCGTCGTGGGGTAACGGCCCACATCCAACCGGTATTGGTCCAGCGACTTCTGCAAGCCATCAATCTGCGCCTTCGCGGCCTTGACCTCGGACTTGCCAATCTGGCTGAAGAACTTCGGCCCCACATAGCCGGCCAGCAAGCCAATGATGACCATCACCACCAGCAACTCAAGCAGGGTGAAGCCTCGCGCGGCAGGTGCTGGCTGGGAAATCAGCGAGAAATGCGAGTAACGCGAAAAACGCGGGTATCGCGAGGAACGATTGGAGTCCATGAAGCTTTGTCTATCCTTGGCAGCTCAACGCCAGCCGGTACCGGCTCAACTCATCAACCATGGCATGCTCTTTTCAGAGCACCATGGGTGTTTGACTGTCACAAAATCAAGCGACAGAGCACTCTAACGAGGGAAGATGACAGAACGATGCGGGGGTATGTCATCAGCCTCGACAAGTTCACCAAGAGCCGTGGCGCTGAGCGAGAGGCCCTCCGCAGAGCAAGGCACACGGTGTATGTTCTGGACTCTCAGTGGGCAGCGCATAAGTTCTGGGCCAAGTCGACTCAATGGGTGCTGTGGTGGCCTCAAGTGTTGGAGCACGCACGGTTGATCGAAGGCGGCATTCACCGCATTCCTTGGCGCCACACGTCGGGCAAGAAGTTGCTGAGTCTCTGACGCGGTAACGCCGCCGTACGGACTTCGCTTGAGCGTCAACCAAAGGTCGAGATGACCTTGCGGCGATAGTTGATGCAACGACGAATAACGCTTGGCATCACATGGGCTCCCCGGGGATCGATACCACTTCGCTTCTGACGATTTTTGGCGTCATCGCAGCCGTCTGGGCGATCGTCCCACCGACTTCACGGCTGAGCTTTCGGCTGAGCCTGTCTTGGTTCACTGAACGTTTCAAGGATGAGCTCTTCGAAGCCATCCTGCGAACCTTGGGTCGAATTGAAGCGGTGCCGCGCCTGGCGCCTTTGGCAAATGCCATGGCGAACTCGCTGGTGCGCCCCCACGGGTTCAAGGCAAGCGATGGATATGTGCAGGGAAGTTTGTTTACAAGTCTTGAAAAGTAACTTGTAGCCAAGAGAACTCCCCAAGCCCCAAGAGCCACGTCAACAAGAAAAAAGCCCTAAGTGACAAGCACTTAGGGCTTTTTTACCATTTAGGCAAAGATAAATCCTAGAACGGGATATCGTCATCCATATCGTCAAACCCGGTCGCGGCGCGGGGGGCTGGCGCGGGGGCACGAGGGGCCGGGGCGCGGGGGGCGGCAGGGCGGGCGGCGGGGGCGCGGGCGGCTGGTTGGGCATCGCCGTAGTCGTCGCCGCCACCAAAGTTGTCGCCACCGCGGGCGGCGCCGCGGCCACCGCCGTAGCTGCTGCCGCCTTCATCGCCGCCGCCTTCGGCGCCGTCACGGCCACCCAGCAATTGCATCTGGTCGGCGATGACTTCGGTGGTGTAGGTGTCGCGGCCTTCTTTGTCTTGCCACTTGCGGGTCTTCAGGCGGCCTTCCACATAGATGGGGCGGCCCTTTTTGCAGTATTGGCCGACGATTTCAGCCAGCTTGTCGTTGAAGACGACGCGGTGCCATTCGGTTTCTTCCTGGCGTTCGCCAGATTCGCGGTTCTTCCAGTTGCGGGTGGTGGCCAGGCTGATGGTGCACCAAGCCGTGCCGCTGGGGTTGTAGCGCAGTTCGGGGTCGCGACCCAGGTTGCCGATGAGGATGACTTTGTTGACCGAGGCCATGATGCGCTCCGCAGGAGAGAGAGAAAACCAAAGGCAGGATTATGCCGGTGACGGCCCCGGTCGGGCCTGAGGGCTTGTACGGCGTCGTGAAGCGCAAGAACGTTCAAAGCGCGTTTTGCGCCAGTTCAGGGCTCGCCTTCCCAGTAGTCGAGGCCATTTTCCAGGCGTTGCACAAAGCTGCGGCCCTTGTTGGCAAACACGCCGATCTTGCCGGAATCAGGGTATTCACAGACTTCGGGGCGCTCTTGCGTGCTGATGGACAAATAACTCAAGGGTGCGTCCGAGGTGTTGAGGATGTGATGCGGATAGTCGGGCCCACAGGGGATGAAGATCACGTCGCCGGTTTTGATGGGCAGCAGCTCATTCGCCACCCGCAGGGTGCCATGGCCGGAGAGCACGATAAACATTTCCTCCTGCGTGTGGTGGAAGTGATAGGGGCAGCTCTGCTGGCCGGGCGCTACCGTATCGACGCCGCAACCCAATTTGCGCGCCAAGGTGCCGTCTGACAGGGCGCCGATCATGCTGTCATAGCGCGGCGCACGCGCAAAATGCTCACGCGGCACCTCTTGGTGATTGCGGATCAGCTTGGCGCGCAAGGCCGCTTGTTTTTCGTTGAGCGGGCTCATGCGATGGGTTCTCCTCGACAATGCGGGCCTACATGACCCAAACGAGCCATCATCCTGCCCCGCTGAACATCCTGCAAGAGGTGTTTGGCTACCCCGCATTCCGAGGCGCCCAAGAAGCCATCATTGACCAGGTCTCGCAAGGCGGCGACGCCTTGGTGCTGATGCCCACGGGCGGCGGAAAAAGTCTGTGCTATCAAATCCCGGCCATCGCAAGGCACCGCGCCGACCGCGGCGTAACGGTGGTGGTGAGCCCGCTGATTGCCTTGATGCACGACCAAGTAGGTGCGCTGGAAGAAGCCGGCGTACATGCCGCCTTCCTGAACTCGACCCTGAGCAGTGAACAAGCGCAGCATGTGGAGCGCGAGATGATGAGCGGCCGCCTGGTGATGCTCTATGCCGCGCCGGAGCGCATCACCAATCCGCGCTTTCTGGCCCAACTCGACTCCCTGGCTGAACGTGGGCTGCTGAGCCTGTTCGCGATTGACGAGGCGCATTGCGTGAGCCAGTGGGGGCATGACTTCCGCAGCGAGTATCTGGCGCTGTCGCTGTTGCATGAACGTTACCCCGAGGTTCCACGCATCGCGCTGACGGCCACGGCTGACGACCTAACCCGCGCCGACATCATCAGCCGCCTGCGGCTGGAAGAGGCGCGCGTTTTCATCTCATCCTTCGACCGGCCCAATATCCGCTATGCGATTATCGAGAAGGATAAGCCGCGCGAGCAGCTGCTGCGCTTCATCCGCGATGAGCATGAAAACGATGCGGGCGTGGTCTATTGCCAGAGCCGCAAAAAGGTGGAGGAAACCGCCGACTGGTTGGTCGCCGAGGGCCTCAAAGCCCTGCCCTATCACGCCGGGCTTGACGCCGCTGTGCGGCAAAAACACCAAGACCGCTTTCTGCGGGAAGACAGCATCGTGATGGTGGCCACCATCGCCTTCGGCATGGGCATCGACAAGCCCGACGTGCGGTTTGTGGCTCATCTGGACTTGCCCAAAAACATCGAAAGCTACTACCAGGAAACCGGCCGCGCCGGACGCGACGGCGCCCCAGCCGACGCGTGGATGGCCTATGGCCTGGCCGATGTGGTGAACCAGCGCCGCATGATTGACGAAAGCCCCGCCGGGGAAGAATTCAAAAAGGGTCAGCGCGGCAAACTGGATGCCTTGTTGGCGCTGGCCGAAGCAACTGATTGCCGCCGAGTTCGACTGTTAAGCTATTTTGGTGAAGCCAGTACCCCTTGCGGTAACTGCGACAACTGCCTCTTGCCCCCCGCCACCTGGGACGGCACCGAGGCCGCCCGCAAGCTGCTCAGCTGCATTTACCGCTTCCAACAAAACGGCGGCCAACGCTTTGGCGCCGGGCATTTGATTGACGTGCTGCGTGGCAAGGCAACCGACAAGGTCACCCAATACGGCCACCAGAGCCTGAGCACCTGGGGCGTGGGGGCCGATCTGCCTGAAACGCAATGGCGCGCCGTGCTGCGCCAATTGATTGCCTTGGGCCATGTCGTCACAGAGGGCGAATACATGACCCTGGCCCTGGCAGACTCAGCGCGGGCGGTGCTCAAGGGCGAAGTGCAATTGCTGCTGCGTGTGCCCGCCGTAGCCCCCAAACGCGGCAAGCTCACGCGGGGCAATCGACCCAGCGGGAGTGGCGGCAGCGGTGCCCCCACGGATCTGGACGCCGCTGCACAAGACCGCTTCGATCAGCTGAAAGCCTGGCGCGCCGAGGTGGCCAAAGAGCACGGCCTGCCCGCTTATGTGATCTTTCAGAACGTGGCGCTGGCCGAAATGGCTCGCCAACATCCGCGCAACCTGGAGGCGTTGGGGCAGATCAGCGGCGTGGGTGCCAAAAAGCTGGAAGCCTACGGGCAGGAAATCTTGCGCGTGCTCGATGCTGATTGAGTTCAGCGCCAGGGCACTTGACCCTTATTCTTCCCACTTGAAGCGGGCCAGTGCCAGCAGGCCGAACACCAGCGAGAACGCCAACATCACCGCCACCGGCAGGCCCGCTGCCGCGAGCCCCTGGGCACGCCAGGTCATGGCGTCCAGGCCGTCAACGGCCCAGCGGGTGGGCATCAGCAGCGACAAGCTCTGCAGCCAGGCGGGAAAGATGAACGAAGGCACCCAGGCGCCGCCCAGCATCACCATCAGCAGGGTGACCAAAATTGCCAACCCTCGGGTGGCTTCGGGCGTTTTGCCGATCGCTGCCACGAGCAGGCCGAAGCTGGCCGTCAGCACCGAGAACGCGAGCAACACGGCACCAAACCCCAGCCAACTGCCGTCCACCCGCACCTTGAACACCGCCATCGCCACGGCGTAGATGGCGAGAAATACAAGCAGGGCAATCAAGGCACAGCTGGCAATGCGGCTGCCCAGCAATTTGGCACGCGACACCGGCGCCGCACGCAGGCGCTGCCACAGGCCTTGGCGGCGCAGCAGCAAGAGGCCCACGCCCATGTCCACCCCCATCATCAGGATGAACTGCACGCCCATGCCGGCAAAGGAGTGAGCGTAGCTGTTGTAGGGCCGCCCCTGTTCAGTGCCAAGGCCTGCCCCGGCTTCAGTCTCCTGGGTGCTGAACGGCAGGCTGAAGCTGCGGGACTCCGCCTGCCGTGCCGGCATGGCCGCCGGATCGCTCACCGCCGATGCGGGCGGCTGCTGCACGCGGTCGATTTGATCGAACAGCTTCAGCAAGTCTTGCCGCCGCTCAGTCGGCAAGCTGCTGTCTTGCATCAGGTGCGCCTGTACCTCCTTGAGCATGGGGCTGTTGGCGCTGAACACATCTTGGGTAACATAACTCATCACATGCTGTGACAACAAGCCACGCACCAGTGGCAGGGTCATCGCCTGGGAGGGGTCGTAGACCAGCCCCACCTGCGGTTTGTCGCCCCCGCCGAACAGGGCACGACTGGCCTGTGAAGCAAAGCCCGCGGGCAAGACGATGGCTGCGCGCAACTTGCCTTGGCGGACTTGCGCCAAGGCCTCGTCCTGCGGTAGCTCGCTGACTGCCAGGCTGGCGTCAGCGCGCAAGGCAGCCACGATCTTGCCGGACATCACGCTGCGGTCCAGATCACTGATGCCGACGGGCACGTTGGCGGGCTTGCTGTCGGTACCGAACAGGCTGCCGAAGAATGCGGCAATCAAGATCGGCGCAGCCACGCTCATCAACACAGCGCGACGGTTGGAAAAATACAGCCGCAAGTCTTTTCGCAGCAGGGCAATGAAAGCATTCATGGGGTGGGGCGCTCGTTGGGCTTGGGTCAGCAGGAGGGGGATGACGAGGTCAATCTCGCTGTCAATCTCGCAATTGCCGGCCGGTCAGCATCAAGAACACATCTTCCAGATTGGCGCGGCCCGAATTGAGGTGCCGCACCGGCATACCTGCCTCGACGAGCCATTGCATCAGGTCACGGGTACCCTGCCCCAGGTCGTCCAGGCCCAGGCGCAGCTGGCCGCCCCGCTGCTCGACTTGTTTGAGCGCGGGCAACGCGCGCAAGCCGGTGAGCTGAGTGGGTGTCACCGGCGCCTCCAGCTCCAGCAACAGCGTTTGCGCAGCAGGCAGGCGCCGGTACAACTCGGGCAAGGTGCCGCTGGCCAGCATCTGGCCGTGGTCCATGATGAGCACCCGGTCGGCAAGGCGCTCCACTTCTTCCATGTAATGCGTGGTGTAGACCAGCGCCTTGCCCGCACGCTTGAGCGCTTCGAGTTGGTCAAAGATTGCGTTGCGGCTCTGCGGGTCCACGCCTGCCGTGGGTTCGTCCAGCAAGAGCACGTCGGGGTCGTGCACCAGCGCGCAGGCAATGTTGAGGCGGCGCTTCATGCCGCCGCTGAAGCTGGCGGGTTTGTCTTTGGCGCGCTCGCTCAAGCCCACTTGCGCCAACACCTCACGCGCCCGCGCTTGAAGCAAGGCCTTGGGCATGCCGTAGAGGGCGCCAAAGAGTTCGATATTGGCGAGCGCCGGCAACTCATCAAACAAGGCAATGTCTTGCGGCACCAAGCCGATGCGGCGTTTGTAAGTAGCCTCGTCAACCGCCAAGCTCACGCCGCCGATCTGCACGCTGCCAGCGTCCGGCCCGCACAAGCCGGCCATCATGCCGATGGTGGTGGATTTACCCGCGCCGTTGGGGCCGAGCAGGCCTAACAACTCACCTGGATAGACTTCAAACGACACATCCCGCACCGCTTGCCGGGCGCCATAGGATTTGTGCAATCCGAGTACCTGTAGCACCGCTGTCATGAATCAACGCCCCGAATGAGTGGAATGGGCGCGATCTTAAGGACACTTGGGCTCGCCTTGAGACTTTGCGACGGACTTGTGAATTTGGAGCGCCAATCGACTTCAGGCTTCGCTAACGGCACCCCCAGACGGGCTGCCAGATTCCATCAGCAAAACTCGGCACCTTCACACGATCGGGCGGCGGCCATCTGCACGCTGTCAGGGCTGCGGCGGGATTCGATGACGACGCGCGGCAGGTGCGCCACGGCATCAGTTGGAGCCTCCTTCGCCGCGTGCGCTGCGGGCACCTCAACCGCCACACGCTTGGCCGTGATCACCACGCGTTCCAACTGAACCGTGCGCATCGGGGCCTCGGGCTTGGCGTGCGCCACCCAGGCGGTGGCGGCGCCCATCAAGAGGCCGGCGGCGGTGAAAAGGGTCAGGGCAAAGGTCTTGGGGCTGGCAATCATGGTGATAACTCCTGCGGCTAGCGGGTTGCTGATTTGCGACCCATGACTGCAGTTTCGGCCTTGGCCCTGGGGTTTTCCAGGTGCAAGCGACCAAGCGACGACCGCGCCGATTGAAATGCAATCCCAGCGGATGAACGCAAATCCATGCCGCCCAAGCGCACCGCATGCCTGATGGCTCCGGGGTGGCCACCGATCCGGTTGCTAACTGAAGATCTGCGTGCACTCCATCCCTATTTCATTGGACGACAAAAAAAGCAAAGCCCACTAACGTGCGCCCACGTGCACCCGTGCGCGCCTCATATGAAAACAGAGAAACAGGGAGACAGACAAGCCATGGCACCCACCCCCGCAGAAACGCAGCTGCAAGGCATCACCGATCTGGTGTTGATCACGCCCGTCAAGGCCGGCTTTGTCACCGCCTTCGAAACCATCACTTACGTTGACCGCCTGCGCCGTGTCCTGAAATCGTTGAACGCACTGCGGCTGGGTTCGCGGGAGTCCAGCGACGCGCCGGGCTTGTTCACCGACGTCGTCAGCCACTTCCGCATCGTCCATTCCTTCCGCTGGGCCCTCATCGAGCCCGGTGCGGATGCCGCGCCAGGCACGCCCACCAAACTCCTGCTGAATGTCTGCTTCGACGGCGGCTGGGAGCCCTATATGCGGGTGATCTGGAATCAGCTGGGCAGCATGCTCGACTTGATCCTGTGCCATGCCGTGGACTACCGCCTGGCCAGCGAGACCAGCTTCGAGCGCTATCAGGCCTGGGTGCGCGCCCATGAAATTGCCAGTGATTTCCTCTACTTCGAGTCGGGCCGCAGCGCCGCCGATCATGAGCTGCTGGCGGCGCTGGAGTGGCAGCAGCGCCAGCACGCCCCGCCGGCTGATCTGGACGCCACCCGGCTGCGCCTGCCTCAGCTGGACGAGCCCACGCCTTTGCCAGGCAGCCCCGCCGCACAACTCGCCATGGGCGTGCGCGCCTTGCCCGCGCTGGCCACGCTGTACACGCTGGACCGCTACTTTTCAGCCACGGCGCCGGACGGCCACTGCCTATTGCGAGCGGCCCAGGACATCTTGTTCGAATTGCACGGACTGAACACCGCCACACTGTTTCCCACGGGCAGCCCCTTGCGCGCGGCCTACTACCCCATGCTGGACTGGTTCGAAAAACCGGTGCCCAAAACGACGCTGTCCGCCCGGGCGCTGCCCTACTCAGACGCCGACATTCAAGGCGGCATGATCACCGCCTATCCTGACCTGGGTGGCGGTGCGCTCGTGCTGCTGCGCG
This sequence comes from Roseateles koreensis, assembly GCF_028595305.1. Taxonomy (GTDB): domain Bacteria; phylum Pseudomonadota; class Gammaproteobacteria; order Burkholderiales; family Burkholderiaceae_C; genus Paucibacter_A; species Paucibacter_A koreensis. The sequence continues at coordinate 188,765 of NZ_JAQQXS010000008.1, read as the reverse complement.
TCACGCAGCCCGCGCTGGCGGTGGCCTGGCTCAGCGCCTTTCAAGCCACGACCGAAGCCGACGTGCTGGCCGAGCGCAAGCCCGCTGACGGGCTGTACCGCAACGTGGCCCTGAGCCTGGCTGGCCTGAAGGCGCTGGGCGTCAGCCCACAACGGCTTGAGCGCATGCCCCAACCATTCAAAGAAGGCATGGAGGCCCGCGCCGGCGTGCTCGGTGATTTGCGCCACAACCACCCGCGCTACTGGAAGCTGCCGCCCCGCAACTGGCCACCGACCCCAGAGGGCGGCAGCGCCGACCCTCGCCGCGTTGATCTCGGCAGCATGCATGTGCTGATCCAGCTGCGCCATAACACCGAGTTTCGCGCCAACACCCTGCACAAGGCCATCAACGAGTTGGAGCGCGGCAGTGGCCTGCAAGTGCTGTCCGTGCAGACGATGCGCCGCAACGCCCGGCCGCATCACCCCCGCCAGACGGTGGAGAATTTCGGCTTCGTCGACGGCATCAGCCAACCCAGCGTCGGCACACCCAGCGCCCCCACCGCCGAGGCACCCTACGCCGATGTCGTGAACCGCGGCGAGTTGCTGCTGGGCTTTCGCACCGACCGCGACAGTTGCGCGGTACCCGAAGAGGCCGACGCCTTGCTGGACAAGGGCACCTTCTTGGTGGTGCGCAAGCTGCGCCAATACGTGGGCCGCCTCAACCAAACACTGGAGGATCAGGCCGCCACGCTGAATCTACCCAAAGAATCCCTGCTCGCCAAAATGATGGGCCGCTGGCCCGACGGCCGCCCCCTTGCTGCGCCTGAAATCGGCGCCGCCAATACCTTCAGTTATGCCGACGACAAGCAAGGCGCAAAGTGCCCCTTCCACGCCCATATCCGCCGCGCCAACCCACGCACAGATCCGATCAAGGCACCGGCCGTCCCCCGACTGCTGCGGCGCGGCATGTCCTACGGCCCGGCCTATCAGCAGGGCGGCCAGGAGGACACGCAAGACGAAGCGGACCGGGGCTTGGTCTTCATGGCCTACAACGCCAATCTGGCCGAGCAGTTTGAAACCGTGCAGCGCTGGATTGCCGGCGGCAACAGCAGCGGCGGCTATGCCGGCCAGTCCGACCCCTTTCTTGGCGTGGCAGTGCCCAAGACGCCCGCAACCGACCGCCTGCCCGGCGCTGCGCCGCGCGTGTTCCGCTTCGAACATGAAGGCAAGCCGATTCATCTGAACCTGGGCGATCAGCCTTTTGTCGAACTGCAGTGGGGGGCGTACTTCTTCGTACCAGCGATGACAGCGCTGCGGCAATTGCCGGCTTGGGTTGAGTTGCCGACCTTTCCCGCCTCCATCGCCACGCCCATGGCTGCGCCCGATCTCGACAACTTCGCCGCCTGGCAGCAATGGCTGGAAGACCCGGCCACCCACGACGCGGCCTGGGCCTATGTGCGCAGCCAGCCCGGTGGGGTGCTGCGCACGGCCTATGGCGTGCTGGTGGGCGAGGCGGCGCGAGTGTGCGAGGTGTTCCGCGACCCGGATGCCCGCTACTCGGTCAGCGGGTACGGCGAGCGCATGGCAGCGTCCATCGGGCGCGGCTATCTCGGCATGGACGAAGACACGGGCCACCGCGAGCAGGCACCGTTGATCAACGCGGCCATCGAAGCCATCGACGAAGGCACCGCCTTCACCCTGGCGCGCAGCGTGGCCAACACCGTGGTGGGCCACGTGCTCGCCGGAGCACGGCAATTGCAGTTGAAAGAAGCGTTGCTGGACATGGAGCAGTTGTCCGAGCAAGTGCTGGCGGCGCTGTGCACAACCTGGTTTGGCCTGCCCGATGGCCTGCACATGTGGGGCATGGAGTGGCATGCCGCCGGCCTAGCCAAGGCGCCGCGCTGCCCGCAGGGCTTTCTAGCGGTGTCCCGGTTTGTGTTTGGCCCTCACCCTAACGACGTGGTTCAACAGGTAGCGCCGCAGACTGGGCAGGCACTGTTCGCCGCTGTTCGCCAATGGCTGGCCAATCAACCTGCGGGCGCCCCGTTGCCAGTGCTGAGCGAGGCCATACGGGCGGCCCTGCACGGTATGAGTGGTGCCGATGCCGACATCGTTCCCCGCACCATCGCCGGCATCATGCTGGGCTTCCCACCCACGGTACACGGCAACACCTTGTCCACCCTGGGCGCCTGGGTGGTGAGCCGCAAGCTGTGGGATTTTCAGCAAGCCTGGCCCCACCACAGCCCGGACGCAGCCGCCGCGCAAGTTCATCAACAGGCTGTGGCCGTCTTGCGCCCCGCCTTGATTGCCACCATGGTGGGGCGGCCCGTGCCCGGCGCCGTGTGGCGCAAGGTGCGCAAGCCCCATTCACTCGGGCCGCTCGCGCTGGACACGGGCGACACAGTGATCGTCGGCATCGGCTCAGCCACGCAGCAAAGCCCCGGCGAGCATTACCCCATGTTCGGCGGCGATCGCCACGACCCCGTCAAACCCGCTCCCCTGCACGCCTGCCCCGGCTACGCCATGGCCATCGGCGTGATGATGGGCGTGATCGCAGGCGTGCTGGAGGCCGGCACCTTGCGCTATACGGGCTCACCCACGGTGCTGGCCGTGCAGACCTGAGTCACAAAAACCCGATCGAAATCCAGGGCACGGCCGCCACAACGACAACGCCCACCAGCAGGGCGGCCAGGTAGCCCACGATGGGGCGCAAGCCCAAATCGGGGCTGACGCGCCCGATGGCACAGGCGGCGTAATAGCCCACGCCCAAAGGTGGCGCGAAGAGGCCCAGGCCCATGGAGAGCACCACCACCATGGCGTAGTGCACCTCGTGGATGCCCAATTGCCGTGCGATCGGAAACAACAAGGGCCCGAACAGCACGATGGCCGGAATGCCCTCCAGCACCGAGCCCAGCACCACAAAGGCCAGCACCGACACTGCCATGAACATGGGCGCTCCCCCGGGCAAGGCCGCCATGGACTGCGCCAGCCAGCGTGAGAAACCCGACTGCGTGAGCCCCCAGGCCATGCCCGTGGCCGTGCCGATGATCAACAAAATGGCGCCCGACAATGCCGCGGTATCCACCAGCATGGGCAGCAGGCGCCTCAGGTCGAACTGCCGGTAGATCAACAAGCCAGCCAGCACCGCGTAGGCAATGCCCAATGTGGATACCTCGGTGGCGGTGGCCACGCCCTGCACCACGGCGGCCCGGATCACAAAGGGCAAGGCCAGCGCCGGCAGGGCGATCAAGAACAGCTTGAACACTTCGGCGCGCGGCCGGCGCTGCACGCCGCTCAAATCCTCGCCCTGGTAGCGGTGCCACACCACGGCGCACAGCAAAGCACCCAGCACCAGGGCCGGCAGCAGGCCGCCGGTGAACAGTGCGGCGATCGACACCCCCGTGACCGAACCGATGGTGATCAACACCAGGCTGGGCGGCACCGTCTCGGTCTGCGCCCCGGTGGCGGCCAGCAAGGCCACCAGATCGCCGGGCCTGGCGCCGCGTGCCTTCATCTCAGGGAACAACGCCGGCGCGATGGCCGCCATATCCGCCGCCTTGGAGCCTGAAATCCCCGAGACCAGATACATCGCCCCCACCAGCACATAGGACAACCCACCCCGCACATGCCCCAGCAACGCGGCGAGAAATGCAATCATGGCGCGCGCCATGCCGGTCATTTCGATCAGCAGGCCCAAAAACACAAACAAGGGCACGGCCAGCAGGATCAGGTGCGACATGCCTTCATCCATGCGACCCACCAGCGCCATCATCGGCGTTTGCGTCGTCAAAGCCAGATAACCAAACGTCGCCAGCCCAAAGGCAAAGGCAATCGGAATGCCGGCAAGCACGCAGCCGCCCGCCACCCCGACAAAAAAGATCAGCAAATTCCAGCGGCCCAGCGGCGCCAGAACCGGGCCAGCCCACCAGAACAGGCCGATGACCGCCGCCAAAGCCACCGCCACTTTGAGCCGTTGCCCCACCGTGCCACTACGCGCCAGCCGCAGCACCGCGAACAAGCCCATCAAGCCAATGCCCACAGGCAGGGCCGCGGCCCGCCACAGATTGGAGATTTCCAGCGCCGGCGTGGTGATGGCCTGCTCATCGGCCGCGTATTCCCACGCGGGTGCCGCGACCAGGGCAAGAAAGGCCAGACAAGCAAAGGTGGCCAGCAGCTCCAGCTGCGCCCGGCGCGCGGGGGCCGCACGGCCAACCCATGCCGTCATGCGCATGTGCTCGCCGCGCCGCAAGGCCACTACCGACCCCAACATCGCCAGCCACAAGAACAAGATGGACGCCAGCTCGTCCGACCACAGCAAGGGGTCGTGCAAGACATAACGTGCCACCACACCGGCAAACAGCACGAGGATATCGGCCAGCACCAGCAAAGCCGCCGGCACCTCCACCAGCCAGCCCAAGCCCGTCTCCAGGCGGGTCAGCCATCCCTGTGGGGCCACCGCGACCCCGACCCCTGAACTCATACCAGCTTGCCCGTGTACTTCTCCAGCAGCGCCCAGGCTTCAGCGCCAAATTTCTTGTGCCAATCGGCATAAAAGCCCGCAGCGCGCAGCTTGTTGCGGAACAGCTCGGCGTCGGTGCCGTTGAAGACCATGCCCTTGGCTTTGAGATCGGCCTGCAGGGAATCGTTGAGCTTCTTCACATCCTCGCGCTGCTTCATGCCGGCGGCATTGATATGGCGGGAGACCAAATCCTTCAAATCCTGCGGCAGGCGGTCGAAAGACTTCTTGTTGCCCAGCACCCAAAAGCCGTCCCACATGTGATTGGTGAGCGAGCAGTACTTTTGCACCTCGTTGAGCTTGGCGGTGGCGATGACGGCCAGCGGGTTCTCCTGCGCGTCAGCGACCTTGGTCTGCAAGGCGGAGTACACCTCAGCGAAGTTGATGGTCTGCGGCGACGCCTCGAAGGCCTTGAACATGGACACCCAGAACGGGCTGGGCGGGATGCGGATCTTCAAGCCCTTCAAGTCTTCCGGCTTGTTGATGGCGGTCGTGCTGGTGGTCACCTGACGGTAGCCGTTGTCCCAGATTTTTTCAAACGCGAAGAGGCTGCTGGACGCGGCGATCTGGCGGCGCACATGCGCGCCCAACTCGCCGTCCATCGCGCCCCACACTTGGCCATAGTCCTTGAACGCAAACCCGACACCGCTGATCTGGGCTGCCGGCACCAGCGTGCCAAGAATCAGTGGCGAGAAGCTCAAGAAATCCAGCGCGCCCGAGCGTACCTGCGACAGCATGTCGGTGTCGTTGCCCAACTGATTGTTGGGGTAGACCTGAAAATCGATGCGCCCTTTTGACTCGGCATTGATGGCGGCGGCCATTTCGGCGGCACGCACATTCATCGGGTGCGTCACCGGCAGGTTATTGCCGTATTTGAAGGTGAATTCCGCGGCGGCAAACGCCTTGGGAATGGTCAGGGCGGGCAGCACGAGCGCGCCAGTGCCCTGGATGATGAGTTGTCGACGATTGAGGGTCATGTCATGTCTCCTGCTTGTGTTTGGGGTTCGGGCGCAAACGAGTCAGCACGCCGTGGGCCGGCTGCGTTACGACGCAGTTGCTTGACCGTTTTACTGCGCAATTTCCTGCACTTGTTTCGGGCTGAAATATAGCTTGATCGCGACGGTGCGACGGCCAGCATCGCCCGCCGCAGAGCGCCGGGCCGCCGGCGCTTCAGCCCCGCTGGCGCAAACGGGCGACTTCACCCAGGTGCCAGCTCATGCCCATGCGCTCGAAGGCGCGCTCTGCAGCGTCCAGATCACGCTGCGCGTCGCGCCCCGAAGCTGCACCCGATGCCCCCCCTGGTACGGCCGCGAGCTCCGCACTGCAAAGCCAGGTCACGGCCTGCTCATGCAAGGATTGGCGGCGCTCCGCCACCCGGAAAGCGCTGTCGAGATAACGTTTTACATGCACCGCACGGCCCATCTGCGCAGCCACCCGCGCACCGGCGCGATGGGCCATGGCCACGCCAATCAAATCATTGCTGCGCGCGCGCATGAGCGCTTCGGCCTGATGGTGCCGCGCCTTTGCAAACTCCCCGCGCCCGGCGCTGATCTCGGCCAACCAGCCATGATTGAGCGAGTTGAACAAGCCGCCGCCACGCGGCGTCAGCCAATGGGTGGCGTTGATCAAGGCGTCGCAGGCAGCTTCGGAGCCCGTCATCTTCCAGGCGCCATAGGCCTGCGCAGCGTGGCCCATGGCGCAGGTGAACAAGCTCCGCACCTGGGTGCCGATACGCCGCGCCTCGCTGCCGCAAACCTGCGCCTCAGCCCAACGCCCTTGCCAGAGCAGCACGGCGGCACGCCAGCCCTGGATCGAGGCCTCGACGGCATGGTTGCTGCCCAGGATGCCGGACAAGGCCTCTTCAAAGGCTTCATGCGCGCTTTTGAAATCGCCCTGGTCGCCCAGCACATAGGCCCGGCACGCCAGCGAATAAGCCAGCCCGATGGGCGCCCGCCCTGGGCGCTGACGCGGGCGCTGAAAGGCAATGGCCTGATCCAACAATTCGAGGGCCGACGCATAGTCGGCTGCGGCGGCACGGATCTGCCCCAAAGCGCCGCTCAGTTGCGCCGTCAGCGCCTCGTCGACACCGTGTAGGGAAGCCGTCAGACCGTTCTCGCAATGCAAGGCGCCTGACCGGGATTGCCCCAGCGCGTAGCTGACATAACCCATCCAGTACTCGGCACGGGCAATCAGCTCGCGGTCGCCGCTCATTTGCGCCAATTTGGCGGCATGTTGCAGCACACGCAAATCGGCCACTGACGCGTCAAAAACGCAGGCCATGCCAAAGCGCTGGGCGATGGAGATCCAGCGCAACGCAATGTCGTCGCTGGGCGGCAAATGCTCCAACGCCTCCAGCACAGCGCGGTACTGTTGTTTGGCGCGGTCCAGCGCGGAGCCAGCAAGGGCGAGATCACCGGCTTGTTCGGCGTGGCGCGCGGCGGCCTCCCATTGGCGCGCGGCTCGGCTGTGATAGGCCAGCAATTCATGGGCGGGTTCTTCGCCCGCCTGGCTGCGCTCGTGCAGCTCCGACAAGATGCGGTGGTGCAGGGCCTGGCGGCTCTGCATGCCGGTGGACTCGTAGACCACGTCGCGTGCGATGCCGTGTTTGAAACGGAGATAGCCTTGCCGCTGCGCAGGAAACACGAAGTCTTGCGCGGCCAGACTGCGCACCGCCGGGTGGTCTTCATCACAGCCCGTCAAACGGTGCAGCAGCCACGACGGGATCACGTTACCGATCACCGCGGCAATGCGCAAGAGTTCGGCCTCTTCGGGCAGCAAGCGTGCCACCCGTGATTCAACCAGGGCCGACAACCAGGCACTGCCACTGCCCAGCGGACTGGCCGCCGTGGCACCAGCCGGCGTCACTTTGGCCACAAAGGCGCCGAAGTTGCGGGCGGCATCTTGATCGTCTCCCTGATGGGCGAGGGCGTGGCACAGCTCCTCGATGAACAGGGGGTTTCCGCCGGCGTGACGCTGAATCTCCAAGGCCCAGAATGGATCCACCCGGGGCAGCAACTGTGCGGTGGCGGCACGGGCTTCCTGGAGATTGAAAGGCTGCAGTTCACACACCTGCACATCTTCTTGGAGCGGCGCATTGGCTGTGCTGAGAAGCTCAGGCATGGCAGCCATCGAACCTTGCTCCAGCGGGCGGCTGGCCGTGAGCAGAAACACCGGCAGGCGTGCCTGCAAGGCCGCCCCGCGCAGGCGATGCAGCAGGGCCAGGCTCGCGTCGTCCGCCCAATGCAGGTCGTCGATGAAGAGCAATTGGGGCTGTCGCTCGGCTTGGCTTAAAAAGTAGGCCAACACGGCATCCGCTCGCGACTTCGGCGGCAGCTGCATGATCTTGTCGACGTCCGCGCAGCCCATGGCCTGCAGGGTGCGGAGCATTTGCAGATAGGGCTGCAGTGGCTCGGCGCTGAGATGGCTTTCACAATAACCGCGATGGATTTGGCAGTTTTCGTCCATCGCGCGCTGCAAAAATTCTTCGGTCAAACGGGTCTTGCCCAAGCCGGGCCCCGCTTGCACGCTGATCCAACGGGGTCGGCCATGGCTGGCCGCCGCCAGGGCTTGCTCCAGCAGATTCAACTCAGCCCCCCGGCCCACAAATGGCGCGAGGCCGCGCTGCTGGCTGGCCTCGAAACGGCGGGTGATGGCTGCCCGGCCGAGTATGTTGACGACCGACAGCGGCGTCCCCCTGCCTTTGACCAACAAGGCCCGGCGCTCGCTCACCTGAAAGAAATGGCAGTGCAATCCCAGGCTGGATTCGCTGACCACGATTTCGTCCGGCCCCGCCGCGTCGCACAGGCGAGCCGCGATATTGGGCACGTTGCCCAGCAACTCGAAGCGGCCGCGCACCTCGTCGCCGGCCTCCATCAGCACCATGCCAGCATGAATGCCCGAGTGCAGGGTCAAGACTTGGCGGTGGGGCCAATAGGGCTGGCCCGAGGGCGGGCGCATCGAGCGCACCGCTTCATGCAACTCAAGCGCGGCCGTGGCCGCGCGGCGCCCGTCTTCTTCATCGGCCTGAGGATGGCCGAAGATGGCCAACATGCCATCGCCCTGGATGCGCACGACCGTGCCGCCCTGACGGGCCACCGCGCTCTGGTAGAGCTGGCGCAACTCAGCCAGCATCAGGGCGTAATCCTCCGCCTCCATGGCTTCCGCCAAGCGTGTCGATTCGGACAAATCAACAAACAGCAGCGTCAAATTGCGTCGCTGGCCCGAGGCTTTCGCCTCTGGCTTGAAATCGGACTGCACAGTCAAGCCCCAGTTCTAGTTTTTTTAATTCCACTGGGTGTGAATTTCACACCCACTCCCTGGCCGATCTTTTTTGCCGGCATTTAAGGGCTAATCCTAACGCGAGACTGGGAAATTGGCATTATTTACCGTTACAAGGGCGCAGCAAAACTTTGCAAATCTTCTTCTCGCAGACCCAGATATATCGGTTCGCCGTGGCGGCGATGGATGTTGATCTTGGCGTTGTAGACCCGATGCGCCAAACCATGCTTGTCATTGATCTCAAATTCGCTGACGCCGAATTGCTCTTGTGCGTCGCGGCGGCCGGTCAGGTAACAGGCGATTTCATCGATTTCGGCTCCGCCTAGGGCCAACCCACCGAGTTGCTTGAGCGGGTGCCGGGCGCGATCAACGAAGTCCATGCTGTTCACACGGCGGCTGACTCCGCCCGTCTGCTCATGCATCACGGTGTTGAATTTGCCCACCAGGATCTGACCGGGCAGGGCACGGTCCAGCATGCGCGCCAGCTCAATGGTGACTTGCCCGACCAAGTAGCTGAATGAGGTGGGATTGAGCCCTTCGGATTGATAGAACTCGTAATGTGAGCCCACATGAAAGCCCGCCCGCAGACGCGGCACCGACTCGGGTCGCAAGGCCCGTTCACGCGCCAATGCGTTGTCGGCCAGAATGAATTGCAGCAGCTGATACAGCTCCACATTGGCTTCGATGCCACGCATGCGGTTCCAGATATAAAAACCGTCACCCGTGGTGGTCCGCGCAAAGTTGATATTGATTTCGCGGTCCAGCAGCTTCGCATAGGCCGCATTGACCGAGCACGACAAACTCGCCAGCTGCACCACTTGCTGCAAGGGCGTCAGCAATGAAAACCCCACGGTGTCGAGCAAAATGACCGCCCGGTCTTCCACCAGCCGAATGCCATAACGCGCAACGATAGCGGCCAGCAGTTCCAGGCCCAGCCCCTTCTCCGGCGCGAAAGGCAGGGCCAGCGCCAGCGGCTCGAGGCCAAACTCAGCCGCCAGCGCGTCAAGCTGCGCGTCGGGCAGGGGCCCCGGCTCCGCCAGCACGGCATCCAGCAGATGAGCGCGCCGTGCGCGTTCTTCTGGGGTCTGGGCATGCCCGCCGCCGTGCACAAACTCTGTCAACAACACATGGGGGGCCACAATAAGCCGCAAGCCGTGAGGCGCCGGGGCCCAGCCGTACACCAGGTTCTGGCCCAGATCCCAAAGCCCGTAGAGGCGCTGGTCGAGCTGCATGATGTGTTCGCGCAGTTGGGCTTCATTCAGGCCCAGGGGCCAGGCATAGGCCATGAAGCCATCCAGCCAGCTTTTTCTTTGGCGTCGCGCGTCCTTCAACTCAAGTCTCCGATCCGGTTCTTTTGATGGGCGGCCTGCGGCATGCAGCCAGGGGCATTGTCGGAGATACCCGGCGACGCGAGGGCGGCGCCGGCGCCCGATTCATTCGATCATGAGCCCCAGAAAAGGGTCATGTCGGCATTCGCCGCCCCATTTCAACCAGGCGCCGATCAACCGCAGCTACCAGCTCTTCCAGCAAATTCTCTTTTTTGATGAGCGGGGCCAGGCCCAGCGCATGGGCCTGCAATTGCATGCTGTCGCTCACGTGACCCGAAGCCAGGATCACCGGCAGGCCCGGGTACGTCTGACGCAAGGCGTCTGCCAAGCTAAAACCGTCGCGGTCCGGCATGTTGTAGTCGCTGATGACGGCAGCAAAGGGCGACCCAGCCAGCAACGCTGACGGGCCGTTCGCTTCACCCAGGCAGTGCATGGCCGCATCCGCTGACGCACAGGTTTCCACCTGATAGCCCGCGCGCTGCAGCAGGCTCTGCGCCGTCAGTCGCATCACTTCATCGTCGTCGACGTAGAGCAAGCGCGGCACCCGATGCCCCCACTCGTCCATGGTGTTCTTGTCGCCTTTCTCGCTGGGTCTGGAGATACCCGGAGGATCGGGCGGCGACAGGTTCGCCGGAAAATTGACCGCCGTCGCGCAGGGCAAGAGCACATGAAAGCAGCTGCCTTCGCCTTCCCTGCTGTCCAGCACGATGCTGCCTTGATGGCGATGGACGATGCCGTGCACCACCGACAAACCCAGGCCCGTACCCTCACCTGCCGGCTTGGTGGTGAAAAAGGGCTCGAAAATCCGCGCCTGTTGGGCCTCGCTGATGCCGCTGCCGTTGTCACACACTGACAGCTGCGCGTATAGCCCCGGGGGCAGCTGAAGCAGCGGCCGATCCTCCGGCAATTGACAGCGGTACAAACTCACACGCACCGTGCCACCTTCGGGCGGCAAGGCCTGCGAGGCGTTGGTGCAAAGATTGAACAGGACTTGCTGCAGCTCAGCCGCATCGGCCTCCACCTGCAAGGTTTCATCCAATTCACCCAGGCTCAAAGTCACCTGCGACGGTAGCCCCGCGCGCAGCAGGTCCAGGGTGTCTCGCAGTTGTTCCGCCAGCGCCAGCCATTGCGGATGAGGAGCATCTCGGCGGCTGAAGGTGAGCAGTTTCTTCACCATGCTGCGGGCCCGCTCGGCACCCTGGGTGATCAGGCGCAGGTGGCGCTCGCTGGGGTGGCTTGCCCCCAACAGGGCGCTGGCCAGATTGACGTTGGACAAGATGGCGCCCAGCACGTTGTTGAAATCATGGGCGATGCCACCCGCCATGATGCCGAGCGCCTCAATTTTTTGCGCCTCCCGCAACTGTGACTCCAACTGGTGGCGCAGCGCCTCGGCCTTGACTCGTTCACGCAGGTCAATGTCCACGCAGAACAGCAAGGGCTCGCCGCTGCGGCTGTACTGCAGGGTGTGACTGGAAAAAACGGGTACCGGTGCGCCGGCCTTGTCACACAGCACCAGCTCCTCTGCCGGCGCCGAGACAACGCCCGACTGCAGCCATTGCTGGGTGCCTTCAATCACCTGCGCACGCATCGTGCCGGGGATGATGAGGTCTTCAAGCTGGCGCCCGATGGCTTCGTCTGCGCTGTAGCCGTACAAGCGCTCGCTGGCTTTGTTCCAGAAGATCACCCGGCGCTGGCTGTCATAACCTTGCACGGAGACGCGCTCGACCCCTTCGATCAAAGCACGAAAACGCATGTCACTATCTTGCAGCGCCAGTTCGGCCGATTTGGCGGCACTGATGTCAAAGAATGCACCCTCCACCCGGCTGACACTGCCGTCAGGCCCAAACATCGGCACCGCCTGAACACGCAACCAGACCGGCCCCACATCGGCGTCCTGCGGCCCTGAGCGCGCAAGCTCCGGCAAGCGGAACTCCAGGGTGTAGGCGCGCCCGCCGGCCTCGCACTGAGCTTGGGCCAGCTCGGCCGCAGCGCGATCTTGGTCCTGCAACACGGCCCAGCAGTCGGCCAAGGATTGAAGACTGCCGGAGGGCACGTTCAAAATATCGTGCGCCTTGCCGCTGGCATGGAAACGCCCGGCCGGGCCGCGCTCCTGAATCCACGCCCCCAGCTCGGACAAGCGCGCCGCGATCTGCAACAAGCGCTGGTCCAACGCGTGGCGATCATCCGTCCGCATCCGGGTCACAACAGCCATTGCCGGTTCTCCTTGCGCTGCCCCAGGACAGCGGTCTGCATTCAGAACGTCCACGCAGCTTGACCTTGGGTCAGCCAAGCCTCCTCCATGCACTTCGGTGCGACTCATGAAGACTTGAGTCGTTTGTCCCCAAAATGAAGGACGCGGCTCCGATGACCCGTGCGATTGACGACGGGCACCGCCATGAAGTGCCCTTGAAACCTGCGGCGCACACACCCCATCAGCGGCGGATAGGCAAGCGGCCTATGATGTCCAGTTGTTTTCTCTCAGCCCGCACCCGCTGTCAAAGCCATGTCTGACCTCGACTCCCGCCCCGTATCACCTCCTCCCGAGGTGCCAATGATCCGGGTCCGGGGCGCCCGCACCCACAATCTCAAAAATATAGACGTTGATCTGCCCCGCAACAAGCTGGTGGTGATCACGGGCCTGAGCGGCTCGGGCAAATCCAGCCTCGCCTTTGACACGCTCTACGCCGAAGGCCAGCGGCGTTATGTCGAGAGCCTGTCGGCCTATGCCCGCCAATTCCTGCAGTTGATGGACAAGCCCGATGTGGACGTGATTGAGGGCCTGTCGCCCGCCATCTCCATCGAGCAAAAGGCCACCAGCCACAACCCGCGGTCGACCGTCGGCACGGTGACCGAGATTCACGACTACCTGCGCCTGCTCTACGCCCGTGCGGGCACGCCGTTCTGCCCCGACCACCATTTGCCGCTTGAAGCCCAAAGCATCGCCCAAATGGTGGACGCCGTGCTGGCCATGCCCGAAGACAGCAAACTGATGGTGCTGGCGCCCGTGGTGCGCGACCGCAAGGGCGAGTTTCTGGACCTGTTCGAGCAATTGCAGGCGCAGGGCTACATCCGTTTTCGGGTGGATGGCGCAACGGTGGATGCGCCCGATTTTCCGACGCTCAAAAAGGCCGAAAAGCACGACATCGACGTGGTGGTCGACCGCATCAAACTGAAGGCCGACAGCGCTGACAGCCTGCGCCAGCGCCTGGCCGAGAGCTTTGAAGCCGCTTTGCGCCTGGCCGAGGGCCGGGCTCTGGTGCTCAATATGGACAGCGGCGTCGAGCAAATCTTCTCCAGCAAATTCGCTTGCCCAATCTGCAGTTACTCGCTGCCGGAACTGGAGCCCCGCCTGTTCTCCTTCAACTCACCGGTGGGCGCCTGCCCCTCGTGCGAAGGGCTGGGGCAGATGACGGTGTTCGACCCAGAGCGGGTGGTCGCCTTTCCGTCGCTGAGCCTGGGCAGTGGAGCGGTCAAAGGCTGGGACCGCCGCAACGCCTACACCTTCTCGATGCTGGAGGCGGTGGCGGCGCACTATCAATTCGACATCGAACTGCCGTTTGAAGAGTTACCGGCCCCCGCCCGCCAAGCGCTGCTCTACGGCTCGGGCACCGAAGAGATCACCTTTGTCTACCAGGCCGAAACCAGCACCAGCGCCAGCAGTGGCCGCAAGCGCTCGGTCAAGCGCAACCATCCTTTTGAAGGCATCTTGCCGAATCTGCAACGCCGCTTCAAGGAGACCGACTCCACTGCGGTGCGCGAAGACCTGGCGCGTTATATGGCCGCCAAGCCCTGCCCCCATTGCGAAGGGGCCCGCCTGCGCCGTGAAGCCCGCCATGTGGTGCTGCAGGCGGCCGATGCCGAACCCGGCAGCACAGGCCGCCCGATCTACGAGGTTGAACACTCAACCCTGCGCGATTGCCTGCACTACTTCGAAGGACTGAAGCTCAAGGGCGCCAAGGCCGAAATCGGCGACAAGGTGGTGCGCGAAATCACCTCACGCCTGCGATTCTTGAACGACGTGGGCTTGAACTATCTCAGCCTGGACCGCAGTGCCGACACGCTGTCTGGCGGCGAAGCGCAGCGCATCCGCCTGGCGTCGCAGATCGGCTCCGGCTTGACCGGCGTGATGTATGTGCTGGACGAGCCCTCCATTGGCCTGCACCAACGCGACAACGACCGACTGATTGCCACCCTGCGCCGCTTGCGCGACTTGGGCAACACGGTGATCGTCGTCGAGCATGACGAGGATGCCATCCGGGCGGCCGATTATGTTTTGGACCTGGGGCCCGGCGCCGGCGTCCATGGCGGCCACATCATTGCCCAGGGCACCCCGGACGAAGTGGCGCACAACCCTGACTCATTGACCGGCCGCTATCTGCTGGGCACCGCCTGCATTGAAGTCCCGAAAAAGCGCCACAGCCTGGCCGACATGCCCGAGCCCCTGTCGCTCAAAATCGTCAACGCCCGAGGCAACAACCTAAAAGGCGTGACCGTCGAAATCCCGGTCGGACTGCTGACCTGTGTGACCGGTGTTTCTGGCTCCGGCAAAAGCACCTTGGTCAACGACACGCTGTACACCGCGGTGGCCAAAAAGCTCTACCAAAGCCATGCTGACCCCGCGCCGCACGACGACATCGAGGGCCTGGACGCCTTCGACAAAGTCATCAATGTGGACCAGTCGCCCATCGGCCGCACGCCGCGCTCCAACCCGGCCACGTACACCGGCTTATTCACGCCGATCCGCGAACTTTTTGCGGAAATGAACACCGCTCGTGAACGGGGTTATGGCCCAGGTCGCTTCTCCTTCAACGTCGCCGGTGGCCGCTGCGAGGCCTGCCAGGGCGACGGCGTACTGAAGGTGGAAATGCATTTTCTGCCCGACGTTTACGTGCCCTGCGACACCTGCCACGGCGCGCGCTACAACCGCGAAACGCTGGAGGTGCTGTACAAGGGCAAGAACATTACCCAGGTGCTGGGCATGACCATCGAGGACGCGCACCAATTCTTCAGTGCCGTGCCCACGTTGGCCCGCAAGCTGCAAACGCTGCTGGACGTGGGGCTGGGTTATGTGAAGCTGGGGCAGAGCGCTACCACGCTCTCGGGCGGTGAGGCGCAACGGGTCAAGCTGGCGTTGGAATTGTCTAAACGCGACACCGGCCGCACGCTCTACATCCTGGATGAGCCCACTACCGGCCTGCACTTCGCCGACATTGCCCTGTTGCTGAAAGTGCTGCACCAATTGCGCGATGCGGGCAACACCATCGTCGTGATCGAGCACAACCTGGACGTGATCAAAACCGCTGACTGGCTGATCGACATGGGCCCCGAAGGCGGCTCAGGTGGCGGTCAGTTGCTGCTGGCCGGTACGCCCGAACAATTGGCCGCCCATGAAGGCAGCCACACGGGCCGCTATTTGAAAGCGCTGCTGCGCTAAAAGGCGGAGGAACTGCTGCTGCATCTGCTGCGCTGAGGCGGCAGATGCAGCAGATGCGATCAAAGGGCCGTGCAGGCGAAGAGCCGCGGATCAGGCACGGCGGCGGGCCACGAAACCCACGGCAAACAGCCCCGACAACAACATCGCCCAGGTGCCCGGCTCTGGCACACCCGGCACCACTGTCTGTGGCGTGGCGGTACCTGCGGGCAGGCTCGGGACGCTGGTTGCGCCCGTCGTTGGCCCCTGAAGGGCGGTGCCGAGGGGGCCTGCCGAGGTGGGTGGCAAGCCTTCCAGCCCCGAACCCGCACCCGCAAGTTGTGCAAAGCTGCCTGGCGCAGCGGGGCCACCAGTGGCCAAGGGGCCGGCTGATGTAGGCTCCAACTCCAGGGGCGCCTGCGAATCATTCGCCGGTGAATTGGCTGCAGCGACGGGCGCCGCCTTGGAGGGCAAACGGGTGATACGGCTGACGTTGCGGCAGACCGTCGGCACCAGAATGCACTGCCCATCTTCGCAATACACCAAGCCACGCTCCTCGGCCTTGAGCGACCACTTGGCTCGGCTCACCGTCTTGCAAACATTGTTGGCGCCGAAATACATGTCGCGAATTTCGCTGCCGTACTGCGCTTTGCCAACAATGCCGTCGCGCTGAATGCTCACGAGTTCGTCGTAGTCGCGCTTCTTCATGCGCTCTTTCAAACGCGCCCGGGTGTCGGCGGGAATATCGGTGTAGCGGTCAACCGCGGCCACCACATCGCCCATGAACGGGTTCACCCCCGGCTTGTCCCATGAGCAATGCGGCAGCACGGCGCCAGACGCCGCGCCGGAGGCCGCGAGTGCAATCGATGCGAGCAAAGACATGTTGGTTCCTGTTCCGTTCAATCTGACCACAGCGCCGAATGTGACTGGCGGCGCGGTCGAAGCTCTTGGGCTTTTGGCTTGTGATTTCCCTGTAGTTCGTCAAGAAACTGCCAGGACTCTAGTGTACAAAGTGGCTGCGCCAAAGCCGTGGCTCACCCCATCCTCCGTCGCTCCAAGGGGTGAGCAAATTCACGATTCAGCGCAATTCATCACCCCCTTGTTTGAGGGTTCTGCCCCAGCCTTCGCAGATGGCACGTGTGCAAGCAACAGCATCAATTCATGCCAAAAAACAAGGCCCGCGCAGATTTAGGACGTCGCCGTGCAGGGTTTTGATATCGCGGGGGCAATTCACTGCTACTCTGTGCGCCGTTTCATTCAACAGCTTCCCCCACCGCACCCATGCAGCAGGATTCAGCACCGCAGCGAGTGCTTTATGTCGAGGACGACCGCATCAACATCGTCCTGATGGAAGAGGTATTTCGGCACCTGCCCGACTGGCAGCTGATTTGCGCTGAAACGGGTGCCGAGGCGCTCCAACTGCTGCAAGCCGGCCCGATTCCCGTGTTGGCGCTGATCGACATGAACCTGCCGGACACCAGCGGCCTGGAGTTGCGGCGACGCCTACAACGCGACCCGCACCTGGAAACGCTGCGCTGCGTGGCCCTCTCCGCCGACGACGATCTTGCCACCATCGAAGCGGCCAAGAATGCCGGGTTCTGCGACTACTGGCCCAAGCCCATCGAGGTGCGTCGATTCGTGACGCTGCTGCAATCTCATCTGCAGACCCCCTTGCTGACCCAGCCGGCTTGATGCCTGTGGCTTGATACGCGGCCTGACTGGGCCAAAAAGCAAAAAGCCCGGCAACAAGGCCGGGCCAGACCTGCATCGCCCGCCAGCCCCGAAAGACCGGCGTCGAGCTGACGCATTACTTCAGGTGGCTGTTGATCAGCTTGGTCATCTCGAACATGTCGGCCTTGGCCTTGCCGAAGATTTCCTTCAGCGCAGCATCGGCCACGATGACGCGCTTTTGCACTTCGTCTTGCAGCTTGTGCTTCTTGATGTACTCCCAGACCTTCTTGGTCACGTCCGTACGGGGCAGCGGGGCTGCGCCGACGATCGCGGCCAATGCAGCGCTCGGGGTCAGTGCCTTCATGAAAGCAGCGTTGGGCGTGCGCTTCTTGGCGGGCGTCGCAGCCTTCTTGGCTGCAGGAGCCTTGGCAGCGGCTGCAACCTTCTTCGCGGGGGCTGCTTTCTTCGCCGGAGCCGCAGCCTTCACGGCTGCCTTTTTAGCCGCTGGGGCCTTGGTTGCCGCTGCCACTTTTGTAGCGGGCGCGGCCTTCTTCGCAGTTGCCATTTCAATTCTCTCCATCACAAAACGTTGTTGATGTGCCGGGCCTGGGTGAAGACCGCATAAGCCTTCAATTCTCTCTAGCACCTAGCGAGGGCAATGGTACTGCGCCCCTCTGGCATTGAGAAGGCTTTCATAGAGGAAGCGGGCCCTATCGCACAAGGAAATGACCCTTGTTTACCCTGGGTGTCGCGCACCCGCATCACTTGGGGTGAACTGCAGGCCTTTTTACAGACACGTCAGCGGCTCACGCCACCCCTTCAAGAGCGGTCAGATTGGATGTTAGGCGCGGTGCGCACGCTCCAGACCATGGTGATGGCAAGGATCATGACAACCACGCCCAGCGAGGCAAACACCGGAATCTTCACCACATCGATCAACATCATCTTGCTGCCGATGAAGACAAGGATGACCGCCAACCCATAACTGAGCAAGTGGAATTGGGTGGCCATTGCGCTGAGCAAAAAGTACATGGCTCGCAAGCCCAGGATGGCGAAGATATTGGACGTCAGCACGATGAACGGATCGCTGGTGATCGCAAAGATCGCCGGAATCGAGTCAACCGCAAAGATCACGTCCGTCATGCCCACCAGCGCAATCACCAACAGCAGCGGTGTGGCCATCTTCTTGCCTTGTGCAACGGTGAAAAACCGCTCGCCGTCAAAGTTAGCACTCACCGGCAGCGTTCGGCGCAGCAGTTTGAGCGCGGGGTTGGCTTCCAGGTCGGGCTCCTGTCCCGCAGCCCACCACATCTTGATGCCTGTGAGCAGCAGGAACGCACCAAAGAGATAGAGCACCCAGTGGAATTCAGCGATCAGCCAGCCCCCCACCAGAATCATGGCGGTGCGCAGCACAATGGCGCCGATGATGCCGAACATCAACACCCGCTTCTGATAGGCCACGGGCACGGCGAAGTAGGTGAAGATCATCAGGAAGACAAAGATGTTGTCGACCGCTAGCGATTTCTCGATGAGATAGCCGGTCAAAAACTCCAGGGCCTTGGCGTTGGCCAGCGCCACATCGCCGGTTGAGTCTTTCACCGCCCACCAGAACAAACCATTGAAGGCCATGCTCAGGGCCACCCAGACCGCGGACCATTGGACGGCCTCCTTGACGGACACCTCGTGGGCACCTTGCTTGCGCAGCACCACGAAATCGACGAACAGGGCGGCGAGCACCGAGCCCGCAAAGAAAAACCACAGCCACAAAGGCGCTACCGTACTCATTGAGAGTCTCCTGATTGCACAAGGAACGACCGAACAAGCCCGCACGCAGCCCAACCAAACTCTGGAAGGGACGCGCATCAGGAACAGGTCGAAAAGTCTTGCGAAACAGGTACCGAGCGATGCACGCTCAAACCCAGTCGCGGGGCCCGGATGCTTTCTCAAGCACCGTGTTGACGGGCGACCGCCGAGGTGTGTCAGGGCTTGAACACACCACGTAGCTACTCCCCTTTCGGAAGCTTCGCATTATGCCCGTTGACAGGTTCGCCAAGCAGCGCCTGGCACACATAAGCCTCCAACCGGTGTGACACTTGGCACGCAACGCCGTCTGACAGCTCATCGAATCACCAAGCCAAGTCAGGTCATGCGGATGCATTACGCTTGCATCTGCGTCTTACAGCGGCAACTGAAGCCTGCGGCCAGACTCAACCATGAAAAATAAGGGGAAGAGGTCTATGAAAACTTTGATTCGTTGGGGCTTGCTGGCCGGTGCCTTGCTGCTGGTGGCGCATCTCTATTCGGGCGTGGTGATCGCTAACTTCACATCTGCGCTGATCGCGGCCCTGGTGCTCGGCCTGCTCAACACCTTGCTGCGGCCGGTTCTGGTCCTGCTGACCTTGCCGGTTACCGTAATCAGCATGGGGCTCTTCTTGTTTGTCATCAACGCCTTGATGTTCTGGGCGGCCGCCTATTTGATGGGTGGATTTGTGGTGGCCAACTTCACCGCGGCGCTGATCGGCTCGCTGATCTACAGCCTGTGCGGCATGATGATCGACGTAGTGATGGAGCGGTTGTTTCCCTCGGTTGATTGAGGCAAAGGTGTGCTACCCCCTCCTCAAGGCAACTCGGCCCCCGGTGGCGCGCCGCGGGGGTACAACTCGGCCAGCAGTTGGCGGCGCTCATAGGTGAGGGCGCGCAGGCGCGAGTCGATCACCGCCGCTTCAATCTGGTCAGCATCCCGCCCGCCCGATTGCCGCAAACCTGAACGCAGGCGATCGATCGCGCCATTCAAATCACCCATGGCTGCGCGCACCTCACCTTGCGCCCGCACGGCTCGAAGGGGTTGCTGCAGGCGGTCCCAAAGTTGCGCCAATTGCGCCCAGGCGCCAGCGTCATGGGGCACCAGGCTCACATAGGTTTGCAGGTCTTCAGCCACCTGGCGTGCCGACGCCAGGCCGGTGCTGTCTACCATGGCCAGTTGCGCGCGCTGCAGCAACAACGCCCGTGAGCGCTCGCCGGCCAGCGGGGCGAGTGCGGCAAAGCCGTCCGCCGCCTGGCCTTTGGCCTGCGCCAGCTCAGCTCGCAAATAGCGCAAATCACGCCGCGCCCGCGCGTCTTCGCCCAGCAAGTCCAGCGTGAGTTCAGCGCTGCGCAACGCATTTTCAGCACGCCCAAAATCACGCATCTTGATCGACGCCAAGGCAGCGGCATAGCGCGCACCGAGCTGCTCAAACCCCTTACCACCCGCCTTGGTACTGGTGTCGCGAACACCGGCGTCCAGGTTCTGCAATTGCGCCCAGGCCTCCGCCCGCGGGTCCATCAACACGCGGGCGCGGGCGGCCATCAATGCGTGCTCGGCCAAGCCAAGGGGCCGCACAAAAGCCTCGGTACCCAAGCGCGTGCGCGCATCGCCAATGCGCTCGCTGGTCAGCGGGTGAGAGCGCAAGTAGGGGTAGTTGCCCGCATCCATCAGGTGATAGGCCTGTTCCATCCGCTCGAACATGCTGAGCATGCCCGCTGGCGCAAAGCCCGCCTGCGACATCACGTTGAAACCCACACGGTCGGCCTCACGCTCCATATCGCGCGAAAAACTCAAAGAGGCCGCAGCCGCAGCCGCTTGGCTGCCCACGATGGCCGCATTGGCCCCATCAATGCTGCCGCTGCGCGCGGCGACGATCAAGCCTGCGATCATGGCGGCTGTGGCCAGCAAGTTGTTGCGTGAATCACCAGCAATGCGCCGCGCAATATGGCGCTGGGTCACGTGCGACATTTCGTGCCCCAGCACCGAGGCCAGCTCATCGCGTGAAACCGTCATCGCGATCAGGCCCAGATGCACCCCGACAAAGCCGCCCGGCAAGGCAAAAGCGTTGACGCTCTTGTCGCGCACAAGAAAAATTTCCCAGGCAAAACGATCCCGCGTCTCGTCGCTGATATTGCCCAAGCGGACACCGGCCGCCACCAAGGGCGCCCAGATGTTCTGCACATACTCCAGCAGGATGGGGTCGTCAATGAAGTCCGGATCAGGGCGGATTTGCCGCATGATCTGATCGCCGAACCGGCGCTCTGCGCCCACGTCGAGATCTTGCGAAACCGAGTCGCCCAGCGTGGGCAAATTAACCTGCGCCTGAAGCCCCGGCGGGCTTGTCACCCAAAGTACAGCAGCCAGCGTGCTGACCACGAATCTCGACGGCATGGCGCGGCGCGACCGGCCATGAAAGCCGGACGCACTAAAAAACCGGTTTTGCTTCAACAAAGAGAAATCTCCGACAAGTGCTGGCAAAGCAGCACTCACTATGATGCGGCCAGTATCGTTTCCCAATCACTGCTTGATTGTTGCTGAACCCAGAAATTCAATGCCATGACCCGCGCACAACTCACCCATTTTGACGCCCAAGGCCAAGCCCATATGGTGGATGTTGCCGCCAAAGACGTCACGCACCGCATTGCCCGCGCCACCGGGCAGATCCAGATGCTGCCCGCCACGCTGGCGCTGATCACCAGCGGCACGGCCAAAAAAGGCGACGTGCTTGGCATTGCGCGCATCGCCGCGATTCAAGCGTCCAAACGCACGGCGGACTTGATCCCACTTTGCCATCCACTGCCCCTCACCCGGGTGAGCGTGGAATTTAAGGTGGATGCTCCCAACAATATCGTGAACTGCAGCGCTCAGGTTGAAACGCTCGGGCGCACCGGGGTTGAAATGGAGGCGCTGACGGCCGTGCAAATCGGCCTGCTGACCATCTACGACATGTGCAAGGCGGTCGATCGCGGCATGGTCATGGGCCAGATCCGCGTGGTCGAAAAGCATGGCGGCAAGTCGGGGGACTGGTCGGCGCCGTGAACGCCGACCTACCCGCGTAACCGGCGCCTTAGCGCAAATTAACGCAGGGCGCGCCAATCCAGGGTTTGCGGGCCTGCCTGGCACTGAAAGAGCTGCAGCGATGTCAACTCCGGCACCTCGCATTCACCCAAAAAACCAGCGGCGCTGGCGTTGTGGAACTCACGCAAGCGATCGACCACATAACGGGCTTTGTCATCGTCGCCCACCGCATGCAGCGACTTGGCCCAGGCCATCATCAAACGCGCATCAATGAGCTGATGGCCGCTGCGCCGGGCTGCGGCCAGCGCCTCGGGGCCAGACTCAAGGCTGGTGGCTGCGGCGTAGTCGGCCTGGGTTGAGAAAAACACCGAGCGCTGGCCCAGGCTGATACGCTCGGCCAGCGGCGCAGCGTTTGCGCCCGGTGCGTAGATCACCACCACGCGGTGGTAGTCCCACACGGCAAAGACGACCCCCAGCGCCAAGACCATACCGCCCAGGCCCAACAGCGGTGCCAAGGCCACACCAGCGGACGAGGGGGTGGCAACAGCCGTGACTTGCGGTTCATCGTCATCGCCCAGCGCCAGACCAAAAGCGAATGCCGTCGGCAGCAGAAAGTAGGCGTACCAGAGCGGGTACTCCAGCAGGCTGTGCAGGCCAATCATCAGCACCAGCATGAAGGCGCATCGGCGCATCACCGCCAGCCCAACGTCCGAGGCCTGGGTGCTCAAACAAAACGCACGCCACAAAGACCAACTGAGCAAGCCCAAGATCGTCAAGCTAACCGGCAGGCCCAACTCCACCGCCAACTGCATGGGCAGGTTGTGGCAGTGGTCGAAAAATGCCACCGGGCGTTGCGCAAACTCGCTGAAGGTCCACGCCAGATTGAACTCACCCCAGCCCACCCCCCACAAGGGGTTGTGCTTCAACAGCGCCCAACTGTTGGCAAGAATAGCCAGCCGTGCCGGCGACCCTGCGCCCTCGGCCAAGCGCGACTCCACGCCCAACGCATGGCCGCTGCTGGCCGACCACAGGGCCACCCCGCCCCAGCACAAGCCCAGCATGACAGGGGTGGCTAGCAAAGCCAGGCGCGAGGCGCGCAGCATGCGGCGGTCCAGGGCACCCCAAATCGCCAAAATCAGCACCCCAATCACCCCGGTACGGGAGCCACTCAACACCACCGCAAAAATCAACGCCGCCAGCACGGCGGGCAAACCCAAAACCCAGACCCGGCCCAACGGCAGGCGCCGCGTGCCGGCCTCCACCAGGTAGACGGCCGCCACGCATGACCACATCAAAAGGCTGGCCAGATGGTTGGGCTGACGCATATTGCCTACCGCCCGCCCCGGCACCCCGCTGCGCGCAATGACGGTGCCGTCGGCCCATTGCGGCACAAACACCTGCACCACGCTCACCACCACACTGAGCAGCCCTGCCAGCAGCAAACCCCAACACAAGATTTCAAACCACGCCAAGCGGGCACCCGGGCTGGCGCCTTCCCCGGCCATCAGCAGCAAGGTGGCGCCCCCCAGCAAGGCCGTGTTCGAGAGCGCCAATGACAAAGGCAGGCCGGTCCAGAAATGCGAAACCATCGGCGCCAATGCCAGCATCAGCATCGCCACCAGGGCCGCACTGGGGCGCAGGCGCGGCGCGGCGCCCGCCAACAATATCAAAACGCTGCCCCATCCCGCCAGGGCTGCCAACTGGTTGAACAAGGTGGCTGAAGGCGACAGGTTGAAAGCCAGCAAAGGTGGCACAACACAGGCCAGAAGCATGACAAAAAAGGCGGGCCAGGGCACCGGCAACAGAGCGTGGGGACGGGTAAGCATGGGTGCAGTTCGACGGGACATGGTCGAATCATCGCATCATGGGCAACGCACACCCTGTGGCATGCAGACCAAGACGAAAAGCGAACAAGCTGCTAACCTTCTAACTACAGGGCATAGCCGCATGAATATTGAGACAACCGTCATGCCCCCCTCAAGTCAGCATGGCGGAAACACATAATTGAGAAAGTCCATGGTGTGGCGTCAGTTCCGAAGAGCTGCAATCGCTTTGAGCGCCCTGCTGGCGTTATGTGCCTGCGCCCGCGCCGCAATGCCTGAGTTACGGATTGCAGCCAGCGATGCCAATGCGCCGGTTCTCGGCATGATCAGCAGCATTGCGAAAGAAGCGGGGTTCGAGCCGAAAACCTTCGTCTTCCCAATCGTCCGTTCCCGCAATGAGTTGTTGGCGGGAAATGTCGATCTGGAAATTCTTCGCGCAAATTCGATCGTCAAGGCCATTTATCCAAAAAACATGATCACGATCGGCCCGGTGATGAATACCCGCGGCTACCTCTTCGTTCTCAAGAGTGCCCCGACCCGCAAGAGGGAGGACTGGCTCAGACAGCCCTTGATCTATTTGAACGGCAACAGCCAAAGCGAGCGCTTTGCCACCGAACACCAACTTGACGCCAAGGCCATCGGGCAGCGCCCAAGCCTGTACAAGATGTTGATGGCAGGCCGCGCCCCCGCCGTCATCGACGAAGAACGATACGCACTCGCCTACCTGGTTGCTAACGGCCTGGATCAGCAGGTTCGCAAAATCGAACCACCGCTGTTTGAAGACCAATTGGTGCTAGTGCTTCACCCCAGCAAAGCCAGCTTTGAGGCACCTTTGCGCCAGGTGGTCGACCGCTGGCTGCGCGACGGCCGCTGGGTGGAGGGCTGGCACGAAATCTACAAAAAGCAAGGTCTCCCCCTTGACCTGAATTTATTGCCCCAAGTGCAGTCAACCGAGCCAGCATCCGCTCGTCGTCCTTGAACCCCTTTGAATCTTGTTTAAACCCGCCCCTCATGGGCGGGTTGGAAAGGGATTGACAGTCCGTCCGCGTGTACGACTATACCGATACACATGGTGGACGACTTGAAGCCAAACTCCAACTTTCTCAGCGTCAACACGGGCTCAACCGAACCCATCTATCGCCAGTTGACGGAACAACTGCGCCGCCGCGTGGCCAGCGGGCAGTTGGTGGCGGGCCAAGAAATTCCGTCCGTGCGAGAGCTGGCGCAAGCCCTGGCGGTGCACCCCATGACCATCTCCAAGGCCTACAGCCTTCTGGAGAGCGAGGGTCTGCTTGAACGACGGCGCGGCTTGGCCATGCGCATCGCGCCCCAGCACAAGCGTGCGCAGTCCACCACCTCACGCGTCGAACTCTTGCGGCCCAGCCTGGAGCAAGCCGCCCGGCAGGCACGTGAGTTGGAACTCAAGCCCGAACAAGCCCTGCAATTGTTCAAACAAATTCTTGACGAGGGAGACACCCCATGAGCGCCAGCATCTCCACGGCCCATTCAGCGTCCCATACCGGCCCGTCTTCGCAGCACCTTTGGCAGTGCACCCGGCGGTAGACCTCCCCGAAATCACCGCACAACTCACCGGAGTGACCCTGAGCTACGGCCGGCAACAAGTGCTGACGGGTCTGGACTGGTCTTTGCTGCCGGGTCAAGTGGTGGGTTTGCTGGGCCGCAACGGTGCGGGAAAAACAAGCCTGCTGGAGGTCTTGCTGGGATTGCGGGAGGCACGGGCCGGCCAGGTTCAACTCTTCGGGCAAGCCGCCTGCACCATCGATGACGCCAGCCGCGCGCGCATCGGCTATGTGCCTCAGCAAAGCGATCTATTCGAGGGCTTCACCGCACGGCAGTTGCTGGCCTATTTCAAAAGCTTTTACCCCCGCTGGAACGAGGCCAAGGTCGAAGGCCTGATGTCGCGCTGGGACATTACCGCCGACAAGCCCATCGCCCGCCTCTCGGGCGGCCAACAACAACGCTTGAGCATCATCCGGGCGCTGGCGCACGAGCCTGATTTGCTCGTTCTCGACGAGCCGGTCGCCAGCCTCGACCCCGCCGGCCGCCGCGACTTCTTGCGCGAATTGGTGGGGCAGGTGCTCGATCGCGGCACCACGGTGGTGTTCTCCACCCACATCCTCTCCGACCTGGAGCGCGTGGCCTTCAACCTCGCGTTCATGAGCGAGGGGCGCATCACCTGCCAGGCCCCCCTCGACGAGTTGATTGAAACCGTGCGCAGCGTGCAAGGCAGCCGGCCCGAACTGCAAGCCTTGACGGCATGTCTGGAGGCGCAGCGGCTGCGCAACCATGTCCTGGACGATGGGCTTGAGCGCTGGTTGATTCGCCTGCCCGCCGGCTGCGAGCCGCCCCCTTCAGCGGCATTGCAAACGGTGAACATCGAAGACCTGTTCATGGAGTTGACTTGAACATGGGCACACTCCATCCAGCCTATCGGTCCATCCTGCTCACGGTCTGGCAACAGCATCGCAATCTGGGGCCGCGCTGGCTGCTGCCGGGCCTCCTGAGCGGCATGGTGTTGATCGCTCTGACCCTCAGTTTTCTACAAGGCTCGGCTGCGCTTGTGCCGCGCCTGCTCGGCGGCTTTTCAGGCATCGGCCTGCTGACCTTGTGGTGCGTGCTCTTTGCCAGCCTGCGGCAGCAAAACCATCCCATCCGGGCGCATCTGCTTCCCGCACATCTGCCACGGCTGCGTGGCGTGGCCGCCGGCAGCATGCTGCTGACCGGCAGCGTGATCGGCCTGTTGCTGAGCGTGAGCGTGAGGGAGAACTTCGGCGAGGCGCTGGCCTGGAGCTTGGGCGCGGGCCTGCTGATGCTGCTGATTGCCGCCTGCATGCGCTGGATCCGCCTGAGCCTGTTGATCTGGCTGGGGGTGGCCACGGCGGGCTGGTGGACCGCGACCACGCCGTGGCGAACCCTGTGGCAAGGCCTGCAAACTTGGTACACCACCCAGCCCGCGTCACTTGCTCTTGTCGCGGTGCTTGTGCTGCCCTGGTGCGTCACGCGTTTGCTTCAAGCCGGGGGAGCCGCTCATTTCGAAAGTTATCGTCAACAAGAACGCGCACGTGCGTTGCTGTTGCAGCAGGCCGGGGGTAGCAAATACAACCCGAAGCTGTTCGGGCCCCTTGCCTTCGGGCTCTGGCGTGCATTCACCTGGCCGTCGCCGCTCTGGAACTGGCAGCAAGCCTGGCAGCACGGCACCCTGGGTATTCAGTTGACCATCGGAGGTTCGGCGATCAATCCCTTGCTGGGCCTGGCGGCCAACCTCCACCGCAACCGGCGAGAACAGACGTTGCTGATGTTGCTGCCAGGCATGCCGCGCGGCACGGCGTTGAACACGCAAATGGCGCGGCGCGTCTTGATCCAATTTTTTGCACAATGGGGCGGCGCCTTCCTGCTGGTGTTGTGGATCGTGCGGCAGAGCGGCGGCGCACCATTGACGTCGTTCAACGGCCTGCATGTGCTGCTGGCCAGCCTGCCTTTGTGCGGCCTGCTGCTGCGCGACGGGTCACGCCTGCCGGCGCCCAGCAGCAATTTTTGGGGCTTGGTGTTTCCAGCCCTGATCCTCTTATCGGCGCTGCTGGCAGCGCTGCAATCCTGGGGCGTTGGCCGCGATTTGTGTCGGGCAGCCCGCAAGCGATGCCCGTCGGCCGCTGGGCCTGAAAGAGGCAAGCCGGTCGATTCATTGCGGCGCCAGGGCCGAAAATTCAGCCCTTCTAGCGCAAACGCAGTACACACACTTGTGCGATGCTCGCGCCTTGCCGCAAATGGTGCGGAGCTCAGACCTCGGTTGTACCTGATATGCCAACGCCCAACCCGCTCTCGTCCGCCGAAAGCCACGGCGCCGCCGCCGATGCCGCTCACACACCCGCCCGACAAGGCCTGGGCATGCTGGCGCTGGGCGCATTGGGCGTCGTGTATGGCGACATCGGCACCAGCCCGCTGTACACGGTGCAGGAGATTTTTCAGCCCGCCACGGGCGTGACGCTCAATGCGGCCAATATCACCGGCGCCATCTCGGCCATCGTGTGGGCCTTGATGCTGATCGTCACACTCAAGTACGTGGTGCTGATCCTGCGTGCCGACAACCGGGGTGAAGGCGGCGGGCTGGCGCTCACAGCACTGGCCACGCGGGCCGTGGGCAATGGCCGACCGGGCTTGCGAAAGTTTTTGCTGCTGATGGGCGTCTTCGGTGCCACCTTGTTTTATGGCGACAGCGTGATTACGCCCGCAGTTTCGGTGATGGGCGCAATCGAAGGGCTGGAGGTCATCAACCCGGCGCTCAAGACTTTTGTGCTGCCGGTGTCGCTGGGCGTGCTGCTCGCGCTCTTTCTGATTCAACGCCTGGGCACCCACTCGGTCGGCAAGGTGTTCGGGCCCGTGCTGGGCCTGTGGTTTGTGGTGCTGGCCCTGTCGGGTCTGCAGCACATTCGTGCGCAACCGCAGGTGCTGGCGGCCTTGAACCCGCTGGTGGCCTGGGACTTTTTGACCCACCGAGGATGGCAAGTCTTGGCCACCTTGGGTGCAATTGTGCTGGCATTGACCGGGGCGGAGGCACTGTATGCCGACATGGGCCACTTCGGCGCCAAGCCGATCCGGCTGGCCTGGACGGGCTTGGTGTTTCCGTCTCTGGTGCTCAACTACATGGGCCAGGGCGCGCTGTTGATCAGCGAACCCGATGCCATCGCCAACCCGTTTTTCAGAATGTTCCCGAGCAGCCTCCTGGTGCCCATGGTGGTGCTGGCCGCAATGGCGGCGGTGATCGCTTCGCAGGCCGTGATTTCAGGGGCGTACTCGATGACCAAGCAGGCCATCCAACTTGGCTTTTTGCCGCGCATGGAGGTGCGCTACACCTCCGCCCGCGAGATGGGGCAGATTTACGTGCCAGGCGTCAATTGGGCCCTGTTGGTGGGCGTGGTGGCAGCTGTGCTGATGTTTGGCAGTTCATCCGCCTTGGCGGGGGCCTATGGCATGGCGGTCACGCTGACCATGATGATCACCACGGTGCTGACCTTTTTCGTGGTGCGGGACGGTTGGCGCCTGCCCATGGCTGTTGCGGTACCCGCCACGCTGTTCTTCCTGACGCTGGACGTCTTGCTGGTGGCGGGCTGTGCGATCAAGCTGCTTGACGGTGGCTGGTTCCCGCTGGCGATGGGCCTGGCGCTGTTCGTCGTCATGAGCACCTGGGCCACGGGCCGCCACCTCCTGATGAAGAGTATTCAGCGTGACGGCATGGAGCTGGAGCCCTTCGTCGAGAGCTTGGCGGCCGACAACTGCAACCGCGCTTCCCGCACCGCGGTTTATGCCGTGGCCAACCCACACACCGTGCCGCAGGCCTTGCTGCACAACCTCAAGCACAACCAGGTGCTGCACGAATGCAATGTCATCATGACCGTGATGTTTCAGGAGGTGCCGTGGGTGCCCGACAGCCAGCGTGTGGAAGTCGAGGCGATGGCGCCCGGCTTCTGGCGGGTGAAGCTGCATTTCGGCTTCATGGACCAGCCCGATGTGCCGCATGCCTTGACGCTGTGCGCGGCCAAAGGCCTGACGATTCCCGCCTTCGAAACGAGCTACTTTCTGAGCCGGGAAACCGTTATACCAACGCCGGGCGCGGGCATGGCCGACTGGCGTGAACATCTCTTCGCGGCCATGAGCCGCAACGCCGGCAGCGTGGCCGAGTTTTTCTGCCTGCCCGACAACGCGGTAGTGGAGCTGGGCACCCGCGTACAAATCTGAACCCTGTGCCGCCCCGGCTTAACTAGAACTCAGCGGAGTCCGCTCAAATGGGCAGCTCGGTGAAGTACCGCCCGCCATGGAAGATCAAGGGCTGAGCGCCTTGGCGCCAGCTGCAATCTTCCACCTCGCCGACGAAGATGACATGGTCGCCTTCCTCATAACGGCTTCGATTAGCGCACTCGAACACCGCAGCCACGCCGTCCAGCACGGGCGCACCACCCGCGCCTTCGCGCCAGGCCACGCCCGCAAAGCGGTCGATATCACGGGTAGCAAAGCGCTGGGCCAGCTCCTTTTGGTCTGCCGCCAAAATATTGATGGCGTAGTGTGAGCCTGCGGCAAACACCGGCATCGAGCCGGCGCGTCGGCCCAGGCTCCACAACACCAGCCGGGGCGACAGCGACACCGAGTTGAATGAATTGGCGGTCAAGCCGACCAGGCTGCCGTCGGGCGCACGGGCGGTGACGATGGTGACGCCGGTGGCGAACATGCCCAGAGCGGCACGAAATTCATGCTGCGCCTGTTGTTGCGCTTGCAGCTGCCCCGGAGGTGGGTTCACAGGCAATATGACGTTAGGCTTTTGAGGCATGACTGCATTGTCGCCCTTGTCGCGCCTTTGTCTGTACCCTTGGGGGTTTTGGAGTGCAGCCACAGGCATTAAGCTGCCGACCCATGAGCGATTCTTTCAATCCCCACGCCGCCCCCCATCTGCCCAGCGCGCCGCACTACGGCTTCGGGCGCTGTGACTGTCACTCGGACCCTGTTGGCCCCTGCGCCCAGACACAGCACCCGCGCCGCCTGTTCACCCGCTTGCTGGGAGGGCTGGGCATGTCCTCCGCGCTGGCTTCTGCCGCCTGGGCCCGGGACGGCGTGGAGGTGGGCGACACCAGCGCCCTGGCCAAGCTCGTGCCCGCCGAACAGGTCGAGGCGGCTGGCGCACAGCAGTACCAGCAGATGATGAAAGAAGCCGCCGGCCAGCACGCGCTCGCGCCCATGAGCAACCGCCAGCTGATCCGTCTGCGTGAGATCGCCAAGCGCATCATTCCGCAGGCCGTCCCCTGGAATCCGCGTGCCCAGCAATGGCGCTGGGAGGTGAACCTGATTGCCAGCCCGCAACTGAACGCCTTCTGCATGCCCGGCGGCAAGATTGCGTTTTATTACGGCATTCTCGAAAAACTCAAACTCACCGACGATGAGGTCGCCACCATCATGGGCCATGAAGTGGCGCACGCTCTGCGCGAACATGCCCGCGAGCGCATGGCCAAGACGCAGGCCACGCGCCTGGGGGCCAGCCTCATTTCGAGCTTGCTGGGCCTGGGCGGCGTGGGCGACACCTTGTTGAACATGGGCGGGCAATTGCTGACCCTGACCTTCAGCCGCGAGGACGAAAGCGAGGCTGATCTGGTGGGTATGGAATTGGCGGCGCGGGCCGGCTACAACCCCCAGGCCGGCGTCAGCCTGTGGACGAAGATGGGCGAGGTCTCGAATGGCGCGCCACCCCAATGGCTTTCAACGCACCCGGCCGGGCCGACACGCATCCGCGACATTCAAGCCAATTTGCCCAAGGTGGAAGGCTTGTACGCCAGTGCGGCCAAGCCGACCCAGCGTTTTGAGGTGGCGCCGCCCCTGCCAAGCCGCTAAAGCCCAGCCCAGATCTAGATGCTGCGCCCCGAGCGCCAAGAACGTGTTTACCAGCGCGCCGGCAGCGGTTTGAGCTTGCGATAACGGCCGTTGGCCACCCGGGTCAAATAGCCCCCAAGCTCCAGGTCCTTGACCAGTTTGGAGACCATTTCCCGCGAGCAACCCAGGCGCTGGGCCATGGCCTGGTGGGTGAGTTGGACTTCGTCCCCCGTCAAGGTGGCGCTGTCCAGCAAGGCCTTCAGGCGGCCATACACGTCGTTGAGCGCCAACTGCTTGGTGGACAAGGTAGCGGCCCGAGCGCGACGGATCACTTTGGTCAACAGCTCAAAGGCGAATTCGGGGTGCGCGGTGATGTGTTCCAGCAGACTGGCCCGGGTGAGCATCACGCAGCGTGACGCCTGCTCGGTGATGACGCTGGCAGAACGGGGGCCGCCGTCCAGGCTCATTTCACCCACATATTCGCCGACGCCATAGATGCCGTAGGTCACTTCACGCCCTCGGGCGTCGCAGCCGTAGACGCGCAAACTACCCGACAGCACCAAATAAATGGCGTCACCTTGCGAGCCTTCTTCGATCAGCACGGTACCGCGACGGTAATTGCGCGCCACGCCACGCAAGGCAAGGCTGCGCAAATTGCCGGGAAGGTCGGCGTATTCTGAGGACAAGGCCAGCGATTGAGTATCCATGCGAGAGGGCGCCACGGCAGAGGGCCGGGGTCGCGCCCGGATGTTACGAGAGTCGGTGCCCTCCGCCGTGGCAGGCTTGCCACAAAAGAGCGTGAGGATTTGCCCTCCAGCCGCCCTTCAATCCGTGCTTAGCCGACCTCCATCCGCAGCGTCGACATCAGCGGCGGCAGCATGGCCAGCTGGCGCATCAACTCGCCAATGCTGTCGGCGCCCGATTTGGCGCGAATGCTTTGAATCTGCGTGCGCACCGTCGAGATGGCCACGCCTTGCTGTTCGGCCACAAAATTGGGGCGTATTCCTGCGCTGAGTGCCTTGAGCACTTCGGTCTCCGTGGGCGTCAGCCCATAGCGCAAGGCAAACCACTGCGCCGCCAGATCGCCGCACAACTGGCCACGTTCCAACACCAGCAAAACGGCGGCACGGGAAACATCACGATTCAACGGCACCACGACCACATTGGCCCGTTGGCACCTTTCGCCGCCCTCGCCCAAACGCAAGAGGCAGCGCCGGCCGTCGCGTTCGGCGTGCAGCAAAGCCTCGGCAAGCGGCGCAACATCATGCGGATCGCGGGCACGCACCTGATTGCCGACGATCTCCAGGGGATGGCTGTCGTCCAGGCTGCGCCGCGCGATCAGATTGCAGTGCAGCACACGGCCCGCTGCATTGAGGAGCAAAACGCCGTAGTCCAACTCCTCCAGCACCAGGCTCATCCAATGGCTGCTGAGCGAGTCGGCTTGGCGCCGCTCAAGCTGACCCGGCGTCGGCGCAAGCGCCCCCGCGAAATTTCCTGTCGCTGTATCCATGCCCGCCTCCACCATATACCGGCGCCATGGCAGATGCCGTGACACGCAGACAGACAAGGGTAGGCCGCGCGGGGGCCCAGCAGTCGTAAATCTTCAGAGCACTATTTTGTGATCAATTCACGTGAATTTACGTGCGTTTTGTCACGCTTTACAGGGAGCAAAGGAATGCTTCACCCCGAAACACCTGCCGCACAATCAAAAAAACCGGGTGCAAAACCCGGTCTTTTTGCAGCGTCAATGCCCTGAATCAAACTGGCCGACGCAGCCCCATCAGGCGATTCAACAAGGGTGTCAGCACAAACAGCAAGGTACCCGCGCCAATGGAGAGACCCGCCAGGAAAGGGTACAGCGGGATGCCAGTGCCCTCCAGCATGTGCTCCAAGGTGCCAGCCAAATAATTTGCCGCGGCAGAGGACAAGAACCACACCCCCATCAACAAGGCCGCCAGACGCGCCGGCGCAATGCGCGACACCATCGACAAGCCAACGGGCGACAGCATCAACTCACCCACGGTGTGGATCACATAGACCAATGCCAGCCACTGCGCACCGACTTTGCCGTTGGCGTCGGCAATGGATTGCGCCTGCGTCATCACCAAAAAGCCCAGGCCCAGCACGATCATGCCCAAGGCTTGTTTACCCACGTCAGAGATGGCAAAGCGGCTTTGATCCAGCCGGGTCCAAATCATGGCGAACACGGGGGCCAACAACACGATGGTCAGCGGATTGATGGACTGGAACCAGGTGGTCGGAATGGTGATGCCGAACATCTCGCGCTCGGTCTGCTGGTCGGCAAACAGGCTCATGGTGCCGCCCGCCTGCTCAAAGCCGGTCCAGAAGGCAATCACAAACACCATCACAATCACCACGCCCAGCACACGACCCCAATCCTGGCCCGTCATCGGCGGCAGTTCGCTGTCTTTTGCCGGGCGGGCAATGGCCCACAGCACGGCGACCAGAACACTCACAGCCAGCGCCACTTGCGCGGTGCCTTGCAATGCACCGTACCAGGGGCCCACCACGGCCCATACCTTGATCACACCAAACACCAGGGCCACACAGGCGGCGCTCCAGCTCAGCACAAGGCCTGCATCCCGCAGGCCCAAGGCCTCTTGATGCGGCTTCAGGCCGGCGCGGCCCAGGGTCTTTTGACCCCATAGCATTTGAATCAGGCCCAAGCCCATGCCCACGCCGGCGGCACCGAAGCCGAAGTGCCAGCCTAGTTTTT
Organism: Roseateles koreensis; assembly: GCF_028595305.1. Lineage (GTDB taxonomy): Bacteria > Pseudomonadota > Gammaproteobacteria > Burkholderiales > Burkholderiaceae_C > Paucibacter_A > Paucibacter_A koreensis. The sequence goes on along the minus strand of NZ_JAQQXS010000008.1, from coordinate 154,831 downwards.
CACCCAACGAGCCAGCCACCAGCGGCGCCAAAAATGCGCCCAGGTTGATGCCCATGTAGAAGATGGAATACCCACCGGCACGTCGTGGATCGTTCTCGCCCTCGTACAGCTCGCCCACCATGGTGGTCGTGTTGGGCTTGAACAGACCGTTGCCGACGATCAGCAGGCCCAGCGCCAAATGCATCAGGGCGGGGAAGGCCATGGCGAAATGGCCCAGCATCATGACCGAGCCACCGATCACCGCCGCACGGCGATTGCCCAGGTATTTGTCGGCAATAGCGCCGCCAATCATCGGCGTGAAGTACACCAGGCCGGTGTACATGCCGTACAGCGCCAAGGCATCGCCGCGGTTGTAACCCATGGCGTTGACAAGATAAAGCACCAGCAAGGCGCGCATGCCGTAGTAGCTGAAGCGCTCCCACATCTCGGCAAAGAAAATCACCTTCAAACCGGCAGGTTGGCGCAATTTGCCAGGCGCAGCATGAAGCACAGCGCCCGCAGTGCGGGCGTCAGGCGTGGTAGCGGAGTTGATCACTGAAAGACCCTCGGAAAATTGGTGCACAGCAGCACGACTTGTGGCCGCGCGGCGAGGGCGCATTGTCACCGCTGGTCCGGCGAAATGTCGGACGTCAGATGATTGGGGTTTTCCCCCGTTATCTTCACCAAAGAGGGGGCTTCGACTCTCAAGTGCGATAGCTGGGATCCAAACGCTCAAGCTTGCGCAGCAGGGCGGGCCACGCAATTTCCGCACCCATACCTGCGCTGGCCACCTTCATCACGTTGGCAATGCCTTCGAGAATTTGGGGGTTGACCTGATGCAACTCACCGCCGGCTTGGGCGTCGATCTGGATGCGGCAGGTGCTCTCGAAGATGTACATCGACAAAAAGGCGTCGGCGATGCTGCTGCCCACCGTCAGCAGGCCATGATTGCGCAACATCAAAAAGCGCCGCGTGCCCAGATCAGCCTGCAGGCGCGGTTGCTCCTCGGCTCGCAGGGCGACGCCCTCGTAGTCGTGATAGGCCAGTGAACTCAGCACCAAGGTGGATTGCTGGCTGATCGGCAGCACACCGCACTTCTGCGCCGCCACCGCCACGCCAGCGCGGCTGTGCGTGTGCAGCACGCAAGCGGCATCGTCGCGCACCTGATGGATGCAACTGTGGATCGTGAAGCCGGCAGGGTTCACCGGGTAGGGCGACTCGCTGAGCTTGTTGCAGGACTGATCAATCTTGATCAGGCTCGACGCGGTAATTTCATCGAACATCACGCCGTAGGGGTTGATCAAGAAGTGATGTTCCGGCCCTGGAATGCGCGCGCTGATGTGGGTGAACACCAGATCGCTCCAGCCGTACAGCGCCACCAATCGGTAGGCCGCCGCCAAGTCGCAGCGCAGCTTCCATTCAGCCTCGCTGACCTTGCCTTGCAGGGATGAAATATGCAGGGATTCGTTGATATTCATGCTCGGAGCTTTCGTGAATTGGGGCGGGGATCCTTAGCCGGTGATACGAACCTGTGACGCCGCAGGCTGCTGTGAAGGTGCCCGGTCGGTCGGGTGGTCGTAAGGCTTGCCGCCCGGTGTCAAGGCCGTGTGCTGCCGTTTGGAGCGAAAGATGGGGTAGAACAATTCAGCCCACCACGCCTCCTTGCCAAACAGCTGATCGTCGCGCAAACCGATCTCGGCCGGGTACTGCTGCGTGATGTGCGCCGTGCCAAACAGCACGTCCCAGAAGAAGAGCAAATTGCCGTAGTTGCCCGTGTAATGGCCGATGCCGTCGGCATTGCTCATCGCATGGTGGGCAAAGTGGGTCGCGGGGGTCGAGATCGTGCGCTGCACCAGCCACATCAAGGGCTTGAGCGCTTTGATGCGGTAGAGCGGCTCATCCCAGCGCACAGCGGAGTGCGCCCCCGTGATCACCGCCAGCTTGATCACGATATAGACCATGTAGATGGGCCCCAGGCCCAGATAGATCAGGAGGCCCGACACCCAGATGGCCGGCATGCCGAAGTAATAGAAAAAATTGTTGCGATAGATGATGCGCGCGCTCATGTATTGCGCCGAATGATGGGCTCGGTGCAAGGGCCACAGCAACGGTTTGTGAGAGGCGCGGTGCCACCCATACTGCAGCATGTCGTCACCCACCAAAAAAAGCGCAAAGCCGGCGATCCAAGGCAAGCCGGCCCAGGCATTCTGAGCGCCCGGTGCCACGGCATGACCGATCACCTGGACCAACCAGAACACCGCCGGCTGCGTCACCGCCGCCAGCAGCGCGAAGCCGACCAGGTCCAGGAGGTTGTCTGACGCCGTCGCCTTGAATCCCTTCGCCCGGCCCAACAAAAATTCCAGCAAGGTGAAACCCAGGAACAGCGCGATCAGCTGGATGTACTGTGTCTGAGACATGATGATCCCTACCCAGTATTCTGACCGGCGTCAGGCCAATGACTGGTTTTGAGCCAGCGCGGCCTTGTAGAGCGACTGCCTGGGCTGGGCCAGAACGCGTCGCAGCATGGGCTCGAATTCACTCAAGGGCAGCGTTTCACCCTTCGGGTCAAAGGCCGGGTTGTCGTAGAGCGCGCAGAACTCTGCCGTGCGTTCATAAGCAGGATGCGCCTTGAATTGATCCCGCATGTCGCGGTCCATGCCCAGGTGGTGAAAGAAATAGTGCCCCTGGAAAATCGCGTGCTGCGCCACCATCCAGTGGTTTTCTTCACTCACAAAGGGTTTAAGCAGGGCTGCCGCGATATCGGCATGGTTGAACGTGCCCAGCGTATCGCCCACATCGTGAAGCAGCGCGCACACCACATACTCTTCGTCACGCCCATCGCGCAACGCACGGGTAGCCGTTTGCAGGCAGTGGGTGTAGCGGTCAATGGGAAAACCGCCGTAGTCGTTCTCCAGCAGTTTGAGGTGTGCCATCACCCGGTCCGGCAGGTGGCTGGCGAACTGCATAAACTCACCACCGATCAAGCGCCAATCGGCGGCGGTGCTGTCTTCCATGCGGGTGAATTGGGCGTGAGCATTCATGGCGGTCTCCAAAATGGGGGCGCGCAGATTCTTTGATCGGCGTCTTGCTTGGCATTTTGCGGCGGAGCCTCCAGAAACGCTTATCATTTGGCGACAAATAGTTGCCCTGGGATGGCACCCTTGGAACACCCTAATCCACGATGAACCACCTCATCAGAGCCGCCGGCCTTTCCGGTTATGAAGCGCTTGCCCAGGCACAAGGCCTGGATGCCGCGCGTCTTTTGCGGCGGTTTGGCCTGAGTCGCGAGGTGCTGGACGACCCGGACCATCTGATCCCCTACCGCGCCATGATCGAGTTGCTCGAGCACTCGGCCGCCGCATCGGCCTGCCCGGACTTCGGACTGCGCCTGGCCAGCAGCCAGGGTCCGGAAAAATTCGGCCCGCTGGCCGTGGTGATGGAGCACGCGGCCAACCTGCAAGAGGCCATCCAACTGGCCACGCGCTACGTCTTCGTGCACAGCTCGGCGGCCCGTTTGAAAGTCGAGGCTGTGCCGGGTCAGCCCGATCAGCTGGACCTTTGCTATCACTTCGACCTGCCCGATCCACCGGCCAGCGCCCAGGCTGTCGAGTTGGCATTGGGGGTGATCGTGCGGTGTCTGCGCCTGCTCAGCCAAAGCGCCATCCCCCTCATCGCGGTACTCATGCCCCATCCTCGTCAGGGCAGCCCCGCCCAATACGCGCAGTCCTTGGGTACGGCATGCCTGTTTGAGCAAAACCGTGCGGCGGTGCGCCTGAACGCACACATGCTCGAACAAGCCCTGCCCAAACGCAACGATCTGCTGCGCAAACTGGCACAAGCCTATCTGGACCAGCAATTCAGTCAGCCCGAACTCGCGTTTTCAGACCGGGTCCGGGCCTTGATGCGCCAATTGCTGGCGACCGGACAGGCATCGCATGAGCAGGTGTCGAAGATGCTGTCGGTGCATCCCCGCACCATGCAGCGGCGGCTGAGCGCCGAGGGCACCAGCTTCGAGCAGCTCAAAGACCAGGAGCGCCGCGCGCTGTTCGAGCAGCTGATCACCCACCCCCACGGCCCCTCGGTGAGTGCACTCGCCGACCTGCTGGGCTACGCCGCTCCGTCGGCACTGACCCGCAGCGCCCAGCGCTGGTTTGGGCTGTCCCCCACCCAGCTGCGCCGGCAGCACGCCCGGGCGTCGGGACTTTCCCGCACTGTCGCCAAATGACAATATTTTGTCTTGCAAAGCCGCTGCAAGACCGGCGTTTCTGCCGCATCCTCGCAGAATCGCAGTTGCCATCGCGGCTGCAGGCCCGAGACTCCCGATGAGCCAAAACCTCCAAACCCCAGCCGTCTCCATCGCGGCAATCACCGCCACCGAAGCCTCCGCCACAGAGGCGAGCCTGCAAGCTGCCTTGAAACAGCAACGTGCGGCCTACTTCGCCGCGCCGGTCCCCACCTTGGCCGAGCGGCGGGCCGATCTGCGAACCCTGCAGCGCTTCATCCGTGAGAACAAGCACGACCTGTGCACGGCCATCAGCGCCGACTACGGCCACCGCTCCGTCCATGAGACCTTGCTGGCAGAAATTTTCCCCGCCATCGACGGCATTGATCAAGTCATCAAACACCTGAAGCGCTGGATGAAGCCCCAGCGTCGTGCCGTGGACCTGCGCAACTTCTTCGGCGCACGCAACCGCGTCATTCCGCAACCGCTGGGCGTGGTGGGTGTGATCGTGCCCTGGAACTTTCCCATCAACTTGAGCCTGGTGCCCCTCACCTTCATCTTTGCCGCCGGCAACCGCGCCATGGTCAAGATGAGCGAAAACTCGCGCCATCTCGCCCGGCTGCTGATCGAGCGCATGCCGGCCTACTTTCCGCCCGAGAAATTGCAGTTCTTCGACGAAACCGGCGGCGTGGGCGTGGCGTTTTCCAAACTCCCCTTCGACCACTTGCTGTTCACCGGGTCGGGCCAGACCGGCAGAGCCGTGATGGCCGCCGCTGCACGCAATCTGTGCCCGGTGACCTTGGAGTTAGGCGGCAAAGCGCCGGCCATTTTGTGTGAAGACTTTCCGCTGCGCCTGGCGGCCGAGCGCATCCTCTTTGTCAAATGCCTGAATGCCGGGCAAATCTGCACCACCGTCGACCACCTATGGATGCCTGAATCCCGCATCGCCGACTTCGTCCAGGAAGCCCGCCAAATCGTCAGCCAACGCTACCCCACCCTGGCCTCGCCGGACTACACCTGCGTGATCGACGAGCGCGCCTTCCGGCGCCTGCTGGATGCGATGGAAGAGGCGCGCGCTGGCGGCGCCCAATTGATCCCGCTGATCCCGGGCCCACCCCACGACGAAGCCACACGCAAGATCACACCCCACATCGTGTTGAATCTGCCTGCCGATTGTGCACTGGCGCGGCGCGAAATCTTCGGCCCCCTGCTGCCCATCCACGGCTACCACCAACTCGAACAAGTGGTCCAGACCATCAACGCCGGCCCCCGCCCCCTGGCGATCTACCCCTTCAGCAACAACGCCGGCACCGTGCAAATGCTGCTGGATCGGGTCATGTCAGGTGGTGTGTCGGTGAACGACGCCCTGTTCCATGTCGGTCAACACGACCTGCCCTTCGGCGGTGTGGGCGAATCTGGCATGGGCCACTATCACGGCCGCGAGGGCTTCGACACCTTCTCCAAACTGCGCCCGGTCTTCTACCAGGCGCGCTTTGCCAGTATGAAATTCATGATGCCGCCCTACGGCAAATTCGCCGACAAGATGCTGGCGTTTTTGACGCGCTGAAGGAGCAACGCAAGGGCCAACACCCCGCGTCCAGCCCTCAAAATTGCCGCTTGCGGCGGGCCGCCACGGCCGCGCCCCCAAAGCCAGCAGTGACAAGGCCAATGTCTGTGGTTCTGGCGCCGCAGCAGCCACATCCCCGGCGCGCACAGCCACTGCATAGTGGCATGGTCACTGAACCACTGCGTCTTGAACACATGGGGCTGTTTCGCGATCGCTGCCAGCCCGATTGAGAGGGCGCCCACACCGGTCGGCGCTGGCGACGTTCAGGAAACAGCCTCAGCTTCCGCGAGTTTCACCCGTTCAGACAAGCGCGCTTTCGCTTCTTGCATCTGCCACGTATTCATGGCCCACCCAATGCAGGCCAGACGGGTCAGATTTCAACGAATGCCAGCCAAGCCTACAAGCTGAAGTCGTAATCAATCGTCAGCGGGGCGTGATCGCTGAACTTCTGGTCTTTGTAGATGGACTCGCGCTGGGCCAGGGCGGCGAGGCCTGGAGTTGCCAAATGGTAGTCCAGGCGCCAGCCCACGTTCTTGGCGTAGGCCTGGCCGCGGTTGCTCCACCAGGTGTAGCAAGCGTCGGTGGTGTCAGGTTGAAGGGCGCGGTAGACGTCCACCAAGCCGCCGCCGGATTTGCTGCTGTCTAGCAACTGGGTCATCCAGGCGCGCTCTTCGGGCAGAAAGCCGCTGTTCTTCAGGTTGCCCTTCCAGTTTTTCAGGTCGGCCTCTTTGTGGGCGATGTTGACATCAGCCACCAGAATGAATTCACGCTCGGCCTTCAGCGCCTGCAAATGCGGCAGCATGGCGGCAAGAAAGCGAAACTTGGCTTGCTGGCGCTCCTCGCCACTGCTGCCGCTGGGGAAATAGCAGCTGATCAGGCTGAGCTTGCGGCCAGGCTTGTCAAAACGCTTTTCGATGTAGCGGCCTTCGTCATCGAACTCTTGCACGCCCAGTCCGACGATGACGTCGCTGGGGGACTCGCGGGTGTACAGGCCGACACCCGAGTAACCCTTCTTCTGTGCGTAGTGAAAGTCGCCTTTCAAGGGGCCCGAAGTGCAGAATACGCCGGCCACATGTTCGTCCTGCGCCTTGACTTCCTGCACACCAAGCGCGTCAGCGTTTTGCTGCGGCAACCAGTCGAAAAAACCTTTGGTGGCAGCCGAACGGATGCCGTTCAGATTGGCGGTAATGAAGCGCATGTGTGACGTCCGTTCCTGCTGATCGTTGGGGGCTGAAAGTATCGCAGTTCACATGCCGAGTCGGCCCACGGGGCGTTTGGAAGATCCACGCCCAGTCCGCTCAGCCCTGCCCGCCTAACGCTCAAAATGCAGGCATCGCCTCCAAACTTGCTGCTTTTTGACAACATTGTGTCGGCCAAGCCCCTAGTTTGGCAGGGCAACCCAATATTCCGGCACGTTGCTTGCTAGATTGCAAAGCTTGGCCGGCGCCGCAGCAACCTGTCAAACGTTTGCGCGCCCCAACTCAACATTGCATTCAACCGCCCCAAATTTTGGAGTTCACGCATGAACAAGTTCAACTTGTCTTCGCCCGCCTTGGCCGCCCCAGGTCATTTGGCACTGTCGATTGCACTGGCCTTGGCAGCATGGCCAGCCAGCCAGGCTTTGGCGCAGGCGCAAGAAAAGTCGCTGGAAAAAACCCAGCTTGAAACGGTCACCATCACCGCCGAGCGGCGCACTGAAAACATCAAGGATGTGCCAACCGCTGTCTCCAGCATCAGCGGCGAAAAACTCGATGTACTGAACTCCGGTGGCCAAGACGTGCGCTTTTTGTCAGGCCGCGTGCCCAGCCTGAATATCGAGTCGTCCTTTGGCCGCGCCTTTCCGCGTTTCTACATCCGTGGCTACGGCAACGTTGACTTCCGGCTCAACGCCTCCCAACCCGTCTCGCTGATCTACGACGATGTGGTGCAGGAGAACCCCATTCTGAAAGGCTTCCCGGTCTTCGACATGAAGGCAGTTGAAGTGATCGCTGGCCCACAGGGCACGCTGTTTGGCCGCAACACGCCCGCTGGCGTGGTGAAGTTTGATTCGGTCAAGCCGGGCAAGACCCAAGAAGGCTATGTCAACCTGTCCTACGGCACGTATGGCACCTCCAATGTGGAAGGCGCTTTCAATGTGCCGGTGAATGAGCAGTTTGCCCTGCGCATCTCGGCCCAGGTCCAGCACCGCGATGACTGGGTGCACAACACCCAAAGCACAGGCACTCAGGCCACGGAAGGCTATGACGACCGCGCGGTGCGCGTGCAAGCGCTGTACGAACCGAGCAAGGACTTCAGCGCCTTGGTTAACTTCCACAACCGCGAGTTGAAAGGCAGCCCTCGCCTGTTCAGGGCCAACATCATCAAGCCGGGCACCAACGACTTGGTGGACGGCTTTGACCCGGCCAAAATGTCCATCGACGGCACGAACGAGCAGCGACTCCATGCCAGCGGCGCCAGTTTGCGCCTGAAGCTCAATCTGGGCGAGGCCACGCTGCACTCGATCACGGCGGTTGAAGCCGTTCAGCCCTTCAGCCGTGGCGATGTGGATGGTGGTTATGGCGCCCCCTATGCGCCGGACGGCAAATTCGGCCCCGGCACGATTCCCTTCTCCTCTGAAACGTCGGACGCCTTGCATGATCACCGGCAACTCAGCCAGGAATTCCGCCTGGAATCGAACGCCTCAGGCCCCTTGCGCTGGCAAGGTGGCTTGTACCTGTTTGACGAGCGCTATACCGTGGAGAGTATCAATTACGACACCATCTTCCACAGCCCCACCACCTCGGCACGTACCCACCAGTCCAACACCGCCTATGCGGTGTTCGGCTCGGTCAACTACGACCTGACCGAACGCTTCAAGTTGCGCGGTGGCCTGCGCTATACCCAGGACAAGAAGACTTTGTCGACTGACTCGGCCGATGTGTCCCTGGATACATCGAACGGCCTGAGCGCCAAAACCAACGATTCCAACTGGACTTGGGATCTTTCGGGCACCTATGCACTGGACAAGAACACCAATGTCTACGCGCGCGTGGGCACGGGCTTCCGGGGTGCGGCCATCTTGCCTGCCTCGGCGTTCAGCCCGATGAGTATTGCCAAGCCCGAAACACTGACCTCCTATGAGTTCGGCATCAAGGGTGACTTTTGGAACCGCCGTGCACGGCTGTCAGCCAGTGTGTTCCGTTATGACGTCAACGGTCTGCAGTTGACCGAAGTGGGTGGCAGCGGCAACTCCAACACCGTGAAGAGCGCCAACAAGGCCACTGGCCAGGGCGTGGAGCTCAACCTTGACCTGCTGCCCATCGACAACCTGGTCCTCACGCTGGGTGGCAGCTACAACGACGCCACCATCCGTGACAGCGGCCTGACCGTGGGTGGCTGCGGCGACGGCTGCATTGTCACCAGTCCCGCTGCGGGCGGCGGGCAATACTTTGTCAATGGCAACCAACTCCCGAACGCACCGAAATGGGTCGGCAACCTGACCGCCCGCTACGGTATCCCGACCAAGGACGGCAACGAGTTCTACGTCTACACCGACTGGGCCTACCGCAGCGAGGTGAGCTTCTTCTTGTTCACTTCCAAGGAATTTACGGGCAAGGCGCTGACCGAAGGCGGGCTGCGCACCGGCTATATCTGGAACAACGGCAAGTACGAAGTGGCCGGCTTCGTGCGCAACATCACCAACCAGATTCGCGTCACCGGCGGCATCAACTTCATCAACCTGACCGGCTTCATCAACGACCCACGCACCTACGGCGTGCAGTTCAAAGCCCTGTTCTGACGCGTTAGCTGCACGGGATGTGCCTTTAAAGCCCGGCCCTGCGCCCACGCAGACCGGGCTTTTTGCGCCTCTACAATGAAGTCAAACCATCTGAGATTCGACCCCATGAGCACTGCCCAATCCCCCGATCAACTGGCCCAAGATTTCGTCGCCTTCGCGGTCGAGTCCGGCGTGCTGCGCTTTGGTGAATTCAAGACCAAGGCCGGGCGACTGAGCCCATACTTCTTCAATGCCGGGCTGTTCGATGATGGCGCCAAGCTGGGCCGCCTGGCAGCGTTCTACGCCAAGCGCCTGATCGCCTCCGGCCTGGAGTTCGACATGATTTTCGGCCCCGCCTACAAAGGCATCACGCTGGCCGCCGCCCTGTCCGTCGAATTGGCACGTTTGGGCCACAACAAGCCCTTTGCCTACAACCGCAAAGAAGCCAAAGATCACGGTGAGGGCGGCACCTTGGTTGGCGCCAAGGTGCAGGGCCGCGTGCTCATCATTGACGATGTGATTTCAGCGGGTACCTCAGTGCGTGAATCCATCGCCATGATTACCGCAGCCGGTGCCACGCCCTGCGGTGTCACGATTGCGCTGGATCGCCAAGAAATGGCCGCCGAAAACGGTGTGGATCTGCCGCACTCGGCGGTGCAATACGTCACGCAGCAGCTGAAAATGCCGGTCGTGGCGATTGCCGGGCTGGCGGATTTGCTTCAGTATCTGCGCTCGGCTGACGATAGCTCGGTCACTGCTCACGCAGCGGCCGTTCAAGCTTATCGAGACAAATACGGGGTCTGATGCGCAACACTGGCGCGATTCATCAAGTAAGGCTCATGCGCCATGCGCCCGTGACGGGGCGCTGGGCATTGCGGGTGGCCGGCCTCTTGATTGCGCTCATGCCGATCGCGGCGCCGATCAAGGCTGAAGCTCAGCCCGCGCCCGATGCCAAGAAGTCGATTTCCATTTACACCTGCACCACCTTGGACGGTCGCAAGCTGACCTCCGATCGCCCCATCGCTGAATGCAGTGGGCGGGAGCAGCGCATTCTGAATACCGACGGCTCTCAACGCGCCACCCTGCCCCCCGCGCTCTCGCCTGAGGAGATGGCTCTGCACGAAGCGCACGAGCGCCAACTGGTCGCCGAGCGTGCTGCGCAGAAAGACGCCGTGCGGCGCGACCGCACCTTGATGTTGCGCTTTCCTAACCAGGCAGCCCATCAGCGGGCACGTGCTGCGGCGCTCGACGACGCCAACAAGGCTCGACTCATTTCTGAGCGCCGCATCAAGGATTTGGCGCTGGAACGCAAGCCGCTGACGGACGAGGCCGAGTTTTACAAAAACCGCCAACTGCCCGCCAAATTGAAACAGCAGTTGGATGCCAACGACGCCTCCGTCCTGGCGCAGCAACAGTTGATTGAAAACCAAAAGGCCGAGTTGGTGCGCATCAACACCCGCTACGACGCCGAACTCGCCCGGCTCAAAAAGCTCTGGAATGGCGCTACGCCTGGTAGCCTGGGGCCCATCGACACGCCCTGAGTTCCTTCACACGGTCTCAGGGCTGATGGGCAAACGGAGCGCCCCCAACCCCGAAACTGCGCGGGGTCAGCTGCTCAGCTTCTTCTTCAGCAAATCGTTGACTGCGGTCGGGTTGGCCTTGCCCTTGGTGGCTTTCATGGCCTGACCGACGAGCGCGTTGAAGGCTTTTTCCTTGCCGGCGCGGAACTCTTCCACCGACTTGGCATTGGCGGCCAGCACCTCGTCGAGGATGCGCTCTAGCTCTGAGCTATCACTCATCTGCTTGAGGCCCTTGGCGTCGATCACCGCGTCCACTTCCATGCCCTCACCACTCCACAAGGCCTCGAAGACTTGGCGGGCGGCATTGTTGGAGATGGTGCCGTCCTGGATGCGGGCAATGAGTACGGCCAAGGTTTCCGCCGAAACGGGGCTGGATTCGATGCCACGTTCCTCGGCATTCAAGCGGCGTGAGAATTCGCCTTGTAGCCAGTTGGCCACGAGCTTGGGCGCCTTGCAGGCCTCGCGTGCTGCTTCGTAAAACCGGGCGACTGCCAAGCTTTGAGTCATGAGCGCGGCGTCGTAGGCGGGCAGGCCATCGATTTGTTCGAACCGCGCCGCCATCACGGCGGGCAACTCGGGCATTTCACCGCGCACGCGCTCCACCCATTCGGGGGCGATCACCAGAGGCGGCAGGTCAGGGTCGGGGAAATAGCGGTAGTCCGCAGCGTCTTCTTTGCTGCGCATGGCACGGGTCTGACCGCTGTCGGGGTTGAAGAGCACGGTCGCTTGTTGAATGGCGCGGCCGTCTTCAATCTCGTCGATCTGCCAGTTCACCTCGTAGTCCACCGCCTGGATCAGGTTGCGGAAGCTGTTGAGGTTCTTGATCTCGCGCCGCGTGCCATAGGGCTCGCCGGGCTTGCGCACCGACACGTTGACATCGCAGCGGAAAGAGCCTTCCTGCATATTGCCGTCACAGATGCCCAGCCACATCACCAGTGCGTGCAGGGTTTTGGCGTATTCACAGGCCTCAGCGCCGGAACGCATATCGGGCTCGCTCACGATCTCCAGCAGCGGGGTACCGGCACGGTTCAAGTCGATGCCGGTGAGGCCGTGGTAGTCCTCGTGCAGGCTCTTGCCGGCGTCTTCTTCCAGGTGTGCACGCGTGAGTTGCACCACGTGCTTTTTCTCACCGACGAAGAATTCAAGCTTGCCGCCCTGCACCACCGGGATCTCGTACTGACTGATCTGGTAGCCCTTGGGCAGGTCGGGGTAGAAGTAGTTCTTGCGGGCAAAGATCGAAAGTGGTGCCACCTTGGCGCCCACGGCAAGGCCGAAGCGGATGGCGCGCTCGACGGCGCCTCGGTTCAGCACCGGCAGCGTGCCGGGCAAGGCCAGGTCCACCGGTGAGGCCTGGGTGTTGGGCTCGGCGCCAAAAGCGGTGGACGAGCCGCTGAAGATCTTGGACTGGGTGGAAAGCTGGACGTGGTTTTCCAGGCCGATCACGACTTCGTAACCGCGGATGAGTTTGCTTGCTGTCGTTGTCATGTCAGATGCCTCCCGGCGCACGCTGGTGCCAGTCGGTCGCTTGTTGCAGGGCGTGGGCTGCGTGCAGCAGCATGCCTTCCTTGAAATAATTGCCCAGCAATTGCAGGCCCACCGGCATGCCGCCCTCGCCGGTTCCCACTGGCACACTCATGCCGGGCAGGCCGGCCAGTGAACCGGGCAAGGTGAAGATGTCCGCCAGGTAGGCCTTGACGGGGTCGTCCTTGCCTTCACCGTGCTTCCAGGCCACGGTGGGGGCCACCGGGCCGGCGATCAGGTCGCACTGGGTGAAGCACTGCTGGAAGTCGTCCGCAATCATGCGGCGCAGCTTCTGCGCCTGCAGGTAGTAAGCGTCGTAATAACCGTGAGACAGTACGTAGCTGCCGATCATGATGCGGCGCTTGACCTCCGCGCCAAAGCCCTCGGCGCGGGTCTTCTTGTACATGTCCAGCAGGTCGTCGTACTGAGCTGCACGGTGGCCGAAGCGCACGCCGTCAAAGCGACTCAGGTTCGAACTGGCTTCAGCCGGCGCAATGATGTAGTAGACCGGAATGGCCAACTCGGTGCGCGGCAAGCTCACGTCCACCAGGGTGGCGCCCAGCTTTTCCAGTTCCGCCAGACCTTGGCGCACGGCCTTGTCGACATCGCCAGCCAGGCCCTCGGGGAAGAACTCGCGCGGCAGGCCAATGCGCAGGCCCTTGAGCGGTTGCGCCGCTGTGGCGCCCTCACGCACCTGCAGCATCTGCGCCGAAAAGTCTTGCGGCGGCTGCTGGATGCTGGTGGCGTCCCGCTCGTCGAAGCCGCTCATGGCGGACAGCAGCAGGGCACAGTCTTCAGCCGAGCGGGCCATGGGGCCGGCTTGGTCGAGACTGGAGGCGAAGGCGATCATGCCGAAACGCGAGCACACGCCATAGGTCGGCTTGATACCGGTGATGCCGGTGAAGCTGGCCGGTTGGCGAATGGAGCCCCCGGTGTCGGTACCGGTGGCGGCGGGCACGAGGCGGGCGGCCACAGCAGCGGCCGAACCGCCGGAAGAGCCCCCCGGTACGCGGCCGTGATCCCAAGGGTTCATCACCGGCGCGTAGGCGGAGTTTTCATTGGCAGAACCCATGGCGAACTCATCGCAGTTGAGCTTGCCCAAAGACACGGTGCCCGCATCGAACAAACGTGCCAGCACGGTGGCATCGAAGGGGCTGCGGTAATCCGCCAATATCTTGGAACCCGCCGTGGTGGGCATGTCCCGGGTCACGAAGATGTCTTTGTGGGCGAGGGGTACACCCAGCAAGGCACCGCCCAAGGGGCCCAATTGGCCGGCAGCACGGCGGGCATCCGCAGCCTGGGCGGCAGCCAGAGACTGCGCTTCGTCCACATGCAAGAAGCAACCCAACTCGGCGTGGGAAGTAACACGTGCAAGCAGATGTTGCGTGACTTCAAGGCTGGAAACGCGCTTGGCGGCCAATGCGCGGCCCAAATCGGCCACACCCAAATCATGCAATGAGTCTTTTGTCGTTGTCATTATTCGATGACCTTGGGAACGAGGAACAAACCATCTTCCACCGCCGGAGCGCTGCGCTGATTCAGCTCACGCTGGTTCGATTCGGTGACCGCGTCTTCGCGCAAGCGCAAGGCCACCTCCTGTACCGCAGAAAGAGGCGTGTACAGGGGCTCGATGCCCCCTGTATCGACAGCGCTCATCTGTTCCACGATCTTGAAAAACCCATTCAACTGGGTCAGCAATTCGCTGCTCTCAGCGGGCTGCAATTCAAGCCGCGCCAGGTGGGCGATGCGGCTTACGTCTTGTGAGGTCAGAGCCATGGGCTAAACAAGGTCCGAAGTTGGCAAAACACGGGTCGGCAAGCGGCGCCCCACCACGCGGCAAAAAGCCCGTGGAATCGGTAAAGCACTGGCAAACATATGACCCGGGGGATGAAGAATTTTGGGGGTGATCAGTTATTATCTCTGCTTATCTTCATAGCACCGGGGCTGCAAGTCCTTTTTGCGGGACCACGCAGCCCCGGTGCCTATGCGGAGCCCCTTGGTGCAGCCGGCCTTGAAACCGGCTGCACCCCGAAGAACCAAACACTGCCCCGACTCACGCGTGGCTGTTCAAGCGATCTCCAGCCCCAGGCTCAGATGCTTGGCCCCGCGCCCGCCAAAACCATGATGTTCGCCTCCCTGCGCCGCTATTTCTCCACCGACCTCGCCATTGACCTGGGCACTGCCAACACGCTGATTTACGTCCGCGGCAAAGGCATCGTGCTGGACGAGCCCTCGGTGGTCTCCATCCGCCACGAAGGCGGCCCCAATGGCAAGAAAACCATTCAAGCCGTCGGCCACGAAGCCAAGGCCATGCTGGGCAAGGTGCCCGGCAATATCGAGGCGATCCGCCCGATGAAAGACGGCGTGATCGCCGACTTCACCGTCACCGAGCAAATGCTCAAGCAGTTCATCAAGATGGTGCACGACTCCAAGATGCTGCGCCCCAGTCCGCGCATCATCATCTGCGTGCCCTGCGGTTCGACCCAGGTTGAGCGTCGCGCCATCCGTGAATCGGCCCTGGGCGCGGGTGCTTCCGAGGTTTATCTGATTGAAGAACCCATGGCAGCCGCCATCGGCGCCGGCCTGCCGGTGTCGGAAGCCTCTGGCTCGATGGTCGTGGACATCGGCGGCGGCACCACCGAGGTGGGCGTGATCTCGCTGGGCGGCATGGTCTACAAAGGCTCGGTCCGCGTCGGCGGCGACAAGTTCGACGAAGCCATCATCAACTACATCCGCCGCAACTACGGCATGTTGATCGGCGAGCCCACAGCCGAAGCGATCAAGAAGAACATCGGCTCGGCCTTCCCAGGCTCAGAGGTCAAAGAAATCGAAGTCAAGGGCCGCAATCTGGCCGAAGGCGTGCCGCGCAGCTTCACCATCTCGTCCAACGAGATCCTGGAAGCGCTGACCGACCCGCTCAACCAGATCGTCAGTGCCGTGAAAAACGCGCTGGAGCAGACCCCGCCCGAGCTGGGTGCCGACATCGCCGAGCGCGGCATGATGCTGACCGGCGGCGGTGCCCTGCTGCGTGACCTGGACCGCCTGCTGGCCGAAGAAACCGGCCTGCCGGTGCTGGTGGCCGAAGACCCGCTGACCTGTGTGGTGCGTGGCTGCGGGATGGCGCTGGAGCGCATGGAGCGCCTCGGCTCCATCTTCACCTACGAGTAAGCACGGGCCAGGCCCAGACCTACAGCGCCAAGGCCATGCGTTGTCGGGCGGTACTCGGAATCCTCGCGCCCCACAAGGTCGCTTCGGTTCCTGCGCTCCGGCCATCTGGCCTAACCTTGGCTCGCTGCGGCTGGCCAAGCTGATTCCATTCTCTCCATGCCCCTCGGTCCCCCAGATCGCACGACGCCGCCCATCTTTCGTCAAGGCCCCTCGGCCCTGACCAAGCTTGTGCTGTGCGCCGCGGCGGCCATCTTTTTGATGGTGGCGGACGCGCGTTTCAAAATGGTGGACCCGGCCCGGCAAGTTTTGGCACTGGCGCTGCACCCGGTGCAACGCCTGCTGCTGACGCCGGTGGACGCTTGGGACACGCTGCAAGACTACTTTCGCGGTACGCAGCGGGCGATGGAGGCGGAGCGGCTGGCGCGCCGGCAACTGGTTCAGCAAGCCGAAAAGCTGTCGCGCGTCGAGCAACTGCAAGCCGAGAATCAACGGCTGCGCGCGCTGCTCGAATTGCGCCCCGCCGTCGCAGTGAGTTCGCAATCGGCCGAGGTGCTGTATGAAGCGCCCGACGCCTACTCCCGCCGGCTCGTCATCGACCGCGGGAGCCGCAACGACGTGCAACTCGGCGCGCCCGTGATCAACGACGAAGGCGTGCTCGGCCAGGTGACGCGGGTTTATCGCCTGTCCGCCGAAGTCACACTGCTGAATGACAAGGACGCGGCCATTCCCGTGCTCAATACGCGCACCCAGCAGCGCAACGCCGCCTTCGGCAACAGCGACGGCAGTGGCATGGAGCTGCGGTTCTTGGCCGCCAACGCCGATGTCAAGGTGGGCGACACCTTGATGACCTCGGGCCTGGACGGCGTTTACCCCCCCGGTTTGCCGGTGGCCAAGGTGACGCAGGTGGAGCGGCGCGGCGACAGCAGCTTTGCACGCGTGGACCTCAGCCCCGTGGCTCGGCTGGACAGTGTCCGCCATGTGCTGGTCCTCAAGCCCCTGACCCTGCATGAAGCCGCCCAGGCGGAAGCTGCTGATGCGGCCGCCTCGCAGGCCGCCGCCAATGCCAGCGCCAAGGCGACCCGCAAAGCGGCCAACGCTGCGGCCAAACCCGCCTCGGGAGGCAAAGCCCCATGATCATGCCGCGTGGCTCCGGGCAATTGCTGCTGCCGGCCAACCCTCTGTTCATCGCCCTGACCCTGCTTCTGGCCTTGATCGCCGATCTGGTGCCCATCGGCCGCTCCGCCCTGATGCCCGATGTGCTGGCCGTGGTGCTGGTCTTCTGGGGCGTGCACCAGCCGCGCCGGGTCGGCGTGGGCTGGGCCTTCGCCTTCGGCCTGCTGATCGACGTGCATCACGGCTCCTTGCTGGGGCAACATGCCTTGGCCTACAGCGTGCTGAACTACGGCGCTGTCAGCCTGCATCGCCGCCTGGCGCACTTCACCCCGCTGGTGCAGGCCTTGCAGGTGTTGCCGCTGCTCGCCCTCGCGCATGCGGTGTCCCTGGCGGTGCGCATGATGGTGGGCGGCATGTGGCCGGGTTGGACGCTGGCCCTCGCGCCGGTGTTTGAAGCCATGCTGTGGCCGATTGCCACCGTGTTCTTGCTGGCGCCCCAACGCCGCGCCCCGGACCGCGACGCCAACCGGCCGCTCTGACGGGCCCTTCGCCCCGCCCATTGCCCGTCCGCTCGCCCGCCATGACCCCCCTAAAAAACGTCGAACAGGAGTTGTCCCGCTTCCGCCTACGCCTTGTCGCAGCGGCAGGCTTTGTGCTGTTCTGCTTCGGCTTGTTGGTGGCGCGCCTGGTGTTTCTGCAAGTGATTCAGCACGACAGCCTGCTGGACCGCGCAGAATCCAACCGTACCAGCGTCGTACCCATCGTGCCCAATCGGGGGTTGATCGTGGACCGCAACGGCGTCGTGCTGGCGAGCAACTACTCGGCCTATACGCTCGAGATCACCCCCTCCAAAGTCACCGATCTCGACGCCACCATCGATGAGTTGTCGCAAGTGATCGAAGTCCAAGCCCGGGATCGACGCCGCTTCAAGCGCTTGATGGAAGAAAGCAAGAACTTCGAGTCGCTGCCCATCCGCACCAAGCTGAGCGATGCCGAGGTGGCCCGCTTCACGGCGCAGCGTTTTCGCTTTCCTGGCGTGGACATCAAGGCGCGGCTGTTCCGCAACTACCCCTTGGGCGAAGTAGGCAGCCATCTGCTGGGCTATATCGGGCGCATCAACCAGGCCGAGAAAAAGGCCATGGATGATTGGGAAGAAGAAGACATCGCCAACTACCGCGGCACCGAATACATCGGCAAGCTCGGCATTGAGCAAAGCTACGAACGCGAGTTGCACGGCATCACCGGCTTCGAACAGATGGAAACCAGCGCCGCAGGCCGCGCCGTGCGCCGCCTCGCCTACCGCCCACCCACCCCCGGCAACACGCTGCGCCTGTCCATCGACATCCGTCTGCAAGCGCTAGTGGAAGAGCTTTACAAAGACCGCCGCGGGGCCCTGGTGGCCATCGACCCCCGCAACGGCGAGGTGCTGGCCTTTGTGTCCAAGCCCAACTTCGACCCGAATCTTTTCGTCGACGGCATCGACACCGAGAGCTGGCGCGACCTGAACGAAAACCCCGACAAGCCCATGCTCAACCGCGCCCTGCGCGGCACCTACCCCCCGGGCTCCACCTTCAAACCGCTGATGGCCATGGCGGCCTTGAACACCGGCAAGCGCTCGCCCAGCACCATCATCCAGGACAACCTGACGTTCAGCTTCGGCGGGCGCACCTTTGGCAGCCCGGAAACCGACCGCCCTGGCCCCAAAGACATGCGCCTGGCCATCGTCACCTCCAGCAATGTGTACTTCTACAGCTTGGCCAACGAGATGGGCGTGGACCTGATTCATGAGCAGCTGGAACCCTTCGGCCTGGGCCGCCGCACTGAGATTGACCTGCAAGGCGAGGTCACGGGCGACCTGCCTTCCACCGCCTGGAAGCGCAAGAAATTCAAGCGCCCCGAGCAGCAAAAATGGTACGCCGGCGAAACCATTTCACTGGGCATCGGCCAGGGCTACAACAACTTCACCATGCTACAGATGGCGTCCGCCTACGCCACCTTGTCCACCGGCGGTCAGCGCTTTCGCCCACGCCTGGTGAGCGAGATCGAAGACGTCGTCAAGCACGAGCGCCGCCGCGTGGCCAGTGACGCCATGGAGCCTTTGCCGCTCAAGCGTGAACAGGTCGATGTGGTGCTCAACGCCATGAATGGTGTGACCCAGGAGGGCACCTCGCGCCAGGTTTTCGCGGGCGCGCCCTACCAAAGCGGCGGCAAGACCGGCACCGCTCAGGCGGTGGGTTTGCGTGCCGGCGAGAAATACAAGGACGTGAAAGCGGATGAACGCAAACGCGACCACTCGCTGTACGTGGCATTCGCACCCGTGGATCAGCCCCGCATTGCGCTGGCGCTGATCGTCGAGAATGCTGGCTGGGGTTCGACTTCGGCGGCGCCCATTGCGCGCCGCGTTTTCGACTACGTGCTATCGGGTCAATATCCAAGCGAGGAAGACATGGCGCTGACACAAGCGGGCAAAACCACCGCACCCGTCGGCGCAGCGCGCAACCCCCTCGACGTGCCCTTGCCCGGCATGCCCGTGCCTGCGGCTTCATCGGTCTCAGCAGCCTCGGCTGCATCAGCAGCGGCCTCTGCAGCGTCCGCATCAACATCGGCATCGACATCGACGGCCCAGATTCCACCACCCGCGCTCAAGGCCAGTGCGGCGGCACGTTTGCCCCTACCCCGGCCGTCCAGCGGAGCTTCGCATTGAACGCCGTCTTTGAAAAACCCAGCCTGTGGCAGCGCTTGCGGCCCTGGTTCAAGAGCTTCGATCTGCCCTTGCTGTCGGCCCTCGCCTGGATCATGGCGCTCGGTTTGCTGTGCATGTACTCAGCGGGCTATGACCACGGCACGCGCTTTGTCGACCACGCCCGCAACATGTTGCTGTCGGTAGGCATCATCTTCGTCGTCGCGCAGATTCCGCCGCAGCGCATCATGCAGTTGGCCATCCCGCTGTACACCGTCGGCATCATGCTGCTGGTGGCCACGGCCGTTTTTGGCGTGACCAAGAAGGGCGCCACGCGCTGGCTGAGCATCGGTGTGACACAGATCCAGCCCTCGGAAATCATGAAAATCGCCACGCCCCTGATGCTGGCCTGGTGGTTTCAAAAGCGCGAGGGGCTGCTACGGCTACCCGATTTTCTGGCCGCCTTTGGGCTGCTGGTGGTGCCGGTGGGGTTGATCGCCAAACAGCCCGACCTGGGAACGGCCATTCTGGTGCTGTCCGCCGGGCTCTACGTCATCTTCTTCGCCGGGCTGTCGTGGAAGCTCATCATCCCTGCCTTCGTGATCGGCGCGGCCAGCATCACCGCCCTGGTGATGAGCGAAGACAAGATCTGCCAGCCCGATGTGCAATGGCCGGTGCTGCGAGAATACCAAAAGAACCGCGTCTGCACCTTGCTGGACCCCACCAAAGACCCTCTGGGCAAGGGCTTTCACATCATTCAGGGTGAAATCGCCATTGGCAGCGGTGGCATTCCCGGCAAGGGCTTCATGAAGGGCACGCAGACCCACCTGGAATTCATTCCCGAGCGCACCACTGACTTCATCTTTGCAGCCTTTGGCGAAGAGTTCGGGCTGGTGGGCGCCTTGGCCTTGCTGGGGGGCTTCACCGCGCTGATTCTGCGTGGCTTGATGATTGCCTCCGAGGCGCCGACCCTGTTCTCCCGCCTGATCGCCGGGGCGGTCACCTTGAGCTTTTTCACCTACGTGTTCGTCAATATGGGCATGGTCAGCGGCATCTTGCCCGTGGTGGGCGTGCCCCTGCCTTTCATCAGTTATGGCGGCACCGCCATGGTCACGCTGGGCTTTGGCCTGGGCTTGCTGATGTCCATTGCCAAGACCCGCCGCATCCGCTACTGAGCCGGTTTGTCTGCCGGGTGGGCGTGAAAGCGCACCGTGAAGCGTGCGCCCGGCCCATGGCCATCGGGGTCCACTTGACCCGGGCGCCGCAAGCGCGTGTCGTCCAGCGACACTTCGGCCTCATGCTGTTGGGCAATTTCACGCACGATGGCCAGGCCCAACCCGGAGCCGTCCACGTTCGTGCCCAAAGCCCGGTAGAAGGGTTGAAACACCTTTTCACGCTCAGACTCCGGTACGCCCGGGCCTGAATCTTCGACCTGAAGCACGCTGACCTGGCCGAAGGGGTCTTCCACCACCCGCACGGTCACCGTGCCGCCAAAGGGCGTGTAGAGCAGGGCGTTGTCCACCAGATTGCGAATCAACTCGCGAATCAGCAGCGGATGGCCCAGTACACGCAGGCTGCTTTGGTCCTGATCGGGCCCTTCAAATCCGAGGTCAATGCGCTTGTCAAACGCCCGCGGCACAAAGTCCCGCACCGTCTCGATGGCGATGTCCGGCAGGTTGACGTCCTCACGCCGGGCCGCGTGTTCTTGGTCTTCCGCGCGCGCCATGGCAAGCAACTGGTTGACCATGTGCGCAGCACGCTGGCTGGAGAGTGAAATTTGCTGCAGCGAACGCTTCAACTCAGCGGGGTCGCTGCGCCCTTCATCAATCTCGCGCTGCGCCAATTCGGCTTGGGAGCGCAAGCCCGCCAGGGGCGTCTTAAGTTGATGGGCCGCGTCGGCCAAAAAATGCTTCTGGCTGCTGATGGATTGATCCAACCGAGCCAGCAAATCGTTGATGGCGCGCACCAAGGGCGCCACTTCCTCGGGAATGCGTCGCTCATCGATCGGGCTCAAATCCGAGCTCTCGCGCGAGCGGATGCGCCGTTGCAATTCGTTCAGCGGCGCAATGCCCCGCGCCAGAGCCAGCCACACCAGCAACACCGCCAAGGGCAAGATGACAAACTGCGGCAGGATCACGCCCTTGATGATTTCATTCGTCAGCTTGCTGCGCTTGCCCAGGGTTTCAGCCACCTGGACCAACATCGTCTTGCTGGCGCCCGCCATGCCCTCGGGCGAGACCCACAGATAGGCCACCCGTACCCGCTCATTCGCGACCTCGTCGTCCCGAAAGTGCAGCTCCCACGGCACGATCAAATCTTCATCCGCCGGCACCGGCAAGGCGGCATCACCGCTGAGCAACTCGCCGCGCAGGCCCAGCACCTGAAAAAACACCGTGTCGGACTCATCCGCGCGCAGCAAAGCCGCAGCCTCCGGGGCCAGCGCGTACTGCGCCTTGCCAGTGCGCCCCGCGACCTGAGCCGCAGACGTGGACGCCACCTGCAGGCCCAGCGTGCGGGCCATCTCGCCCAACTCCCGGTCATAGGGCCGGCTGGCAATACCTTGGGCCACCAACCAAGTCAAGGCCACGCTGATCGGCCAGATCAGCAGCAGCGGCGCGAGCATCCAATCAAGAATCTCGCCGAACAGAGAGCGTTGGCCGGAATCAACAGCCATTTTTTGACCCAGAGAAGCAGCCGACCAACGGGCGGGAGTGCAACATCAACCCGGGATCTTTTCCAGGCAGTAGCCCAGGCCGCGCACCGTGGCGATGCGAATCGGCCCCTGCTCGATCTTCTTGCGCAGGCGGTGGATATACACCTCGATGGCGTTGTTGCTCACCTCCTCGCCCCACTCACACAAGCGCTCCACCAACTGGTCTTTGCTGACCAGCCGGCCAGCTCGCTGCAGCAGCACCTCCAGCAGGCTCAGCTCGCGCGCTGACAACTCCACCATCTGCTCGTTGATGTAGGCGACACGGCCCGTGGCGTCGAAAGACAAAGGCCCGTGTTTGATGATGCTGGACGCCGTGCCCAGACCCCGTCGAGTAAGGGCCCGCACTCGCGCCTCCAGCTCCTGCAAGGAAAAAGGCTTGGCCATGTAATCGTCCGCACCGAGATCCAAGCCTTTGACCCGTTGCTCGACGCTGTCAGCGGCGGTCAAGATCAGCACCGGCATGGACGACCCGCGCGCGCGCAGCTTGCGCAACACCTCCAGGCCATGCAGGCGAGGCAGCCCCAGGTCCAGAATCACCAGATCAAACTCATGCGAAGCCAGTGCGGCATCCGCCTCGGTCCCACTGCCCACCTGGTCCACCGCATAGCCGGAGGCCCGCAACGAGCGCAACAGCGCATCGGCCAACACCTGGTCATCTTCCGCAATCAGGATGCGCATCGAAGTCTCCGTATGTCACAGCGTTCTTGTAGGTGCATTCTAGGGAGTTGCGCCAGGAAATTTTTTTGACCGGTTTGCGCTGGCTCATCCCATGAGCGAGTGTCCACCTACGATGAGACCACTGCGAAAAAACTTCATGCCGAAATTCGCAACCTAGAAATTTGCGCCCACATTGCGCAGCTCAACAAAAGTACTGTACAAACATACAGATTGCGCCATAATCCGGCCAGCCCAAGAGGAGAAACACATGGACGCCCCCGTCAAGCCCACCATCAACACCGAAAAAGCCAAGGCCCTGCAAGCCGCCCTGTCACAAATTGAAAAGCAATTTGGCAAGGGGTCCATCATGCGCCTGGGCGAAGGCGAGGTGATTGAAGACATTCAAGTGGTTTCCACCGGCTCTCTGGGCCTGGACATTGCCTTGGGCGTTGGCGGCCTTCCACGCGGCCGGGTGGTCGAAATCTACGGTCCTGAATCTTCTGGCAAAACGACCCTGACCCTGCAAGTCATTGCTGAAATGCAAAAAGTCAGCGGCGTGTGCGCCTTCATTGACGCCGAGCATGCCCTGGACATCCAGTACGCGCAAAAATTGGGCGTCAATCTGCAAGACCTGCTGATCAGCCAACCTGACACCGGCGAACAAGCCCTTGAAATCGTTGATGCGCTGGTGCGCTCCGGCTCCGTGGACTTGATCGTGGTCGACTCGGTCGCCGCGCTAACCCCCAAGGCCGAGCTTGAAGGTGAAATGGGCGACTCCCTGCCCGGCCTGCAGGCTCGCCTGATGAGCCAAGCCCTGCGCAAGCTGACAGCCACCATCAAGAAGACCAACTGCATGGTCATCTTCATCAACCAAATCCGCATGAAGATCGGCGTGATGTTTGGCAGCCCTGAAACCACCACCGGCGGCAATGCGCTGAAGTTCTACGCCTCCGTGCGTCTGGACATCCGCCGTATCGGATCCATCAAGAAGGGCGATGAAGTCATTGGCAGCGAGACCAAGGTCAAGGTGGTGAAGAACAAAGTAGCCTCGCCCTTCAAGACCGCGGAATTCGACATCCTCTACGGTGAAGGCATTAGCCGCGAGGGTGAAATCATCGACATGGGCGTGGTTGCCAAGGTGGTTGAGAAGTCAGGCTCCTGGTACGCCTACAACGGCGAAAAGATTGGCCAAGGCAAGGACAACGCCCGCGAGTTCCTGCGCGAGAACCCTGACGTTGCCCGAGAAATCGAGAACAAGGTGCGCGACTCCCTGGGCGTGCCGCTCTTGGCCGAAGTGCAAGGCGCGTAAGGACTTGCTCGCGAGGCTTGTGCATCGCGACACGCCCCCCCCTCCCGCCAAGGGCCTGTACCTGTATTGAACAGTATTGAATGGCGCCAACAATGAAATCCAAGCCTTTGTCTTTGAAGGCCCGGGCCATCGCCCTGTTGGCGCAGCGGGAGCACAGCGTGGCGGAGTTGCGTCGCAAGCTACTGCGCATCGAGTCCTTGCGACTTCGCCATGAGGTCACACCAAATGTTGATGAGGACGATCCTGGCCCCGCGGACGCTGACTCGCCGCCTGCCATTGCAGAGGCCGTAGACGCCTTGCTGCTCTGTTTGCAAAGCCAGGGCTATCTGGATGAGCAACGGTTTGTCGAGTCGCGCGTCAATGCCCGCAGCCGTCGATGGGGCACCACCCGTATCAAACAAGAGTTGGCGCAACATGGGTTGAGTCTCAGCCCAGATTATCTGAATGAGCTCAAAGCCAGTGAATTTGATCGCGCCATGGAGGTTTGGCGTCGAAAATTCGGCAGTCGCCTCAGCGGCCCAGACGAGACAGCCACCCGGCCGGCAAAATTCAACAACAGTGCCGAACAGTTGTCAGAACGCGTCAAACACACACGTTTTTTGGTACAACGCGGATTTTCACCAGAACTCGTGAATCAGGTGTTGCGACAAGTTCAAGCACGGGCCAAGGACGAAGCCGTGGAACCCGCTGCTCGCTCAAGTCCAACCCACGGAGGGTTGGCGGGTCTGCACGCTTGAAAGTCTCGTGAAAGGCTTGCGGCAGCGCAACATGTTACATTGCTGCCCTGTGTTGCGCCCCGTGTCAGGATGTGGTTCTGGCGGCTGGGCGCTGCGCCATTGATGTTGTTGCCCATGTTTCCACCCCCTTCCACCCCCTCGCGCCGTCTGATACACCGCCGCGCCATTGACGTGCAAATTTTTGCGCGCGATGACCAGTTGTATGACGTTGAAGCCCGGTTGGTGGATACCAAGACACAAGATATGGCCTTGGCCGGTGGCGTTCGCCCTGCGGGTGAGCCGATCCACGACATGCTGCTGAGCTTGGTCGTCGACGCACACCTCACCATTCTCGAAGCCAACTCCCGCACGCTAGGAATGCCCTATCCCGGCACCTGCGACCAGCATGGCGATGTCTACAAAAAGCTGGTGGGCTTGAATCTACTCCACGGCTTTCGCCTGGGTGTCAAAGACCGCGTCGGCGGCGTCAAGGCCTGCACGCACCTGACCGAACTGTGTCAAATTTTGCCCACTGCGGTGATTCAGGCCTTTGCAGGCGTGGTGATCGACACCCAAGAAGGCCGGGCCGACGGCAGTGCGCCATTCCAAATCGATCGCTGTCATGCCTTGCGGCGTGATGGCGAGATCGTCCAGACTCATTACCCTCGCTGGTATCGCAAGTCGGCAGAGGTGGCCACGGCCACCGAGCCTCTGGCGACGCCTGCGTCCTCTTTCTGACCCTCCCCATAAAAGTGAGAACCCTATGAAGATTCACGAGTACCAGGCCAAGGAAATCCTGCGCCAATTCGGAGTGCCGGTGCCGCGTGGCCATGCGGCTTTCACGGTGCAAGAAGCGGTTGAAGCCGCACAAAAGCTGGGCGGCCCGGTCTGGGTCGTGAAGGCACAAATCCACGCCGGTGGCCGTGGCAAGGGCGGCGGCGTCAAGCTGGGCCGTTCGCTGGAAGACGTCAAGAAGCTGTCCGAAGAGATTCTGGGCATGCAGTTGATCACGCACCAAACCGGCCCCGAAGGCCAGAAGGTGCGTCGCCTCTACATCGAAGACGGCGCCGACATCAAGAAGGAACTCTACGTTTCTCTGGTGACCGACCGTGGCACGCAAAAGGTAGCCTTCATCGCTTCGAGCGAAGGCGGCATGGACATCGAGGAAGTGGCTCACTCCACCCCCGAGAAGATCATCACCGAGATGATCGATCCGCTGACCGGCCTGACCGCCGATCAATCGAAGAAGATTGCTGCGGCCATCGGCCTGACCGGCGCTTCGGTGGACCAAGCCGTCGACCTGTTTGCCAAGCTCTACAAGTGCTACATGGACACCGACGCATCGCTGGTTGAAATCAACCCGCTGAACTGCGATTCCAAGGGCAATCTGATCGCCCTGGACGCCAAGTTCAACTTCGACGCCAACGCCTTGTTCCGTCATCCAGAAATCGTCGCCTACCGCGACCTGGACGAAGAAGATCCGGCCGAAGTGGAAGCCTCCAAGTTCGACCTGGCTTACATCTCGCTGGACGGCAATATCGGCTGCTTGGTGAACGGCGCTGGCTTGGCCATGGCCACCATGGACACCATCAAGCTGTTCGGCGGCGAGCCGGCCAACTTCCTGGACGTGGGCGGTGGCGCCACAGCCGAGAAGGTCACTGAAGCCTTCAAGATCATGTTGAAGAACCCTGAAGTCAAGGGCATTCTGGTCAACATCTTCGGCGGCATCATGAAATGCGACACCATCGCCGAAGGCGTGATCACCGCTTGCAAGGCCGTGAACCTGTCCGTGCCGCTGGTCGTTCGCATGAAGGGCACCAACGAAGAGCTGGGCAAGAAGATGCTGGCCGACTCCGGCCTGCCCATCATTGCCGCCGACTCGATGGCCGAAGCCGCGACCAAGATCGTCGCCGCTGTCGCCTAAACGCCTGACTGCTGACCAGCAAGGAATACGAATATGAGCATCTACATCAATAAAGACACCAAGGTCATCACCCAGGGCATCACGGGCAAGACCGGTCAATTCCACACCCTGGGCTGCCAAGCCTATGCGAACGGCAAGAACGCCTTTGTCGCCGGCGTGAAC
The DNA here is from genome assembly GCF_028595305.1 of Roseateles koreensis. Taxonomy (GTDB): domain Bacteria; phylum Pseudomonadota; class Gammaproteobacteria; order Burkholderiales; family Burkholderiaceae_C; genus Paucibacter_A; species Paucibacter_A koreensis. The sequence goes on along the minus strand of NZ_JAQQXS010000008.1, from coordinate 127,763 downwards.
CCCAAGAAGGCGGGCGAGAAGTTCTCGGACATCCCAATCTACGCCACCGTCAAGGAAGCCGCGCACCAGACCGGCGCCACCGTGTCGGTGATCTACGTGCCGCCCGCCGGCGCTGCTGCCGCCATCTGGGAAGCTGTTGAAGCCGATCTGGACCTGGCCATCTGCATCACCGAAGGCATCCCCGTCCGTGACATGCTGGAAGTGCGCAACAAGATGAAGGCCAAGGAAGCCGCCGGTGGCAAGCGCACCCTGCTGCTGGGCCCCAACTGCCCCGGCCTGATCACGCCCGAAGAAATCAAGATCGGCATCATGCCCGGCCACATCCACCGCAAGGGTCGCATCGGCGTGGTTTCGCGCTCGGGCACCCTGACGTATGAAGCCGTGGCACAGCTGACCGAAATCGGCCTGGGCCAGTCTTCGGCTGTCGGCATCGGTGGCGACCCGATCAACGGCCTGAAGCACATCGACGTGATGCAAGCCTTCAACGACGATCCGGATACTGACGCCGTCATCATGATCGGTGAGATCGGCGGACCGGACGAGGCTGAAGCCGCTCGCTGGTGCAAGCTGAACATGAAGAAGCCCGTGGTCGGCTTCATCGCTGGCGTGACGGCTCCTGCCGGCAAGCGCATGGGCCACGCAGGTGCCTTGATCTCCGGTGGCGCCGACACGGCTGATGCCAAGCTGGCGATCATGGAAGAGTGTGGTTTCACCATCACCCGCAATCCTTCGGAAATGGCCAAGCTGCTCAAGGGCTTGCTGTAAAGCTGTCAACGAAGTTCCCGGGCTTCACCGCCTGGAGCGAGTGCAAAAAAAGGGGCTTCGGTCCCTTTTTTCATGGCTGCTCGCCGGGTACCTTGACGCCCTCGGTATAGTGGCCAAGGTTCATCTTCATTCGCTGCATGGAAAATTTCCTAACCCCTGAATTCTGGCTGGCCGTCGGTCAAATCATCATGATCGACATCCTGCTGGGCGGCGACAACGCCGTTGTCATCGCGCTGGCTTGTCGCAAATTGCCAGATACCCAGCGCACACAGGGCATTTTGTGGGGAACCGCCGGCGCCATCGTGCTGCGGGTGGTGTTGATTTTCTTCGCGCTGACGCTGTTGAACCTACCCTATCTCAAGCTGGTTGGGGCCCTCTTGCTGCTGTGGATCGGCGTCAAATTGCTGGTCCCTGAAGACGAGGACGAACATGGCGCGATTCAAGCCAGCGACAAGCTCTGGGCCGCCGTCAAGACCGTCATCGTGGCGGACTTCGTGATGAGCCTGGACAACGTCATCGCCATTGCTGGCGCAGCCCAAGGCGCGGGCGGCGACCATCAAATGCCGCTGGTCATCTTCGGTCTTCTGGTGTCCATTCCCATCATCGTTTGGGGCAGCCAGTTGGTGATCAAGTTGATGGACCGTTTTCCGCTTGTCATCACCCTGGGTGGCATGCTGTTGGGCTGGATTGCCGGTTCCATGATGATCGGCGACCCAGCGCTCGCGCGCTGGCTGCCAAACTGGGACGCTGGCCCGACGCCAGCGCAGCAATATGGCGTCGCTGTCGCTGGAGCTTTGCTGGTGCTGGTCCTGGGTAAATGGTTGGCAGCGCGCAAAGCTGCACCAAGTGCTGCAGCTTGAAAAGGCACCTGATGAGCGGATTTTGGAAACGACTGCTGGGTCGCGGCCCCGAGGCCACCGACGGCGGCGAAGCCCACAACGCCCTAGTGCCTGATTCGGCGCTCAATGGGCCGGTTTTGGCGGACTATGACATTCAAGGTGAGTTGGGCCGGGGTGCGATGGCGGTGGTCCATTTGGCCATCGAGCGCAAAACCGGCCGCACTGTGGCCATCAAGCGGCTGGCGCTTCAGCGTGAATTTGCTGCCGAAGATCTGGCCGATGTTCGCCAACGCTTCATGCGCGAAGCCCGCGCGGCTGGCCACTTGCAACACCCCGATATCCTTCAGGTGTTGAACGCTGGCGTCGACGGGCAAGACACCTGGATTGCCATGGAATACGTGCAAGGCCAGGACCTCAGCCACTTCACCCGCGCCGGCACCTTGTTGTCCGTCGTCGAGGTATTGCGGTTGGGCCAGCGACTGGCTTTGGCCTTGGATTTCGCGCACAGCCAGGGCGTAGTGCACCGCGACATCAAGCCCGCCAATGTGATGTTGAATCGCGCCAATGATGTGTTGAAAATCATGGATTTCGGCATCGCCCGCATTGCCGACGGCAGTCGCACGCGCACCGGGTTGGTCTTGGGAACGCCTTCCTTCATGTCGCCCGAACAGTTGGCCGGCCTGAAGGTGGACGGGCGCAGCGATCTGTACTCATTGGGTGTGATGCTGTTTCAATTGTTGACGGGCCGCCTGCCGCATCAAACCGACTCCATGGCCCAGCTGATGTACAAGATCGCCAACGAGGCGCCGCCCGATGTCCGCTTGTACCGGGCAGACTTGCCGGAGAGCCTGGCGCTGGTCTTGGCCCTTGCGCTCGAAAAGCGCCCGGAGTTGCGCTACGGCAGTGGCCAGCAGATGGCACAGGATCTGGCTGCGGTATTGTTGGAGATGCCTGCCCGTGCAGCGCAGCACCCCACAGCGGGGCCGAGTGGCGACTCAAGCGGTGAATCTGTCAAATTGGACTCGGCTTTCGCACAAACTGTACGTTTGGATCTTAAAGAAGCGGTGCAGAATCCCCCTCCAGCCAACCACCCAGAAGCAAAATGAGCTTGGAGTTCTTCAGCGCCACAGATGTTGGGCGCGCGCGTGACAACAACGAAGATTCGGTGGCACTGGACGAAGATGTCGGCTTGGCCGTGCTCGCCGATGGCATGGGCGGCTACAACGCCGGCGAGGTGGCCAGCCAGATGCTCACCAGCTTCGTGCGCGCCGAGTTGGGCCGCTGGCTGAAAGAATCGGGCGCCGAAGCCAGCAATGCGGACGTGCGCCGCGCCATGGACATCTGCGTCGACAACGCCAACCGCGCCATCTTCAACGCCGCCAACACCAACCCCCGCTACGCCGGCATGGGCACGACCCTGGTGCTGGGTGTATTCCGTGAAGAAGGTCTGCTGCTGGGCCACGTAGGCGACTCGCGCGCCTATCGCCTGCGTGGCGGCCAGTTGATGCAAATCACACGCGACCACTCGCTGCTACAAGAGCAACTGGACGCGGGCTTGTTGACCCCTGAAGAGGCCGTCTATTCCAGCAACAAGAATCTGGTGACCCGTGCTGTGGGTGTCGAAGATGCTGTGATGCTCGAGTTGCACCCACACGATTGCCAGCCGGGCGACCTTTACCTTTTCTGCTCCGACGGGTTGTCCGACATGCTGGACGACGACACCTTGCGCCAGTTGATGCTGGGCCATCCCTCGCTCTCGGAGGCCGCGCGCGCCTTGATTGACGCGGCCAATGAAATGGGCGGACGCGACAATATTGCACTGGTACTTGTCCGCGCCGAAGGCAAGGTCAAGGCCGAAGGACGCTCTTGGTGGCCGTTTGGGCGTCGCTAGGGGACGTCAAACAAGGTCGAACGCATCGCAAACCCGGTCGACGGCTGCTGAACGGCGGCTATCATCCCATCCGGTGGCGCTCAAACGGCGCCAAGCCGTGCTGGGCGCGGGGACGCAAATATGACAACAGGATTTGAGGTCAAAGATGGGCAAGCTGGTGGTTTCGCTCGACGGCGTGGTGATCAAAGATGTCCAGATTACAAAGGACAAGACCACGCTTGGGCGCCGGCCGTACAACGATATCGTCATTGACAACTTGGCCGTCAGCGGCGAGCACGCCGTGCTACAGATGGTTGGAGCCGATGTCTTCATCGAAGACCTGAACTCCACCAACGGCACGTACATCAACGGCAAAGCCATCAAAAAGCAGTTGCTCGCCAACAACGACATCGTCGAAATTGGCAAGTACAAGATCAAATTCCTGCTGGAAGACAACGGCGACTACGAAAAGACGATGATCTTGAAATCGGGCGCCGCTGTAGCCAGTGGCACGCCCAGCGGTTTCGGTCTGCCTTCATCATTCGCCTCGCTCCCGACGGCAGCCACCGCTTTGCCCGCCACCATCAAGGTGCTGACAGGTGCCGCTGCAGGGCGTGAAGTCAGTTTGACCAAAGTGGTCACCACAGTGGGTAAACCAGGGGTTCAGGTGGCCTCCATCACCAAGCGGCCCAGCGGCTACGTTTTCGCCCATGTGGAAGGCGCTGCCCGCCCCAGCGTCAACGGCATGCCCCTCACGGGCGAGTCGGTCGGCTTGAAAAATGGCGACGTGATCGAGTTGGCCGGCACGCAAATGCAATTCGTGCACGGCTGACCGCCACAGCATATCCCCTGATTAGGGCAGGGATTTTCCCTGTCGGATGACGTCCCGCAAAGCGGCTCATTCCATGCACAATGTTTGAGCGAATTTCGCCCAAAACTGTGTTGAAAAGTCGTGAACTCAGTCCATCCGCCCGACACCCACTTGCAAAATGAACCGGCGCAACTCGGCAGCCCCGTTCGCGCTGTCGGTTTGCGTTTGTCCATGGCGGTGCTGTTGAGTTGCAGTCTGGCCGTCAGCCTGACGGAGTCGCTGAAGCACTCGCTGGCCTCCGCGCCATTCTTGTCGGCGTTGCAACCCGTGCTGAGCGCCCTCCACATTGACCCCCTGCACCTCGAAGCCCAGGCACTGAGCGACTCGAAAGAGCTGGTATTCGAACCCAGCAGTGCCGGCATCCCCTCTCACCAACCACCGCCAGCTGAGGCGCTTTCCACGGTACTGGCGCGGGATATTCCGCTCATCTTGTTGTTAAGCCTGTGTCTGATCCTGCTGCTCAAACGCGGGATGTTGCAACCCGTCAAGCAATTGGCCGGACAGGTGCAGACCCTGAGACAAGGCTTGCGACTCGAGCGGCAACGTGCCGATGGATTTCGGGAACAAGCCGAGCGCCATGACGAGGCCCTACGGGAAATTCAACAGGTATTGGCCCAAAAATCCCGCGAATTGAGCGAGCTGAGCCGGCAAGACCTGCTAACCGGCTTGCCCAATCAGCGGGTCTTCGACGAAGGCCTGCGCCGTGAATTCAAGCGCGCCCAGCGGCAACGGGGATGCTTGGCGCTCGCGGTGCTGGACCTGGATCAATTCAAAAACTTCAACGAACGCTACGGGCAAGAGGCTGGCAATGCCACCTTGCAACAATTTTCCAGCTTGCTGAGCGAACACTTCAAACGCGACACCGACTTGGTGGCACGACTTGGCGGCGAGGAATTTGTCGTCATGCTGCCAGGCTTGGCGCTAGACAACAGCCAGCAACTGCTGGAGCAACTGCGTGAAGAGTTTCGCGCCCTGGCGATTCGCCATGAAGGCGGTGTGGGCGTTGGGCTCGACGGCACAACGCACGTGCTGACGGTCAGCATCGGCTTGGCGGTATACAGCCCCGCCCATCCTTATCTCAGCCCGCAAGCCCTGTTGCAGGCCGCAGATGAGGCCCTCTACATCGCCAAGCACACTGGGCGAGACCGCCTCAGCCGGGCGGCAGCCAAAGCACGCAGCACTGAGCGCAGTTGAATGCGGCGGGTCGGCACTGATTGCCGCCCATCGCCGCCGATCTTCATTTAGCGGCCGTGTTCTTGCGCCTGCTGCAATTGCTCACCCACACGGCGTGCGGCCCGCAACACCAAGGTTTCATCCAAGGATGCCTGCGGTGAAATTTCGTGCACCACCTGCTCCAACAGGTCGGGTTGCTGCAGCATGGCCCAAGCTACGGTTGAAATCGCGCTCACTCCACGGCGCTGCATAGCCTCGGGCATGAGCAAGGTGTCCTGCACTTCAACGTGATAGCGCACACTGGCAACCGCCGCTGCAGCCAGCCCCCAGCTCTCGCACAGGGCAGCACCCAAGGCGTCATGACTGACGCCGAAGGCGCGGTGTTCCAGTTCAATCAACTCCACATCCCGCGTAGCGGCACGCAGCATCGCCGGATAGTGGGCGGGTGCATGGCGATACAAGACCGCCTTGCCGCACTCCTCGAACAAGCCCGCCGAATGCGCCGCCCAGGGGTCGACGCCCAGCATTTGCCCCATGCGGCCCATGATGACGCCACGCTCTGACGCCCGACGCCAAACGGGATCAAGCTCCGCTGTGGGTGGAAACGCAGCGCGCAGGCCCATTTCAAACGTGATGCCCGAGACCTCGCGCATGCCCAGATAGGTCAGGGCTTGGTGCACAGTTTGTACTTTGCCGCGCAAACCGTACAGCGATGAGTTGACCGCCTTCAACACCGCGGCGGCCAAAGCCATATCGCTTTCGACCAAGGCGGACATTGCCAGCAGATCAATGTCTTCCGCCGCCATCAACAGCGACAACTTGACCAGCACTTCAGGCTGCGTCGGAATTTCAATTTCAAGCGTACGGAGTTGCGGATCAACAGGCATGGTCACAGTCCCTTCCAAGAATTGAATAGTAGCGCGCCGCCTCTAGGCAGGGCAGTCGAAAAACGGGATGACGCGACAACACGACGGACGGGCTGGCCAAGAATAGCCGCGGCACGCCGCCGATGCCACACTCACCATCAGCGCAAGAACGCGTCCCACCCCGTTTTCAAGATCAGGGCGCTCACGACCAAGACGAACATGCCGCGTACAAAAGAGGCGCCCCGGGCGAGCGCCATGCGTGTTCCAACCAGGCTCCCCAGCACGTTGGCGGCGCCCATGATCAGCCCGATCTGCCACCAGACATGGCCTTTGGCCGTCAACAGGGCCAGCGCCGCCAGATTGGTTCCCAAATTCATCAATTTGGCGGTCGCCGACGCGTTCAGAAAGTCATAACCGAGAACACGCACGAAGAGAAAGACAAAAAAGCTGCCCGTGCCCGGACCAAAGAAGCCGTCATAAAAGCCAATGCACAACCCGATCGCGGCCGCCACGCCTGTTTCAGCACGGCCGGTAAAGCGCGGGGCGTGATGTCGCCCCAGATCTTTACGGGAGAGTGTGTAGACCAGCACCGCCAGCAAAATCAGGGGCAGGGCACGACGCAAGAATCCAGCGTCCACCAGGGTCACCGTCCACGCACCGGCAAAGCTGCCCAGCACGCCCACAGCGGCGGCCGGCAACAGGCCTCGCCAATTCAAGGACACCCGCTTGACATACTGAGCGGTGGACCATGCCGTCCCCCAGCTGGCCGCCGCCTTGTTGGTGCCGAACAAGGTCGCCGGCGCAGCTTGCGGAAAGGCGCTGAACAAGGTCGGCACCAGAATAAGGCCGCCGCCGCCCACCACGGCGTCAACAAATCCGGCCATCAGGGAGGCCAGTGCAAGTAAAGCGAATTCAAGCATGGGGGAGGGAGTCTGCGAGAGGACCCCAGCGCAACAGAAGAGAAACAAAGCCGCGTCAGCATACGTTGATCGTGCGCGATGGCGGGCCACAAGTGAGCCACAAATAAAACGAGCGCCTGAATAGCTCCAGGCGCTCGTGATTGTGACAGTGTCACTTTTTTCGTCTTGAATTACCGCTTGAGTTTGTCTCCTCAGCCCGCCTTTGCCCATTCGCTTTCGCGACATCGGCATAACGTGAACGAATAGTAGGGGCCGACCCCCTGTGCACGCACTTGGGGTTTTTACGGGCAATTTGCACCGTTCTGGTGACAAGTGCTAGTACTCACTCTCTGTATATCCCCATAAAAGTGGCAAGTTATACAAAGTGGTTTTGCACTTTTTTGGAGAAAAGCAACGATGTGGATTCGCAACAACCGCTGCCACATTCGGGACTTTTGTTGCGTTTTGGCGAAGTCGCCAGCACGCGTCTGTGGCTTGCCCGTGTCAGCTGAGCGAATTTCGTGCCAGTCATTTGAAAAACTGTGCAAATCCGATCCATCAATTCACCTCATCAACCCGTGTTGCGGGATGGAACACTTCGTGCCATGTTTGAACACTTTCGATTTCCCCGCCCCCGCCTCCCTCGCCTCTCGCTTGCACTGTGCTTTTGCCTGTGTGTTGCTGCATGCGGTGGGGGTGGGAGCGCGAACGGTACGAGCAGCACAAGCACTGACGGCACGGCCACGACACCGACGCCCGTAGGCAGCGCCACCACCACCTTGGGGCTCAGCCTCGCGCACCAGGGCCTGAGCGCCAGCACGCTCGGCGTGATCGTGGCCGACGGCGACGCGCTGTCAGAAGCGGTCGCCACCTACTACCAAGCGGCCCGCGGCATCCCGGCAGCCAATATCGTGCGGGTCAAGGTAGACACCAGCGCTGCCGCCATTTCCGCCAGCGATTTCGCCACCTTGAAGGCCAGCATCGACGCTCAAATGCCCACCAGCGTGCAAGCTACCCTGGTCACTTGGGCGGCACCCACCCGCGTGGTGGGCACCTGCAGCATGAGCATCACCAGCGCCCTGGCCTTTGGCTACGACAGCAAATACTGCGGCAGCGGTTGCGTTGCCACGGCCACCTCCGCCTATTTCGACTCGGAATCACAAAGCCCCTGGAGCGATCTCAAGATGCGCCCCTCGATGTTGCTGGGCGCCACCACCCTGGCCGCCGCCAAGACCTTGATCGATCGCGGCGTCGCGGCGGATGCCAGCTACCCGACGGGCGACGGCTACCTGATTCGCACCACAGACACCGCCCGCAACATTCGCTATACCGACTTTGCCGGACTGCCTGCGGCATGGGCGAGCCGCTTGACGCTCAGCTACATCGAAAGTTCCGCGCAGTCCAGCACTGAAACCATCAGCGGCAAAACCGGCGTCTTGTTCTATTTCACCGGGCTGGCGACCGTGCCCAACATCGCCAGCAACAGCTATCGGCCCGGTGCAGTGGCCGACCACCTCACGTCCTTTGGCGGCATGATCCCTTCCGCCGGGCAAACAACCGTTTTGGACTGGCTGAACGCCGGCGTCACAGCCAGTTATGGCACCGTGGAAGAGCCCTGCAACTACAGCGCAAAATTCCCGCAGGCCTCAACCCTGATTGGCCAGTACTACCGCGGCGCCACGGTGCTCGAAGCCTACTGGAAGTCTGTGCAATGGCCGGGGCAAGGCTTGTTTGTGGGCGAACCCCTGGCCCAACCCTTCACCGACAAACCCAGCATCGCACTACAAGGCACGCAATACGTGATCACCACGCGCGCCCTGCGGCCCAACAGCAGCTACGCCCTGGAATACCGCGTTGGCAGCTCAGGCAGTTGGACCATCCTGGCCAACTTCAGCACGGGTGCCACGCCACCGACCAGCTTGAACGCCCCCTTGCCGCCCGCTACCGCAACCCAGCTGCGCTGGCTCGGCCCCTGCGCCACTAACGCGCAACTTCAGTGCACCTTGAGCAGCAGTTGAAGGCCGGCACGCTGCGGCAATTGCAGGGCGCAGCGTGAAAATCGCTTGGCTGGCAAAATAGCGCACCGCGCTGCCCTGGCGCCTCCAGCGCCCAGCGCCGTCTTTTCAAGCCCCCCGCCCCCAAAAAGGGGCTCTCAGCGCCGCCATGTCATCGCCCCTGTCTTTTCTCGCGCCCACGCCGCCCTTGTCCGGCGCGGGTGCCCTGCGCGTGCTGTCGATCATTCCGCCGATGACGCAGCTGAACACGCCGTACCCCTCCACCGCCTACCTCACGGGTTTTCTGCGGTCGCGTAGCGTCGATGCGGTGCAAGAGGATTTGGCTCTGGCCCTGATGTTGGCGCTCTTCTCGCGCAAGGGCCTCCAGGCCTTGCGTGAACAGGCCCAACTCAAGGTGGCCGCCAGCCCCCAAATCGCACCCCAGATCACAGCGTTTCTCGATCAGTTCGACCGCTATCTCTCCACCATCACACCCACCATCGCCTTTCTGCAAGGGCGCGATCCAACCCTGGCGCACCGCATCAACACCCGCCAGTTCCTGCCGGAAGGTGCGCGCTTTGCAACACTGGATGTCTACGTTGATGACGAAGGCGGCGATCCCCTGGCCTGGGCCTTCGGCGCCCTGGGCCTGCAGGACCGCGCACGCCATCTGGCCACCCTGTACCTGAACGATCTGGCCGACGTGCTGCGAGACGCCGTGGACCCGCGCTTTGAATTTGTTCGCTACGCCGAATCACTCGCCACCAGCCAACCCAGCTTCGAACCCCTGGCACAAGCCCTGGCAGCACCGTTGAACCTGGTCGATAGGACACTGCAAGACCTGACCCTTGCGGTCATTGAGAAACATCAGCCGCAGCTGGTGCTGATCTCCGTGCCGTTTCCGGGCGCCGTCTACGCCGCCTTCCGCATCGCCCAGACGCTCAAGGCGCGTTACCCCGACATCAAACTTGCGCTGGGCGGTGGCTTCGTCAACACCGAGCTGCGCGAACTCACAGAGCCGCGCGTCTTCGACTACTTTGACTTCCTGACCCTCGACGCCGGTGAACGCCCCTTGCTCGCGTTGCTGGAGCACCTGCAAGGCAAACGGTCAGCAGCTCGACTGGTGCGCACATTCCTGCGCGACGACACCGATCAAATTGTTCGTTATGTCAACTTCGTTGAGCCCGATGTTGCCTTTGCCGAAGTCGGCACGCCCACCTGGGACGGCCTGCCGCTGGACCGTTACCTGTCCCTGCTGGACATGCTCAACCCCATGAACCGGCTGTGGAGCGACGGGCGCTGGAACAAGCTCACCGTGGCACATGGCTGTTACTGGAAGAAATGCAGCTTCTGCGATGTGAACCTGGACTACATCTCCCGCTACGAGGGCGCCTCGGCCGCCACCCTGGTGGACCGCATTGAAGCCATCGTGCAAGAGACCGGCCAAACCGGCTTCCATTTTGTTGACGAAGCCGCCCCGCCCAAAGCCCTCAAAACCCTGGCCGCCGAGCTGAAGGCGCGCCAGCTGGACATCTCCTGGTGGGGCAATATCCGCTTCGAAAAATCCTTCAGCCCCGAGCTGTGCCAGCAACTGGCCGACAGCGGCTGCATCGCCATCTCCGGTGGCCTGGAAGTGGCGTCCGACCGGTTGCTCACGCTGATGAAAAAAGGCGTGTCCGTCGAGCAAGTGGCGCGCGTCACCCGCAGCTTCACCGACGCAGGCGTGCTGGTCCACGCCTATCTGATGTACGGCTTCCCGACGCAAACGGTGCAAGACACCGTCGATGCTCTGGAATATGTGCGCCAGCTGTTCGAGCAAGGCTGCATCCAAAGCGGCTTCTTCCACCGCTTCGCCTGCACCGTGCATTCACCCGTGGGTAAGAACCCGCAAGAGTACGGCGTTAGCTTGATCGACCTCCCCCCCGGCGGCTTCGCGCAAAACGATGTCGGCTTCATCGACCCCACCGGCGTTGACCACGATCGCCTGGGCCTGGGCCTCAAGAAAGCCATCTACAACTATATGCACGGCATCGGCCTGGATGAAGACGTGCGCAGCTGGTTCACGATGAAGGTGCCCAAGACGACGGTGGCGAGGCACAGGATTGCGAGGGCGTTGGGGCAGCGGGGGTGAATTGGCTCGGGAAATTGAAGCGACGGCATTGGCGATTTTCGAGCCTTTGAGGTCGTCCGCTACGCGTTCACCACGGCCTCAAACATCGTCTTCAGCCGGGCTGGGCAGAAGCCGCGATGTTTCCGAACTTGGAGACAATTGATGAGCAAGACCAAGACACCGCTCAAGCTCGTGGCTTTTGATGCTGCGCGATACCTTGACGACGATGAAGCCATTGCCGAGTACATGACCGTGGTACTTGAAGCGAATGATCCAGACTTGCTGCTTCTTGCCCTCAGCGATGTCGCGCGCGCAAAGGGCATGGCGCAGGTGGCCAAAGACGCAGGCCTGGGTCGTGAGCGCCTTTACAAAGCGCTGGCGCCCGGCGCAAAGCCCCGCTTCGAAACCGTCATGAAGGTGGCTCGCGCGCTGGGCGTCAAGTTCACGGCTCAACCCGTTTGAGCGGAGCGCCTTGCCGGTCCACCACCCAGTCTTGCCTCTGCCCCACAAACCCCTCAAACGCCTCCCACAAAGGCTGGTACTTGGCCAGCACAGGCAAGACATGACCCTCTGACGAACCCAGTTGCTCCAACTGTTGCAAGGCCAGCGCCGCAGCTTCCAGGCTGGAGCGTTGCTCGGGCCGCTGGGCGCGGCGTATGGCGTAGCCGGAAGGTGGCAGCTCGGTCAAAGCCAGGCGCGGCAGGGTCTGCAGCAGGGGGTTGAGGTGCAGCATCTTGCGGCTTTTGCGCCAGGTGGCGTCCAGCAACAGCAGGCGCTGCACGGGCCCGGTGCTGGCGCCGCCCCGGGCTGTGTCATCCATGGGGTAGAGCAGGGCCACGCCTTGGCCAAGCAGGAGGGCCAGCGTGGCCGCGTCAAATTGTTCGCCCACCAGCACCTGGCAGCGGCTCAGGCAGCGCTGCAGCAGGCGCACCGTGCCCTTGGCCTGGTGCTGCTCTTGCGGGTGTTGCAGCACGATCAACTCCACCTCGTTGGCCACGGGCCTCACCCAGGCGCACAAGCAGGCGGGCAGGGGCAGGGCGCAGCCGGGGCAGAGCGGGCGGGACCTTAGGGTTGCCACAGCTTGAGTTGGTCCAGCCGGGCTTCGATATCGCTCATCTGCGCTTTGTAGGCGGCGGAGTCCACGCTGCCGTAGCGGCGCGCGAACTCAGCCTCGCTGAGGAACTCGGGCAGGTCGGCCACTTCGGGCATGAAGTCGCGCTCTTGCAGGCCGGCGCCCATGGCCTGTTGCAGCTTGGCGGGGTTGTTTGCGGCCAACAGGCCGAGGCGGGTGCCGGCACGATCAGCAGCGATGTCGTTGAAGCTGAAGCCGCTGCCGCCGCGCGAATCGGCCACTTCTTTGTAGACCCCGATGGCATCGCTCAACGGCCCGCCGCCCTCGATAGCCAGGGCCGCCGAGATCAAGAAGTGCTGAGGAAAATCATCCCGCCCCGCCAACGTCACCACCAGGGGTGTGGCAGGTGGCCAAGTGCGCGCCACGGGCAACAACAAGGCCCAGTTTTTGCCAACGGCATGCAGGGCCAGGGTCAAAATGGCGGCGCGGTTTTCAGCAGCCATCAGGGCCACATCACCCTGGCTGCGCTGGCGGGCCAAATCAAACAGGGGCGGCAACAAGCGGGCCAGCGATACCGCTGAATTGGCCGGGTAGGCGGCCGTCAGCTTGACCAGTTGTTGGTGATAGGCCTTGGCCCGCTGCTGCTCCGGCGCGGGCCAGACCCGGGCCATCACCCGCTCCATGCTGTCGGCCTGCCATTGGTAGTGCAGCTGGGCGTATTGCTCACCAAAGCCGATTTGGCGAATCAAGTCTTTCGCCAGTTGCACGTCTTGCTGGGGTGGAACGTGATGCAACATATAGCGCAGCAGGGCGTTGGCGGCCCAGGCCGGCACGGGCAAGCGGCCGATGCGCACTTGGTCGAACTCGGGCAGGCGCGGAGTCTCGTGCAGTTGGGCGTCGATATTCAACCAGGCGCTCCGCTGTGTCAACGGCAAGAACTGCGGCAGAGGTAGCGTCAAGCTGACTTGCAAATGCGCCTGGCCGGCATGCAGGCGAACCTGGGCCCCGCCACTTTTTGAGTACAGCGCCGCCTGGCCCAGCAGCAGATTCAAATCGGCCTCGCTGATCGTCACCAGGCGCTGCGGGCCGCCCTCCACGCCGCGCGGGTCGTTGAGCTTCAAGAATTCCTTAGCCCGCCGCACATCGCTGTCCTTGACCGCAGCGGCGGTCGGCACCAGGGCTTGGCCTTGCAAGACCAACGCCACGGCCAAGATCAGCAGCGCCAGCAAAGACAAGAGGCTCAGCAGAATTCGTTTTGTCCATTTCATGGCGCGCAGTCTGCCAGCAATTGGTGGCGCAGAGACAATGCCCCGCATGCCTGACTCCCCGTCCTTCGACCCTGACCGCCTGTGGCCGCCCACCGAGCCGGCCCTGGCTCGCTTGTTTGAACGCCAACGCCTGCAGCGCGGCCGCAGCTTGCAAGCGCAGATCTTTGATCTGCAGCAGGAGCCCGGCGGCGCCACGGCGCGTTTTTCCGCCGGCGGCGAAACGGTATTTGAGCTGAGCGTACAAGGCCTGCTCGACGCACAGGGCCGGCCCCACTACAACGCCCTGTGCACCTGCAAGGCCCAACGTTTTTGCGAGCATGCGGCCGCCCTCCTGCTCAAGCTGCGAGCGCAAGCCGACCTGCCGCAACGCAATGCCTTGCTGCAAGACTGGGTGGAGGCCCTGCGCCGCCGCGCCGGCCGGGACGAGCTAAAGGCCCTGCCGCGCCTGCCGGAGGCGGACGCCGCCAAGCTGATGGATTTGCTGATGAACGACGGCGCACCCACCACCGCAACGTCAGATCCAACGCCTTTGCCCGCAAGCCTGCCAGACCGCCCGCCGGCCCGCTTTCGCCCGCGCCTGACCCTGCGGACCTTGAGCCGTGGGGACGGCCTGTTAGGCCTGGCCCCCAGCGGCCGGCTGGGGCCGCGTGGTGATGCGGTGACCGTGGCCACGGTGGATTGGACGTATGACAACGGCCAGGGCCTGCGCTGGGACACGCCCGCACCACGCACCCTGCTGGGCCAGCGGCCGGCCGCCACCGTACAGATTGGCAGTCAGCTGTTACAACGCGACTTGATTGCCGAAGCCGAAGCACGTGATCAATTGTGGGCGTTAGACCTGATCCCGCTGGACGCCAAACGCCTGCAGTGGCGTGACCCGGCGGCGGCCATTGCAGGCGCCTTCTGGACCCTGGCGCAGGAAGAATTTTTCGCCGCCTTCTGGTTGGAGCAAGTGCCCAGGCTGGAAGCCCGAGGTTGGTGGGTACTCACGCTACCTGGCTTTGCGCACCGACCGGTGCAGGCGCAAGCCTGGACGGTGAAGATCGAGCGCCTGAGCCTATCGGCCCGCGAGGGCTCCTGGCTGTTGAGTCTGGGCGTCGAGGTGGAGGGCGAGTCGCTGGATCTGGCGCCCATGATTGCCGACCTGATCAAGCGTAACGCGCGCTGGCTGCAACGCGAGGAGTTGGCCGAGATCGAGGACGACGCGCTGGTCGTGCTGCACGCGCCAGGTGGCCGCCGCATCGAGGCGCCAGCGCTGACGCTAAAAGCCATCGTCGGCGCCATGGTGGACCTGCTCACCGACCCCAAGCGCGCCGAAGGTCCCATCCAACTCAGCGACTGGGATGCCACGCGCCTTGCGCTGATCGATATGGACGGCCGGGGGCGCTGGCAGATCCAGGGCGATGCCGGCCTGCGCGCCGTGGCCCACAAGCTGCAGGCAGCCGGCTCACCCCAACCAGTGGCGGCACCTGCAGGCCTGGGCCTGACGCTGCGGCCCTACCAGCTGAGTGGCCTAGCCTGGCTGCAATATCTGCGCGAACAAGGCCTGGCCGGCATCTTGGCCGACGATATGGGTTTGGGCAAAACGGCCCAGGCCCTGGCTCATTTGCTGGTCGAGAAACAGGCCGGGCGTCTGGACCGCCCGGCCCTGGCCGTGCTGCCAACCTCCTTGCTGTTCAACTGGCAGGCCGAGGCCCGGCGCATCGCGCCTGGGCTGCGTGTGCTGCTGCTGCAAGGCCCAGACCGAGCCCGCTACTTCAAGCAGCTAGGCGATTACGACCTGGTGCTGAGCACCTACCCGCTCTTGTGGCGCGACATCACGCCCTTGGCCGCCCAGCCCTGGCATGTGCTGATTCTGGACGAGGCGCAAACCGTCAAGAACGCCAGCAGCCGCGCGGCCCGCTCGGTTCGCAAGTTAAATGCACGGCATCGCCTGTGCCTCACCGGCACACCGCTGGAAAACCATTTGGGCGAGTTGTGGGCGCAGTTTGACTTTTTGATGCCGGGTTTTCTGGGCGACTCGCGCAGCTTTCAGCGGCTGTGGCGCAAGCCCATCGAGGTGGGCGGTGAGAGCTTGCGCGCCCAGCTGCTGGCGCAGCGTGTGCGGCCCTTCATCTTGCGGCGGCGCAAGGAGGAGGTGGCTAAGGAGTTACCTGCGCTGAGCACGGTGACCCGGCGGGTGCAGCTGTACGGCGCCCAGCGCGATCTTTACGAAAGCGTGCGGGTGGCCGCCGACAAGCAGGTGCGCAAGGTGCTGGAAAAAAGCGGCTTTGGCGGCGCGCTGATCTCGGTGCTGGATGCCTTGCTCAAGCTGCGCCAGGTTTGCTGCGACCCCATGCTGGTCAAGGGCTGCGAGATCGCGCCGGGCATGGAGCGGGCCAAGCTGGAGCTGCTGGGTGAGATGCTGCCCGAGCTGCTGGCCGAGGGCCGGCGGGTGCTGGTGTTCTCGCAGTTTGCCGAGATGCTGGGCTTGATTGAAACCGAATTGACGCGCCTGGATCTGCCCTATTTAAGTCTCACTGGCGCCACGCCGGTGGCGGCGCGGGGCGAGATCGTGCGGCGTTTTCAGGCCCAAGAAGTGGCGCTGATGCTGGTCAGCCTGAAGGCCGGCGGCGTGGGGCTGAACCTGACGGCGGCCGACACCGTGATTCATGTCGACCCGTGGTGGAACCCGGCGGTGGAAGCCCAGGCCAGCGCGCGCGCGCACCGCATCGGGCAGGACAAGCCAGTGTTTGTCTACAAGCTGGTGGTGGCCGGCAGCATTGAGGAGCGCATGCTGGATTTGCAGGCGCGCAAACTGCTGTTGGCGGAAGGAGTGCTGGGCAGCGACGCGGCGGACGCCGTCAAATTCACGGCCCAGGATTTGGACTTGCTGTTGGCGCCGCTGGCTTGATCTTCAACTGAAGAACCAGCGGCTGGCCTGTCAACGCTTGCGGTCGAAGCGGATGGCACGCGCCAAGCTGCGGCGATCGCTGCCGGCGAAACCAGCTTCAAAAGCCTCGTGCTTGCGGCCCTTGTCGATGGCGCCCAATTGCCACTCGGGGCTGGGAATGCGACGTTGTTGCTGTTCGGGATGCTGTTGCGTTTTCATGGCCTTGTGCCTTTGCTCCTGACGGTTGTTGGAGCCCATCCACATGGGCCTTTTTCACCGTCTGCGGATATCAACGCTGACTTTCGAAGTCAGGTTGACATCAACGCGACAATTTTTTGCGGCTTTGTAACAAGGTATTTCACCATCGCAAAGAGGGCGCGCTAAGCTAGCGTGCCATGAATGCCACCGTCCCCCCGACTGACGCCCACGCCCGCCACGCCGGCACCACCCTGGTGGCCTGCCTGTGCGCCGCCTGGTGCCGCACCTGCGACAGCTATCACGACACCTTTGCCGAGTTGCGGCAGCAATTTCCGGGCTACCGCTTCATTTGGGTGGACATCGAAGACGACGAAGAGTTGGTGGGGGATCTGGATGTCGAAACCTTTCCCACCCTGTTGATCGGCGTGGGCGAGCAGTTGCGCTTCATCGGCCCGGTGACGCCGCAACTCAGCACCGCCCAGCGCTTGCTGGAGTCAACCGCCCAGACCACCCGGGCGGTGACCCAGGCCAGCCCGGCCGCCCAGGCCCTGCTGGTGCGCCTGCAAAGTAGCTGCTGAGATTTCAAAGGCCGGGCGCAATCCGCCGCCCGAAATCGAGCCCCTGGGGAGACAATCTCTCTTTTTTCTGAAGCGGGGCACACAAGCCCGAGGCCGCAATATGACTGTTCAACTCAAGAAAAGCATTCCTGCAGGCGCCGTTGCCATCACCGTGGTCGACCGTGCAGCATTCCAGGCCATGGCGCCCAAATTGCCGGCGCGCACCCGCAACTGGCTGGCCACCGTGGGCTTCACCGGCGCCGCCGATACCTTTGCCCTGCTGCCCGACGCTAACGGCACTTTGAGCGAAGTGCTTGCCGGCGTGGCGCATGGCAACCACCCCTTCGCACTCGCGGCACTGCCTCAGGCTTTGCCCGAAGGGGTCTACCAACTCAGCGAAACAGGGGTGACCGTCTCGCCCGAGCAAGCCGCGCTGTCGTGGGAGTTGGGCGCGTACCAATTCGATCTCTACAAACCGCGCAAGCGCGCACCCGCCACGCTGGTGCTGCCGCCCAGCCCTGAGGCGCAGCGCGGCTTGGCGCTGGCCGCCGCCATGATGGCCACCCGCGACTTGGTCAACACCCCTGCCGAACACATGGGGCCTGAAGAATTGGCGCAGGCCGCCGAGCTCATTGCCAAGCAACATGGCGCCAAATTCAAGCAGATCGTAGGTGATGCGCTGCTAAAGCAGAATTTTCCCGCCATTCACGCCGTGGGCCGTGCCGCCACCCGGGCACCACGTTTGATTGAATTGAACTGGTCCGGCGTCAAAAAATCCGCCAAAGCACCGCTGCTCAGCATCGTGGGCAAGGGTGTTTGTTTCGACACCGGCGGCCTGGACATCAAGGGCGCCGACGGCATGCGCCAGATGAAGAAGGACATGGGCGGCGCCGCCAACGCCCTGGGCCTGGCCGCCCTGGTGATGGCGTGCAAGCTGCCCGTGCGCTTGCAAGTGCTGATCCCGGCAGTAGAGAACGCCATTGCCGGCAATGCCTACCGGCCGGGCGATGTGATCAAGACCCGCAAGGGACTGCATATCGAAATCGGCAACACCGACGCCGAAGGGCGCGTGGTGCTGAGCGATGCCCTGGCCTACGCCTCGGAGAGCCAGCCCGATCTGATCATTGACTTGGCCACCCTCACTGGCGCTGCGCGCGTGGCGCTGGGCGCGCAGTTGCCGGCCCTGTTCAGCAAGCATTTCGACACTGCCCGCGAGCTGATGGACCTGGGCATGAAGCTGGACGACCCGCTGTGGCACATGCCGCTGTGGGCACCGTACAAGGCCGGCATCGAAAGCAGCATTGGCGACATCGTCAACACGGGCAAGAGCGCCCTGGCCGGCGCCATCAATGCCGCCTTGTTCCTGGAGTACTTCGTCAGCGAGCACCAAGACTGGCTGCACATCGATCTGTTTGCCTGGAATGACACCGCGCGGCCGGGCCGCCCCATCGGCGGTGAAGCGCAAACCATTCGCGCCCTGCTGGCCTTCCTGGAGCAGCGCTACGCGGGTTGACGCGTTTGGAGTCGCCGCGAGGGCTTGAAATACGCCCCTCGCGGCTCGAAACTCAGCACTTATTCACCCGCCAAAATCCAGGCCGCCGCCCGCTCGGCAATCATCAACGTGGGCGAGTTGGTGTTGCCGCTGGTGATGGTGGGCATCACGCTGGCATCCACCACCCGCAAGGCGCTCACACCACGTACCCGCAGGTGGCTGTCCACCACGGCGGTGGGGTCGTCGGCGCGGCCCATCTTGCACGTCCCCGCAGGGTGAAAGATGGTGGTGGCGATGTCGCCGGCCAGGCGCGCGAGTTCCGCGTCGCTCTGGAATTGCAGGCCGGGTTTGTATTCTTCCGGGCGATAGGCCGCCAAGTCGGGCTGGGCCACGATGCGGCGTGTCAGGCGCAAACTCTCGGCGGCGATGCGGCGATCCTCGTCGGTGCTGAGGTAGTTGGGGGCGATGGCGGGCGCGACCAGCGGATCGTTGGAGCGGATCGTCACGCTGCCCCGGCTGCTGGGGTTGAGATTGCACACGCTGGCCGTGATTGCATCGAAGGCGTGCAGGGGCTCGCCAAAGGCCTCCAGCGACAGCGGCTGCACATGAAACTCCAGATCAGGCCAAACCTTGTCGGCCGAGCTGCGGGCAAACGCCCCCAGCTGCGAAGGCGCCATGCTCATGGGGCCACTGCGCTTGAGCACGTATTCAAGCCCAATCATGGCCTTGCCCCAAAGGCTGCCCGCCACGGTGTTGAGCGTTTTGGTACCCGCAACCTTGAACACCGCGCGAATCTGCAGATGGTCTTGCAAATTGACGCCAACTCCGGGCAGGTCTTGCTGAACTTCAATGCCGTGCTGGCGCAACAACTCAGCGGGCCCCAGGCCCGACAATTGCAGGATCTGCGGTGAGCCGATGGCGCCCGCCGCCAGCAACAGCTCGCCGCCGGGATTCAAGGTAACGCGTTGCACGCCGCGGGGGGTCAAGACCTCCGCGCCCTCGCAGCGCAAGCCGCCGCCCTCTGCCGATGTCAGGGTCAGGCGCTGTACCTGCGCGCCAGTCCATAACTCGAAGTTCGGGCGGCCGTAGCAGATCGGGCGCAAAAAGGCCTTGGCCGTATTCCAACGCCAGCCTGAGCGCTGGTTGACTTCAAAATAACCCACACCCTCGTTGGTACCACGGTTGAAATCGTCGCAAGCCGGAATGCCCGCCTGAACGGCGGCCCTGGCAAAAGCGTCCAGCACCTCCCAGCGCAGTCGCTGGCGCTCCACCCGCCATTCACCGCCGTGACCATGCAGCGCCTTGAAACCCTCGCCCGCCCCGGATTCTTGCGGCTTGTCCAGGCGCCAATGACTTTCGTGCTGCTTGAAATAGGGCAGGATCTGGTCCCAGCGCCAGGCGCTGTCCCCGGTGGCCTGCGCCCAGTCGTCATAGTCACGCGACTGCCCGCGCATATAGATCATGCCGTTGATGCTGGAGCAGCCGCCCAGCACTTTGCCCCGCGGATACCGTAGGCTGCGGCCGTTCAGCCCCGCATCGGGCTCGGTCTGGTACAGCCAATCGGTGCGCGGGTTGCCGATGCAGTAGAGGTAACCCACCGGGATGTGAATCCAGTGGTAGTCGTCCTTGCCGCCCGCCTCCAGCAACAGCACGCGCTTGGCCGAATCGGCGCTGAGGCGATTGGCCAGCAGACAGCCGGCCGTGCCGGCACCCACGATGATGTAGTCATAGCTCATAAGCCTATGCTGACGCACCAAGCTTACAAGGGCCCGGGCGCCCTTGAAACCGGCCGTCACCCCGCCCAAGCGGCGCGCAATCTCAGTTGCCCAGGTTCGACGCCAGCACCGGGAACAATTTCATCAAGCCGTCCGCCAGCAGCTCGACGGCCAGCGCCGCCAGAATCAAGCCCATCAAGCGCGTCATGATATTGATGCCGGTCTGTCCCAACACCTTGGCAATGCGCCCAGCCGCAGAGAACACAAAGAAGGTGACGATGGCCACCACCACGCCATAGCCGACCAGCACAGCCAACTCCCACCAGTGGCGGGTTTTGTCGGCGTAGATCACCATGGTGGAGATGGTGGCGGGCCCTGTCAGCAGCGGGATGGTCAAGGGTACGACCGCGATGCTGGCGCCAGCGTCGGCCTTGTTCTCGGCCGCGTTAACCACCTCGGTTCGGGACTCCGCCGGTTTGGCATTGAGCATCTGGATCGAGCTGATCAGCAGCAGCGTGCCACCCCCCACCTGAAACGAGGCCAGCGAGATATTGAAAAACTCCAGCAGCTTCAAGCCCAATAAAGAGCTCAGCGCGATCACCACAAACGCCGTGCATGAGCTGACAACAATCGTGTGCTTGCGCTGCTCCCGGGTCAGGTGACTGGTGAAGTGGATGAAGAAGGGCACCACGCCGACGGGGTTGACGATGGTCATCAAGGCGACCAAAGGTTTGTAAATATCCATGCGCTATTGTGTGCCGCGCACCCTGCATCCGTGTCAGCGCAAAACCCGCATTTGCGAGCGATTTCTGCGCTCAGGCCGTCGCCAGGGCACGCAAATAGTCCAGGCCGGCGGCAGCGCGCGGGCCGTACCAGCTCAGCAACTCGCCATCAACCAGTTCAACCCGCGCCTGGTGGCACAGCGTTTGGGCCAGTGCCAAGTGCTCGGGCCCGAAACGGTAGGGCTCGGAGCTGAGCAGCACACGGTCCACCTGCTGGAGCCAGGGTTCTTCACCGGTCAGTGGAGGATAACGGCCAGCACCAGCGGCGCCGCCCTGAACATCCGGCCAGGTCTGCCAACCCACTTCGGCCAGCATGCGGGCGATGTAGGTGTCGCGCGCCACGGTCATCCAGGGCTCGCGCCAAATCAAATACAGCACCCGCTGGGCCGGCCAGCTTTGCTCGCGGCAGCGGGCCAGCGCCTGCCTGAGCCCAGCGGCGAGGGCTTCGCTCCGCCGCCGCACGCCGGGCAGCTCGCCAAAAGCCGCCAACAGCTGTGCGAGCAAGGCCAGGTTGTCTTCGGGTGCCTGGGGGTGGGTGGTGATGAGATGCGGCACAAACTCGCGCAGGGCATCGGCTGTTTCGAGCCGGTTCTCGTCGATATTGACGATCACATGGCTCGGGCGCAGCTGCTTCAATTTCGCAAGATTCACATCTTTGGTGCCGCCCACCTTGGGCACATCCCGCAAGGACCCAGCCGGATGAATGCAAAAGCCGGTGCGGGCCACCAGGTACGGCCTCAGGCCCAGGGCGACCAGCAACTCGGTGATGCTGGGCACCAGGCTGGCAATGCGGGGCGTGGGTGACATAGGCGGCATCAGCGGCGAACCCGGGCGAATGCTGACGGTCAGACCCAGCGGCTTTCAGCCGCACCCGCCGCCCGCATTTCGGCCTGCGCGGCGTCCTGAAGCACCAGATAAACGGCGCAGCAAGCCCGCAGATAAACGAGGGTTGGCAGCACCAGCGCAACCGCAAACACCACGCCACCGCCCACCAAGGCCGACATGCCCAAGGGCGTGACAGACACCGGCGCCCCGGCGGCCCCCAGGCTGCGCAA
This sequence comes from Roseateles koreensis, assembly GCF_028595305.1. Classification (GTDB taxonomy): domain Bacteria; phylum Pseudomonadota; class Gammaproteobacteria; order Burkholderiales; family Burkholderiaceae_C; genus Paucibacter_A; species Paucibacter_A koreensis. The sequence continues at coordinate 105,365 of NZ_JAQQXS010000008.1, read as the reverse complement.
ACCGTAACCGAACAAGCCCGCCATCAGCTGCTGCGCGGGGACGTCAATCCCCGTCCACCACACCACCACGAACGCCCAAGCCCGGCCTCCGCTGACCACGATCAGGCTGACGACGGCGCTGACCAGGCCCGAAATCAACAGGGCTGCAGCCATCAGGGCGGCGGCTTCCAGCGGCCCGTGCCGCAATTGACGCAGCTGCATGCGCACGGTGTCCGCCACGCCGTGGCCCGTCCAGACGGAAGGGCCCGTCAAGGGGCCCACCAAGACCACGCCGCTGAATGCAACGGCGCCCAGCAACACCACGCCCAGTGGAACCAGCAGCGCAAAAAACGGCGCGCCTACCCAGGGCAGCCGAACAGCTCTCAAGCACAGCAGCAACAGCCCCACGCCCACGCTGGCCAGCAACAGCATCGACACAATCACGAGCAGCATGCGCGGCGTGGTTCGCCAGGCGGCAGAAAAAGCATCGGCCACGTCGCGCACCGGTTGGCCGCGCGCCTGGTCCATCAACAGCAAGCCCGTGGTGTTGACACACAAAAGCGCCGTCAACAACGCCATCACCCCCCAGATGACACCCCATAGATTGTCAGCCTTGGCCAGGGCCGACTCTGCCGAGGCCAGCATCAGGCCCGCCAGACAAAAACCGCTCATCAGTGCGTAAAGCGCCTGGCCATTGCGCGGCGCGTCCAAGCTGGCCAGCACCCGATTCAAATCCTGCAGACTGAGTTTTCTTGACATATGCGGATCATAGCCAGCACCTTTTGCACGGCCACTCGACCGAAGTTGAGCGTGAATGCAAGCCCAATGTGACCTAATTCACCATTTACATAGACAAATCCCTCCGGGTTTTTGCTATCGGCTGAAAAACAACACTTACCCCCTGGGTATGACTTTCAACTGGACCCTTCGCCCATAATGTTTTACCTGTGTTTGGAAGCCGCACCTTCGCTTGAATGGTTCACGATGGGCTGAAGCTCCACATGGTTTTTCTTGGTATTGAAAGGGCTTCCCCATGGGAAACAAGCTGTATGTCGGCAATCTTGCCTATAGCGTGCGTGACGAATCGCTGCATGAAGCGTTCTCGCAATTTGGTTCGGTGACCTCCGCAAAGGTCATGATGGACCGTGACACAGGTCGTTCCAAGGGCTTCGGCTTTGTGGAAATGGGTTCTGATGCCGAAGCGCAATCCGCCATCAACGGCATGAACGGTCAAGACCTCGACGGCCGCGCCATCGTGGTGAACGAGGCTCGTCCTCGTGAAGAGCGTCCGGGCGGCTTCGGCGGCGGTGGCCGTTCCGGTGGCGGTGGCTTCGGCGGCGGTGGCCGTTCCGGTGGCGGCGGCTACGGTGGTGGCGGCGGCGGCTTTGGCGGCGGTGGCGGCGGCCGTTCCGGTGGCGGCGGCTTCGGCGGTGGTGGCGGCTACGGCGGTGGCGGCGGTGGCCGCTCCGGCGGTGGCGGCGGCTACGGCGGTGGCCGTTCGGGTGGCGGCGGCTACTAAGCAGCCCTGACCTCTCGCACACTGCGATCAAAGGCGCCTTCGGGCGCCTTTATTCATGGTGCGTCTGAATTGAGAATTAGCATTGCTGCATTCAAACTGCTTATTGGGCCCGCCTCTTTGAATACGCAATGCTCGCCGTATGACACTACGAACGCCTCTTCAACGTGACCAGCCCCAGACAGCCTTGGCAAAGAGTTCAATATTGCGCTGGCGGCCGGGCGTGGCTTGAGCCTCGCTCAAACCCAGGCTGAACACGCGCGACAAACCATCCCGGTGCTGATACACCACTGAGACATTGTCATTGCCGAATTTGTCGGCACTCAAGCTGACGGGCACCGCTTCACCGCGACGTTGAAAGTCCTTGGCCTGCGTGATGACGCGCAGCGAGTCGAGTGGGCCCATGTGCAATACCACCAGCAACTGGTGGGTTCGCTCGGTGAAGCTGCGACGCCCGTCGGGGCCATTCACATAGCCTTCGCTCCACTGGGGCTCTACATCCAGCCCCATTCCCCATGGTATGGGAAAGCGCAGCCGCGCCTGCACCCAAAAACTGGCGCCCAAGCCCAGGCGGTCAGCATCCACATCCAGGCGACGCCCCCACTCCCCTTCGGCACTGACAAAACTCAGCCAGTCATTGGGGTTGGACTCAAACCCCAGCGTCACGGTGCGCGGCGCATGCAAGGGGCCGCCGCTGTGCGCCCGTTGTTGGTCCAGGCCCAGATGCCCCCACACGCCGGTGTTGCGCACACTGCTCAGCCAAAAGCCAGGCTGCACCCGCCGCTCGATCACCTCGCCCGCCGGCACCGCCTGACTGGCGTCGGCCAGCGTCTGTGTTTGCAGCAGTTTGAGCTGCCACTCCAACTCATAAGTCGGAAACCGTGACCACTCGCCCAATGGTGCCAAGGTTTGCGAGGGCAGGCGCCGATGCACGTTCAAAGTGACGCGCTGAAACCCCGCCTGGTCGACAAAGCCGTTGTCATTGACAAAGTGGGGCGACACCTCTTCAAGGTGCACCTGCGTGTTCCACGCCTCGGTGCGGCGGCGCCATGCCAGCCACAGGTGATGGCCCGTCTCCGTCGGCCCGCGCAGCGCCTGATCTTGCGCGTCAAAGCCCAAATTTTCGGCCGACAAAAGCGCATGGCCCCGCCACAGATCAACATCGCTCGCAGCCCAGGCAAAGTCGCTGCCCAGCAGGCGGGTATTCAGCCCCTGGCCGTAGTCGCGCAAGGCGCCCAGCAGGCCCACGCTGGCGCCACCAAGCTGCATGCGGCCACGTGCGAAGCTGGCCTGCGAAGCAAGCGCCTGCGCATGGCTGTCAGTGTTGTAGGCGTGAGCGCGCAAGATCTGCCCCCCGCCAGCGTCACGCAGGCTCAGCGCCGTGGCCTCAGCGCTGGCCCCGCGCCAAGTGGCGCGCAGCCCCCAGTCAGGGTCGGTGATGGCGCGCGAGTAGAACGCCACCAAGCCGTGATTCAACCCCTCTTCATCCGCCTGCGTTTGCCCGACGATATCGCTGCTTTCCAGGAAAAACGGACGCTTCTCGGGCACGCTCAGGGCAAAGCGCGTGTTGCCGGCCATCTGGGGGGCGTCAAGCTCCACTTGTGAGAAGTCCGGATTCAGCGTGGCGTCGATGACCCAATCCGCACGAGGGCGCCATTTCAACTCACCGCCGAGATTCAAGGTTTGCTGGCGGGCGGTGGGCAAGCCCGGCGCCGTCTGCTGTTGGCGGCGCGCCGTCAACTCAGGCCGCACGCTCAGAAAGCTGCGCTCACGCACCTGCTCCACCAAATCGTCCAGGCCGCCCAAGGGCTGCAATTCAGCAATGAAGTTGAGCGCCTCCTTGGTCAAGGGGGCACTCAACACCAGCGTGTTGGCTTCGTCCCGAGGGATGTTGCGCACGATCATCAAGCGCCACGGGGCACCCCCGGCGTGCGGAAAGCGCAAGGCGGCCAAGGGCCAGCGCAACTCCACGCTGTAGCCATCGGGCAGACGCTGGGCCGCAGCTTGCACATCGAAATCGGGGGAAAAGTCTTCGGTGTCGTCGTCCGCAGTGAAGACCCCGTCGCTCACCACACCGGCCGCGCTGATGCGCACAAACTGTGCCGACCTGCGCAGGCCGACCGGGTCGATCACGACGGAGACAAAGTCCTGGTCACGACCGATGCGGTCCCGGCGTGCCAGCGGCGCCCGGATCAGGGCCGGCGCGGGGTCGTAGGCCCGAATGCCGAAAATCAGCGCATCCGCGGTGACCAACACTTGAACGGTGGTGCGCCAAGCAGCAGGCTTTTTGTCTTCGGGCTGAAACTGCACGAATTGATCGAACAGCGGCGCCTCGGCCCAAGCCGGCTCGTCCAAGCGCCCGTCCACAACCGGCGTGCTGGCCCCGGGAGCCAGCCGAAGCGCCCGAGGCCCTTCTGCAGCAACACTGGGCGCGGCCCCGCACAAAGCAAAAGCCAAGGCCAGGACCAAGGCCCACGCACGAACCCCATCTCTATCATTCATCAATCACTGTCCTGCGAAGGCGCGAAAGCGCGGAGGCACGAAAACGCGAAAAGTACAAGCGCGCATAGGCGCAATAGCACTTGGGGCCTTGTGCTGCATCCGACCGTCTCACAGCGGCGGTATGCAAAATCCCTGCAGGCAGTCTACGGAGGGTGCAAGGGCACAGTGCCTGTCAACTCTTGCAGGTTGTCAGCCCCCTGCAACTCCCCCAAAGGGGGTGTCTTGACAGTGCAGTCGCCGCGCTATTCGTCCTGGCGATGTTTGCGCGGGCGCCCGGCCAACAAGCGGTCAAACAGCGCGTCAGGCAGCAAGCGCAAGAGCCGGGCAACCCAGCCCATCTGCCAGGGGATGACCTGAAAACGGGCCCGCTGCGCAATCGCCTCGAATGCCTTGTCGGCAAAACGCTCGGGCGACATCAAAAAAGGCATGCCGTAACGATTTTTTTGCGTCAAAGGCGTATCGATATAGCCAGGTACAAGCGTCAGCACATGGACGCCATGAGGACGGCATTCGCCGCGCAGGCTTTCGCAATAGCTGATCACCGCGGCCTTGCTGGAGCAATAGGCGGCGTGCCCGGGCAAACCGCGAATGCCGGCCACGCTGGCCACCCCCACCAGGCAGCCCCGGCCACGTTGATTCATGGCGGCGAGGAAGGGATGAAACGTCGCCGCCATGCCGATATTGTTGGTGGCGTACAAGCGCTGCATCACTGCCAGGTCGCTGAAGATGGCGGTGTCAATGCCGATGCTGATGCCCGCATTGGCGATCACCACATCGGGCAGGCCTTGCGCGGCCATGCATTGGCGGCCCGCCGCTGTGATGGAATCGATCTCGCTGACATCGGCACCGTAAACTGCCCAGCGGTCGGCACTCAGGCCCTCAGCCTGTGCCCACTGCTGCATCTCGGCCGCACGGCGCGCCACCAGCGCGAGGCGCCAACCGGCCTGGTAGTAACGCAAGGCCAGCGCCTGCCCGATGCCGCTTGACGCACCGGTGATGTAGACCAGCGGGGCGGGAGACTCCAGTGGGGCCAAAGAAGCAAGGCTCATGGTTTGCGATTCTGTTTGACTTTGGCTGGTGCCGTAAATTGCCCGCGCGTCTGGCCGGCAAAGCTGAGCTGGCCTGTGAGGTTGTCGTACTCGAAGCTCTGTGCCTGAATCTCGCCACTGGCGTAGCTGATGCGCACCGGCACGTGCGAGCGCAAGGTCTCGGTGTTGACGAAGACATGCAGGAATTCTCCCGCCATCTGCAACTTCGGCATGCCCATCGGCGCCCCCTGCGCGACAGGGTCATAACGCTCTACGTGTACAGAGCCCATCAATTGCACCTCACTGCCATCGGCCTTACTGATGGCCCGGGCGGCACGGGCGAGGGTCAGGCTGCCATCGGTCCCGGTGGCGCGCAGGTGGATGCCGTCGATCTCCAGCGTGTCGGTGTCCGGGTAATGCCGCATCTCGTCGCCCTCGATGCGCACCCGCAGTTTGCCGTCAGCACCGACCTTCTGCAGATCGAAGTTGCGCATCCGGTAATCCAGCTCATGCCGAACCGCCCGAGCTTCGGAGGGCTCATCGGGCCGTGGGGTGTTTTTCAAAAGCCACCAGCTGCCCGCCGCGAGCAGCGCCATCAAGATCAAAGGCAAATAAGCGGTGAGCACCGCCTGAATGCGCCAAGCCAAGGGTTGCACCACGCGCGGCGTGAGCGCCGGCCGGGGGGGCACCAGGGGCGATGCAGCGGATATTGCAGAGGCCAGGGGCGCCTGCGGCAGCGGGGCAGCGGCCATCAGGCCACGCCCCCGTCCAAGGTGTCCAGATGGCCATTGAGCAGGGTCTGGTAACGCCCGCAGGCCTGCAGGATCACGTCACAGCATTCGCGTGCGGCGCCGTGGCCGCCTGCGGCCTGGGTGACATAGTGGGCAATGGCCTTGACTTCGGCATGGGCCTGGGCCGGCGCGCAAGCAAAGCCCGCACGGGTCATCAGCGGCAGATCCGGCCAGTCATCGCCCATGGCGGCCACCTCGCCCCAGGCGAGCCCCAGGCTGTTCAACAGCGGCAGGGCCACGGCCAGCTTGTCTTTGGCGCCGTAAACGGCGTGGCGCAACCCCAAATCGGCAACACGGCGGCGCACCGCCGGTGAATCACGCCCGGTGATGACGATGGGCGTGATGCCTGCTTGGTCCAGCAGCTTGAGGCCGTGACCGTCCAGGGTGGAGAAGGCTTTGAACAGCTCGCCTTGCTCGCCAATGTAGATGCGCCCGTCGGTGAGTACGCCGTCTACATCGAAAATCGCAGCCTTCAAACCCAGGCCCGTGCCTTGGGCCTTGACCAACAACTCCGGCGGAAACCGCAGCGCGGCTTGCAGTGTGTGCATGCCCATCAGATCACCTTGGCGCGCATCAAATCGTTGATGGTGATGGCGCCTTGCAGGCGCTGCTGCTCGTCGACCACCAGCACCAGCGTGATGCGGGCGGACTCCATCAGCACCGCAGCGTCCACCGCCAGGGCGTCGGCACCGATGCTGCGCGGGTTCTTGTGCGCAACTTGGGCAGCGGTCAGTTCACGCAGGTCTTGGCCTTTTTCAACCAAGCGGCGCAAATCGCCGTCGGTGAAGATGCCCAGCACTTGATCCTGCGCGTCCACCACGATGGCCACACCCAGCGCCTTGGCCGACATCTCACGCATCATCTCGGTGAAGGGCAGCTCAGGCAGCACACGCGGCAAATCGACACCGCTGCGCATCAGGTCACGCACATGGGTCAACAGCTTGCGGCCCAGCGCCCCGCCGGGGTGCGAGCGCGCGAAATCTTCAGGGCGAAAACCCCGAGCATCGAGCAGCGCCACCGCCAGCGCATCACCCAGCGCCATCTGCGCGGTGGTGCTGGCGGTAGGCGCCAGGTTCAACGGGCAGGCCTCTTCCGCCACCGCGCTGTCCAGCACGATGTGGGCATGCCGCGCCAGGCTGGATTCAGCCCGGCCCGTCATCGCCAGAATGGTGACACCCAGACGCTTGAGCACCGGCAAGATGGCATTGAGCTCATCGCTTTCACCCGAATTCGACAGCGCAACCACCACATCGCCCGGCGTGACCATCCCCAGATCGCCATGGCTGGCTTCGGCCGGGTGCACAAACAGCGCCGGCGTGCCGGTGGAAGCCAGCGTGGCCGCGATCTTGCGCCCCACATGGCCGCTCTTGCCCATGCCCATCACGGCCACCCGGCCCTTGCAGTTCAACACCGCTTGCACGGCCGCCGCAAAGGCGTCACCCAGGCGTGGCGCCATGGCGGTCAAGGCAGCGGCCTCGATGTGCAGCGCTTCCTGCCCCATGCGGATAGCACGGGCAGCGTCAAAAGTTGGGGCATTGTTCATGGTGCCAAGTATATCGAGGGGGTCCCGACCGGTGCAGGCCACGGGCAGGTTCTAACAACCCGCTATTACCCCTTCGGCCACCCGCATCCAGACAATCAACTCAGGCCGGGCACAAGGTCTTGGCCCAATCAACAGGAGACTTGAGATGAGCGGAAAAAATGCTGATGCTGGTCGGCGACTATGCCGAAGACTACGAAACCATGGTGCCCTTCCAGACCCTTCTGGCAGTGGGCCATTCGGTAGATGCGGTGTGCCCTGGCAAGGCGGCGGGGGACTACATCCTCACCGCCATCCACGACTTCGAGGGCGCTCAGACTTATTCTGAAAAGCCAGGGCATCGCTTCACCCTGAACGCCACCTTTGCCAACATCCAGGCCGACGACTACGCCGCCCTGGTGATTCCCGGCGGCCGGGCGCCCGAATACCTGCGCACCATGCCCGGCGTGTTGAGCCTGGTGCAGCATTTCGCCCAAAAGGGCAAGCCGATTGCCGCCGTCTGCCATGGCGCGCAACTGCTGGCAGCTGCAGGCGTGATTCGCGGCAAGCGCATTTCGGCTTACCCAGCCTGCGCGGCTGAAGTTGAATTGGCAGGTGCCAGCTACGCGGAGATACCGGTGGACCAAGCCGTCACGGACGGCCAATTCGTTACCGCGCCCGCTTGGCCGGCCCACCCAGCCTGGATGGCACAGTTCCTGGCGCTGCTGGGTACACGCATCAGCCATTGAGCGCAGAACGGTTCAGAATGCGCTGAACTTACCGGCTATCCGCCAGCCATTGGCCCGTCAGGAGCGTCCTCATGTGCGAAGTGTTCATCAGCGCCAACCCGGAATCCTACGAATCGCGCACGCGCTCGGTTCGTCTGCATGGGGTGATCACCAGCATCCGGCTGGAAAACCTGCACTGGGAGGTGCTGGAGGAAATCGGCGCCCGCGACGGCATGAGCGTCACCCAGCTGATCGAAAAGCTGCACGACGAGTTAGTGCAGGCGCGTGGCGCGGTGGGCAACTTCGCCTCCTTCTTGCGCGTGAGTGCCTTGCGCTACATGGCCTTACAGGCCCGCCAGCGCATTCCGTCGGACCTGGGCGTTCCGATTCGCTCCCTGTCGGCGGGGCAGGTCTTGCAAGACCTGCCCGCCAGCTGGGCGAGCCCGACACGCCGGCTCAGCTTGTAAAGCTCAGGGATAAAGACCGCGCTCCACCCGCGCTTCCAGCACCCGCGTGCAGGCCACCACAAAGGCGGCGGTGCGCAGGCTGGTGCGGTGGATTTCAGAGGTGTCCCAGATGTGCTTGAAGGCGCCGGTGATGATTTTGTCCAGGCGCACGTTGATCTCGTCCTCGGTCCAGAAGAAGCTGCTGAAGTCCTGCACCCACTCGAAGTAAGACACCGTGACGCCGCCTGAATTGGCGATCACATCGGGTACCACCACGATGCCGCGGTCGGCCAGCACGGCGTCGCCATCGGGCGTGGTCGGGCCGTTGGCGCCTTCCAGCACCAGGCGGGTCTGCAGGCCCTCGGCGCGCTCTTTGTTGATCTGGCCTTCCAGCGCAGCGGGGATCAGCACATCGCTCTTGACCTTCCAGAAATCATCATTGGCAATCGCATCGCCACCCTTGAAGCCGCCCACGCCGCCCGTCGCGGCCACGTGGTCCAGCAGGTTCTGCATGTCAAAACCCGACTCGTTCAAGATGGTGCCGGTGTGGTCTTGCACGGCCACCACCTTGGCGCCGTTGGCGGCAAACAGCTTGGCAGCAATGGAGCCCACATTGCCAAAACCTTGCACCGCGATGCGCGCACCTTCCATGTCGATGTGCAGCCGGCGCATGGCTTCACGCCCGATCACAAACACACCGCGGCCGGTGGCCTGCACGCGGCCCAGCGAACCGCCCAGTGCGATGGGTTTGCCCGTTACGACCCCGGTGGCGGTGGCGCCGGTGTTCATCGAATAGGTGTCCATCATCCAGGCCATGATCTGGCCATTGGTGTTGACGTCAGGAGCCGGAATGTCTTGCTGCGGGCCGATGATGATGCCAATCTCGCTGGTGTAACGGCGCGTTACTTTTTCCAGCTCCTTGAGCGACAAGGCCTTGGGATCGAGGCGAATGCCACCCTTGGCGCCGCCGTAAGGCAGGTTGACCGCCGCGTTCTTGATGGTCATCCACGCGGACAGCGCCATCACTTCTTCCAACGTCACGTCGGGGTGGTAACGCACGCCACCCTTGCCCGGGCCGCGGGTCAGGCTGTGCTGAACACGGTAGCCCTCGAAGTGGGCGATGCTGCCGTTGTCGAGCTCGATGGGGATGTCGACGATCAGCGCCCTTTTGGGGCGGCGCAAGGTTTCGACCCAGCGCGCGAGCTTGCCCAGGTAGGGCTCCACGGCATCGATCTGCGACAGATACGTCCCCCAGGGGCTGTTGCGGGTGGGCGAAACAAAGGACAGATTGGGCATGTAATGCTCCGTAACTTTTGGTGGCCCGAACGGTATCAAGACTTGATGCGTCCCCAAGCCCCTCACCCCAACCTTGTGCACATGCGCCCATGCACCTTGTGCATAGGGTCGCGCGGCACGGCACAATTTGACATTCTTCCGACCCGTCATGCCGCGCGTGCATGCAGTTATGCAACGGCCTTTGCGCCCTAACATCGTTTCGCCATTTCACTCACACTCCCACCAAGCTGCCATGCCCACCAACCCAGAGAACGCCAGCCCGGTCCCGGTGAACAACAAACTCGCCGGCATGCTCGGGACTGCCGTGGTGTTGGCGCTTCTGTATTTGGGCCGGGAAGTCTTGGTCCCCATCACCCTGGCGGTTCTGATGGGCGTGTTTGTCTGGCCCTGGGTGCAAGGCCTGCGGCGCCTGGGCGTGGGCACCACCTTGTCAGTGTGGCTGGCCACCCTGGCGCTCACGGTGTCAGCCGGGGTGGTGGCGGCCGTCATCGGCACCCAGGTGTTTCACATCGCTGCAGAACTGCCGCAGTACGAAAAAACCATCCGCCACAAGCTGATCACGATCAGCGAAATGACGCTGGACAAAATGGGCAGCTTCGCAGGTCAAGCCGACCGTGTGTTGAGCCCCTTTGCGGCAGAAGCCCCCTCCGCGACCGCGCCCGATGGCGCCACGCGGCTGCTCAATGGCAACGAGCCGGTTCCTGTGGTGATTCGCCAACCCGCGCCGCGTGCGGCGGAGCTGATCAGCGGCGTGCTCAACCGCGTGTGGTCGCCACTGGTCACGGCCGGCATCGTGTTTGTCGTGCTGGTGTTTGTCTTGCTGGATCACGAAGCCCTGCGCGACCGGCTGATCCGCCTCGTTGGCAGCAAGGATTTGCGCGCCACCACGCAGGCGGTGAATGACGCCGCCGAACGCCTGGCGCGATTTTTCGTGGCGCAATTCGCCCTGAATCTGTCCGTGGGTGCGGTCTTGTGGGTCGGCCTGCTGGTGATCGGCCTGCCGCACGCGGTGCTATGGGCCTGCATGGTGGCGGTGTTGCGCTTCGTGCCCTATGTGGGGTTTTGGATCGCCGCGATCTGTGCAACGTTGCTGGCGGCGGCCATCGACCCGTGCTGGTCGCTCACGCTCAGCACGGCCGGCCTGTTCATCGTCGTAGAGACCCTCGCCGGCCAGTGGATCGAGCCACGCTTGTACGCGCACTCGACCGGTCTGTCGCCCATCTCGGTGGTCGTCGCCGCCTTGTTCTGGAGTTGGATCTGGGGGCCGGTGGGCCTGGTGGTGTCCACCCCGCTCACGCTATGTCTCGTGGTGGCGGGGCGTTATGTGCCGGCGCTGAGCGCGCTGGAGCTTCTGTTCGGAGAAGTCCGGGCCCTCACACTGGCCCAAAATTTTTACCAGCGTGCCTTGTCGGGCGATGCCCACGAGATTCTTGCCAGCGCACGCACCTACCTGAAGCGGCAACCGTTTTCGGCCTATTGCGACAACGTGCTGCTGCCGGGGCTGCACTTGGCGCGCCACGATTTCGACGAAGGGCGGATCAGCCAGCAAGACGGCGTCAAACTGCGCAATCTGGTGGCCTCGGTGATCGAAACGTTGGCGGGCGATACACAGGTCCCGCCGGCAAAGGCCCATGGCGGAAATGGCAAAAATGGTCGTCGCCCATTCCGCCCCACACCGCGCGACAAGGCCCAGCCCGCCTCGCTGCTGGAAGATGTGTCCCTCGGCCGGCAACTGCGCGCCCGGCGGGAGCAGCAGATGGGGCCCTGGCAAGGCCCGCTGGGTGTGCCCGACGGCAGCGTGATTCTTTGCGTCGGCCTGGGCGGTCCCTTCAGCGAGGTGGCCACCGAGATTTTGGTGCGCCTGCTGCGCCGCGAAGGGCTGGACGCACGCCACGTCGAATTGGCCGAACTGCATGCACCCGCACCGCCCGACCTCACGCTCAATGCCGTGGCCATCATCTGCATGGTCAGCACCGAGCCCGAGAAAGAGGGCCCCGCACTTGCGCTGCAAATGCCCGTGATGCAGCAAAAATTCAGCCACGCGCGCCTGCTGGCCGTGCTTTTGAACAGTCCTTTTCTGGACATGGCGCAATGCGAGGTGGCGCTGGACGCAAGGGGTCGCCTGGCCGCCAACTACCAAGAAGCCTTGAGCCTGTGCTGTGGCGCGCTGAACCAGCCCGCGAACTCTGGCACTGACGCTGGCGCCGGGCCTGCCCCGGCCTGAGAGCGCACAATCACCGTCCACCGATCCAGAGGCCCTGCATGACCATTCTGCTAACCCCCCGCCTGCGCCTGGAGCCCCTCACCGAGGCGCATTTCGACGGCTTGCACCGGCTCAACAATGACCCCGAAGTGATGCGTTACATCACCGGCAAGCCAGACACGCCGGAGGACACCCAGTTGATGATTGACCGGGTCAAGGAGAAATGGGCGGAATGGGGCTACTCCTGGTGGGCCTTTATCGAACTGGCCACCGGCGAGCTCATTGGCGCGGGTTGCATCCAGCACCTGGGGCGCGTGCGCAGCGGCCCGCTGGAAATTGGCTGGCGCCTGCGTCTGGACCGCTGGCACCAGGGCTTTGCGTCGGAGGCCGCACAGCGCATGGCCGACTTTGCTTTTGAAGACCTCCAGGCCGTGCAACTTTGCGCCGTTCGCGTGGCCGAGAATCTGGCTTCCGGCAAGGTGATGGACCGCCTGGGCATGCACTACACCGGCATCGAACACTGGTACGACAAAGACCTGGCGCGCCACGACATGAGCCGGGACGACTGGCTGGCCGCGCGCAAATTGCGCGTCGGGACTGTGCGTTAGGGAAGTTCGGCAGGCGAGACGCAAAGCGCCAGCAAATTCACGGCGTTTGTTCAACTCATCGAATCAACTCCTCTGTGCAACAGTTGCCGGGCGATTCCTTCAGCATGCCCACCTGCCGTTTAATATCGGCCAATGCTGACCTCGCTTGACCTGACCCTGTTGTACCTGGCCGCTGCGGTGCTGGGCGTGGTCGCCTGCCGGAGCCTCAAATTGCCGCCCATGCTGGGCTACTTGGCGGTGGGCGTGGTGATCGGGCCCAACGCCCTGGCCTTGGCGGGCGACAACGCCAACATCAGCTACCTGGCTGAATTTGGCGTGGTGTTTCTGATGTTCGTGATCGGGCTGGAGTTCAATCTGCCCAAGCTGCGCAGCATGCGCACTTTGGTGTTTGGCCTGGGCCTGACGCAGGTGCTGCTCACAATGGTGGGCGCCGTGCTGGGCAATGCGGGTTTGCAAGCCCTGTTCGCCTTTTTCGGCTGGCCCTGGGAGCTGGGGTGGAAGGGCGCCCTGGTGCTGGGCGCCGCCATGGCCATGAGCAGCACGGCCATTGTCGTCAAGCTGATGTCCGAGCGGCTGGAGCTTGAAAGCGAACACGGCCGCCGCGTGATCGGCGTCTTGCTGTTCCAAGACCTGGCCGTGGTGCCTTTGCTGGTGATGGTGCCGGCCCTGAACAGCAGTGGCGCCGAAATGGCGCAGTCCTTGATCTGGGCGAGTGTGAAGGCCGCCTTGCTGCTTACGCTGCTGTTGATGGGGGGGCAAAAGGTGATGCGCTGGTGGCTCACCCTGTTGGCACGCCACAAGAGCGAAGAACTGTTCATGCTCAATGTGTTGCTGGTGACGCTGGGCCTGGCCTGGCTGACCGAGCATGCCGGTTTGTCACTCGCACTGGGCGCCTTTGTGGCCGGCATGCTGATTGCTGAAACCGAATACAAGCACCAGGTGGAAACCGACATACGGCCCTTCCACGATGTGCTGCTGGGCTTGTTCTTCATCACCATCGGCATGAAGCTGGACTGGCGCATGCTGCTTGAACAATGGCCGCTGGTGCTGATCCTCAGCGTGCTGCCGATTCTTGCCAAGTTCGGCCTCATCACCGGGCTGGCCAAGCTGTTCAAGGCACCCACCGGCGTGGCCTTGCGCACCGGCCTGTACCTGGCGCAGGCGGGTGAATTCGGCTTCGTGGTGCTGACCCTGGCCAGCCAGCATGCCTTGATCCCGGCGCACTATTTGAGCCCGGTACTGGCGAGCATGGTGCTGTCGATGCTGGCCACGCCCTTCTTGATCATGTACAGCAATCGCATCGTCATGAAGCTCTCCAGCAGCGACTGGATGATGCAGTCGCTGCAACTCACCACCATCGCCAAAAAAGCCATCAAGGCCGATGCCCACGTCATCATCTGCGGCTACGGGCGCAGTGGCCAGAATCTGGCGCGTCTGCTCGACGGTGAGCACATCCCCTATATGGCGCTGGACCTCGACCCCGACCGGGTGCGCCAGGCCGCTGCGGCGGGCCAGAGCGTGGTGTTTGGTGACGCCGCGCGCCTGCCTAGCCTGATGGCTGCCGGCCTGGCACGTGCCAGCGCCGTGGTGGTGAGCTACCCCGATACACCCTCGGCCTTGAAAATCCTGCACTTGGTGCAACAGCACGCGCCGCAAGTGCCGGTGGTGGTGCGCACCATCGACGACAGCGATCTGGAGCGGCTGCGCGCCGCTGGGGCCACCGAGGTGGTGCCTGAAGCCATCGAGGGTTCCCTCATGCTCGCCAGCCACGCGCTGGCCCTGGTGGGGGTGCCCATGCGGCGCGTGATCCGCCTCACGCGTGACGCTCGGGATGCTCGTTACGGCTTGTTGCGCGGCTACTTCCACGGTGCCGATGACGACACGATGGAAGAGCGCCAGCACGCCCGCCTGCGCTCCGTCACCCTGCCGGCCGCCAGCGCCTATGCACAACAAAACCTGGGCTTGCTCGCCCTGCATGCCACCGGAGTGCAGGTGGTGTCCGTGCGCCGCGCCAATGGCGCCGTCGTGTCGGCTGACGACCAGTTGCTGCTGCACGGTGGCGACACGCTGGTGCTCTCAGGCGTGCCCGAAGCCCTGGCCCTGGCTGAAGAAAAATTGCTGCGCGGCTGAGTCACGCCCAAAAAATAACTTATTGATCACCTTCTGATCAGTGCTCGTGCTATTGGTCTGATCATTTGTCCAGTAAAGGAGTTGTTCTTTATCCATGCCTGGAAGGACATCGAGATCAAAATTTAATGAACTTCTTTTCTCGTTGATTAGCGTCCTAATTTCCGATTTAGATAGAACTCGCCATTCATTGTTTGATTTGAACTGCGCCTGCGAGAAAATGAATCCTTTGGGCGTCCCGATGCATCAATTGGGTTGAACCCATCTTTGTCCCACGCTGCATCGGGTCCAACTCAAATCAGTTTCCTTGTCATATACAAATTGCCCCAGTAGTTCAAAGCGTTCGTTGTTTATGGCTTGCTGGGCAAACTCATCGGGTGATCCAAGCTTCACTTCGCTTCAAATCAGGAAGTTCTAAATCACCGGCACCGGGTCATCCCGCAAAGGCCGCTCCCCAGCGGTGATGCCTTGGTGGTAGCTCAAGAACAGCTGGCCTTCAAACCAACGCTCCCAGTGGCCAGCGCGCAGGCGGTCAAGAACCGGGCCCTTCACCTCGGAGAGGTCCAGGCGCAGGCCCTGGACCTTGAGCGCATCATGCAAGTCTTTCAAGGCCTCCAGACCGCTGAAATCGATGCTATTGACTGGCGACATCATCAGCAAGACACGGCGCGCCTGGGGCTGCACAACAAGAAAGCCCTGCACCACGTCGCTCAGGGTGCGCGCATTGGTGAAGAGCAGGCTTTCGTCGATGCGCAGACCCAGCACATCGGCCTGCAATTCCACCGCATGGCGGTCGACGTTGCGGTAATGCTCGGTGCCGGGTACGCGCCCCAGCAAGGCCACATGCGGGCGCGCGCTGCGCTGCAGCAGCAACGCGATGGAGCCCAGCACGCCCAGCCCCAAGCCGAGTGCGAGATTCACGCACAGCACAGTCACCATCACCAACCCCATCAACAAGGCCTCACGCCGGGAGTACGCCCAGGCCTCGGTGAAATGCGACAGCCGCAGCCCTGACAGCACCGCCACCAAAATCGTCGCCGACAGCACCGACTTGGGCAACCAGGCCAGCGGCGCTGCCAGCAGCAACATGGCCAGGTACATGAACAAGGCCACCACGGCGCCGCTCAAACGAGTGCGGCTGCCGGCGTCGTGCAGCAACACGCTGCGCGAAAAACTGCCGGCCACCGGCATGCCGCCGCTAAAGGCCGACACCCAATTGGCGAGGCCCAGACCGCACAGTTCCGCCGCCTCATTGACCCGCTCACCGCGCTTGCGGGCCAGGGACTCCGCCACCACCAAGCTGCTCACATAGGCCATGAGCGCGAGCAGCAGGGCATTCGGCAACAAGGCCAGCCACACCGACGGGTTCAGCAAGGGCAACGTGAAACGTAGCTGCATCTGGGGCAAGCTCCCGAGCAGCTTGATGCCCAAATTGCCGGCGTTCAACAGCCAGGACAGCAACACGGCGCCCAACAAAACGATGAGCGGGGCCAGCCGCGCCAGCGTCGGGGGCAACAAACGCCGCGACAGCAACAACAACCCGCATGCACCCGCACCAAAGACCAGTGTCGCCGTATGCCAGCTGAGGCCGTGGCGCCAAGTCTCTTGAACCAAGGTACCCAACTCAACCCCTTGCACCTGCGAGCCCACCAGCACCGGCAGCTGGCTCAAGGCGATGCTCAGGGTGGCGCCTATCTCGAAGCCCTGCAGCACCGGCACCGACAGCAACGCGGCCAAAGCGTGCAGCCGAAGCGCCGCGGCCAGCAGCAGAATCAGGCCCATTTCGGCCGCCAGCACCAAGGCACCGGCTTCGGCGCCGATGCCGGGCGGCAAGCCGCCCAGGGTCTGCGCGATCATCAGCGCCAGCACCGCCACCGGCCCAACAGCCAGCACCGGGCTGCTGCCCAGCGCGGCATAGGCCAACAAGGGCAGCAAGCTGGCATACAGGCCCACCTGGGGTGACAAGCCCGCCAACATGGCGTAGGCCAGGCTTTGCGGAATCAGCAGCACGCTGACCACGAACGCCGCCAGCAGGTCAGCCCGCAGGTGGGGTGACTGTGTCAGGCGCTGCCACATCGCGTGGCGCAGGGCATCGAATTTCATATGCCTATTGTCGACACTTGTCGATGCTTCTCAGCACCGGTCCCCGCTGGGCTTGCACATCAGACGACAGGGCCTGCCACTTCGAATAGACGAACCCGGTCGGCGGAGCAAGCCGCGTCGAAGTCGGCTTCGATCTGCAGGAGCGCATGGGTGTCTTGCGCATTGACGGTGGCGATGCCCACGGCGCAGTTACGGCCTTTGGCCTTGGCGGAATACAGCGCCATGTCGGCCCAGTTGACCGCCTGCTCCCAGCGCACGTTCAAACGGGCAGGCGGCAAGGGGAAGTGCGCAAACCCGATGGACGCGGTCACACGCAGCGGGCCGTCTTCCGCGATCACCGGCTGGCCCCCGATGGCATGCAAGATGCGCTGGGCCAGCTGCGTGAGCTGCTCCTGCGAGACTTCAGCGGCAAACACCAGAAATTCTTCGCCACCCCAACGCACCACCAGGTCGTTCTGGCGCACCGTCTGACTGATGCGGCGGGCCACTTCGCAAATGACCACATCGCCAGCGGCATGCCCGTGCTGGTCATTCACCCGCTTGAAATGGTCGATGTCGATCATCAACAGCGCACCTGTGAAATAGGCCTGCGCCTGCAGCTCCATCACGCCCAGAAAATGACGCCGATTGGCCAGATCGGTCAGCGGGTCACGCTCGCTCTGGGCGCGCAGCAAGGCCTCGTTGGCTTTCAGACGCTTGTTGGCAGCGCGAACCCGGCGGACCATCACGGCGGTAAGCAGCAGCGACAACACCAACAAGGCGGCCACCGCCAGGCCCACCTCCGTCATCAATTGGCGATTGCTCAGTTGCCGGTCTTTAAGGCGGTTGTCCCGCGTCAGCAAGTCCAGCTCACGCTGCTTGCGCTCGCTGTCGTACTTGACTTGCAGCTGTTTGAGGGAAGCCTCCCGGTTGCCCGCATGCACCTGCGCGTTGAGCGCCCGCTCCGCGTGATAGAGCTGAATCGCCTCTTTGGCTTGGCCCACCTTCTCCCAGGCCTCACTCAATTCGCGCAGTTCGCCCATGCGCATGCTTTGATCCGGCAGCCCTTCGCGCAGGGCGTCCACCCGGGCCATTTCTTGCCGGGCCTTGGCGTACTCGTGCCGCAAAATGTAGGCCACGGACAGGTTGTGCCGCAGGATGCGTTCGGTATAAAAGTCCTTCTTGTTCAGCACCACCGGCAAGGCTTCCAAGGCGGCAGCAACAACCAGATCGGGTTTGCCGTTGTGCAGGTAGAGGTTGGAGAGAAAGGTTCGGTTGAGCGCCAACACCCAGACTGCGTCAGCCTGCGTGGCGAACTCCCGGCCGTCTTCCAGGATTTTGAGCTGCCCCGGCACATCACCTCGCCGGCCCGCCAGCACGCTTTCAGAATTCTTCACATAGGCCATGGCCAGGGCATCGCCTTGCGCCGTTTGCAAGGCCTGCACCATCCAGCGGCGCGCCGCCTCGGGTTGTTGCTGGCGATCGCTTACGCGTGAGAGCTGGGCCATGGAGATGGCGCTCAACAAGGAGTCTTTTCCAGCCTCGGCCAGGGCCAGGGCCCAGCGCTCGTTGGCCTCCACCAGCGGGTCCAGCCCCTGGATGGCTTGCAGTCGCGTCAGCGTTCGCAGCGCCGACCAAAGCGCCCGAAAATCGCAACCACGGACCATGCCCACACCCGGATCATTTTTGTCGCAATGCTGAGACAAAATCTGGATGGCGAGGCCCGACTCACGCTCCGCAGCCGCGAGTTCGTTCTGGCGATCGGCCAACTCGGCCCGCAACACAGCCACATGGCCAGCCAACTCTGGGGTACCCGACAGTGCATCCGCCAAAGCCCGGGCGTGCGCAAAGTCGCCCGCACGCACGGCAATCCGCGCCTCGGCGAGCTGCAACTGCCAAGCCTGGCTGACGGAGGAAGACTCCCGCTGCAACTGCCGCAGGCTCTTCAAGGCGTCGTCCGGGCGATCGAAGGCGCGCCACAGCAAGGCGTTCAACTTGCTGTCCAGCGCAGGGTCCGGCACACGTTCAAGCGCCAGGGGCTGCGACGCGCCAGCCACCGAGGCGGCGGGGGCTGCAGATGCCGTCGCCGCAGCCGCGGTTGGCCCGCACAGCCCGGACCACGCCAGCGCAAGGGTGCAAAGCCACTTCATGCGGCAAGCCCCTGCGGCGGGGTCGGCCCCTGCAAGGTCTGTAAATGGACCCGGCCGGCCTGCCATGCGGCCTCCATTTCAGCGGCCACAGCCTGAAGCTCCGGCTCGTCGCGTGCCTCGATGCTGTCAATCCCGAAGGCCTTGTTGCGGCCATGCGCCTTGGCCATGTACATGGCGGTGTCGACCAGATCGATGGCGCGCTCCCAAGTTGGCATCCACCCATGTGGCAAGACAGGAAAGCGGGCAAAGCCGATCGAAGCCGTCACCGGGATCGCTTCCCGACCATGCCTGACGGGCACGATGGCGATCTGGTCCAGCAGCCGCTGGGCGAGTTGCCGGGCATCGGCCGCGTCGTGAGATGACACCACGATGAGAAACTCCTCGCCCCCCCAGCGGACCACCAGATCGGCGTCCCGTAACGCCTGTTTCAGACGGCGAGCCACTTCGATCAGCACAGCGTCGCCAGCCGCATGGCCGAACTGGTCGTTGACGCGCTTGAAGTGATCGATGTCGATCAGGAACAAGGTGCCATTGAATTCTGACGCCCCCGCCGACTTGATGACCGCCTGGAAGTGTCGGCGGTTGGCCAGGCCGGTGAGCGGGTCGCGCTCGCTTTGCACCTTCAGCGCGGCATTGCTTTGCGCCAGCGCCTTGTTGGTCTTGCGAATGCGCTGATACGCCAAACCCAGCAAAACGGACGACGCCACCACGCAGCCGCCCACCGCTGCCCACAATTTGATCTGCAGGTCACGGGCACGCAACTGCTCGGCCTTGAGGCTGTTGTCGCGGCTCAGCAAGTCGTGCTCGCGCGCGCGGCGCTCATCGTCGTAGAGCGCCTGCGCGCCGAGAATCGCCCGCCGCGTCTCCGCGCGCAAAGCCTCGTCGGCCCAACGCCGATGCTGGTGATAGGCATGGATCGCGCCAGAGATGTCACCAGCCCGCTCCAGATAGGTCCCCAGTTCCAGCCAACCCGCCGCGACTTCACCCACATTGCCCATGCGCTCATCCTGAGCGATCACCTGCAACACCTCGCGCTTGCCTTCTTCAACCCGCTTCATGGCGATTTTGGCGAGCCCGATATTGGCGCGCGCCACAGACTCCGCGCTGTCGTCTTTGCTGGACAAAGCCAGGGGCAGCGATTCCTGCGAAATCGCCAGGGCCTGGGCATACAAACCATTGCGCAACAAAAGGTCAGCGCTATTGGCCAAGGCCAGCGCCAGCAGTTTGGTGGAGCCCAAGGCCCGGGCATAACCGACCGTCAGATCGGAGGCTTCGCGGGCCTGCTCGGGTTGATTCAACTCACCGAAAATAATCGCCCGGGCATTGTTGACGGCAAACAGCGTCATTGGATCTGGGCTCTTCATGGCCTCTTTCAAGGCCTCGTCCGCCGCCTCCTGGGCCCGCTCCGGTTGCTGGGCCCGCACATAAACATAGGACAGTGCCCCCAGACACAGGGCACGGCGCCAGGGTTGTCCGATTTGATCGGTCAACTTCAAGGCCTGGAGATTGGCAGCGATGGCGCCATCCACGTCGCCAAAATCGGACTTCTGCGTGGCCCAGAACCGATAGAAGCGCAACAGCAAGGGCTTGGGCGTGGGGCCCTCCAGCAAAGCCGGCAAGCCCGACATGGCCTGAATGGCCGCCCGCCGGCTGCCCTTTTTGGCCAGGGCTTGTGCGCTGAGGTAGGCCTGGGCAAATTGACTGATGGCCTGCTTGGAGCCTTCCGGCCAAGCCAGTAACTCGTCCATGACTTGATCGTTCAGCGACGAATCTTCCAGTGCCACCGCAATCTCGCCGCGCAAAGTCAGGATATGCAAGCGCTCCCAGCTGCCCGGCGCAGCGCGCGCCTGCAACTCGCGCAAGGCTTGTTCTCTTTTGGCGAGATCGCCGCTGTCACCCCTGCGTTCGATGGCTTCCAGATCCCGCAACACCGACTCATCGCGTACTTCAACTTGAGCAGTGGCCGCGCCGGGGGGCTCCACGGGGGGACTCCCCCCGCCTGGCTGCGGCCCACAGCCTGCGCACAGGAACAGCGTTAGCAACAACAGCGATCCCATCCCTCCCGGCAGCCTGCATCGAGCCCAACGCCCGAATTCCACTGACCATCCGCGCATGACCAAACGGCCCCCCGCAGGGCTCAACGCTCCGGGGTGCCCCAGCCTGAAAGTGGGTGCGCTGAAAACCATGGTCATTCGTCGGTCTATCGGCAACAAATCCATCAGCTTGAACACTGTTGCACGCAGGGATGTGCAAAATTTCCGGATTGCATCGTGCGATCGTAGGCCAAGGCGGCAGCAAGGACGGCGGGGCCGCAAACGTGCCGTAAAGCTAGCTCTCGCTATGAAACCAAGGCCACAGCCTCGTCAGCGGGTGCTTGATACCCCCGCGGCACGGCACCCAGAAGGCGTCGGGTGTAGTCCTGACGCGGTTGTTTCAACAAGGCCTGGGTTTCGTTTTGCTCCACCACATCGCCGTTCTGCATCACCAGCACCTCGTCGGAGATGAATTTCACCACCGCCAGATCGTGGCTGATGAAGATGTAGGACAGGCCGAACTCGTCCTGCAAATCCTTCAGCAGATTGAGCACCTGGGCCTGCACCGACACGTCCAGCGCCGACACCGACTCGTCCAGCACCAACACCTCGGGGTTGAGCGTCAGGCAGCGCGCGATGGCAATGCGCTGGCGCTGGCCGCCCGAGAACTCATGCGGGTACTTGCCCAGCACTGTGTCATCCAGCCCCACTTTGGTCAGTAGGGCGCTGGCACGCGCCAGGCGGTCGGCGTGGTCTTGGCCAATGCCGTGAATCTCCATCGGCTCGACCAGGGTCTGGGCAATGGTGAAGCGCGGGTTCAGCGAGGCGTAGGGGTTCTGGAACACGACCTGGATGCGGCGGCGCATCTTCTGCCAATCGGGGCCGCTCATCTTGAGCAAGTCCTGGCCCTCAAACAGCACCTCGCCCCCCGTAGGCTCGTGCAGGCGCAGCAGGGTCAGGCCCATGGTGGTCTTGCCCGAGCCCGACTCACCCACCACACCCAAGGTGTAGCCCTTGCGGAGCTTGAAGTTGACGTCTTTGACCGCCACAAACTCTTGCTGGCCGAACAGGCCCTTCTTGAAGAAAAAGCTTTTCTTCAGGCCCCGAACTTCCAGAATCACCGGTGCTGCGGGGTCTTTGCGATTCACATGCGCTTGCGACTCACGGCCCGCCATGTGATCGTCGATCACCATCAGGCGGTCGGGGTTCTCGGTCAGGGAAGGGCGGCATGCCAACAAGGCCTTGGTATAGCGGTCTTGGGGGTTCTTGAAGATTTTCGCCACCGGAGCCTTCTCACGGATTTCGCCGTGGCGCATCACCACCACCTGGTCGGAAATCTCACCCACCACACCCAAGTCGTGCGAGATGAACAACAGGCTCATCTTGTGCGACTCCTTCAGCCGCGCCATCAAGTCCATCACCTGGCGCTGGATGGTCACGTCCAACGCGGTGGTCGGCTCGTCGGCGATGAGCAACTTCGGGCTGCAGGCCAGCGCCACCGCAATCATCACGCGCTGCTGCTGGCCACCCGACATCTCATGCGGATAAGCCTTCAGCCTCCGCTTGGGGTCGGGAATGCCCACCTCGTTCAGCAACTCCTCGGCACGCACCAGCGCCTGGCGGCGGCTCATGCCCATGTGCTTGATCAACGGCTCCATGATCTGATCCGCCACGGTAAACACCGGGTTGAGCGAACTCATGGGGTCTTGAAACACGCAGGCAATCTCACGCCCGCGAATGGCTTGCAGATCGCGCAGGCTGGTCTGCAGCAGGTCACGCCCCTGGAACTCGATCCGGCCACTGCGCTCGGCATTCTCGGGCAGCAGATTGAGGATGGACATGGCGGTCACGCTCTTGCCCGAGCCTGATTCACCCACCAGGGCGACCGTCGAATTTTCCGGCACATCAAAGCTCACGCCCTTGACGGCGAGCGTGCGCTGCATTTCGCCGTTATGGCGACCCATGCGGAAGGCGACTTTTAGATCTTGAATACGCAACAGCATGGCTTTACTCCAAGCCTCTCAATTTGGGATCCAGCGCATCACGCAAGGCATCGGTAAACAAGGCGAAGGCGGTCACAAACACCGCCATCACCGCCGTCACGCCGGCCAGCTGCCACCAATAGCCCAGGATCAGCTCGCTTTGCGATTCGCTCAGCATGGTGCCCCAGGACACTTGGTCCACCCCCACGCCCAGGCCCAGGTAAGAAAGGATCACCTCACTCTTGATGAAGGCCACCACGTGCAGACTTAGCTGCACCAGCGCCACATGCGAGACGTTGGGCAAGATGTGCTTGAACATGCGCGAGAACTTGCTGGCGCCGATGGCCTCCGCCGAGCGCACGTACTCGCGCACCGAGTGCTTCATGAACTCCGCACGGATCAGGCGGTAGATGCCGGTCCAGCCCGCCAGGCCCAGAATCATCACCACCGACAACACGCCACGCCCAAAGATCACCGCGAAGGCGAAGATCAGCAAAATGCTCGGGATGGCGGTGAAGACGTTGTAAACCCACTCCAGAACGTCGCCCACCTTGCCGCCGAAAAATCCCGCCAGGGCGCCCAGCACGGTGCCAATGAAGGTGGCCACCACCGCAGCCAGCACGCCCACCAGGATCGACACCTCGGCGCCCTTGATAACCTTGGACAGCACATCGCGACCCAGGCGGTCGCCGCCCCAAGGCAGGGTCTCGGCCTTCACCGTCACCTCCGTCTTGTAGGCCTTGGCGCGCTCGTTCCACTCGGCGTATTTGGGCGCCAGCGGGTCGATGTCGCTCAGGTCCACGTTGGGGCCGGCGGGCATGTTCAGCGCGCCTTGCGCCTCGGCCGGCGCCGGGCCCATGAAGGTCGGCGGCGCATTGGGCACGCCCACTTCCTTCTGCCAATTTTTGGCCACCAAGCCGGCAGCCGAAGCAAGCACCAGCAACAAAAAGAGGCCCACGATGACCATGGACACCATGCCCACCTTGTCACTGCGCAAACGCCGCCAAGCGGCCAACCACACGCCCTCAGACCGTTGAACAGCCTTGGACGCCGCGCTCTTGTTCGTCATCACCGCACTCATTTCAACACCACCCGCGGGTCCACCAGCTTGTAGAGCAAGTCGGTGATCAGGTTCACCACCATGGTCAAGAAGGCGATGTAGATGGCAAACGCCTGAATCACCGGATAGTCGCTGCGGTTCACCGCCAGCAAAATCTCACGCCCCAGCCCGGGGATGGAGAAAAACACCTCCAGCAAAAAGCTGCCCACAAACACGCCCGGCAGCGCCACCGAGATATTGGTCATGATGGGAATCATCGCGTTGCGCAGCACATGCTTGAGCAGGATGGTGCGCTCCGTCAGACCCTTGGCGCGGGCGGTGCGCACATAGTCGTGCCCGATTTCATCCAGAAAGAAGGTGCGGTAAAGCCGCGTGTAAGGCGCGATGGACACCGCCACAGCCACCAGCACGGGAAGCGGCGCATAGGTGGTGAGATTGGTCCAGACGCTGTCGGTCCAGCCCTGCACCGGGAACCAGCCCAGGCGAAACGCAAAGAGGTATTGCCCCACGATCACATAGACCAGCAGCGAGATCGACACCGCGACGGTGCTCAAGATCATCACCACGCGGTCGGTGGTGCTGCCGCGCACATAGGCTACGGCCAGGGCAAACGGAATCGCCAGCACCACCTCCAGCACCAGGATAGGCAGCATCACGGTGAGCGTGGCCGGCAGGCGGCTGGCAAACAGGGCCGACACCGGCTCATTGGTTGCCCAACTCTTGCCCCAGTCAAAGGTAACGATCTGCTTGATGAAGATCAGCAGTTGCTCCCACACCGGCTTGTTGAGGCCAAGCTGCTCGCGGATGGCGTTGATCTGTTCCGGGCTGGCGTTCAAACCGCCCATGATTTCGGCCGGGTCACCGCCGAAAAACTTGAAAAGAAAAAACACCAGCAGCACCACGCCCAGCAGGGTCGGAATCATTTGCCACAGGCGCCTGAACAGATAGGCCACCATTGAGAAGGGTCTCCAAGGACGGGGTCGTTCTGATGACGCCCGGCGTTAGAGCCCCCTTGTGAAAGGCTCTGTCGTTCGTTCAGGCGTCAGGAAAGAAATGTGGCGCGAGTCTAGTCGAAGGGAAGCATTTGCCGACTTGGCATTTATCCGGTGCTGGGCAAATAACGGACAAGACGGGCGGATTTCGCCCGCAAGGCGCGCGCGGGCGGTCTAGACTGCGCGACTGTTCAACGGCGGCTGGCTTCAAAAGAGCCTGCGCCGGCCTCTCTTGCCGATCCAGGAAATGAAACCCTTGATTCCCGCTGCCCTTCCTGCTGCCCACCCAGCCCGCCGCAGCCCCACGCGCTTTCTCCTGCGCGGCCTGGCCGCCCTACTGTCGATGGCCTGTGCCTTGGCAAGCGCCCCGGCGGGGGCTCAAGGCGTGCCCGCCGGCGAAACTACAGCAACGCCCAAAATCCTGCGCTACGCCTTTCGTGCGGCTGAAACAGGCTTTGATCCAGCGCAGATTTCCGACGTTTATTCCAAGACTGTGGCCGCCGGCATCTTCGACGCACCACTGCGTTATGAGTACCACACCCACCCTGCCAAGCTGCGGCCCAATGTGCTGGTGGCCATGCCCGAGGTGTCGGCCGATTTCAAGACTCTCACCTTCGAGCTCAAGCCCGGTATTTACTTTGCCGACGACGAAGCCTTCAAGGGCAAAAAGCGCGAGCTGACCGCGGCCGACTACATCTACTCGATCAAGCGCCACTACGACCCGCAGTGGAAAAGCCCCAACCTCTACCTGCTGGAGAACGTCAAGATCCTGGGCTTGAGCGAGTTGCGCGCGGAGGTGATGAAGGCCAAAAAGCCCTTCACCTACGACCGCCCGGTGGAGGGCCTGCAACAACTCGACCGTTACCGCTTTCAGGTCAAGTTAGGCCTGGGCGACCCGCGCTTTGTGTACCAATTTGCTGATGCCGGTTTTCTGGGCGCCGTGGCCCGTGAAGTGGTCGAGTTTTATGGCGACCGGGTGATGGAGCACCCCGTCGGCACCAACGCCTGGCGCCTGGCCGACTGGCGGCGCAGTTCGCGCATCCTGCTCGACAAAAACCCCAACTACCGGGAAGAACACTACGACGAGTCGCCGCCCACCGACAATCCCGTGCTGGCCGCCCAGGTACAGGCCCTGCAAGGGCGACGCCTGCCCATGGTGGACCGGGTGGAGATCTCCATCATCGAAGAGAACCAGCCGCGCTGGCTGTCTTTTGTGGGCCTGGAGACCGAGCTGATTCTGGAGCTGCCCTTTGACTTCGCCGGCATCGCCACACCCAACAATCACTTGGCCCCCAACCTCGCCAAGCGTGGGGTGCAGATGACACGATTCACCTACCCGGAAGTGGCGTTTTCGTACTTCAATATGGACGACCCAACGGTAGGCGGCTATACGCCCGACAAGGTGGCGCTGCGCCGCGCCATCTCGTTGGCCACAGACATTGGCAAACAGATTCGCCTGGCGCGGCGGGGCCAAGCCGTGGCTGCGCAGGGGCCCATCGCCCCGGGCACCTATGGCTACGACCCCGCCTACAAATCAGAAATGAGCGAATTCAATCTTGCCAAGGCACAGGCCTTGCTGGACCTGTACGGTTATGTTGACGCAGACGGCGACGGCTGGCGGGACATGCCCGACGGCTCACCACTGCAGCTTGAATACGCCAGCCAACCCGACAGCACAAGCCGGCAATTGATTGAACTGTGGCAAAAAGGTATGGATGCGCTGAAGGTTCGCATTCGCTTCAAAATCGCCAAATTTCCTGAAAACCTTAAATCCGCCAATGCCGCCAAGCTGCAGATGTGGGGCGTGTCCTGGGTGGCAACCACCCCCGACAGCGACACCTTTTTGGCCCTGGGCGACGGGGCAGCCAAGGGCAAATCCAACAAGGCCCGCTTCGACCTGCCGGCCTTCAACGCGCTGTATCGACAGCAACGCGCCATGCCCGACGGCCCCGAGCGCATCGCCGTGATGCGCGAAGCCCAGCGCCTGCTGATCGCCTACATGCCCTACAAGATGGAGGTGCATCGCATCTTCACCGACTTGGCGCAGCCCTGGGTCAAGGGCTACAACCGCCATGTGTTCCAGAAAGACTTTTGGAAGTATGTGGACATCGACACCGACGCCCTAAAGGCGGCCCAGCCATGAGCACCCCAATACCCACCCGCCGCCTGCTGCTGCAAGGCCTGCTGGCCGGTGGCAGCCTGCTGCTGCCCACGCTGGCCTACCCGGCCAACGGCGCCCCGGAGCCCGAGAAGGTTTTGCGTTATGCCTTCAAGGTGGCTGAAACCGGTTTCGACCCCGCCAAGGTCAGCGACATGTACTCGCGCATCATCGTCCAGCACTTGTTTGAAGGCCTGTTCACCTACGACTACCTGGCGCGCCCCTTCAAGCTCAAGCCGCTGACCGCTGCCGCGCTACCCGAGCACAGTGCCGATTACAAGACCTGGACGATCCGCGTGCAGCCGGGCATTTACTTCGCCGCTGACCCCGCCTTCAAGGGCCAGCGGCGCGAACTGACGGCGCAAGACTTTGTCTACAGCTTCAAGCGTTTTGCCGACCCGCTGACCAACAGCCCCACCTGGGACGGCCTGGAAGAGTTGCACATGCTCGGGCTCAACGAGTACCGGGCCGAGGTCGAGAAGAACCAAAAGCCCTTCAACTACGACAAGCCGCTTGACGGCCTGCGCGCGCTCGACCGCTACACCCTGCAACTCAAGCTCGCCGAGCCACGCCCGCGCCTGCCCCAGACCTTGGCCGACGGCAGCCTGTTCGGCGCGGTAGCGCGTGAGGTGATCGAAGCCTATGGCGACAAGAGCAATGAACATCCGGTCGGCACGGGGCCTTTTGTGCTGGGCGACTGGCGCCGCAGCAGCCTGATCGAACTCCGTCGAAACACCGCTTATCGTGAGCGTTACTACGACGCTGAGCCGAATGCCGACGACGCCGAAGGCCACGCCTTGCTGGCGCGCTTCAAAGGCCGGCGCCTGCCCATGGTGGACCGCGTGGAGGTGGCCATCATCGAAGAGAACCAGCCGCGCTGGCTGTCTTTTCTGAACGGCCAGTTCGACCTGCTCTACACCTTGCCCGAGGACTTCACCAACCAGGCCATCCCGGGTGGCAAGCTGGCACCGAATCTCGCCAAAAGTGGCATTCAGTTCTACCGCGTGGTGGCCTCGGATGTGCTGTTCACCGTCTTCAATATGGAAGACCCGGTGGTGGGTGGTTTCGAGCCGGCCCGCATTGCGCTGCGCCGCGCCATCTCGCTGGCCACCAATGCGCCGCGTGAAATGCAGATCGCCCGGCGCGGGCAGGCCATCAGCGCGCAATCCATCCTGCTGCCACACACCTCCGGCTACGACCCGCTATTCAAGAGCGAGAACGGCGACTTCGACCCCGACCGCGCCCGCGCCCTGCTGGACCTGTACGGTTATGTCGACCGCGACGGCGACGGCTGGCGCGAGCAGCCCGATGGCAGCCCGTTGCTGCTGGAAAGCCTCACCACACCCGACAACTTCCAGCGCCAGGTGGACGAGATCTGGCGCAAAAGCCTGGCCAGCGTGGGTCTGCGGGTCAAGTTCAAACCCGCCCAATGGCCGGAGAACCTCAAAAGCCTGCGGGCCGGAAAATTTCAGATCTGGTCGCTCGGCAGTTCGGCCTCCTCGCCCGACGGGCAGGACGCCCTGGGCTTTTACTACAGCCCGCGCATTGGCGGGCAGAACTACGCACGCTTCAAGCTGCCCGCCATGGACACGCTCTACGAACAAGCCAATGGCATGGCAGACGGGCCCGAGCGGGACGCCGTGTACCGGGAGGCCAAGCGCCTGGGTGTGGCCTATGCGCCCTACAAGGCCCGCGGCCACCGCCTGATCACCGACCTGGCCCAGCCCTGGCTGATTGGCTACCGGCGCCCCGAATTTGCGCTGGACTGGTGGCAGTATGTGGACATCGACAGCAGCAAGAGGCCCTGATCGGTATGCAAATGTGCGGACCCGGCGCGATACGCGCCACACCTTTTCGATCCCTCGCTAAGGCCTGGGTGCTGGTGAGCGCACTGGCTTCAGCGAGTTGGGCGTTTGCAGCGGAGCCGGCGGCTTCCAGCGCCGGCGTGGGGGCGAACAATCACTCAGCGCAATCCGCCAAGGTTTTGCGTTATGCCTTTCAGATCGCTGAAACTGGCTTCGACCCTGCGCAGATCAGCGACGACTATTCCCGCACCATCACGCCGCATATCTTTGAGGCGCTGTACGCCTACGACTACCTGGCGATGCCGGTGAAGGTGATACCCCTGACGGCCGCCGGCCTGCCGGAGATCGCCAATGATTTCAAGACCTGGACCATCCATCTCAAGCCCGGCATCTACTTCGTGGACGACCCGGCGTTTCATGCCGCCCATGACACCAACAGCACCAACAGCGCCCGTCGCCTCAAACCCGGCGAGCGGCGCGAGCTGACTGCCGAAGATTACGTCTATTCGCTCAAGCGCTTTGCCGACCCGACGATCAACGCGCCGCTGTACGCCAATGTGGAAGAGCTGGGCATCCAAGGCCTGCTCGCCCTGCGCAAGCAGGCCATGGCGGCCAAGCGCGCGCTGAACTACGACACCCCGATTGAAGGCCTCAAGGCGCTGGACCGTTACACCCTGCAGATCAAACTGAATCAACCGCGCCCACGCCTGCTGGAAACCTTGGCGGCCAGCGATCTATATGGCGCCGTGGCCCGCGAGGTGGTGGAGTTCTACGGCGACCGCATCATGGAGCACCCGGTCGGTACGGGGCCTTTTGTGCTGAGCCAATGGCGGCGCTCCAGCTTCATCGTGCTGGAGAAAAACCCCGCCTACCGAGAACGTTATTACGAGGCCGATCCCGCCCCGGGCGATGCCGAGGGCCAAGCCATGCTGGCGCACTTCAAGGGCCGGCGCATCCCCATGATCGATCGGGTGGAAATCTCCATCATCGAAGAGTCGCAACCGCGCTGGCTGAGCTTTCTCAATAGCGAGCACGACCTGAGCTTCATCGTGCCGCCGGAGTTCATCAACATCGCCCTGCCGGGCAACAAGCTGGCGCCCAATCTGGCACAGCGCGGCATGAAGTTGCAGCGCACGCTGACGCCGGACGAAGCCTTCACCTTCTTCAATATGGAAGATCCAGTGGTGGGCGGTTACACGCCCGACAAGGTGGCGTTGCGCCGCGCCATCTCGCTCGGCCTGGACGTTGAACGTGAGATCCGCCAGGTGCGGCGCGGCCAGGCCGTGCTGGCGCAAAGCCATGTGGTGCCACACACCTCCGGCTACGACCCGGCCTACCGCTCGGAGATGAGCTTGTACGACCCCGCTCGCGCCAACGCCTTGCTCGACACCTATGGCTACGTCGACCGCGACGGCGACGGCTGGCGCGACATGCCCGATGGCTCGCCCCTGGTGCTGGAGGTGGCAACGCAGCCAGATTCGCTCTCCCGCCAATATGACGAGTTATGGCAACGGTCTTTCAATGCGCTGAAAATCAAGGTCAGGTTCTTCCCCGGCAAATGGCCCGAGCAAATGAAGGCCGCGCGCGCCGGCAAGCTGATGCTGTGGATGATGGGCAATGCCGCCAACTCCTCCGACGGCCAAGAAGCGCTGCAATACCTGTACGGCCCGCAAGCCGGCAACCAGAACATCTCGCGCTTTCGCCTGAAAGAATTCGACAACTTGTACGAGCGCATGCAGGTGATCCCTGACAGCCCCGAGCGCGACGCCCTATTCCTGCAAGCCAAGCGCCTGCAAGCCGCCTACATGCCCATCAAGACGCATGTGCACCGCTACCGCAACGACCTCACCCAGCCCTGGCTGATCGGCTACCGCCGCCCGGTCTTCCGCAGCGAGTTCTGGCACTTCGTCGACATCGAGAAAAAATAACTGGGGTCAGAAAAATAACTGGGGTCAGAGTCGATTTATTTGGCGATTGAGATTGATTTAGGGCGGCCTCACCATTTTGGTTTGCTCCTCTAAACGCCGTTCTTGCAAGGATCACGCAAGCCACGATCTGCAACCATGTCGATCGGTGCACGCAATTCGGCGCGCACAGTTTTTGCCATTGATCGCCATTGCATGACCGCACCACGTCCGAAGTCCAAACCGCGCAAATCATCGTCATTGGCCACGCCGCAGCCCCCTGCTGAGGTGCATGCCGATGAAATGACGGCGCCCAACGCCCTGTTGCTGATGCTGGAGGGCCGCATGCCCTGGGAGGCTGCCGCGCTGCTGGCCGCTACGCCTTGGCTGCGTCGCTTGCCGCACGGGGATGGGCATCCGGTGATCGTGTTCCCGGGCCTGGGTGCGAATGACCTCAGCACCTGGCCGCTGCGGAATTTCTTGGAAGCCTTGGGCTACGTCACTTATCCCTGGCACCAAGGCTTCAACTTCGGCCCTCGGCACGGTGTTTTGGAACAATGCTCGAGCAATGTGCGGCGCCTGTTCAAGCACCATGCTGAACCGGTCAGCCTGGTCGGCTGGAGCCTGGGCGGCATCTACGCCCGTGAGCTGGCCAAGGAGCTGCCCGACCATGTGCGCAGCGTGGTGACCCTGGGCACGCCTTTCACCGGGCACCCGCGCGCCACCAATGCCTGGCGCTTTTTCGAATGGGTGAGCGGCCACAAGGTGGACGACCCCAGGCTGATGGCGCAGATCCGCGAAACACCGCCCGTGCCCACCACCTCGATCTATTCGCGCAGCGACGGCATCGTCTCCTGGCGCTGCAGCCTCAATGAGGTGGGGCCCTTGAGCGAAAACATTGAAGTCCCGGCCAGCCACCTGGGCCTGGGGATGAACCCGCTGGCGCTGTACGCGCTGGCGGACCGGCTGGCCCAGCACCCCGAAGACTGGCGCCCGTTCGAGGTGAGCGGGGTTCGGAAGTGGTTTTTCAAGACCCAAGACTGAACGGCTTGGCAAAATTTCCATGAGACCTCCCCCGCAGGGGTGATGGTAGGCGCTGACACGTGCGGCGAGGATGCAAGGTGTGCTAGGTCCACCGTCTTGCTCAAACGCCCACCATGTCTATTTCAATCTTCTTGCGACGCCCCGCGTCCCTCCAACGCGTCGCGGCAATGGTCGGGCCTTTTCAGTGCACCAACCCACCTGAGCGGGCCGCGCCGCAAGACAGCTGCGGTTGGTTCAATTCAAGCCATGAGCTTCGCAGCGGCTTGCTGTTGACCGAAGTAGAAGCGGGCGTGGACTGGGGGCCGGCCCCGGGTGATCAGCCCTTAAGCGCTCAAGCAGGATCAATTGGCGGTTGTTGAATTGACGGTTGTTGGGGCGCCGGGTTCCCGAGTGCCCGGCTCTCGGACTGCTTGGACATGGAGGATCACAAAATCCCCATCCACAAATGATTGCTTTATATCGCTGTGCGACTGGGGGTACTTCTCGCGAAGAAACGCGATGAAGTCCAGTTCTATGCCCAAGGGGTCAAGGCCAACGTACTCTTCTTCGACCGACGTCAAGCGGGCGAGAAGCCTCAGCGAACTGAGCACCTGCGGAT
Source organism: Roseateles koreensis (assembly GCF_028595305.1). Classification (GTDB taxonomy): domain Bacteria; phylum Pseudomonadota; class Gammaproteobacteria; order Burkholderiales; family Burkholderiaceae_C; genus Paucibacter_A; species Paucibacter_A koreensis. The sequence goes on along the minus strand of NZ_JAQQXS010000008.1, from coordinate 72,814 downwards.
CTACGAGTTGCGCACCGCGAAGCGCTATTCCCTAAAGACGAACCCGCTTCAGCGCGAGGACCTTGACGAGTTCTTGAAACTCTACAAGAGCGGCAAGGCTCGACGCGACGCGGCAGGGAAGGTCACCGCAGGGGGATCATCGTCTCTGTCCTACCGCATACAGGAGATCCTTGCCACCGAGGAATGCTTGTGGGATTTGGCTGTGACTGAGGATGACGGGAGCGCCCGGCAGCCTGGGCTGGCCAGATTGGACGAACTCTCACGCCTGGTGGCGGATGACCTACGGCACGCGCTGGCGCTCATCAACGGGTCGGCGCAATAGGTCATCTAGGGATCGAATAGCGCCAAACGCTGCAAAGCTAGAAAGAAAAGCGAAGGCCCAGCAATGCTGGGCCTTGTCACTTTCTCTGGCAGTACCTTTTCACATACCTGGCACAGATCTCACTTTCTCTGTCGCCCGACAAATCAGACGTCGATATTCCCCGCCCTCAACGCATTCGTCTCAATGAAATCACGCCGTGGTTCCACTTCGTCGCCCATCAGCATGGTGAACACGCGGTCGGCTTCGATGGCGTCGTCGATTTGCACGCGGAGCAGGCGGCGGACTGTTGGGTCCATGGTAGTTTCCCAGAGTTGGCTGGGGTTCATTTCGCCCAGGCCTTTGTAGCGCTGGCGGCCGACGGCGTTTTCGGCTTGGCCCATCAGCCAGTCCATGGCGGCGCGGAAGTCGGTGACTTTGCTTTCCTTGGCCTTTTCGCCCTCACCCTTGCGGACGATGGCGTTCTCGCCGATCAGGCCCTTGAAGGTGATGCCAGCACCGGCCAGCACTTCGTAGTCGGCGCTATGGCAGAAGTCGGCGTTGATGATGGAAGAGCGGGTGTTGCCGTGCTGTTTGCGGCTGATGCGCAGCAGCAGTTTGTCGGTGCGGGCGTCGTATTCACTGCTCACTTCGGCTTGATGCAGCGCGGCTTGCATGGCCGTGGCGGCGGCCTCGGCAGCTTCCTTGGTGTCGAGGTTGATGGCCAGGCCGCTGGCCAGCACGCGCAATGCTTCGAAGTCCATCCAGTTGGACAGGCGGGTGATGACGCTCTCGGCCAGCACGTATTGGCGGGCCAGGGCTTCAAAGGCTTCGCCGTTCAACACGGCGTCACCGTTGTCGCCAATTCGACCGGTGTGCAGGGAAGCGTCTTGCAAGGCCACTTTGAGCAAAAAGCTGTCGAGCTCGCTGCCGTCTTTCAGATACTGCTCGTGCTTGCCGACCTTGACCTTGTAGAGCGGCGGTTGGGCGATGTAGATGTGGCCGCGCTCGCACAACTCGGGCATCTGGCGGTAGAAGAAGGTCAGCAGCAGGGTGCGGATGTGGGCGCCGTCAACGTCCGCATCGGTCATGATGATGATGCGGTGGTAGCGCAGCTTGTCGGGGTTGAAGTCATCGCTGCCAGCGCCGCGGCCGATGCCGGTGCCTAACGCTGTGATCAGTGTGATGATTTCATTGCTGGTCAGCAGCTTTTCATAACGCGCTTTTTCGACGTTCAAGATCTTGCCGCGCAGCGGCAGGATGGCCTGGAACTTGCGGTCGCGCCCCTGCTTGGCGGAGCCACCGGCAGAGTCGCCCTCCACGATGTAGATTTCGCACAGCGCGGGGTCCTTTTCCTGGCAATCGGCCAGCTTGCCGGGCAGACCCAGGCCGTCCAGCACGCCTTTGCGGCGGGTCATTTCACGCGCTTTACGGGCGGCTTCACGGGCGCGGGCGGCGTCCAGGATCTTGCCGCAGATCATCTTGGCGTCGATGGGGTTTTCGAGCAAGAAGTCGGTCAGCAGGCGGCCGACGATGTCTTCCACCGGGGCGCGCACTTCGCTGGAGACCAGCTTGTCCTTGGTCTGCGAGCTGAACTTGGGCTCGGGCACCTTGACGCTCACCACGCAGGCCAGGCCTTCGCGCATGTCGTCGCCGGCCACCTCGACCTTGGCCTTCTTGGCCAGATCGTTGTCGACGATGTATTTGTTGAGCACCCGGGTCATGGCGGCGCGCAGGCCGGTCAGGTGGGTACCGCCATCCCGCTGAGGGATGTTGTTAGTGAAGCAGAGCACGTTTTCGTTGTAGCTCTCGTTCCACTGCATCGAGACCTCGACGCCGACGTTGGTGCCCTGCTCGCTGATCTTGTCGCCCTGGGCGTGGAAGATGGTGGGGTGCAGGGTGTTCTTGCCCTTGTTGATGAACTCGACAAAGCCCTTCACGCCGCCGGCGTAGGCGAAGTTGTCTTCCTTGTTGTTGCGCTCATCGACCAGGCGGATCTTCACGCCGTTGTTCAAGAAGGAGAGTTCACGCAGGCGCTTGGCCAGGATTTCGTAGTGGAAATCGACGTTGGTGAAGATCTCGTCGTCGGGCAGGAAGTGGACCTCAGTGCCGCGCTTGTCGGTGTCGCCGATGATGCGCATGGGGCTGACTTCAAAGCCGTCACGCATTTCCAGCAAGCGGTCTTGCGGGAAGCCCTTCTTGAACTCGATCTGATGAATCTTGCCGTCACGGCGGACCGTGAGTCGCAGGTGCTTGGAGAGCGCATTCACGCAGCTAACGCCCACGCCGTGCAGACCGCCCGACACTTTGTAGCTGTTCTGATTGAACTTGCCACCGGCGTGCAGCTCGGTCAGTGCAATTTCGGCGGCACTGCGCTTGGGCTCGTGCTTGTCGTCCATCTTGACGTCGGTGGGGATTCCCCGGCCGTTGTCGCTGACGCTGATGGAGTTGTCGGTGTGGATGGTGACGATGATGTCGTCGCAATGACCGGCGAGCGACTCGTCAATGGAGTTGTCCACCACCTCAAACACCAGATGGTGCAGGCCGGTGCCGTCCGAGGTGTCGCCGATGTACATGCCGGGGCGCTTGCGCACGGCTTCCAGGCCTTCGAGGATCTGGATGGAATCGGCGCCGTAGACCGCGCCCGAGGAGGCTTCTGCCGTGACGGCGGCCTGTTGCTTGTCGGTCAGGCCTTCGGGATTGCTGTCGGGAGTTTGGGCGTCGCTCATGGGAAGGTACTCAAGGCCGCGAAGCGGCCGCATTGTCTGTCTAGCTAGAACACCCCCGCTTGGCGGGGGGCAGGGGGGTGCGCATGTTGTGGCACAGCCAATGAGGATCTGTGCCGGAGGCTTAGATCCTCATTGGCATGACGACGTACTTGAAGCCGCTTTGCTCAGGGATGGTGATCAGGGCACTGGCCGAGCTGTCGTTCAGGTCGATGCTGACCATGTCCTGGCTCATGTTCTGCAACACGTCCATCAGATAGGTCACGTTGAAGCCGGTCTCGATCAGGTCGCCGCCGTAGTCGATTTCGATTTCTTCCTTGGCTTCTTCTTGCTCGGCATTGCTGGAGGCGATGGAGAGCAGGCCGGGCTCGAAGCTCAGGCGCACGGCCTTGAACTTCTCGCTGGTCAGGATGGCGGCGCGCTGCAGCGAGGACAGCAGCGTCGTGCGGCCCAGGGTCACATTGAATTTGTGGTTCTTGGGGATGACGCGGTTGTAGTCAGGGAACTTGCCCTCGACCAGCTTGGTGACGAACTCCATGCCCGAGAAGCTGAACTTGGCCTGGTTGCCGGCAAAGCGCATCTCGATGGGTTGGTTTTCTTCGTCGCCCTTGCCATCTTTGAGCAAGCGCATCAGCTCCAGCACGGTCTTGCGCGGCAAGATCACTTCTTGTTTGGGGATTTCGGTTTCCAGTTCAGCCTGGGCCAGGGCAAGGCGGTGGCCGTCGGTGGCGACCAGGGTCAGGTTCTTGCCTTCGGCCACGAAAAGGATGCCGTTCAGGTAGTAGCGGATGTCATGCACCGCCATCGAGAAGTGCACCTGGTTGATCAGGGCCTTGAGGGTCTTTTGCGGCACGCTGAAGGCGGGGCCGAAATCGGCCGCCTCTTGCACCAGGGGGAAGTCTTCAGAGGGCAGGGTCTGCAGGGTGAAGCGGCTCTTGCCGCCCTGCAGATTCAGCTTGGAGCCGTTGACGGTCAACGAAACCGTTTGGTCCGAAGGCATGGAGCGCAAAATGTCGATCAGCTTGCGGGCGCCCACGGTGGTGCTGAAGTCGCCAGCGTCGCCACCCAGCTCGGCGGTGGTGCGGACCTGGATTTCCAGGTCGCTGGTGGTCAGCTCCAGCGAGCCACCGGACTTGCGTATCAGCACATTGGCCAGGATGGGCAGGGTATGGCGCCGCTCGACGATGCCGGCAACGGCCTGCAGGGCTGCAAGCACCTTGTCCTGGGTGGCTTTCAACACAATCATGTCAACCTCTTTTCACTTGTTTTGATACGCGCTTGATCCGCGCGCGCGGAAACAACAACTCGCATTTTGACCCAGATATGCGCTGTTTCCGCCGCACTGGGGCCATGTCTTTGCGTGCGACCGCGCTTTCCGGCCCGCTCAACCCTTGAGCGTTTGCTCCAACACATGCAGTTGCTGGTTCAGCTCGGTGTTTTTCTGGCGCTCGCCGCCGATCTTGCGCACGGCGTGCAGCACGGTCGTGTGGTCGCGCCCGCCGAACAGCTCACCAATCTCGGGCAGGCTCTTCTGCGTCATTTCCTTGGCCAGATACATGGCAATCTGACGCGGCCGGGCGATGCTGGCTGGGCGCTTCTTGCTGTACATGTCGGCGATCTTGATCTTGTAGAAGTCGGCCACCGTCTTTTGGATGTTTTCCACAGACACTTGCCGGTTCTGGATCGAGAGCAGGTCTTTCAGCGCCTCTCGGGCCAACTGGATATTGATTTCCTTGTGCGAGAAGCGGCTGTAGGCCAGCACCTTGCGCAGCGCGCCTTCCAGCTCGCGCACGTTGGCGCGCACGTTTTTGGCGATGAAGAAGGCCACATCCTCGGGCATGGGCGTTTGTTCAGCCTCGGCCTTCTTGATCAGGATCGCCACGCGCATTTCCAACTCGGGCGGCTCAATGGCCACCGTCAAGCCGGCGTCGAAGCGGGAGGTTAGGCGCTCATCAATGTCAGCCAGGCCCTTGGGGTAGGTGTCGCTGGTCATGATGATGTGGGCGCGCTTGGCCAACAAGGCCTCGAAGGCGTTGAAAAACTCTTCTTGCGTGCGCTCCTTGCCAGCGAAGAACTGCACATCGTCGATCAACAGCAAATCGAGCGAGTGGTACTTGGCCTTCAACTCGTCAAAGGTCTTGCGCTGGTAGTTCTTCACCACGTCGGAGATGAACTGCTCGGCATGCAGGTACAACACCCGGGCGTCGGGCTTGTCTTTGAGCAAGGCATTGCCCACGGCGTGGATCAAATGCGTCTTGCCCAGGCCAACGCCACCGTAGATGAACAGCGGGTTGTACATCTGACCCGGCGCACCGGCCACATGCAATGCCGCCGTACGCGCCATCTGGTTGGCGCGGCCAGGCACCAGGTTGTCAAAGGTGAGGGCGCTGTTGATGCGGTGACGGCTGGCACTGGGCGGCAAGTTCTGCCCCGCCGGCGCAGCCTGAAGACTGGCTTGCGCCACCGGCTGACCCTGCGTAGCCCCGGGCAGCGCGGCCTCGAGCGGGGCGCCTTCAGGCTTGGCGGACACCGGCCGCAAACCGTTGTGCAAAACCTGGCCAACCGGCATCGGCTGACTCGCGGGCGCCAAAGGCAGGGCACGCGCCAGGGGCTCACGGGCGGCCAAGGCCAATTCCAGGCGCGCCGGTTTGCCGGCGAGTTCCGTCAAAATGGACTCGATACGGCCGGCGTACTGATTGCGAATCCAGTCCAGCTTGAAGCGGTTGGGCACACGCAAGGAAAAAACCAGGCCGTCTGCGCCCGCACCATCAGCCACCACGGCTGGGGGCAGGGGTCGAATCCAGGTGTTGAATTGTTGTTCAGGGAGTTCGGTGGCCAAACGCTCGCAACCGCGTTGCCAAAGGTCGGCGCCCAGCGTGTCCGCGTTCGGCGTGCCTGCACTCTGCACCTGATGCATATCTACGCTCATTGTGGAAAACTTGTTCTAGAGCGGCCAGATTGTACGGGTTCAAGGCCGCCGGGGACGAGGTTATCCACAGAATTTTTACCAAGGGAAAGACCTGACAAATCCAAAGCCCGGGCGCTCAGGGATTGACCTGATCAAAAAACTTTGGTGTAATCGCGGGTTTTCCGGACGCTGGATAAGTTAAGCGAAGCGTTGGACGATGTTGGATAGGTACGACCTACTCCCGGGGAGCGCAAGCCAATGCACTCTAGGGAGGACTTTCAAAGTCAGGCCGGCTTATTCCGTCAAGGGTCCAAACTCTGCCGCCTTTTCGCACCTGCGCATCTTGAATCCGCCGCCGACTTGTTCACAAGCTTGATCAAGTCAGGGCCCTCAAGGTTTGCAAGTGCGGCGGGCCACAGCATTGACAGCGCTCTGGCGCGGTACGTCTCGAAGGCCCAGGCCGGAGAAATGCGCCGTAAAACAGCGCCGCAAAACAGCGCTGCAAAAGCGCCGTAGAACACGGCGCTAAAGTACCGCAGAGCGTCAATCGATTTGCATCCGGCGATTTCGCCCAACCGCTAACGCGTCATCCGACGTCCTTAGACCTTCTCAAGAGGCCTCCATCATGAAACGCACTTACCAAGCATCCAAGACCCGTCGCGCCCGCACTCACGGCTTCCTCGTCCGCATGAAGACCCGCGGTGGCCGCGCCGTCATCGCCGCACGCCGCGCCAAGGGCCGCAAGCGTCTGGCTGTCTGAGCCCAGACACCCGACCCATGATCGGCCGCATCGTGCGATCGGCCGACTTTGAACGCGTGCTGGGCAAGCCCAGCCGTGCGCGCAGTGCTCATTTTGCGGTGCACCATCTGGCAGCGTCGCCCTCTCTGCCTGCCAAGCTCACACGGGCTTTGTCCACAGCAGATGGCGAGTTATCAACAGGTGACCCACAATTCACCCACAACCCTGTGGATGAGTTGCCGCCCGAGGCCGCCTGGCTGGGCGTGGTGGTGCCTAAGCGGCATGCCAAGCGCTCGGTCACGCGTTCTTTGCTGAAGCGACAAATCCGTGCGGCTTTCGACCAGCAGCCTTTGCTGCCACCCGGTCTCTGGGTGGTGCGGCTGCGTTCGCCGTTTGATCGCAAACAATTTCCCAGCGCCTCGTCTGATGCGCTGCGCTTGGCTGCGCGCACCGAACTGGCGCAGTTGGTGGGCCGCGTGTTAAGCGCCCGCCCCAAGGCCTGAGGCCTCAGGCAATCTCCCCATGAGCGACACCCCTGTCCCTCCGACCCTGGCCGAGCGTGCTTTGGTCGGTTTGGTGCGTGGGTATCGCCTCCTGCTGAGTCCCTGGCTGGGGGCGTCATGCCGATTTGCCCCGACCTGTTCGGTCTACGCCATTGAAGCCCTGCAGCGCCACGGCGCCGCAGCGGGCACTTACTTGGCTGCAGCCCGAATTTTGCGTTGCAATCCTTTTTGCGCGGGCGGCCATGATGGCGTGCCCGAACAAGCGCCCTCGCTGTTTGCCCACCTCGGCTTGAGCAAGGCGCCTGGTCCCTGCCCCTCCACCCCTCTACTTCAGAAGCTTCCCCATGACTGATATACGCCGCACCGTGCTGTGGGTGGTGTTCACCATGTCTCTCGTCCTGTTGTGGGACGGTTGGCAAAAACACAATGGGCATCCGTCCATGTTCAGCCCGGCCGCCCCCAAGGCCGCCGCAGTGGCCGCCTCGGGCAATGGCAACACCGCCACGGGCCTGCCAACGCCCATGGCCAATGGCGCAACAACGCCTGCGGCCATCGCCACTGGCGCGGCGCCCACGCTGCAAGCCGAGAAAGTGCTGGTCAAGACCGACGTGTTGAACGTCACGCTGGACAGCCTGGGCGGCGATGTCAGCCGCGTCGAGCTGCTGAATTACCTCGACGCACCCGAGCCCGGCTTGTTCGACCCGCTGATGGAGTTGGTGGGCCTCAAGCAAAAGCACGCCGTGCAGCAACAACCCATCGTGTTGCTAGACGCCGCCACGCGCAGTTACAAGGCGCAGTCGGGCCTGCTGGGTAGCAAGGGTGAGCAACTGCCTACACACAACACGCTGATGACGGTGGTGCCTGGCGAGCGCACGCTGAAAGACGGCATGGCCGAGTTGACCGTGCGCATGGAGTCGCCCGAGGTGGGTGGCGTCAAGCTGGTCAAGACCTTCACCTTCAAGCGAGGCGACTACGTGATCGGCGTGCGCCATGAGGTGATCAACGCAGGCGCCGCAGCGGTCACGCCGCAGGTTTATGTGCAACTGGTGCGCGACGGCGTCTCGGCCTCCAAGGGTTCGGGCTTCTCCTCGACCTTCACCGGCCCAGCGGTGTACAGCGACACGGCCAAGTTCCACAAGGTCGAGTTCAAAGACATCGACAAAGACAAGGTCGACGTCGAAAAGACCGCCGCCAATGGCTGGGTGGCCATGGTGCAGCATTACTTCGCCAGCGCCTGGTTGCATGACGAAGCCGGCCAGCGTGAGTTCTTCGTGAACAAGGTCAAGGGCGCTGCGCCCGACCAGTACGCTGTGGGCATGGTCTTCACCATGCCGACCCTGGCACCCGGCGCCTCGCAAATTCGCGACGACCAGCTCTTCGTCGGCCCGCAGGAAGAAAAGAAGCTCGCCGCCCTGGCCCCTGGCCTGGAGTTGGTGAAGGACTACGGCATCTTCGCCATCCTGGCCAAGCCGCTGTTCTGGCTGCTTGAAAAGCTGCACAACTATCTGGGCAACTGGGGCTGGGCCATCATCGCCCTGGTGGTGCTGCTCAAGGCGGCGTTCTACTGGCTCAATGCCAGCGCCTACCGCAGCATGGCCAAGATGAAGGCCGTGGGCCCGAAGATCCAGGCCATGCGCGAGCGCCTGAAAGACAAGCCCCAAGAGATGCAGCAAGAGATGATGCGCATCTACAAGGAAGAGAAGGTCAACCCCGTCGGCGGCTGCTTGCCCATCTTCCTGCAAATGCCCTTCTTCATGGGCTTGTACTGGGTTCTGCTGTCTACGGTTGAAATGCGCGGTGCGCCTTGGCTGGGCTGGATCACCGACCTGTCGGCCAAAGACCCGTACTTCATCCTGCCCATCTTGATGACGCTGTCCAGCTTGGCTCAAGTCGCCTTGAACCCCAAATCGCCTGACCCCGTGCAAGCCAAGATGATGTGGTTCATGCCGCTGGCTTTCAGCTTCATGTTCTTCGTTTTCCCGTCGGGTCTGGTGCTGTACTGGTTGACCAACAACATCTTGTCCATCGCCCAGCAGTGGATGATCAACAAGCAGTTGGGTGTGCAGAACTGACGCCCGCACAATCGGTCTCGTGAAAAAGCCCCCGCATGCAGATGCGGGGGCTTTTTTGTGGGCGCACCGGGCCAGCTGGTTCGGCTTTACTTGCTGACCCACATCGATGCCACACCTCGGCTGCCGACCGGCGCACTGCCGCCCGTGGGGGTGGCCTGAATGATCACCACATAGCGCGGTGCCGTGCCGGCGCGAGGCAGACTGTAGGCATGCATCGCGTAGCTGCCATTGGCAAGGCCTGCGGTACTGGGCACCGGCACGCCGCTGCTGCTGTCCAGCCCCGTGCCGCCAGCCGCCAGCGCCGCGCTGACATTTGCTGCCGATACCATGAAGGCCGCGCTGCCGACAGGCATCGCGCTCAAAGTGCCATCGCCGTTCACCGTCACACGGTCATTGGACGCTGCGGTCACGGCGGCGATGTCGCTGGTCGGGGCAGAGCCCGTGAACTTGCAGTCTTCGGCCGCGTACAGATCAGTGCCAGCCGGGATGCTGCTCAAGCGGGTAAGTGCCGTGGCTGTGTTGGCCACCATCACCAGCATGCTTTTGGGGTAGGCCGTGGTGGCGGCGCCCGTAGCGTCCATGCGCACCACAGCGCATTGCTGAATCAATTGACCGTCTGCACCCGGGGCCAACCAACTCAAGTCGGAAGCAGTCAAGATGGGGCTGGACAAGCTCACACTGCCCGTGCCCAAGGTGATAGTGGTGTCACCACCTGCCAGGGCACCGCGAAAGGCAAACGAGTTCCCCCCCGAAAGCACGCCCTTGCTGGCCGAAATCGAGGCGACCGGGCCGCTATTGCTGTTGAGGGTCGCGCTGTAGAGGCCATAGACGTCATAGCGGGTGTAGGAGAAAGTCGTGCTGGTGCCGCCTGCGCTGCCAGAGCCGCTGGCGCTGCCACCGCTCGTATCACCGCCACCACTGCCACTGCCACTGCCACTGCCACCGCCACAGGCGCTCAGCAGCGAGGCCAAAACCAAGGCACTCAGGAGCGCCGTCCAATTCCGCTTTCCGTTCATCGCAAGTCCTTTTCAAAGGTGCTGGCTCAAAAAGGAGCCAGCTTCAGACTGCTTAACGGAAGAATGGCCGCCTAAGCGCCAGGATTCAGCCCCTCATTGCAAATATTTCAGCCGCAGCAGTTCAGAGGAACCCCAACTGCGAATAGCCATCATGGGCAGCAACAGCCACCGCACCAACAGCCCGGATGTACGGCTGCCAACCCTTCAAACCATCACGACGCAAAAGCTTGTTCTCCTTGGGCCAACCATGTAGGCGATTCAGAGTCTGTGGTGGGAAGCTCCCCCGCTTACTGACGGCAGGCACAGCTTGCACATGCACAACGGGCAACTTTCAATCTGAAAGAGGTGCTGAATATGCCGATGCGGTTAATAGCCCAAAACAAGGCTGTCGGGGCAGGCATCCCCCACCACCACCCCGCTCACGACATTTGAGACTTGATTGCCTCGCGTAACAACTTCAAGAATTCCGCGTAATAACGCTCCCCGCCTGCTTGTTCCAATTGCCGCTTGAAGGCCTGCAAGCGGCCCAACTCGGCCGCATCCATATGGACATTTTGGGCAATCAAGCGCCATGCCTGCGACTGCCATGCCAATTGCGTCGTGTTACTCACAGACAGCGCGTGGCGCCACAAGCGCAAGGCTTCGTCCTTATCACCCTGAGCCCATGCCAATTCACCGCGGCGCAAATCCAGGCCCATGGTCCAGGATGGCGCTTTGGTGAAATAGGTGTAACTGGGTTTGGCTGCGTCCAGCCATTGGCCCGCGAGCGCCAGATCGCCCTCCCGTAGGGAATTGGCAGCGCAGACCTGAGCCAAATGGGTCGTGTAATAAGGCGTTGTCGCTTTGAATGACTGTTTTTGGTAGCTTTGGCAAACTGGCTTGACGGAATTCCAGTCACCCCCGCGCCAAGCCATGCCAAGCGCGAGCACCTGCACTTGATCCCGCACGCCGCCGTAGCCTGCGTTGATGGGCAGTTCAACAATGCGCAAGGCGTCGGCCATCAGTTGGCGGGCCTCTTCGCGCTGCTGGCCGGCAAAAAGTGCGCCGGCAAGGCCAATCTTGTTGCGAGCCAGGCCGATGTAGTCGGCGCCCATGGCCTTGTGCATGGTGGTCACGCTTTGGCGCAGCAAGGCTTCGGCCTCGGCAGGGCGCTGGCCATGTTCGGCCAAGACGCCGAGAAAAGCTTCCAGTGTTGAGGCCTGCCACGAGTCAGCACCGTAGTCTCTCTGATTGGCCTCCAAGCCTTGTTTGACCGCCGTGTACGCTTTCGGAATCTCGCCAAGATACAGACGCAGAATCCCTAGCAAGATACTGGATTGGCTGGCATTGACGTCTTTCAATGAGGCCGCCAGCGCAACGGCGCGGTCCAAGTAGAAGGCATCTTCGGGCTCAGCATTGGGATGAGAACGGAATCCGAATCCTCCCAACTTCTCGTACAGCGGCACCAGTCGATAGGGGTCTTGGACGTGGTGGGCTTCATAGATCGCCTGGGCCTGCTTGGCTTCCTTGAGGCCTTCCTTAAACTCGCCGGTCGCTTCGCGGATGTGTGAGCGACCGAGCAAGGCATCCGCATAGGGAAGACTGTCGGAGCCATAGGCCCGCAGAGTATCTTCCACGCGGGTTTGGGCCAAAGTGGTGGCGAGGTCGACCAGCCCCAGTTGTTCCACCATGGGGGCCAAATCGTGAAGCAGTTTTGCCCGGACCTCGGGCTGGTCCTTTAACTCGGTCAGGGCGCGCCGCGCCCCACGCTCGATCACCTCTTTAAGTGGTAAATCAGGCAGTTTGACGTTGGCGACTGTGTCGTGATCGGGGTTGAACAGACCGAGCACAAAGTCATACATCGCCTCGGCCCGTCTGGCTTCGCTCCGGGCCTGATGTGAGGACATCAAGGCCCAGCCCGTACTGCCCAGGAGAATCATTGCGGCAAGAGCAGTGGCCGACACACCGATCCGATGCCGCCGCACAAACCGGTCCGCCACATAGCGCCAAGACGGCGCTCGTGCCAGCACCGGTTCACCGTCCAGATGGCGGCGCAGATCAGCCGCCAGCGCTTCCACTGTGGCGTAGCGATCTTCTGCATCCTTGGACAGTGCTTTGAGAACAATCGTGTCCAGGTCGCCGCGCAAGGCCTTGCGGCGGGCCGGATCCTGCGCCTGCTGCGACGGTGACGGTGGACGAAACTCAAGGATGGCCTGTTCCAGGGCATGGCGGTGTTGGGCAGTAGCGCCAGCATACGGGCTTTGCCCACTGAGCAGACGATAGGCCAGCACGCCCAGGGTGTAGACGTCAGACGCTACACCCGGCACCTCGCCACGCACCTGCTCGGGCGAGGCATATTCCGGCGTCATGGGTCGTTGGCCCAGTTGAGTCAACGCGGTTTGCTGCGGCTCGGCGGGATCTTCCAAAAGGCGCGCAATGCCAAAGTCCAAGAGTTTGGTTTGCCCATCGGCCTGCACCAGCACATTGGCGGGCTTGATATCGCGGTGGATCACCAATTGGCCATGGGCGTACTGGAGGGCATCGCAAATCTGCAGCAACAGGGCCAGGTCTTGCTTCACAGTACGGTGCTCAGCCTGGCTCCAACTGATCAGATCCTGACCATCCACCCACTCCATCGCCAGCCACGACAAGCCATCGGGGGTGACACCCGCGTCAAACAGGCGTGCAATGCCGGGATGATTCAGCCGCGCCAGCACATCACGTTCACGGCGAAAGCGCTCGGCCAGTTGGGGCGTTGGGCTGTGCGGCAATTTGAGCGCCACCTCGCGCTGAAACTCGCCGTCGGCCGGGCGGGCCAGCCAGACGCTGGCCATGCCGCCGCGACCCAACTCCCGAACCAACTGCCACGGCCCCAACACCTGCTCGGCCCGCCAATCACCACCTTTGCGCGCTGGGGTTGAGTCACTCAGAGGCAAGCTCGCGGCCCAGTCCAAAAAGCCGGCCGCGTTAGCGGCTGAGTCGGCCCGCATCAATTGCTCCAAGGTGGCACGCCAGACTTGCTGGGCCGGCGGCAGGCGGTCCAGATACGCCACCTGTTCCTCCGAAGGCAGGGTCAAAAGCGCATTCAACAAGGGCTCGATGTCCGCCCAGTTTTGCAACAAGGCAACGTTCATGGGGCCAACAAGGTCCAAAGGACGGCACGTGCTTTTTGCCAATCGCGTTGCACGGTGCGCCGCGCAACGCCCAGCAGTTCCGCACATTCGGTTTCTTCCAGGCCCACAAAAAACCGCAACTCCACCAAGCGGGCCAAACCGGGGTCACTGCGCCCCAGATCGGTCAGCGCGTCGTGCAAAGCCAGGTACTCGTCGTCTCGGTGCGCGAGGGTGGGCAATTCGTCAAACTCCAGATGGGTGGCCTGCCCGCCGCGCATGGCGGCCTGCCGAGCCCGAGCATAGTCAACCACCAAAGAGCGCATCGCCGAAGCGGCATACGCCATGAAATGCTCGCGCCCCATCGCAGCCCAATCAGCGCGTCGCGACAAACGGAACCAACTTTCATGCACCAGCGACGTAGTGTCCAACAGCGTCATGGGGCCGCTGCGACGCAAACGTTGACGAGCCAACGTCTTGAGATCTCGATAAAGTTCCTCACCCAAGGACGGAACATCTTGCTGTACTTGTTGTGTCACGCGGTACCCATTTCAGAACACACCGCCCCAACCATGCAAGGCCAACACTCGCAAAGCATGGTGCACCATATGTTGCGCGGCAGCATACCTGATGGGTCAAGGAGAGCCCGGCGGCCGCGCCGCGGGAAACAGCGGCGACAAACACGGCATAAATTCACAGTCACCGCAAGGCTGATACCTCAGCCCCATATTTGAGGGCTTTTCTTTGCACGAGAACAGGACTTAAATCAAGGCATGCGGGGCAGACAGTCGCAAGCCAGAAGACGGCAGTAACGTCGGTTCGCAACGTGGCATGAGGCGCAGGCTCACGAGAGTACTGCGCCCAGCCTCCCCCGCGCCAATCACCGCCTGACGCAGCCCCTAAAATCGCGGGATGTTGTCCCGCCACCAAGACCCCATCGTTGCCATCGCCACCGCCCCAGGACGCGGGGCCGTTGGCATCGTGCGGGTGTCCTCACCGCAAGACATGACCCCTTTGGTACAGGCGTTGTGCGGACGTACTCTGAAGCCGCGTGAGGCAAGCTACCTGCCCTTTCGCGCAGAGGGCGGCGATCCTATTGACCACGGCTTGGCCCTGCTGTTTCCAGCGCCCCACTCTTACACCGGCGAGCATGTGCTTGAGTTGCAGGCCCATGGCGGCCCGGTGGTTCTGCAACTGCTGCTGGCGCGTTGCATGGCGCTGGGTGCCACGCTGAAGCTGCGCCTGCGGCTGGCGGAGCCGGGTGAATTCACACAACGCGCTTTTTTGAATGGCAAGCTGGATCTGGCCCAGGCCGAAGCCGTCAGCGACCTCATCGACGCCAGCACCGAAGCCGCCGCCCGCAGCGCCAGCCGCGCCCTCGCCGGCGCCTTGTCCACCGAGGTGGGCGAGTTGCGCGACGCGCTGATCAAGCTGCGCATGCTGGTGGAAGCCACCCTGGACTTTCCGGAAGAAGAAATCGATTTTCTGCAGCAAGCCGACGCCCTGGGCCGACTCGCGCGTCTGCGCGAACGCCTGGACGCCGTGCTCGCCCGTACCCGTCAAGGTGCCTTGTTACGTGAGGGCATCAAGGTGGTGCTGGCCGGCCAGCCCAATGTGGGCAAAAGCTCGCTGCTGAACGCGCTGGCCGGCGCCGAACTGGCCATCGTCACCCCCATTCCCGGCACCACCCGCGACAAAGTCAGCCAGACCATCCAGATCGAAGGCGTTCCCCTGCACATCAGTGACACCGCCGGCCTGCGCGAGGCGACTGACGAGGTGGAGCGCATCGGCGTGGCACGCAGCTGGGACGCCATTGAAGAAGCCGATGTGGTGCTCTTCCTGCACGACCTGACCCGCGTCGGCCTGCCCGAATACGAGGCGGAGGATGCCGATATCCGCGCCCGCCTGAGCACCGTCGACCCCGCCCGCATCGTGCAGGTTTTCAACAAGGCCGACAGCACCGCTGTGCCTGAGGGTCAAGTCTTGCCCGACGAGGCGCTGAAGCTCTCCGCCAAGACCGGCCTTGGCCTGAATGAACTGCGCCAAAGCCTGCTGCAGCATGTGGGCTGGCAGTCCACACCCGAAGGTCTGTTCATCGCCCGCGAACGCCATGTGCAAGCGCTGGGCCGCACCCGCGAGCACCTGGCCCTGGCCATGGCCGTGGCCACCCAAGCGCCCCCCGCGCTGGACCTATTGGCCGAAGAGCTTCGCCTCTCCCACGACGCCCTGGGCGAAATCACCGGTACTTTTAGCGCCGATGAATTGCTGGGAGAGATTTTCAGCAAGTTTTGTATCGGCAAGTGACAGCCCAGCCTTTCACCCCCACGCTCAAGAATTTGTGCGGGGCGCTGAAAGCGATATTCCTGCCTCTGACCACCGTAGCCGTAGGCAGCGGCACGCACATCCTGAACATCGATGTAGCTTTCTTCGTGTAAAGCACCCAGTAGCGATTGGAAGCTGGCATATGGACGCAAGGGCGTTTGGCTACACGCGGGCGTGCCTCGACACGGAGCCCCCAGCAGCCTGCGCACCGGGTCTACGAGCAGATGGGCTTCATGGACCGCCCGCCCTACGAAGGGGTTGAAGTCCCTCCGAATTTCATGCGGGCTGGCGGGTCATGGAACGCGCATTCTGAGCTGCCCACGAGGCTCAAGCCGCCTGAATCCCCCCCAGGCAGAGGTATTTGACTTCCAGGTAATCGTCGATGCCATGGTGCGAGCCTTCGCGGCCAAGGCCGGATTGCTTGACGCCACCGAAGGGGGCTTCAGCCGTGGAGATCAGGCCGGTGTTGACGCCCACCATGCCGTATTCCAGCGCTTCGCCGACGCGGAAGATGCGGCCCATGTCGCGGCTGTAGAAGTAGCTGGCCAGGCCGAACTCGGTGTCGTTGGCCAGGGCGATGGCTTCAGCCTCGGTGTGGAAGCGGAACACCGGCGCCACCGGGCCAAAGGTTTCTTCACGGGCGCAGCGCATGTCGGGAGTGGCATCGGCGATGACGGTGGGCGCGTACAGGCGGCCCTTCAGCAATTCACCGCCGGTCAGCAGGCGGCCACCCTTGGCAAGCGCGTCTTGCACATGCTCGGCAACCTTGGCCACGGCTTGGTCGTCAATCAAGGTGGCCACTTGCACCTCGGGCTCGAAGCCGTTGCCCACCTTGAGCGCCGCCACCTTTTGCGCCAAGCGGGTGACGAAGGTCTCGTACACGCCGTCTTGCACATAAAAACGGTTGACACAGACGCAAGTCTGGCCGGCGTTACGGTACTTGGCGGCCAGGGCGCCTTCCACGGCGGCGTCCACATCGGCGTCGTTAAAGACGATGAAGGGCGCGTTGCCACCCAGCTCCAGCGACAACTTCTTGATGCTGGGCGCACATTGGCGCATCAGGATGCGGCCCACTTCGGTGGAGCCGGTGAATGAGAGATGACGCACCACCGGGCTGTCGCACAGCACCTTGCCGATGGCGATGGAGTTGGCGCCGTCGGCCGTCAGCACATTGAAGATGCCGGCCGGAAAACCGGCGCGCGCCGCCAACTCAGCCAAGGCCAGGGCGGACAGCGGTGTCTGCTCTGCCGGCTTGATCACCACCGGGCAACCGGCGGCCAGGGCCGGAGCCACCTTGCGGGTGATCATGGCGAGCGGAAAGTTCCACGGCGTGATGGCCGCACACACGCCGATGGGCTGCTTGAGCACCATCAGACGCTTGCTGCGGTCATGGGTGGGAATGGTTTCTCCGTAAACGCGGCGGCCTTCTTCGGCAAACCAATCGACAAAGCTGGCGGCGTAGGCCACCTCGCCGCGCGCTTCACCCAGGGGCTTGCCCTGCTCAGCAGTCATCAGACGGGCCAGATCTTCGGTGTGATCCAGGATCAGGCGGTGCCAGCGCAGCAGCACGGCGGCGCGCTCTTTGGCAGTTTTGTCGCGCCAAGCCGGCCATGCCTGGTTGGCAGCGGCAATGGCGGCCTCGGCAGCGGCGCCGTCCAGATTGGGCACTTGGGCCAGGGTCTGGCCGGTGGCCGGGTCGTTTACCGCAAAGTGCGAAGCAGCGTCCACCCAGGCGCCGTCCACATAGGCCTGGTTTTTCAGCAGGGCGGGGTCGCGCAGTTCATTCAAGGGAGTGGTCATGGGGCGGCGTCCTTTCAGGCTTGCGATGCGGCTTGCAGGCTGGCTTGCAGAATGTCCAGGCCTTCATCCACGATAGCGTCAGACGCGGTCAAAGGCACCAAAATACGCACCACATTGCCGTAAGTACCGCAGGACAGCAGCACCAGGCCACGCTGGGCGGCGAGCTGCACCACGCGCTTGGTGAGGTCGGCGTCGGGTTTGGCCAGCTGCGCCTTGCCGCCTTCCACCGCAAACAACTCCAGCGCCACCATGGCGCCCAAGCCGCGCACATCGCCGATGGCGGACACCACGCCAGCCATCGTCTTCAGACGGGCCTTGATGCGCTCCCCCAAGGCTTGGCTGCGAGCCAGCAGCTGTTCCTTCTCGAACACCTCCAGCACGGCCAGCGCAGCGGCGCAGGCCACCGGGCTACCCGCGTAGGTGCCACCCAAGCCGCCAGGGGCGGGGGCGTCCATCACCTCGGCTCGGCCGACCACGGCAGAGATGGGAAAGCCACCGGCCATGGACTTGGCCGTGGTGATCAGGTCAGGCGCCACGGGCCATTGCTCGCTGGCGAACCAGGTGCCTGTGCGGCCGGCGCCGGTTTGCACTTCGTCGGCAATCAGCAAAATGCCGTGGCGGTCAGCCAGCTCACGCAAGCGGCGGATGAATTCATTCGGGGCGACGTAGAAGCCGCCTTCGCCTTGCACCGGCTCAACGATAAAAGCAGCCACGCGCTCGGCTTCGATGTCGTTCTTGAAGATCTGCTCGACCGAAGCCATGGCGTCGTCGATGCTCACACCATGCAATTCGTTAGGGAATTGCGCGTGGAAAATTTCCGCTGGGTAGGGGCCGAAACCGGTCTTGTACGGCTGCACCTTGCCCGTCAGGCCCAATGTCATCATGGTGCGGCCATGGTAGCCGCCGGTGAAGGCGATGATGCCCGAACGCTTGGTGGCGGCGCGGGCGATCTTCACCGCGTTCTCAACCGCCTCGGCACCGCTGGTCAGCAGCAGCGCTTTCTTGGCGAAGTTGCCCGGTGCCAGGCGGTTCAGCTGTTCTGCCAGCTCCACATAGGGCTCATAGGCCACCACTTGGAAGCAGGTGTGGGTGTACTGCGTCAACTGCTGTTGCACGGCAGCCACCACCTCGGCGTGGCAATGCCCGGTGTTGAGCACCGCAATGCCGCCGGCGAAGTCGATGTAACGCTTACCTTCCACGTCCCACAGCTCAGCGTTGTTGGCGTGGTCGATGAAAACCTCCAGTGCCTGCCCCACGCCGCGCGCCACGGCGGCACGGCGCCGGTCCATCAACTGGGCATTGCTGGGGCGGGCGGACGAAGAGCGGGTGGATGCCGACATGGAGGAACTCCTGAAGAATGGGAAGATCTGGCGATTCTGAACATTCAGGCGTCAGCGCAACAGGTACAGTTGGCAACGCACAGTGCCGCGCTGTACAGGGACGCCAACCTGTACAGCGCGGCACGTCTCACCACAGGCCCCCATGTTTCCCGCGCTCAATCACGATGCCCCGACACCGCTGGTCGCCCAGATCGTGGCGGGTTTTCAGCAGCAAATCGACGAGCTAACGCTAAAACCCGGCGGCAAGCTGCCCTCGATCCGCCAGTTCGCTGCGGCGCAAGGCGTTAGCGTCTTCACTGTGGTTGAAGCCTATGACCGGCTGGTCGCGCTCGGCCTGGTGCACTCCCGGCCGAACGCAGGTTTCTTCGTGCGGGCGCGGGCCACGGCGCCGGCCTCGGCGGACCCGGCGGATCGCGTGGCGGAACTGCAATTCGACGCCAAATGGTATTTACGGCAGATTTTCGAAAGCCGCAATCTGGACATCCGCGCCGGTTGCGGCTGGCTGCCCCAAGACTGGTTGTTTGAAGAAGGCGTACGGCGCGCCTTTCGGCAGATGGCGCAAGAAGGCGCTGAGTTGGGCGGTTATGGCTCGCCGTATGGCCATGCCGAACTGCGCGCCTTGTTGGTTGAGCTGCTGGCCGAGCGGCAGATCAAACTGAGCGCCGATCAGCTGCTACTCACCCAAGGCTCCAGCCAGGCGCTGGACCTGCTGGCGCGCTACTGGGTGCAGCCCGGCGACGTGGTGCTGGTGGATTCGCCCGGCTACCCCAACATCCTCTACATCCTGCGCTTTCTGGGTGCCACCGTGCTGCCAGTGCCGCGTACCCCTGAAGGCTACGATTTGAAGGCGCTGGAGGCACTGCTGGCGGTGCACCAGCCCAAGGTGTTCTTCACCCAACCCCGGCTGCAAAGCCCAACCAATTCCAGCGCGCCGCTGCATCAGTTGCTGCACTTGCTGCAATTGGCGTACCGCCATCAATTCGCCATTGTCGAAAACGACATCTACGCCGATCTCGACCCCGAATGGCACCCCAGCCTGGCCAGCCTGGACCAACTGCAGCGGGTGGCGTATCTGGGCAGCTTCTCCAAAACCATTTCTCCCAATCTGCGTGTGGGCTATGTCGCCGCAGCGCCAGCGCTGCTGGAAGAACTGGCCCTGCGCAAGATGGTCTCGGGCCTGACCTCGTCAGACCTTAACGAACGGCTGGTCTTGCGCGCCCTGACCGAAGGCCGCTGGCGCAAGCACCTCACCCGCCTGCGCAGCCGCTTGGCCGAGGCGCAGCGGACAGTCGCCGATCAACTGCACAGCCTGGGTTTCGAGCTGCACAGCCAAATCGAGGCCGGCATGTACCTCTGGGCCCGCCACCCCGACTTGCCCGACGCCGCCTTGCTGTCGCAGCGCGCGGCACTCCAGGGCATCATGCTCGGCCCCGGGCATTTGTTCTCCCCGGAACCGCGCCAGACCGGCTGGCTGCGCTTCAACGTCGCCTTCAGCGATGAAGCCCGGCTGCGCGAGTTTTTACTGGAAGAAATTGCAGCGGCCAATAGGGCGGGTTGAGCATGGCTTGGCACCGTCCGTGCAAGGCTCAACGACCGTGCGGCCAGACCGGCTTTTTCGTCGGCGCCTTCACGCCCTTGCCTTGGGCAGCCCACATCTTGTAGGCGGTGGAGGTCAGTTCGCGCTTCATCAGCTGCACCAGTTCGCCTTGGCCGAGCTGGTGCGCCATCAGCACCTTGTTGTAGGGCGGCTGATCTTCCCAGGCGGTCTTGATGACGGCCTGGATCTGTTCACGGGTGAGTCGGGGAATGGGTTTGGCCATGGCGCTATTGTCGGGCAAAGCGTGGTGCAGGTGAAGGCGCCCGGCCCAGGCTAGGCGGCGGGCTCAATGCCCGTCAAATTCCACCAGGGTGAACAGCGGCAAGCCGGAGGCACGAACCTTGGCGGAGCCGCCCAGCTCAGGCAAGTCCACAATGACGGCGCCTTCGATCACCTCAGCGCCCAGGCGCTCCAGGAGCTTGGCGCCGGCCATCAAGGTGCCGCCGGTGGCGATCAGGTCGTCGATCAACACCACCCGGTCGCCGGGCTTGACGGCGTCGGTGTGCATCTCCACCGTGGCACTGCCGTACTCCAGCTCATAGCTCTCTTCCACCGTGGTGAAGGGCAGCTTGCCCTTCTTGCGGATGGGAATAAAGCCCACGCCCAATTCGTAAGCAAGCACCGAGCCGATGATGAAGCCCCGCGCGTCGAGCCCGGCAATCGCGGTGGGATGGGCGTCGAAATAGCGATGAACAAATTGGTCAATCAGCACCCGAAACACCCGCGGATTCGACAACAGCGGCGTGATGTCACGAAACTGGACGCCCGGGCTGGGCCAGTCCGGCACGGTGCGGATATGACGTCGAATGTAGTCGGTAGGTGTCGGCATGGTGACCGGATTATCTGTCGCCAAAGGCCCATCCGGGGCGACTGATTTCACTCCGGGCGATGTATCTCAGCTGCCGCGTGTGATGGGCATGCGCACTTCCCCGCCAGGCAACCTCATGTGCTTGGCCAACTCCAGCTTGGCCAGGGAGTTACGGTGAACCTCATCGGGGCCGTCGGCCAGGCGCAGCGTGCGCTGATGGGCCCACATGATCGCCAAAGGCGTGTCGCCGCTGACGCCCATGCCGCCAAAGACCTGCACGGCCCAGTCAATCACCTGCAGCGCCATGTTCGGCGCCACAATCTTGATCATGGCAATTTCGGCCTTGGCCACCTTGTTGCCCACGGTGTCCATCATGTAGGCGGCTTTGAGCGTCAGTAGACGCGCCTGCTCGATCATGCAGCGCGCCTCGGCAATGCGCTCCTGAGTGACGGTCTGCTGCGCCAGAGTTTTGCCAAACGCAGTGCGGGCGATAGCACGCTCGCACATCAACTCCAGCGCCCGCTCGGCCGCGCCGATGGAGCGCATGCAATGATGGATGCGCCCGGGGCCAAGCCGACCTTGGGCGATCTCGAAACCACGGCCTTCGCCCAGCAAGATATTGCCGACAGGCACCCGCACATTCTTCAACTCGACCTCCATATGACCGTGTGGCGCATCGTCGTAGCCATAGACGGTCAGGGGGCGAATCACCCGCACGCCGGGCGTGTTGGCGGGCACCAGCACCATCGATTGCTGCTCATGCCGGCCCGCCTCGGGGTTGGTCTTGCCCATCACCACATAGATGGCGCAGCGCGGGTCACCGGCACCTGATGACCACCATTTGGTGCCGTTGATGACGTATTCATCGCCCACCCGCTCGATGCGGCATTCGATATTGGTGGCATCGCTGGAAGCCACGGCGGGTTCGGTCATCAAAAAGGCCGAGCGAAAGTCGCCCCGCAACAGCGGCTCCAGCCACTCGGTCTTTTGCGCCTCGCTGCCGTAGCGCTCGATGGTTTCCATATTGCCGGTGTCAGGTGCCGAACAGTTGAACACCTCGGCCGCCCATGTCACACGGCCCATGATCTCGCAGAGCGGCGCATATTCAAGATTGGACAAGCCTTCAGGCGCCCGGCTGGACTTGGGCAAAAACAGATTCCACAAGCCGGCTTTGCGCGCCAGGGGCTTGAGCTCCTCGATCACAGTGGTGGGCACCCAGGCGTTACCGTTGCGGCGATTGGCTTCCACCTCTTCGTGGAAACGGGCCTCGTTGGGGTAGATGTGCGCATCGAAAAATGCCAGCAGACGGGCTTGCATCTCCTGGACTTTGGGGCTGTAGTCGAAGTTCATGGCGGGCTTCCTGACGATCGGGCTGGGCTGGGATGGACGCAGTTTGGCGCAAGGCGCCCCACTTGCCTGTCACCCAGGCGGCACCCAAGCCGCTCACAAGCGGCAATCTTGCTAGCAGAAAACACAGTGTCCTGTGTCACGGCAGAAAATGTCGGGCTCTGTTACCGTGCGGCCTGCGAGTAGATTTGGGACTGGAGGCTCTAGCCATGAGCGATGAATTCAAGCGCCTGGGCGCCATCACCACAGCGGATTTGTTGGGGCTGCGCCGCGGCATCGAAAAAGAAAGCCTGCGGGCGCAAGCGAACGGCATGTTGGCACTTACTCCGCATCCGGTCGCCCTGGGTTCGGCGCTGACGCACCCGCACATCACCACCGATTTCAGCGAATCCCAGCTGGAGTTGATCACCGGCGTGCATACCGGGGTGCAAGCCTGCCTGCAAGAGCTCACCGAAGTGCATCAGGCGGTCTACCAAACCCTGGGCACGGGCCCGGCGGCCGAGCGTCTCTGGGTCGGCTCCATGCCCTGCGGGCTGCCCACCGACGAGACCATCCCTTTGGGCCGTTATGGCAAGTCCAATGTGGGACGCTCCAAGAGCGTCTACCGCATGGGCCTGGGCCAGCGCTATGGCCGGCGCATGCAGACCATTTCGGGCATCCACTACAACTGGTCGCTGCCGGGAGTGAGCAGCGAGCAGTATTTCAGCCTGATCCGCAACTTTCGCCGCCATTCGTTCTTGCTGCTGTATCTCTTCGGCGCTTCGCCAGCGCTGTGCTCCAGCTTTGTGGCGGGGCGTCAGCACGAACTGCAACCCATTGGCGAAGGCTCTCTGCACATGCCCTACGGCACGTCGCTGCGCATGGGGCGACTGGGCTACCAGAGCGATGCGCAAAGCTCGCTGGCCGTCAGTTACAACAGTTTGGAGAGTTATGCCGCCTCGCTGCAGGACGCGCTGACCCGGCCCTATCCGGCCTACGAAGCCATTGGCGTGCAAAACCCCGGTGGCGACTACAACCAGCTCAGCACCAGCCTGCTCCAGATCGAGAACGAGTTCTACGGCACCATCCGCCCCAAACGCGTCATCCAATCTGGCGAGCGCCCGCTGCACGCCCTGCGTGAACGCGGCGTGGAGTATGTGGAAGTGCGCTGTATGGACCTCGACCCCTTTGTGCCGGTCGGGATCGCGGCGCAGACGGTGTGCTTTCTCGATGTGTTTCTGCTGCACTGCCTGACCCATGCCAGCCCGCCGGACACCCCCGAAGAAATCAAGGCCCTGGCGCGCAACCAACACCTCGTGGCCTCGCACGGGCGCGACCCCAGCTTGCGTCTTCAGTACGGCAACGGCACCCGCTCACTGACCGAGTGGGGGCAAGAATTGCTGGACCAATGCCAGGCCATGGCCGCCGCACTCGACACCGCCCACGCGTCGAGCGACTACACCGAAGCCCTGAACGCCGCACGGCGCACGCTGGCCCAACCCGACAGCACACCGTCAGCCCGTTTGCTGGCGACCATGAAGCAGTCGCACGGCAACTCCTACGTGGCCTTCTTGCGTGAGCGCTCTGAAATGACGCGGCAAACCTTGCTGCGCTTGCCCTACGGCGCCGACATGGCGGCTCGCTTCGACGCGCTGGCTCTTCGATCCCTGGAAGAACAAGCCCGCATCGAAGCGGCAGACACGCTGTCTTTTGAAGCCTATCGCCAACAATACCTTGCGCCGGAGCGCATGACGGTGGTGTAAGCCCGAGTTAGTGATCTCAGGGCAGGCGCAGTTCGGCCAACTTCCAGCCGAACAGGCCGCGCCGGTGCAACACCAGCTGAATCGTGTCTTCGGCAGCGGCGCCCGCATTGCCTTCGTCGGCCGGGTGCCGGATGTTCATCACAAAGCGGTTTAGGCTCTCGTAGGCGGCCTCAGTCTCGGCGTGCTGATGCACATCAAGCGCATGGCCTTGCAGCATGCGGCTCAAACCCTCGGGGCTCACCCGCTCATCCACCATCGGGCCCAGCAAAGCGGCAGCCACCTCGGCACCCAAGCTGGCTGCCCGCGTGGGCTGCCCCGACTCCGTCAGCGCGCGATGCGCCCATCGGTCTTGCACGCTCAATTTGAGCTGGCTTCGCATCGCAGGCCAATCGACTTGATCACTCAGGCGCGCAAGATCGTTCGCATCAGCCGCTTCGCGCAGTTGCCGCACCGCCCACCAGGGGCTGCAGGCCGCCAGCAGCAACAGGCCGGCAGCGGCGAAAAGGCTTAGCTTTTGAGTACCCAGCATGGGAGGAATGCGGCGCCACGCGCCCAAATCAGTCGATGGAAGACGCCAAGGCAAGCACGGCGTCGGCCATCATAAGGGGCTGGACTTAAGTAGCCCTGGCGAGGTTGGGCTCAGCTTGGGTCCTTTTTGTCCAAGGCCTGATGGGCCAAGTCGCGGGTTTTGTCAGCGGCTTGTTTGGCCAGCTCAGCGGTCTTGTCGGCAGCGTGGCCGGCGGCTTCAACCGTCTTGTCTGCGGCATCAGCGGCCAAGGTACCGGCTTTTTTCGCCAACTCACCGGCACCTTCAAGCGCGTCGTGCGTCGCCACCTTGGTGCTGGCCCAGGCGCTGCTGGCAGCCGTGGCCGCCTTGTCGCCCAAGGCTTCTGCGCTGCCAGCCACCGCCTTGCTGGCCTCCGACACCGCTTCACCCGCTTCATGCGCCACGTCCTGGGCGACTTGCTTGACTTTGTTCCAGAGGTCCGACATTTCAGCTTCCTTCAGTTTGACCAGGGATGACCCCGCTTCATTCTGCGCTGACACCTCGCCAATTCGGTGACACAAATGTCCGGACTTCGCCTTTGAACTAGGGGGCCAGCACCCAGGCCAACAACTCACTGGCCGGCATGGGGCGGCTGATGAAATAGCCCTGCGCCAGCTCGCACCCCAGGGCGGCCAGTTGGTCCCAATCGCTCTGGACTTCCACCCCTTCAGCGACGCACACCATCTTCAGGCGCTGGCACATGGCAATCGCGCCGGTCAGGATGGCCAGCCTTTTCGGGCTGCTGCTGGCATCGTGAACAAACTCGCGGTCAATCTTCAACTCCGAGAAAGGGCAGCGCGACAGCTGCTTCATGGACGAGTAGCCGGTGCCGTAGTCATCCATGGCCACACCAAAGCCCTTCATGCGCAAGCGGGCCAGGGTGCCCAAAGTCGACCCCAGATGAGACATCAAGGTGGTCTCGGTCAACTCCACCACCAAGGCGCTATTGGGCAAGTGGTGGTGGCGCATCACGGCCTCCAGACGCTCAACCAAGGCGGGTGTCTCCAGCAGAGGCACCGGCAGATTGACCGAACAATGCACGTGTTCAAAATCCAGGACGTCCTGGCCTGACAAGCCCCCGTGCAAACCGGCCATCACTGCGGCGACTTGTTCAACAAAATTGAAAAAGAAGCGCTCCGCCAGTTCGCCCGACTCCAGGTATTGAACAAACAAGAGCGGCGGCACCACACCGTGCACCGGATGAATCCAGCGCACCAAGGCCTCAAAGCCTTTGAGCTTGTGGTCCACCAGCGACACCTTGGGCTGAAAGTAGGGCTGCAACTGCCCGGCGTCCAGAGCCAACGCAATATCGGGCTCGCAAACCTCCAGGCTCAGGCCTTCCACGCCGGCCATGTGCTTGTCCGGATCGCACTGCGCCAACATCTGCCGCAGATCCTCGGCCATCAGTGGTTTGGGTAAAACCGCCAACAGCTCCAGCAACGAGGCCTCGGCAATGCCTTGCACGGTGTCCAGCACATCACGGTGCACGCCGCTCATGACCGCAACAAACAAGGCCTGCTTGACTGGTGATTTAGCCAAACAGGTGAGCAACTCGATGCCGTCCATGTCCGGCATATTGAGATCAGTCAAGAGCAGATCAAAGCGATGCTCGGCGTCTTTCAGGGCTTCCAGCGCGTCACGGCCGTTTTCCACCTCATGAATCAGGCTGAATCCGAGGCTCTCCAACAGCTGCACTGCCGCATATCGGCTGCTGCTTGAGTCGTCCACCACCAAAACGCGACGCCCACGCCATTTCTCCAGGGCCTCCGAGGGGCTGGTTGCGGTGCCACCGCGATTCATGTCAGCCGCCCAGCTTCGTTCAACTGCTGAACCTTGCGCAGGCGCTTGGGCGCTTCCAATTGCAGGTGAGTGCCCGGTGCATGCAGATTTTCAGATTGACCGATCAACAGATATCCCTCTGGCCGCAGATGTTGGCAGACCTGGTTCAGCGCCAGGGCTCTGGATTCAGCGTTGAAGTAGATCATGACATTGCGCAGAAAAATAACGTCGAAATCAAACGTCATCAATCCATTGCAATTTAGCAGATTGACTTGTTGCCAGCGCAGATGTTTGGCCAGCTCCGGCCGCACCCGGACCTTGCCCTGATAGTCGTCCCGTCCATACTGAAAATAGCGCCGCCACAAATGCTTTGGCGTTCGCTGTACTCGCGCCAGGTCGTAGACGCCAAGACGTGCGTGTGCCAGCACTTGGGTGTTGATGTCCGTACCCCAAACTTCCCAGTCCCCGCCCACGCCCAGACAGTCCGCCACAAGCATGGCCAGGGTGTAGGCCTCCTCACCAGTGGCGCAGGCAGCCGACCACAAACGCAAGGGGCGCCGGCCATGAGCGGCCACGGCGCTGACATGGGCTTGCAACCAAGCGAAGGGTTGCGGCTCCCGAAAAAAATAAGTTTCGTGAGTGGACAGCGCGTTGACGGCCTGCTGGCGTTCATCCTCGTCATTTGCGTCATGCAGCAATTGCCAATAGCTGGCGAAGTCCGTCAAACCCAGCTGGCGCAACCGCTTGGCCAGACGAGACTGCACCAGGGCCTTCTTGGAATCGGCCAGAGCGATGCCGGCCTCGTCATACAAAAAGCGCCGGAAACCGTCGAACTCTTCCGCGGACAGGGTCGGCGCCCCATGACGTCCGGGCCAGCGCGGCATGTCACCGCTCATACCGCGGCGACTGAGGTGCGGGGGGTGAATCCAGCAAGGCTTCCGCCAGAGCGGCTAACTCGGCGAGGGACAAAGCGCGCTCGGCGTCCAAAATCACCGCAGGGCGTTGCCCCAGCGTGGCGATGCCCTGGATGAACTCGGCGCGAATCCGCGCCCCAAAACTCGGTGCGGGATCCAGCTCATCCAAGGGGATGTCCAACACCTCGCCCACCGAATCCAGCAAGACCCCCAACTCGCAAGCGCCTGTCGCATCAAGCATCCGCAACACGGCCACACAGGTCGACGCCTGCAAGGCGGTGGCCTCCTGGCCAAAGCGCAGCGCCAGATCAATCACCGGCACGATCCGCCCGCGCAAGTTGATGATGCCGCGCACAAAGGGCGGCATCATGGGGACTGCGGTGAGGGTGTCCAGTTCCACAATCTCGCGCACATGCCGAATCTCAATCCCGAAAAGCTCACCGCCCAGGTTGAACGTGACGCACTGCAGCTTCGGACGCTCTGGTGCAGCCGGTTCGTCTGCAAAGTGGGGGGCAACAAAGGCTTGCATGTGCGCCCCTCACTCTGGGTAGTTGCTGAACTTGGCGTCGAAATCATTGTCTGCAGCCGGCCGCCCCGCCGGCGCTGAAGCGACCCCCGCGCCCACGCTGCGCCGCCCCATGCCAGCCGCGGGATAGCGCCCATGGCGCCCCAGCTCGCCCATCGGTTGAGAGGGGTGAGATGGGTGTGAGAACTGCGCATGCCCGGGCAGCAGAAATTGCCCCATCAGTGTCTGCAACTGCTGCGCCATGGTGCTGAGCTCTTCTGCGGTGGTGCTGAGTTCCTCCGCCGAGGCCGCTGAGGCCTGCATGCCGTCGCTCACTTGCGCCACCGCCGACTTCATGTCGCCGATGCCCATGCGCTGCTCGCGTGACGCGGCGGCAATCTCCTGCACCAGGTCAGCGGTCTTTTGAATCCCTGGTTGCATGTCGGTCAGCAATCTCCCCGCATGTTCGGCCACCCCCACCGAGCGGGCAGCGAGCTCGCCGATCTCCCGCGCCGCGGCCTGCGTGCGCTCGGCCAGCTTGCGCACCTCAGTGGCCACCGTCGCAAAACCCCTGCCATGTTCGCCCGCACGCGCTGCCTCGATGGCCGCATTGATGGCCAGCAAATCGGTCTTGTTGGCAATCTCATGGATGGCGCCTACCCGCCCGGAAATGGCCTTCATGGCCGACACCATTTCAAGCACCGCTTCGGCACCCGCTGCAGCGCTGATGGCCGCCTTCCCGGCAATACCCTCGGTACGTTTGGCGTTGTCCGCGTTTTGACTCACGGTGATTGCCATTTGCTCCACCGACACGCTGCTCTGCTCCACACTGGTGGACAACTCTGCCGAAGATTGCGCCACCGCATTGGCCGTCGACGCCACTTGCTCGGAGGCCGAGCTCAAGGCCTCCGCCATCATCACCACTTCGCTCAGCACCTGGGCCAATCGCTGGTTCATGCGCTGGAGTGCGAACAAGAGGCTGCTGCGGTCCGTCTCCTTCAGCGCAATCTGGGTGCTCAAGTCGCCCTGGGCCACACGACCCATGATTTGCACGGCGTCACTCGGGTCGCCGCCCAGTTGCCGCAAGATGCTGCGCATCACGAAGTAGGCCAGGGCCGCGCCGACCAACACCGTCAGCAGGGTGATCGTGAACAACTCCTGCTGGGTCGTGCGAAAGATGTCCCCGCTGCTTTGCAAGGACTCATCACTCAGCTTTTTGTTGATGGCCACAATTTCAGTGAGCACATCGTCCACCTGATCAAACGCGTGCCGCCCACGCTCGCTCATCAACTGCACCGCTGCGGCACGGTCGCCGTGATCCACCAAAACCCGAATCTGCTGGCTGATGTCCTGATAGTCGCGCCACCGTTGGTCGAACGCCTTCAGCGCGGCCACCTCGGGGGGCGTCAGATTCGTCTCCCGATACGCCTGCACCTGCTGCTCGACCAAGCCACTGCGCAACTTCATGTGCCTGGACAATTCCGCCAGAACCTTGACGTCAGTTTCCAGCACATCACGGTTCAACGCGCGATCGTGCAGCACCGCTTGTTTGGCTGCGTCCCCCACATCGCGGATGGGCAATAGCTGATCGGCATACATGTCTTTCACCAGCAAATTGATCCGCGCGGTGGCGGTGTAGCCAGTCCAGCCCAAAATCAGACAAAAACTCAACAAGACCAGAAACACCAGCGCCAGCTTGCTGCGCACCAGGAGCCGATGGAACCACATCATGAATATTCTCCTCGAAAGGGTGAGGAGGCCGGGGCCAATGTACCGAATGGCACACCGCCCGCCCGAGCCTCCCGCTGCTCGACCCACTGAATGAGTTGCCCCACGTCCAGCACCAGCGCCGCCTGGCCATTGGCCAGAATGGTCGTGCCGCTGATGCCGCGCAGGGCACGAAACAAGGGCCCCAAAGGTTTGATGACGGCCTGCATCTGGCCGACCAGCCGGTCCACCACCAAGACCACGCGCCGCGCACCAAAACGCACAATCACCGCATAGGCCGATGGCCCCGTATCCGCCTGTCCGAACAGCTCCCGCAAGTGCACGCAGGGGAGCCATTCATCGCGCACCAGCAGGTGCCCGCGGGCACCTGCTGCGGCCTGCACGGAATAGCTATCACACGCCAACACCGCGCTCAAAGGCAACACATAGCTGGCCCCGCTGACCTCGACCTGAAACCCTTCGATCAAGCTGAGTGTGAGCGGCAGACGCAGGCGAAAACAGCTCCCCTGCTTCGGCCGGGAGCTCACATCGATCTCGCCGCGCAGGGCTTCGATATTGCGTTTGACCACGTCCAACCCCACCCCACGTCCCGACAGCGCGCTGAGCTGCGTGGCGGTTGAAAAACCGGGGCGAAAGATCCACTGCATCAGCGCCGCGTCGCTGGCGGCCCCTTCCGGCAGTTCAGCAACGTCGCCCGCCACCAATCCGAGGGACCGTGCCCGGGCCAGCACCTTGTCGTGCGCGATGCCGCGCCCGTCATCCAGCACCTCCACCCAAACCGATTGCGCCTCCTGCCAGGCCGCGATGCGCAACACGCCCTGTGCCGGCTTGCCACTGCCCAGGCGCTCGGCCGGCAACTCCAGGCCATGGTCCAACGCATTGCGCACCAGGTGCGTCAAAGCTTCGGTGAGCGGCTCCACCAGGGTCTTGTCGATCTCGGTCTGCGCGCCCGCCAGTTCCAAGCGAATATTCTTGCCCAACTGCAAAGCCACCTCCCGGACCAGACGCGGGAATCGGCCAAACACTTCATCCAAAGGCACCATGCGCAAGGTCAGCGCGTCTTCACGCAAAGACTCGACCAGCCCTTGCAAGGTTCCCACCGATTGAAGAAGTAAGGGGTCGCCTTCGCGCCGAGCCAGCAAATCCGTGCCCGCCAAAGCCAGCACCAACTCACCCACACGGTCGATCAAACGGTCCAGCTTCCCGGCCTCGACGCGCACATACGCCGCTTCGGCCTTCAGCGGCAAGGCGGGTTGCGTCAGCTGCGCCTCTGTCCTGATGTCCTCGTTTAGCATGACGGTGTCGGCCTGAACTTCATTGGCCATCACCCGGGCCGCCTCCTGCGCCGTCAGCGCGCCGCAGTCCTGCCAGCGCTGAACCTGCGCGGCAACGCTCTCACCGGCTTGTGTCGGTGCGCGAGCCTGCAGGCGCTCTGCCCACAACCGGTAGTCGCGCAACGGCGCCCGGGGCGGCAGCAAGGCCACGCAGGCATCGTGCTGAATCAACTCGAAAACCTCGCCAAGACTCGTCGCGTCAGCCTGAGAAGCCAGGCTCAAATTCAACCCAAAAAAACATTCCGTGGCATCCAAAACAGGCAAGGCTGGCCAGTCACGCCAAACCACTTGTACCTGACGCAACTCACCCAACTCGCTCAAATCATTCAACAGCAGCAACGGATCAAAGCCTTTGCGAAACAGCGCGGGGTCAAAGCGCAGCCCCACTTGCCAATACGGATTGGCGCTACAGATCAGACGCCCCCCGCTCTCAGCTTCAAGCACGCCCACAACCGCCGCTGCTGCGCCCGACCCCTCCGCACACAACGCGTGCAATGCCTCGCTCAACACCCGGGCTTGCACCTGCTCCACAACGTCGGGCGTTTGAGCCCATTCACCTGAATCAATCAAGCTGCGCAAATGATCTTTGCAACGCAGCAGCAAGCTCACCAAGGCCTGGTCCAGAACAATCTGCCCTTGGCGCAAACGCTCCAAAACGCTCTCCATCTCGTGCGCAAACTGCTGCAAGGTCTGCAAGCCGAACAGTCCCGCCGAGCCTTTGATGGTGTGCGCAGTGCGGAACAGCCGCTGGCAGATTTCAGCATCGCCGGCGCCTGGTTTGGCCAGCAAAATAGCCTCCAGCCGCTCACATTGTTCGCGCGCCTCGGCGAAAAATATCGCTCGGGCTTTCGACGCGTCGGCGTTGCTCACGGCGCCTCCTCATCGGAGCCCACCAAAGCCTGTGCCGGCAGGCCCAGCCACCGCAGGCTTTGACGCAAAGGCGGATCGTCCGCCAGCAAGGTAAGCGTCCCGCGCCGGCGTTGAAACTCTTGCCAAAGTATCAAAAGAAATTGCACGCCACAGGCATCCCAACCGGGTATGGCCCGCAAGTCCAGCAGCACATGGGCATGATTGAGCAGCCCCAACAAATCATCCTGCAGTTCAGCGATACCTGCAATGCATAACTCATCATCCAGCCGGGCCGTGAGCGGCAGCGTCTCCATGAGTGGGCGCACCGTCTGATCAGGGGGGGCAATATGGAGTGTCATGCGTTCGCTTTAAGTTTTCGCTCACTTTTGCTAGCGCCCTGACACCACCCAGGGCTAACGCCGAATCAACCGGGCAATAGTCACCAGCAACTTAACGGGGTCAACCGGCTTGGTCTGCCACACCGTGACCCCAGCGGCTCGGGCGCGCGCTTGAATTTCAGGCCGCTCTTCGGTGCTGACCATGATGACCGGCAAGTACTGGCTCGCCGTTTGCGCCCGCATTTGCTGAACCATGGTGATGCCGTCCATGTGCGGCATGTTCAGGTCACTCACCACGAGACTCACCTTTTCCTGCGCCAGCTTGGCCAGGCCATCAAGTCCGTCTTCTGCCACGATCACGCCGTACCCGGCCTCGGTGAGGACTTCAGCCATGTTGAGGCGGATGCTGTCCGAGTCGTCCACGACGAGGATGGTTTTATTCGACATTCAACGAAAACTCCAACGATTTTCCCGACTCGCCCGGCTCAGCCCTCGCTACGTCTCAAAGCGACTCGAACCAACGAATCAAACTCTGGCCCAAGTCATCAAACCGGGAATGTCAGCGTCCTCCACATGTTAATCCGCCGTACCCAAGACGCGCGTACTCCCTAGGAAAATTCTGAAACATTCAAAGGAGAGACACGCTTAACTAGCACAATACTTACACGGATATCCGCGAAACGGATGCAATAGCCTAGGCCAAGCCGGGCGACGGAAAGGCAAACAAAGATGCGGCGATTCATGACCCACGCCAGGTCGATCTACATCACCTTGTCGACCCTGATGATCGGGATGATCGTCCTACTGTATGGTGCACTGGCGGCCTTCGAGTTGCATGCAAGCAAGCAACAAATGCTGCGCAACGCGAATGAAACCTTCGCGCGGGTAGCCCGTGAAGCGGTTGCCGCGGTCGAAGCCGAGTTCCAGCCGGCACGCGTGACGGTCCGCCTGCTGGCCCGAACCTCCTTGCTCAGCGGCACCACGCAAGCCGAGCGCCTGAGCCGCGCACCCCTGATGGCAGAGGCCCTGCGCGCCAATCCCGCGGTGTGCGCAGTCTATGCCGGGGCCCACAACGGCTCTTTCATCTTGATGCGGCGGCTGAACACGCCCGCGCAAAAGCTGCCGCTGCACGCACCCACCGAAGCTGCATTTCTGATCCAAACGGTCAATCGGGACGGACTGCGCCCGGTGGGCGAATTCCGCTTCTATGACGCAGCCCTGCAGTTGCTCGAAGCACGCAACATGCCCGACTACACCTTCGACCCGCGTGGGCGGATCTGGGCCACCGAAGCGCTCGCCGCAGCAGGGCAACAAGCCGCTGAAGCCGTGATTCGGACTGATCCCTAT
Organism: Roseateles koreensis; assembly: GCF_028595305.1. Classification (GTDB taxonomy): domain Bacteria; phylum Pseudomonadota; class Gammaproteobacteria; order Burkholderiales; family Burkholderiaceae_C; genus Paucibacter_A; species Paucibacter_A koreensis. Next base: position 39,166 of record NZ_JAQQXS010000008.1, on the reverse strand, counting down.
CGCTTCTACACCAACCATGACGTTGGCGTGACCTTTGCCAGCGCCACGCCTGCGAAGCCGGGAGAGGCAGGATTTGGCGGGGTGGTCGGCATGGACCTGAGCCTGCAATCGCTGACGAAACTGTTGGACGAGCAACACATCACCCCCTCGTCCCAACTGATGCTCACCACCTTGAAGGGCACGGTGCTTGCACACCATGTACCAGGCGCACCCATCGACAAGGCGGCGGCCGATGCACAAGCGGGTACCCCGCATGTCGGCACCGATCCCGCTGGCACACTCCAGCTCACAACAGTGGGCGATTTGCCCGCGCCGCCCCTGCGCGCCCAGTGGCAACGCAGGCAAGACAACGCTTCATCAAACGCCGATCTCTTGAGCACTGTCGAAGGCAGGGAGTGGGTGATGCAATCAGCCTTGTTGCCCAACTCGGTGGGCGAAAAGCTCAGCCTGACCTTGGCTGCGCCCCGCGACGAGTTGCAAGCGGATGCCCTTCGGGAACAGCGCATCGCGCTGTTGATCACGGCCGGTATCGCCTTGCTGATGCTGCCCCTGGTCCACGCATCGGCCCAACTGGTGTCGAGGCCGCTGAAGCGCTTGGCGCAGGTGGCTGAAGCCATCCGGCGCTTTGATTTTTCGACCCCGGCCCCCAAAAACCAGCTGATCCTGGAGGTGAATCAACTGGCGGAGGCCATGGAGGGCATGAAGCAGACCTTGCAACGCTTTCTGGAGATTTCCAGTGCGCTGTCAGCCGAGCGGGACTTCGACACCCTGCTGGACCGCTTGCTGGCTGAGACCATCTCGGTGGCAGAGGCCAACGGCGGTACGCTGCACCTGCTCAGCGCTGATGAACAAAGCCTGGAACCCGCTGCGGCCCGCCTGCACAACGCCGTAGCACCCAGCACCGACACCACCGCGGGCAGCGCAAACAAGCCCGCGTTGCAAGACTGGCTGATGCAGAGAGACCTCAGCGCATCGCCGCCCTGGCGCGCCTGGCGCGAGGGACGCCTCGTGAGCGAAGAGTTCAGCGCCGACCGGCCCGACCATGCAAGCCAGTACGGTTTTCTCTTCAAGCAGCTTCAATGCCAAAGCCTGCGCATCGTCGCCCTGCCACTGAAAAACCGCCAGGACGAGATGGTGGGCACCTTGTCCCTGTGCTTCGTCACCTCGCCAGCCAATGACAAGCTGAATGCCGCGCCCGCGCTGTCAGCGGCGCACACGGCCTTCATCGAGGCTTTGTCCGGTACGGCGGCGGTGGCCATCGACAACCAACTGCTGATGCGCGCGCGCAAGGACTTACTGGAAAGCTTCATTCAAATGGTGGCCGGCGCCATCGATGCCAAAAGCCCCTACACCGGCGCCCACTGCCAACGCGTGCCGGCCTTGACCAAGCTGTTGGCGCAGGCGGCATGCGAGGCCAGCAGCGGCCCCTACGCGAACTTTCGGCTCGATGCGGAGGAGTGGGAGGCCCTGCACATCGCCGCCTGGCTGCACGATTGCGGCAAGGTCACCACGCCTGAATATGTGGTGGACAAAGCCACCAAACTCGAAACGGTACACAACCGCATCCATGAAGTGCGCCTGCGCTTTGAGCTGATCAAGCGTGAGCTGGAATTGGCCCATTGCGCACAGCTGCTGCGGGCGCACGGTGTGGACGCTGAACAGGCCCTGCAAGACCTGGCCCCCGAACTTGCACGCGTCGACGATGATTTCGCCTTTGTCGCCCAGTGCAATGTGGGCGGTGAATTCATGGCGCCTGACAAAGTGGAGCGCCTGAACCAGATCGCGCAACGCCGCTGGACGCGCACGCTGGATGACCGCCTGGGCCTGTCCATCGAAGAGCATCAGCGCGTGGCCGGGCAAACGCCGCAGGCCCTGCCGGTGCAGGAGCCCCTCCTGGCCGACCGCCCCGAGCACATCGTGCCCCGCGCCGCCAACGACCTGCTGGATGACAACAATGCCTGGGGCTTCAACATGCACCAGCCCGAGCACCTCTACAACCGCGGTGAATTGCACAACCTCAGCATCCGCCGAGGCACCCTGACCGAAGAAGAGCGCTACAAAATCAATGACCACATCGTGCAAACGATCAAGATGTTAAGCGCCTTGCCGCTGCCGCGCCATCTGCGCAGCGTGCCCGAGCTGGCCGGCGGTCATCACGAAAAGATGGACGGTACCGGCTACCCGCGCGGCCTCAAGGGCGAGGCGATGAGCCCGGTGGCGCGGATGATGGCGATTGCCGACATCTTCGAAGCCCTGACTGCGAACGACCGCCCTTACAAAAAGGGCAAGCGCCTATCGGAGGCCTTGCAAATCATGGCCTACATGCGAAAAGACCAGCACATCGACGCCGAGCTGTTCGCCCTGTTCCTGCGCTCAGGCGTCTACCTGCGCTACGCCCAGGAGCACCTCCAGCCGGAGCAGCTCGATGACATCGACATCACGCATTATTTGTGAACATGCAACCGATCGACGGGTGCTGTCCTAACCCTTCACCGGCACCCGCATATCGTCCAGATAGTCTTGCTTGATGTTGATGCTGCTGCGCACGCCCAGCAGATCAAAATGACGATGCAGCCATTGCTTGGCATGCTCACGCCCCAGTTGGTGAAGTGACTGAATCAGGCTGGCATCGGTGGAGCTTTTGGTGGAGGCCGCAAACGCATCCAGCGCGGCGCCGCCGTCAATGCGGTGCATCAGCACGTCTTTGTAATGCGCCGGATCCAGCTTGCCATCGGCAATCAGGCGCTTCACGAAGTCGATGGCGCGCATCTCGGCCACCAGCCCGGCGTTGAACGTCACTTCATTGACCCGGTCCATGATCTGCGCGCTGGTCGTGGGTAGCTCGTCGCGGCGGATCGGGTTGATCTGCACCAGCACGATGTCACGCCCCTGGCATTCATAGATCAACGGGTGGATGGCAGGGTTACCGGAATAGCCCCCATCCCAGAAGTGATCACCCTCGATTTCAACCGCCTTGAACAAAGTGGGCAGGCAGGCCGAGGCCATCACGGCGTCCACGGTCAGGCGATGGCCGGAGAACACCTCCGCCTTGCCGCTGCGCACCCGGGTGGCAACAACAAACACCTTGGGCCCGTGGGCCCGCGCAATGGCTTCGAAGTCGATGTTGCGTTCGACAAAATTGCGCAGCGGGTTGATGTCGAAGGGGTTGGCCTGGTAGGGCGACACCGTGCTCGACCAAAAGCTGCTCATAGCATTCATCCACACCGCAGCGGGCGAGTTGTCCGCCATGCAGGGCCCGAACAAAAATGAAAACGGCGCCCGCTGCGCCTCGCTGAGCGTGCTCCCCAAGGCACCCATCGCCACAATGCCGTCCCAGAAGGCTTTCAAGGACTCACGGGCGGCTTCACGGGCGTCACTCCGGGCCCTGTGCTCGGCCTGCGCAAATCCGTGCGCAAGCGCCACCGCATTCATGGCCCCCGCACTGGTGCCACTGATGCCCTCGAAGCCGAGGCGCCCATCTTCCAACAAAGCGTCCAGCACGCCCCAGGTGAAGGCGCCGTGCGAACCACCGCCTTGCAGGGCCAGGTTGATACTCGTGGCCCCGTTTGGAGTTTGGGGGAGGGGCGTCATCAATGCCGCGCTCGAGGTTGACGCCGGCGAAGGCAAGGACGGGCTGGCGGCATGGGTCATCACGGTCACTCTCTAAAACAAGACGAGCCATTGTGCGCCGCGGTTTTTGACAATGCCCGCAAGCGTCCGCCCTACAACAGGTGGGCATCACAGGCAGATACAGCAGGCAGGTATAGCCTGTGCGTACAAATTCCCAATCCATGCGCCGCGTTCACACCGAGTGGCCGACGGCATGCAAAAATCGACGCCAATGACGGGCCGACTCCACCACGTCGCTGGCAGAAGCCCAAACCACTTGGGAAACAGTGTCGTCAGGGTGGCCGCTGAGGCCTGGAATTTTCAAAAACTTGGGGCACCGGTCCAAAGCACAGGGGCCCCGAGCGCAAAAAGGTTTGTTTTTGATGCACGAAAGGCGGCATTTTTGCTTGAATCTGAGCCTGGGCTTGCTGGCCACCGGCCTGACTCGGCCCGCCTGGGGCGCCAAGCCGGTGCTGCGCGTGCTGGCCTGGCCTGGTTATGCCGAACCGGCCGTGGTGCAAAGTTTTGAAACCGAACATGGCTGCCGCGTTGAGCTAACCTTGATCGCATCCGACGAAGACCTTTGGGAAAACCTACAGCGCCACCAGGCCCAGGACTTTGACGTATTCGCGGCCAACACCGCAGAGATACAACGTTACCTGCATGCCAATCTGGTTCGGCCGATTGATGTGAAGGCCTTGCCCCACATGCAGCGACTGCTACCGCGCTTTCAAAATCTGAAAGCCATTCCGGGCCTTTTTCACAAGGGCGATTTAATGGCCCTGCCCTATGCCTACGCAGAAATGGGCTTGATCTACGACGGCCAGCAACTGGCGCAGTCCCCCACCAGCTATGCCGCCTTGTGGGACAGCCGCTGGCAGGGCAGGGTGCTGATGTACGACGGCGGCACCCATTGCTTTTCCCTGGCGGCCATCAATCTCGGGTGGCCCACCCCCTTTCACTTGACCGACCGGCAATGGCCCGCCGCCGTCGATCACCTGATCGCGCTGCGTCGCAACGCTGCGGGCTTCTACACCCAGCCTGAAGAATCGGTGGCCTTGTTCAAGAACCGCGGTGCCGTCTTGATGTTTGCCAATTACGGTCGGCAGCAGTTGCAATTGCTCAAGGCAGCCGGTGTGGATGCCCATTATGTGATTCCCAAGGAGGGTGCGCTGGCCTGGTTGGACTGCTGGGCCATGACGCGCGGCGCGCGCGATCCGGCCTTGGCGCAGGCTTGGATCAACCACATGCTGGGGGAACAAGCTGGCCGGGCCCTTGTGACGCAGCAAGGCCTGGGCAGCACCACGACCGTCTCGCCTGACTACAGCGAAAAAGACAAGCTGATTTGGCTCGAACCCGCAGAGAGCGAAGAGCGCCGCAACCGCTTGTGGAACCGCATCGTCTCCGGCGACCGTGCCAGCAAGGTGTTGGCGCAATGAAGCTGGGCATCGCCTTCAAATTGGCGCTGCTGCTGATGTGGGTGGCGGTACTCGCGGCGGGCTTATCGGGCTACTACGCCTACCAGTCCAGCCGCGCCTTGTTGGTAGATTCCGCAAAGCTGGAGTTGCTCACCTCAACCCGTGTACTGGCACGGCGCATCTCCTTGAACCGCGATGAAATCGCCCGCAATCTGCAGGTGTTGTCGTCCCACCCCGCTACCGTGGCAAGCCTGCGGGCCGCCAGTCAAAACGACGATGTACGGGTGCAGGCACAAACCCAGCTGGCGACGCTATTTCAAGAAATGATGCGTGCCAATCCGGCCTATTTCCAGATGCGCCTGATTGCAGCAGCCGATCACGGCCAGGAGTTGGTGCGCGTCGATCGGCAGGGCGAGCAACTGCTCAGGATCGACCGCGACGACCTCCAGGAAAAAGGGCATTACAGCTACGTTGCTGACAGCCTGAAATTGCCGGCCGGCTCGCTGTACCAATCCCGCATTGCCATCAATCACGAGAGCGGCCACCATGCCGGGCTGAACCAGCCTACGCTACAGCTGGCCATGCCGGTGCACTTTGCCAGGTCCGCGGCGGCGGCGGGCGTCGTCGTGGTGAATGTGGACTTGAAGGGCATGTTCGACCTGCTGGCCGCGGATTTGCCGCCGTCTTTTCGACTCTATCTCGCCAACGAATCGGGCGATGTCTTGATTCACCCCAACATCGACAAAACCTTTGGCTTCGACCGTGGGCGTCGCGTGTTGATTCAGGATGAATTCACCGACACGGCGGCCTTGGTCGCGGGCCGCCAGGATCATGTCTTGACGCAGTGGGATGCCGAGTCGAACGAAGAGAGTGGCTCGGGCGAAAATAACGAAAAGGGCAAAGAAAACGAGAGCTTGGTGGTGGCCTTCATCCGCCCCGCTATTGCTGCGGCCTCTTCGGAGAAGTTTTTGCTGCTCGGCCTGGCGCAGCCGCTGGGCGATGTGCTGAGCCGCACGCAACCCGTCAGGCACGCCATTATCCAGATCGTGTTGAGCCTGAGTGCGGCTTTCGGCCTACTGGCGGTGTTTGTTGCCCGGGCCCTGACCCGCCCGATCAATGCCATCACCGAAGAGGCACGCCGTTTTTCATCGGGCCATGCCATCGGGCCCCTGCCTACCCACCGGCAGGACGAAATTGGTGGCTTGGCGCGCAATTTCCAGGCCCTGCAGACGCAACTGGCCCAACAGATGAGCGAGTTGCAGCTGCGCCAGCAAGAGCTGGCCCATCTGTCGCAATGCGACATCCTGACCGGTTTGCCCAATCGACGCCTTCTGGAGCAGCAACTGGACAAGGCCTGCGCTTATGCCAAACGTTATGGCGGCGGGGTGTGCGTGCTCTTCATCGACCTGGACAAGTTCAAAGCCGTCAACGACCAGTACGGTCACGATGCAGGTGATGTCATGCTCAAGGCAGTGGCGGAGCGGCTGCTGTCCATGGTGCGCGAGGGCGATACGGTGGCCCGTTTAGGGGGCGACGAATTCGTGGTCTTGCTCGGCGCAAATGCGAATACTGAGGCGGTGATGACGATTGCCGAAAAGTTGATCGTCGGCTTAACTCAGCCCGTGCAGTTTGAAGGTCATGCGCTGCAGATCGGGGCGAGCATCGGCATCGCCCGTTCACCGCAAGACGGGCAATACCGCACCGAGTTGATGGCCAAGGCCGACAAGGCGATGTATGAGGCCAAGGCGCTGGGGACGAGCGGGTTCCGCTTCGCCTCGTCCCCCGATTCCGCGGGTACCCCAGCAACCACGGCCGTCACGACAAGCACCGCGCCGCCCGAGCCCCTCAGTCGCTGAAGATCACCGGCTTGTGCGTGGCCACCCAGCCCTCCAGGCGGGGGCCATACACCTCGTCGATCCGGTTGCGTTTGACCTTGAAGGTCGGCGTGATGAAACCGTTCTCCACAGTCCAGGGCGTGGTGACGGCCACCACGCAATCCAGTTGTTCGTGCGGGTCGAGTTGGGCGTTGATCTTGTGCAGGTGCTCACCCAGCTCCTTGGCCAATTGCTGACGCTGCGCCGCGTCGCCCTTGGCGGCGTCAGCCGACAACATCACCAAGCCCACCGGCTGGCCCATATTGGCGCCGGCCACCACGCAGGCCTCCACCGCTGGGTGTTCACCCAGCCGGTCTTCAATGGGCGCGGGCGCCACATATTTGCCTTTGCTGGTTTTGAACAGATCTTTCACGCGGCCGGTGATGCGCAGGCAACCTTCTTTCTCGATCACGCCCTTGTCGCCGGTGCGGAACCAGCCGTCATCTGTCATCACCTCATCTGTCATGCGCGGCTCTTTGTAGTAACCCTGCATGACGGCGGGGCTGCGCATCTGGAGTTCACCGTTGTCGGGCGAGATGCGGATCTGCACGCCGCGGTAGGCCGGGCCGACCGTGCCGGTCTGGTTCAAGCCGGGCACAGTGATGTTAGAGACCGCCAGGTTTTCGGTCATGCCGTAACCCTCATTGATGGGCAGGCCCAGGCGGCGGTACCAGTTCAACAGCGACACCGGCATGGGGGCCGCGCCACCGGCCGCAATGCGGCACTGGTCCAGGCCCAGGGCCTTCTTGATTTTCTTGCGCACCAAGCCGCCCACAATCGGGAGGGACAGCAGCAGTGCCAATTTCTTCTCGGGCATCTTGGCATGGATGCCCTGTTGGAACTTAACCCACAGACGCGGCACCGAGAAGAACACCGTCGGCTGAGCGCGCTGCAGATCGGCGGCAAAGCTCTCCAGTGTGTCCGCAAAATACACCGACACCCCCACCACCAGCCAGCTGTGCTCCACCAGCACCCGCTCCACCACGTGGGCCAGCGGCAGGTAGGACAGCATGCGGTCCTGCTCGTTGAGCGGCAAACGCTCCAGGGCTGAGTCCATGGCCCAGGCAAAGGCGCCGAAACTATGCATCACCCCCTTGGGCGCGCCGGTGGTGCCCGAGGTGTAGATCAGCGTGGCCAGTTCGTCGGCTTGGCGCACGGGCTGCCCTTGCAGGGGCTGATGGCGGGCACACAAGGCGTCCCAGCCCTCCCAGGTCTGACGCGCATCCGCTGGCGACAGCGGGTAGCTGAAACAGGTCAAGCCCTCCGGGATGCCTGGCTTCATGCCCGCCCAGCCGTCCAGCTTGCCGATGAAGCAGGCGCGCGCGCCGCTGTGCTCGAGGATCTGACGAACCGTCTCAGCCGCCAGATTGGGGTAGAGCGGCACCGAGACATAACCTGCCATCCAGATGGCCAAGTCGCTCATCATCCACCACGCGCAGTTCTTGGACAGAATGGCCACCTTGGCCCCAGCCTCCCACCCTTGCGCCGCGCCCAGCGCCTGCAAATGGCTGGCCATGCGCCGCACTTGGTCGCCCACCTCGGCCCAGCTGAACGTCTTGACCGTGCCATCGCCCATGGGCTGGGTCAGGATGATGCGTGAGGGCTGGCTGCTCTCCCAATGGTAGAAGCGTTGCAGCGCCAAGCTGTCGGCGGCAATGGGGGTCATTTCTTGTCTCCAGACTCGATATGCTTTTTTGAACGTCAAACGCCCTCGGCAAAACTGCCAAGGGCCACTTTAAGAGCGTAGCGGATAAATTAGCGCCCAAAAATCGATTAGAGCCCGGACTCCAAGAGCGGGAATCCCCGAGTTAGATCAAGGCAACGGGCGCGCTGAACGGGGGCGGAATCCGCTCAGGTTTGCGCGTCGCGCAGGGCAGCCAGTGCGGCGTCCAAAGCGGGGCGATCAATGGCCGGCTCGGCAGCCAAGGGCAAGTCCGCCAGAGCGTCCAGCCCGTCGCGCTTGAGGCGCGCCACCCATTGGCCGGCCTCACGGCCTTCGGCAAACCCCAGGCTTTGCAACAGCAGCGTGCCATCGGCCGCGTTGAGCTTGAAGTAGAACTGCCCGTCCGCCTCGCGGTACTGCTTGACAACCGGCAGGGCGTGTTTGGCCGCCTTGCCGGCGTTGCCCTTGGCCGGCAGCGGCGCCACGGCGACAAAGCTACGCAGGCCCACCGCCTCCCGGGCTTGCGCCAGCAAGGGACCGGCCAGTTTGCGGGCTTTAGCGGCACCTTCTTGCAAAACGGCTTCAATGCGCTCGGGATGGGCCATCAACTCGGCATAGCGGGCCCGCATCGGGCCAATCTGCGCCTCGATGCGATCAAACAACTGCTGCTTGGCCTCACCCCAGGCCAGCCCCCCGCGCAAGGCGGCGCGGAACTCGGTACGCTGCGCCGGCGTGGCGAAGGCGTCATAGATGGTCACCAAGGCCTGGCCTTCGGGCTCTTTGGGCTCGCCGGGCAAACGGGAGTCGGTCACGATGCGGGCGATCGCCTCTTTCAGCGCCTTGGCACCGCCTTCAAACAGCGGGATGCTGTTGTCGTAACTCTTGCTCATCTTGCGGCCATCCAGCCCGGGCAACAAGGCCACGTCTTCTTCCACATTGGCCTCGGGCAAGACGAAAAAGTCACTGCCTTGGCCAAACTGATGGTTGAAGCGCTGGGCCACGTCCCGCGCCATTTCGATGTGCTGCACTTGGTCCCGGCCCACCGGCACGCGGTGGGCGTTGAAGATGAGGATGTCAGCCGCCATCAAAATCGGATAGCTGTACAGGCCCATGGTAATGCCGGCGTCGGGGTCTTCACCGCCCGCCACATTGGCGTCCACGGCGGCCTTGTAAGCATGTGCTCGGTTCATCTGCCCCTTGGAGGTGATGCAGGTCAACAGCCAGGTCAGCTCAGGAATTTCAGGAATATCGCTCTGGCGATAAAACGTCACTCTCGACGTGTCCAGTCCCGCCGCCAGCCAGGTGGCCGCAATCTCCAGGCGGGAGCGCGCAATGCGCTCAGGTTCGTCGCACTTGATCAAGGCGTGATAGTCAGCCATGAAGAAAAAGCTCTCAACCCCCGCCTCCTGGCTCGCCGCAATGGCGGGCCGGATCGCGCCGACATAGTTGCCGAGATGCAGGGTGCCAGTGGTGGTGATGCCGGTCAGAACACGTTGGGTCATGATGTGTGCGAAGGTCGAAAATTCGTCAATCCATGCGAGGATACGCAATGCGCCATTGTCTCAGCAGAGGAAGCGACAAAAGGCAGCAACACAGCTGGCTTCAACAATGAAGTCTGAAAGGACGTGTCGTGTCCGGGAATCCGGTGACCACATTCATCATCCTCGGGGCCGTCCTCAATGCCATGCTGGGCGTTGCACTGCTGCTGCTGTGGCGTCAATCTCCTCGGCAACAGCATGCCAAATATTGGGGCCTGAGCTGGATTTTTCTGTCCGGCGCCTTGATCCTGGGGCTGGGCCTACCGCCTGAACCCGACGGTAGCCTGGTGCACGACACGCAGGTCTTTCTCGCCGCACTCTGCGCCATGGCCTCCACGCTGCTGCGCATCGTCGGCGCACGCAGCTATCGCGAGTTGCCATGGCAGTGGCGCACCGGCCTGCACTGGTTTTTCGGCGCCATGATGTTGATTGTCGGGCTGGCCAAGCTGGACCATAGCTACGGCATCGTGTTGGCCGCAGTTCTGCTTGGCTTGGGTGCGCTGTGGTGCGCACGTTGCTTGTGGCGCGGCGGCAGCAAGGCCGACAAATGGGTCGCCATCGGCTTCATGACGGCAGGCCTGGCCAATTTCATGACCCCATTTTTCGACCCGTTTGGCCGCTCTGTGGAAGCCCATCTCCTGGGCTTGTCGACTCAAACCGCACTGTCGCTGGGGCTGATCCTCTTGTCCGTCATCCGTGCCCATCAAGAGACGCGCCAGCAAGCCGAACGTTTCTTTCGCTTGGCCGAACACTCCCTGCAAGGCCAGTTGGTGATCCAGAACGGTCGCCTGAAATACGCCAATCCGGCGGCACTGGCCATCTACGGCGTCACCAATCACATGCCCCTGGCTGCACACTCGAGCCTGGTTGAACGAATCGTCCCCGAGGACGAGCGTGCGGCGCTTGAACAACGCCATCAACACGTGGTGTCCGATCCGCTGGCCCGCATCGAATGGGAAGGGCCGCGGCTGACCATGGATGGCCGGCATATCTATGTGCGCGGCCTGTCCAGCCATATCGAATGGGACGGTGCACCGGCCGAGTTGATGGTGATGTTGGACGACAGCTCGCGCCAGCGCGCCGTCGACGAGCTCAAGCGGCAGGCCCTGCACGACGAGCTGACCGATCTGCCCAACCGCAACTACGCCGTCGAGCGGCTGCGTCAGATCACCCCACGAGGCGCCCACCCCTTTGCTTTGATTTCGGCGGATCTGGACCGCTTCCAACTCGTCAACGAAAACCTCGGCCACGACATGGGTGACGCCTTGCTGCGCGCCGTCGCACGGCGCCTGACCCAGGAGCTGCCGGTTACCGCCACCGTGTGCAGGCTGGGTGAAGATCAATTCCTGGTGCTGCTGGAAGGCATTGGCGAACCAGCCGAAGTGCAGCACCACGTTCAACACCTGCTGGACACGCTGCAAGCCCCGTTCTCGCTGGCGGGCGCCGAGTTGTATGCGCACATGTCGATCGGGGTGGCCCTGTTCCCCCGCGACGGGCTGGACGCCCCCACGCTGCTGCGGGCGGCCGACGCGGCGATGCACCGAGCCAAGAGCAGGGCGGGCGCAGCCTGCGTGTTTTTCGAGTCGGCCATGCGCACCGATTCACGCGCCCGCCTGGAGTCCGAACAAGCGATTGGCCGTGCCATCGCCCTGCATGAATTCGTGCTGGAGTTTCAACCCAAATTTCAGGCCCATAGCCGTGTGCTTTGCGGCTTCGAGGCGCTGGTGCGCTGGGAGCGCCCTGGCATGGGCCGCATCAGCCCGGCCGATTTCGTCCCCGCGGCCGAGCGCACTGGGCAGATCAAGGCGCTGGGCGGCTTGATTCTGGACCTGGCCATGCGACAGCTCACCGAGTGGCAACTCAGCCACGGTCGCCTGGTGCCTGTCGCTGTGAATGTGTCGCCCCTGCAATTCGAAGACGCCGCCTTTGCTGCCGGGCTGCTGGGCGAGTTGAAGTCGCGCAAGCTGCCTGCCGAGGCGCTGGAAATCGAGATCACCGAGACCGCCGCCATCGCCCACCTCGACCAGGTTTTGCCCCAGCTGCAACACCTGCGTACGGCCGGCGTGCTGTCGGCGTTAGACGACTTCGGCACCGGCCAGTCCTCGCTGACGCTGCTGCGCAATCTGCCCATCAGCACCATGAAGCTGGACCGCAGCATGATTGAGCCCCTGCCCGAGCACCAGGCCGCAGCAGTGGTCAAAGTGGCCGCCGCCCTGGGCCAAGCGCTGCAGCTGAACATCGTGGCCGAAGGGGTTGAAACCGAAGCACAGGCCCAGTCCGCCGAGGCGCTGGGCTGCACGCAGCTGCAAGGTTACTTGCTCGGCAAGCCGCTGTCTGCCGATGCGGCTGGCGCCTTGCTGTCCGCCAGCACCGGCACGCCCCGCGGCGACTCAATGCCGACCCAGCCCCCCTCGGTATAGCGCGCTCCCTGCACACGGCCCGGCACGAACAAATCATCCAGCGCCTGCACCTGCTGTGGGGCGAGCACCAGCGAAGCGGCGCCCCAGTTGCTGGCGAGATGCGTCCGCCGTCGTGTGCCCGGAATCACATACACATGCGGATACTTGTGCAGCACCCAGGCCAGCGCCAGCTGTGAGGCCTGGGGTAGTTGCCAGGCCTCGGCGGCAATCATTATCCGATTCAAGGGACAAGCGATGCACCATGGCCTCAAATGAGACTTTCTTACCTTGACCAGCGTAGTGGACATCCCAACGGTTAACTGATTGCAATCAATTAACCGTTTGCAATTGCTCCATGGCTTGTCATCATTCGACACGCAACCGCCACCTACATCATGATTGCTTATGAGAAATCTGGCCAAACACGGCCTTATATCGTGGTTGGCGACAAGACGAGCAAAGGCGGAATCGTGTTCACGGGCTCGTCTATTGGATCGATTGCGAAGAAGGCGATAGCCCGTGTCGGTGATCGTGCAACATGCGGATGCAACCATTGCAAAAAGCGGGGGTACACGGTCATCACATCAGGAATCAACATACACAAGATGGATGGACTTGATGTGGCCCGCGAAGGTGATTTCACGGATTGCGGTGCGGTGTTGAGTCGACGGGTGGCGAGGACTTCGCTATAGCTACAAAGATTGCATCCGGGTTGGCTGCGGCGCACAACCTCAGCGCGGACAGCCATTTGGGCTTTGTGATAAGCCGGCGCCTGACGACAAAGGGGACTACAGCAACCAGTGCGCCTTGCGCATGAGCGCGACCCTTCACAAGGTGGGTATTCAGATGAAATCCTTCTCGCAAAAGACCGTCAAACCAATGCCAGGAGCGCAGGCGCTAGGGCGGGCCATGATTGGCGGTCTGCCCGCGGCTGTGCGCGCCTACGAGCTTGGCGAATGGCTCAAGTTACAGCCGTTCTGTGGCTTGCCAATGCAGCCCGAGAATATCACCGGCAAGGATTGGGTGTCGAAGGTCAAGGGGCTTACCGGAATCATCATGTTTCATGCTTACTGGACGCACGAAGGCCAGACCGCCGCGAACGCCAGCGGTGGCCATATCGACTTGTGGAACGGAGAAAAGTAACTGGCTTAGGCACCGGACTTAGAGTCGGCTGGAACATTGTCATACCTGGCATCTGGTCCGATTTTCGTAAATCCAAAAACAATTCTGTTTTTCCCGATCAAATGAACACTCAGCGCATATCCACCTGCGCTGTTTTAGGCGCAATAGCCATGACCGTTTGTTCATGGGGAGGTCTGTACTTTTCGGGGCACTCGTTCTTCAAGGAAACGGCAGCTTGTTCGACGCTAACCCAACTGCTGCCAACACCTTTTTCTTATCTTGGCTGTCCATCTCAGTTGTGGGCGCCGTGATTGGCGGCTATGTTGGTCACACTTCATCGAAAAAGAAGTGAGGTGATTGGACATCTTGGATCGACCTAGTTATCAAGGCTTGAACACCCGCAGCCAATCAGCCCGGCGCTGCTGACGTCAACGGCACCGGCAAGGCCATCGCCTCCCCCAGCCGCACCGGGCCCGCCGCCTGCCACGCCGGATTGAAAGCCATTTGCGCCCGCCAAGCCTTGGGGAACAGCATCACGACGGTGGAGCCCAACAAAAAGCGGCCCAACTCATCCCCTTGCTGCAGCACGATGCGCTGGTCGTCATAACGCCAATCCCGCACATGCCCCGGGCGCGGCGGATTCACCACCCCATGCCACACCGTGGCCATGCTGCCCACGATGGTGGCGCCCACCAGCACGATCACCCAGGGGCCGTGTGGTCCATCGAACACACAGACCACCCGCTCGTTGCGGGCAAACAGGCCCGGCACGCCGCGCGCGGTCACGGGGTTGACCGAAAACAGCGCACCCGGTACATGGATCATGCGCAGCAAGCGCCCTTCGCATGGCATGTGGATGCGGTGATAGTCCTTAGGGCTCAAGTACAGATTGGCGAACAAGCCGTCCTGAAACTGCGCAGCCAACTGCGCATCGCCGCCCAGCAGCGCGGTGGTGGAAAAGGTGTGCCCTTTGGCTTGAAAAATGTTCTCGCCTTCAATCACCCCGAACTGGCTGATGCGCCCGTCCACCGGACAGATCAAAGGTGCAGCGGCCAAAGGCCTGGCGCCTGGTTTGAGCGCACGTGTGAAAAATTCGTTGAAACTCGCATAGGTGGCAGGGTCGCCCTGCGCCGCCTCCGCCATATTCACCTCATAGCGCGCCACAAAGTCGCGGATGAGGGCTGTGGTCAGCCCGCCCATGTGGGCCGAGGCAATCTTGCCCGCCAGCCAGGTCATCGCCTGCTTGGGCATGAGGTACTGGGGCAAGACGGCAAGGCGGTCTTTGGAGGCTGTGGTCACGTTGGGCGCTGAGTTTTCAAAGGTGGGCGATTGTAGATTCGAGGCGCCAGGCAAGCGCGACGACGGCCTCCCCGCTTACCCTAGGGGGCGCTCGGCTACGCTGCCCCGCAATGTCCGGTCTAATTCAGGCTTCCTGTCCCGATGTTCTCGTCCTCCCTTGGCTGCCATGTCTGAAGCTCATACCCACAGTTCTTTCTACCGCTTTGTCACCTTGCCCGAGCCTGAGCGCGTGGCGCAGCGCCTGCGCGAGATCAGCACGGCCTTGGGCGGCAACATCTTGGTTGCACCGGAGGGCATCAGCGCCGCCATCGCCGGGCCTGCCCTGGCCTTGGCCGACTTTGAGCAAGCCTTGCAGCAGGACCCCGCCTTTGACGGCGCCTTTCAGGGCATGTGGTTCAAGCACAGCGCCTGCACCACCCGGCCGTTCACCTTGATCAAGGTGCACACCAAACCCGAAATCGTGGCCTTTGGCGTGCCTGGAGTCAGTGGCCTGCGAGAGCACGCCGATCCCGCCAAGCCGGACACCCATGTGCCGCCTGAACGCTGGCGCGAACTGATTCATGAGCCCGATGTGGTGGTGCTGGACAACCGCAACAGTTTCGAGTTTCGCCTAGGCCGTTTTGCCAACGCCATCGACCCCGAGGTGGCGCATTTTCGTGACTTTCCGGCCTATGTGGCGGAGCACGCCGAGGCCTGGAAGACGCAGGGCAAGCGCATCGCCATGTACTGCACTGGCGGCATCCGCTGCGAAAAAACCAGCGCCTGGATGCAGGACCAGGGCTTGACGGTCTACCAACTCGACGGCGGTGTCGTCAACTACTTTGAAACCATGCCCGACGCCCAACGTGACTGGGAGGGCGAGTTGTTTGTGTTCGACAAGCGCATCGCCATCGACACCCACCTTCAAGAAACCCCTACCACCGCAGAAGATGTGTATGCCGGCTTGCCCGATGAAGCGTGGCGTTTGGCAAGGGCAAAGCGGCTGGATCCGGCCGGGTGAGCGCGCAACGCTGATAATCCCCGGGCGCGCGTGAACACCTGCTGACGCTGGTTCGCACCGCGCGATGCTGCAAAGTCTTCGCATCTCTCACTTCACGCCTCTTTTTGTCCATGTCCAATCTGATCGTCCACGGCGGCACCCCTCTGGCGGGCCGCATCATTCCTTCGGCCAACAAGAATGCCGTGCTGCCGATCCTTTGCGCCACCCTGCTGACGCGCGAGCCTGTGCGCCTGCGGGGCGTGCCGGAGATCACCGACGTCAAGAAGATTCTGGACGTCTTCCGCAGCTTGGGCAGCGTGGTGTCCATGGACTACGCGACCGGCGTGCTGGACGTGCATCACCGGGACACCCACTTCGATCCGGCCGTTGACCGCCTGCCCGAAGAAATGCGCAGCTCCATCATGCTGGTGCCCGGCTTGATGGCCCGCTTTGGCGCGGCACGCATTGAAGACGATGTGACAGGCTGCACCCTGGGCGTGCGTGAGATCGATCCCCATGTCGAGGTGTTCCAGCGTTTTGGCGCTGACGTAACCCGCCAGTCAGACGGATTGGTGCTGCATGTGAACGGCCGCCTACAAGCCAACGACCATTGGACCGACTACGCCTCGGTCACCACGACCGAAAACTTCGTGCTGTGCGCCGCGCTGGCGCAAGGCCGCTCCACCTTGATGAATGCAGCGTCGGAGCCGCATGTGCAGGAGTTTTGCTGTTTTCTGCAGAAGATCGGCGCCCACATCGATGGCCTGGGCACCTCGCGCCTGAGTATCACCGGGGTGGATCAGCTGCAAGGCGGCGAGTTCAGTTTTGCCGAAGACTTCCACGAGATCGTCACCTTTTTGGCCTTGGGTGCCATCACCGGCGGCAAGGTTGAGGTGCGCAATTCCACGCCTGAACAATTTCCGCTGATCGACCGCACCTTTGCCAAGTTCGGCGTGCAGATCGTGCACGAGAACGGCTGGTCCCGCGCGGTGACCGATGGCCCGCTGAAGGTCAAAGAACCCTTCACCCGCAACATCCTGCAAAAGGTCGAGGCGGCACCCTGGCCCTATCTGCCGGTGGACCTGCTGCCCATCTTCGTGGCGCTGGGCGTCAAGGCAGAAGGCAGCGTGATGTTCTGGAACAAAATTTACGACGGTGCCATGGGCTGGACGTCAGAGCTCTCCAAATTTGGCGCGCACGCCTTTTTGTCGGACCCGCACCGCATGGTCACCTTTGGCGGCAAGCCCTTGCACGCGGCGGAGGTGGAGAGCCCCTACATCATCCGCGTGGCCATTGCGCTGCTGATGGTGGCCGCCAGCATTCCCGGCCGCTCCGTCATCCGTAACGCCACGCCCATACGGCGTGCGCACCCGCATTTTGTCGAGAATATTTGCGGCCTGGGCGCACGCATCGAGTGGGTCGAAGGTGATTGAATCTTGAGCCGCCTGCCCGCACTTGTACTGCGCACTGGGTATGCCCGCAGCCTGCACCTCAGCGGGCAAGCGGCGTTGAGGGCACTTGGGGTGGCAGGTCTGCTGCTCGGCTTGAGCTTGGCGCCCCCTGCTGCCGCCGCGGACAGCGAGAAGGCTGCAAATGCGACAAATACAGACACCCTGCATTGGTTCGTCCAGGACATTCCGCCGCACTTCAGCTACGTGACCGGCAAGCCGCCGCAGTCTGTCAAAGACCTCGGTCACGGTGAGATTGACGGCTTTTTGCGCCTGCTGATCGAGCGCATGCCGCAGTCCCGGCATGACTTTGTGGATGGCAGTTTTCCGCGCTTCGAGGCGCTGGCCCGCCAGGGCAAGCCCCTGTGCTCAATGCTCTACCTGCGCACGCCTGAGCGCCTGAGCTGGCTCTATTTCACCTATCTGTATCCGGCCCAGTTTTCGCGCCAGATCCATGTCATCGTGCGGCGCGACAAACTGGCGCAGTTCGCCCAGCTGAATGCACCGGACCAAATGCTCAGCCTGACCGACATCCTGCACCGCACCGATCTGGTGGGCCTGGTGCCAAAAGGCCGCTCTTTCGGGCCCAAGATCGATGCCCTGCTATTGGCGCAGAGCGATCTGGCGCCCAAGGCACTACCCACGGGGCGCGGCAACCACCTGCTGGCCATGCTGCGGGCACAGCGCATGGACTACACACTCGAATATCCCTCGGTGGTGGATGAGTTCGTAAAAAACGACGAGGCCGGGGCAGAGCTCGTGCCGTTGCCGATTTCCGAAGGCCGCAGCACCGCCATCGCCACCGCAAGCTGTACTCGCTCGCCTGAGGGACTCAAGGCCATCTCGGCAATTGATGCCGCTGTTCGCAAGCTGGCTCAAGACCCTCAGAGGGACGTCTGGATACGCGCCTGGCGTGGCCCCCATCTGGACGAGCAAGACCGCGCCAACATCAAGCGCTATATGGATGAACGCGCCCGGAGCGGACCACAGATCGAATGATCACCGGCCCGCCAACGCACCGATCTGGCGGGCCCGTGAATCGTCCTTGAAGCCATCCCCACCCTGAAACACCCACCGTGAGCCGCCCCCCCAAGCTCGAACTGCCGCTGCGCGCGGGTGTGGCCGCCAGCGCCCTGGCTTGCCCGGCCGGCCCCTGGTCCACCGTGCTTGATTTTCTTTGTGAGCGCCTGCCGCTGGTCAGCCGCGCCAGCTGGCAAGGACGGCTGCAGGCGGGCGATGTCCTGAACGCTGAAGGGCAGTCGCTGACGCCCGATGCGCCCTACCGAGGCGCCAGCCGCGTGTATTACTGGCGCCAGTTGGCGCACGAACCAGAGATTCCTTTCGAGGCGAGCATTCTGTTTCAAGACGAATGGCTGCTGGTGGCCGACAAGCCGCACTTTTTGCCGGTCGTGCCCGCAGGCCGTTATGTGCAGCAAACCCTGCTGACCCGACTGCGCCAAGCCACGGGCCTGGCCACCCTGACGCCGGCACACCGCATTGACCGTGAAACGGCCGGCCTGGTGCTGTTCAGCATCCAGCCACAGACGCGCAGCGCCTATCAAAACCTGTTTCGCGACCGGGCAGTCAGCAAAGTCTACGAGGCGATCGCACCCTTCAAGCCCACGCTGTCGCTGCCCCGTTGGCACCGTAGCCGCCTGGCAGAACGGGCGGATGCTTTCATGCAAATGGAAGAAGTGGCCGGTGCGGTGAACGCGGAAACCGAAATCCGTTTACTTGAGCGCCTGCCATCACCTGCCGGCGACGCCCCGGAGTATGCTGGAATGGCCCGTTATGAATTGCACCCCAGCACGGGCCAGAAGCACCAGTTGCGCGCCCACATGAACGCCCTGGGCCTGCCCATTCTGGGCGACCGCATCTACCCACGCCTGTTGCCGGAGCAAGTGACACCGGACTTCAGCAACCCCTTGCAACTGCTGGCACGCGAGCTGCGCTTCACCGACCCCATCACCGGCACTGCGCGATTCTTTCGAAGCGAACTGCGCTTGCATTCAAAGCTACCGACCTGAGCACGGACTGGACCGCACGCCAGAATTCATCCGCGCAGCAGCGCCGCCAGCGCCTTGGCATCCAGCACCGCCGCGTCGTCTTGCCCTTCCAGGATGCCATCGGCCAGGCCACGCTTGTCGCGATGCAGGTCGATGATGCGCTCTTCCACCGAACCGGCAGTCACCAGGCGGTAGACCGTCACGGGGCGCTTTTGGCCCATGCGGTGGGCGCGGCCGGTGGCTTGGTCTTCGGCGGCGGGGTTCCACCAGGGGTCGACGATCAACACGTAGTCGGCCATGGTCAGGTTCAGGCCGAAGCCGCCCGCCTTCAGGCTGATCAAAAACACCTCGCCCTCACCGCGCTGGAAGGCCGCCACGCGTCGCGTACGCTCCGCCGACGGCGTGCTGCCGTCAAGGTATTGGTAACTGACGCCCATCTGCTCAAGCCGCTCGGCCAGGAGCTTCAGATAGTCGGTGAATTGGCTGAACACCAAAGCCTTGTGCGAGCCATCCACCAGTTCGCGCACCACGCGCTCGAACTCCGTCATTTTGGCGCCGACCAGCCCCAACTCAGGCGCCACCAGCCGCGGGTCACAGGCCGCGCGCCGCAGCCGCATCAGCTCGGCCAGCACCTGCATGGGCGCAGCTTGGCCTTGCTGGGTGGCGGCGGCACTTGCGGCCACAGCCTCTTGGGCATTGCGCCGCAGGGCTTCGAGAAAACTGCGCTCTTCGCTGCCGGGCTGCACAAGATGAACAATCTCGGTACGGGGCGGCAGGTCTTGCAGCACCTGCGACTTGGTTCGCCGCAGCAAAAAGGGCGACACCAGCCGCCGCAGGCGCTGCCGCACGGCCGGGTCTTGATGCTTTTCAATGGGCGTGGCAAAGCGCTCGGAAAATTGCGCCGCCGAGCCCAGCAAGCCCGGGTTGATGAGGTTCATGATGGACCACAGGTCAGACAGGCGGTTCTCCACCGGCGTGCCCGACAAGGCCAGCCGGAAGTCGGCCTTGAATTCCGCCACGGAGCGGGCGCGTTTGGTGGCGGCGTTTTTCAGCGCCTGCGCTTCGTCCATCACCAAGGTGGCCCAGGCTTTGTCGGCAAACAAATCGCCATCGATCTGCGCCAGCGCATAAGAGGCCACAAGCACGTCGCCTGGGCCAGCATTGGCAATGACGGCCGCACGGTCGGCATCATCACCGTAGATCTTGCAACTGAGGCCCGGCGCAAAACTGAGCGTTTCGCTCAGCCAATTGCCGCACACCGAGGTGGGCGCCAGCACCAGCGCCGGGCCTTGATCTGCCCGCGTCAGGAGCAGGGCCAGGGTCTGCACCGTTTTGCCCAGCCCCATGTCATCGGCCAGACAAGCGCCCAGGCCCGCCTGCGCCAACCGCACCATCCAGGTAAAGCCCTCCTGTTGATAACTTCGCAACTCAGCGCACAGCCCAGGCGGCAGGCGGGGTTGCAGGGCGGCGGCATCGGCCAGCGCGTCCATGCGGGTCTGCCAGCGGGCGTCGCCCTCGACCTGCATGTCAGCCAAAGTTTCTTCCAGCCACGAGGCGCTGGCCTGCGGCAGTTGAAGCTGGTCTTTCTTCGCCTGACCCAGCGCGTCAAGATCGCGCAGCTGTTGGCGCAGTTGCTCGCTCAAGGCGAGGTAGTCGCCCTCGGCCAGGCGTACAAAGCGGCTGCGCGAAGCGCGCGCCAGCGCCATCAACTCTTGCAGGCTGAGCACGCGCTGTTCATCCAGCTTCGCCTCGCCTTGCAGGCCCAGCCAGTCTCGCCCGCTGTTGACTTGCACCGTCAAGGCCGCGCTGGCCAAGGGGCTGACGCGCAAGGGCTTGCCCTTGGGCCAGTCCAGGGCCGCAATGCCGGCCAAGCTGGGCAGCACCTCCACGGCGCGCAGGGCTTCTTCCGCGTCGGCCAGCAGCCAGGGAGAGGCCGGCTCCAGCGCGGGGTCGAGAAAGGGCAGGGCTTCAAGCACCTGCTGGCGGGCGGCTTCTTCTGCCGCGAGATCGCGCTCGGTCGCCAGGCTCACGCCCTCGTGCATGCACATCAGTCGCGCCCGGCCCTGGCCCGGTGTCACCGCGGGGCCGAAGTGGCCAAAGGGCTGTGCCACCAACTGCAGCTGCAACCCGTCACCCAGGGGCTTGAGCTGCGCATGCAGGCGACTGTCGCCCGGCACCGACTGACCGGCAGCCGCATCGCTGTGCAGCTGAAAGTGAGCGCTGAGCACTTGCAGCGCGGCACCTAACTCCGCATTGGCGGTGACCGGCACGGTCCAGCCTTGCGCCACCAATTCAGCCACGCGGCGCTGCGCCGGGTTGATGCGGATCAGGCGGGCGCGCTGCGGGCCGTCGCGCACCACGCGCAATGCCTCACGCTTGGCGGCTTCAAGCTCAACATTCGCACCCGCCCAAACGCCCAGTCGAACGGGGACACGCGCACTCAGGTCGGGGTGGATGTGAAATTCAAAATGCTCGGCGGCGGATACGTCCGGGGCGCGCTTTTTCAGCACCTCCAACTCGGGCAGGGCTTCAACCAATTCCAGCCACTGCCCGGGGGCTTCAGTCAACATCACGGCGGGGTGACCCAGCAAGGCCACCGTGGCCTGGCTGACGTCCAACTGGAAGCTGTTGGCGCCGCCGTAGGGAATGCGCTCAATATGGCGCAGCACAGCGTTGTCACGCACATGGATCGAGGCGCTTTTCTTGAGCTTGGCGAGCGTCACGGGCTTGAGCTTCTCGACCCCCCGGGCACTCACGCTGCGCTCCAGGGGTTCGAGATTCAGCACGCGGCCTTGCTCGTCCAGGGTCAAAGCCCAGGCCAGATCACTGGTGTCGGTGGCGGCCTTGCCGTCGGGCTCACCCGCCAGGGCGGTGATGGCCGCCAGTGCATCGCGCCACGCCTCGCGGGGGGCGCCGATGAAGAGGGGCGGTAGGGTGCGCCCCCTGAGTTCATCCGGCAGGGTCACGGCGTCCAGGTGCAGGCGCGGCGCCGCTTGAAACACCCAGGCCGCCATCCAAGTTTGGCCCGCGGCATGCAGCTTGTGCAACAGCCGCTGCACTGCCGCTGGGGTCCACCCCGGCGCCTGCTTGCCCAACCAGGCGGCCAGCAGCAGGCGGTCGGCGGCCTGAGTCAGGCCGTGCTCCCGTTCTTCCAGCGCTGGCAGGTATTGCAGGCTGGCGGGGTCAAAGGCCAACTCACCCAGCCGCGCGCCAATGACGTGCGCCCAGCGCCCCCACATCTCATGCGGCGAGGGGCTGCGGGAACCCGACTCCGCCACGCAGTATTTGCGTGCCGCGTCCCATTGCCGCGGGTCATCCAGCGCCAGCAAACTGCACACATAGATGCGTGACAAAGCATCGCTAACCACGCCGCGCCGCTGTTTGAGCGTCTTGCGGAGGTCTTTCAAAGCGCCCTCAAACACCTGGGCAGCTTGCAGCCACTGGCCTTGGGCCGCGGCTTCCAGCCCTTCAAAGCTGGATGAGCCGCCGGTGGGCAGGCCCGCCAGAATTTCACGCATGCCGTCGAAGTTGAGCGCCAGCCCCTGCACTTCAGCCAAGCGTATGCGCTGACCCGGCGGCACCTGGGAGGGCGTCGCCCTGAAGCGGGCCTGCAAGCACTGCTGCAACTGATGTACCCGCACATCGTCGGCGGGCAGGGCGTTGAAGATTTGGGTGAGCAGGTTGTCTTGCAAGTCGGCAGCGATGGTGTCCAGCGCAGCGGGCATCAGCGGCCTGGCCAGCACGTTGGCCAGCATCTCCAGGTCCTGCAATTCATGCCAATACACCAGGCGGCTCTCGAAATCGGCCTGTGACAGGCCCGCAAACACCAACAAGCGCAGGAGCCTGACGCCTTCTTCGCCGCTGCGAAACATCAGCCACGGACTGGGGCGCTGCACATCACCTTGTCCGCCATTCAGCACCCACGCCATCCAACGCCAGTAGTCGCGTGCCTCGGGGCGCAGGAGCAGGGCTTGCAGCCGCGGCTGATGTTCAAACAGATCCGCCGCGTAGCCTTGCCCGGCCTGCAGCCGCACCCAGCCCCTGCGGTGCAAGGACTTCAAACATTTGCTGATATCGGCAGGCGCAAAAGGGCGGCCTGAAGGGGCGCGCCGCGCATCAGCGGCCAGCAGCCACAGCCGCAAGCCTTCGGCACCCCGGCTACCGCCCATCAGCAGCAAGGCGTCCAACACGGCTTGTTCTTCGGCGGAGGGCTCGCTGCTCAGCGTAGCGTCACCTTCAACGTCTTCTGCAGCGTGCGCTGATGTGCCCGCTTCATCCTGCATGGGCTGTGCAGCTCCGCGCAGGGAGGCCGTTAGGCGGGCCAACTCGCCCGAGGCTTTGAGTGCACGCGCCTGCTCCAGCAATTGCTCCAGCGTCAAACTCACCTTGCCACCCGGCGTGGTGAAGCTCAGGCCGGTGCGCTTGTCGGCGTCTTGGGGACGGCTGGACTTCTTGTCTTGGTTGCTGTCGTTGTTACTCATGGCGGCGCGGGGTCAAAGACGAAGTATGCCAAGCCCTGGCGGCAACGGGGCCCGGCCGCAAGCTGTGCATGAAATCACGCTCCGGACGAGAGGGTGGGCGGGGCGACGCCGGACACGTGAAAAGGCGGTAATGCGCACTTGTGAGTTGCGCTGGGCTGCGTACATTCACACACTTGAACGCCGCCAGGTTGAAGCTTCATTGAACAAAGACTCAACACAGGCGGCAACAGGCCCACCTCCCCCGCTTGCAAGCCCTTTTTCATGAATATTCGCGTTCTCGGTTGTTCTGGCGCCATCTCTGCCGGATTCAAGACCACCGCGTTCCTGCTGGACGACGATGTGTTGATCGACGCCGGCACTGGCGTGGGCGACCTACCGCTGGCAGCACTGGCGCGCATCGACCATATTTTGGTCAGCCACTCGCACCTGGACCACATTCTGTCCATTCCCTTGCTGGCAGACGCGGTGTTGCGCCTGCGCGCCGCCGCAAAACGCCCACCCATCCAGGTTCACGCCCTGCCGCAGACGCTGGCCGCGCTGCGCCAGCACATCTTCAACGGCGTGATCTGGCCCGACTTCACCCGCTTGCCCAATGCCGCGCATCCGGTACTGAGCCTGCACCCCTTCAACATCGGCGACCGCCTGCAACTGGGTGAGCGCCAGATCGAAGTCTTGAGCGCCGCCCACACCGTGCCCGCCGTCGGCTTTGCGGTGGACGCAGGGCCGGCCGGCGGCCACACCCACTGGGTGTTCACTGGCGACACCGGCCCCAACCCCGCGCTGTGGCAACGCTTGGCCGAAATCAAGGTCTCGCACCTCGTGATCGAAACCGCCTTCAGCGACGAAGAACACGAACTCGCCGCCGTCAGCCAACACCTGTGCCCCGCCGCTCTGGCCCAAGAGCTGACCCATCTGCAAGGTGAGGTTCAAGTGCACATCACCCACATCAAACCCGGCGAGATCGACGCCGTGATGACCGAAATCAGCGCCCTGGACACCCGCCACCGCCTGAGCGCACTGCAAGCGGGGCAAGTGATGGTGCTTTGACGCCGAGCGAAACAAACCACCTCTCTTTAATTGGGGTCAGAGTCGATTTAATTTAAATCGACTCTGACCCCAGTTTTATTTCCAGGCGCTGGCTGCCAAAAATTGTCACTCCTGACGGCGAGTCGACAGAAAAATGCAGGGGGTCGACTGACAAAAATTGTCATATTGGCGGCCTCTTCGCGCCAGGACGTGCAAAAACGCACAAAATTTCAACAAAATCAAGCTGGCACGACCCCTGCATTCAAGGGGGGTGTCCCCCACCCCTCAACAGCTTTTTTGCTGAACACCCCCAGGAGTCCCACCATGAACATGAAGCGCGTCCAACAAGGTTTCACCCTGATCGAATTGATGATCGTCGTGGCGATCATTGGTATCTTGGCTGCCGTGGCCTTGCCGGCTTACCAGAATTACACGAAGAAGGCGAAGTTCACTGAGGTTGTTTTGAGCACTTCGGCCGCCAAGGTGGCAGTGGAACTTTGCGCTCAGGATTTGGATACCATCACAGGCTGCACCGGTGGTAGCAATGGCATTCCTGCTGACATCGCAACTGCTTCCGGAAATCTGGAAACATTGGCCACCAAAGATGGTGTCATCACTGCCACGGCCATCAAAACCAATGGTTTGAGTAGTGAGACCTACACTCTCACCCCCGTTTTGACCGCCGGCAAGGTGGCTTGGACGACGGGTGGCACCTGCGTCGCCGCAAATCTTTGCAAGTAATCGCTGATTCAATTTGAAAAATAGCGGCCTCGGCCGCTATTTTTTCGTCCCTACAACATCAGCCCACGCACCCTCAACAACACATCTTCCCCCGCCCCGACCCATACCTGGCCTGCTGCCTTTCCCTGAAGAAGGCCTCAAAACTCATCGGGGTTTGGTCGGGGTGATTGGCTTGAAAGTGCTTGAGGTAGCCGCCGTAGTCGGGCAAGCCCACCATCAGGCGCAGGCTTTGGGCGAGGCCGCGACCGGCTGAGCCGACGTCGGCGGCCAGATCGGCCAACTTAACCACCGACAGCTCCGGCGGGCAGGGGCTGATAGGGTGTCTCCTGCACCGTGGGTTTGCGAGATTCACGGGCGGCCATCACGGCCTTGACGCTGTAGGCCAGCACGCTCAGCACGACGAAGATGAACAGCGCGCATAACGCTGCATCCAAGCGGTCGTTGAAGACCACGCGCTGCATGGCTTCCAGGGACTTGGCGGGAGCGAGTACCTTGCCCTCGGCCACTGCGTTGGCGTATTTGTCGGCATGCGCCAAAAATCCAACCTTGGGGTCGGCCGAAAAGATCTTCAGCCCGCCAGCGGTCAGCGTGCAGGCCAGTAGCCAGGCTGCAGGTGCCATGGTGGTCCAGGCGTAGCGGCCCTTTTTCATCTTGAACAAGACCACGGTGCCCAGCATCAGCGCCACGGCTGCCAACATTTGGTTGGAGATGCCAAACAGCGGCCACAAGGTATTGATGCCACCCAGCGGGTCCACCACGCCCTGGTACAGGAAGTAACCCCAAGCCGCCACGCACAGGCCGGTGGCAATGAGATTGGCGGGCAGTGACTCGGTCTTCTTCAAGGCGGGCACAAAAGTACCCAGCAGGTCTTGCAGCATGAAGCGACCGGCGCGGGTGCCAGCATCCACCGCCGTGAGGATGAACAGCGCCTCGAAGAGAATGGCAAAGTGGTACCAGAAGGCCATCATGGCCTTGCCACCCACCACTTGGTGCAGGATGTGCGCCATACCCACCGCCAAGGTGGGGGCGCCACCGGCGCGCGCCAGGATGGTGCTTTCACCCACGTCTTTGGCAGTTTGCGTCAGCATCTCGGGCGTGACGACAAAGCCCCAGGTTGACAGGGTCTGCGCCACCGCGTTCACGTCGCTGCCCACCAAGGCGGCCGGGCTGTTCATGGCGAAGTAGACCCCTGGCTCGATGCAGGAGGCGGCCACCAGGGCCATTACGGCGACGAACGATTCAGCCAGCATGCCGCCGTAACCGATGAACCGGGCGTTCACCTCGTTGTCCAGCATCTTGGGCGTGGTGCCCGACGAAATCAGCGCGTGAAAGCCCGACACCGCACCACAAGCGATGGTGATGAACAAGAAGGGGAACAGGCTGCCCGACCAGACCGGCCCGTTGCCTGCCGCAAACTGCGTGAACGCCGGCATACGCAGTTCGGGCCCGACGACCACGATGCCCACGGCCAACGCCATGATGGTGCCGATCTTCAAGAAGGTGGAGAGATAGTCGCGCGGCGCCAGCAACAGCCACACGGGGATGCAGGCGGCCACAAAGCCGTAGCCGATCAGCATCCACGTGAGCGCTTTGCCGTCGAAGTCAAACAACGGCGCGAGTGCAGTGCTTTCATGCACCCACTGGCCACCCACGATGGCCGCCATCAACAGCACAAAGCCAATGAGCGAAACCTCGCCGATGCGGCCCGGACGAATGAAGCGGGTGTAGATGCCCATGAACAGGGCCACCGGAATCGTCGCCGCCACGGTGAAGGTGCCCCAGGGCGAATGCGCCAGCGCCTTCACCACAATCAGCGCCAGCACGGCCAGGATGATGATCATGATCATGAAGGCGCCGAACAGCGCGATCACGCCGGGCACCAAGCCCATCTCCTGCTTGATGAGGTCGCCCAGCGAGCGGCCATCGCGCCGGGTGCTGATGAACAACACGATGAAGTCCTGCACCGCCCCCGCAAACACCACGCCAGCCAAAATCCACAGCAGGCCCGGCAAATAGCCCATCTGCGCCGCCAGCACCGGCCCAACCAGCGGGCCCGCACCGGCAATGGCCGCAAAGTGATGGCCAAAGAGCACGCCCTTGTGGGTGGGCACATAGTCCAGCCCGTCATTGTGGCGCCAGGCCGGCGTCATGCGCCGGGGGTCCAACTCCAGCACCCGGGTGGCAAGAAAGAGGCTGTAGTAACGGTAGGCGATGAGGTAAACGCAAAGGGCGGCAATCACCACCCACAAGGCACTGACGGACTCACCGCGCCCGAGGGCCACGGTGGCGAGCGCAAAGGCGCCCAGCACAGCCACGCCCAGCCACACCAGGTGGCGGCGAATATCGATTTGCATGAAACTTGTCTCCTGAATTTGCCAACGGCATCAGGCACAAGACGAATGACTTGCAATGACGCGCCAGCTTGGAGCGCCAGTGTCGGTATCCCGCGCCCGGCGCGCATCCGTCAGGCTGCGCGGTCAGGCCGCGCGGCAATACTTAGGTGAAAACCCGAAATATCGGCGCCGCCAGTGGTAAGGCCCTTGCAGAGCTCATCACCCCAAAAAAAAGCGTCGGGCAGCCCGACGCTTTGTGTTGACCCAAGTTTTCTAGCCCAGGCTGCTTTATGACCTGCCATAGCAGGTCAGGCAATCAGGCTCCGCGACGGCGCAGGGCGCCAGCTGCGCAAACCAGTGCCAGGGCGGTCAGGGCCAGCGCCGTGGGCTCAGGCACCGAGGTGCTTTCAGCGCCGGTCAGCGTGAAAGCTGCGCTGGTGCCGGTGTGAAACTGGTTGCCCTGTTGGTAGAGATTGCCGCCACCGCCGGTATATCCCCAAACAGCCAGGTTTTTGTTGTAAAAGCTGACCTCGTAAGTGCCCGCTGCCAGCGTCAATCCGCTGACGTTGTTGGTGCTGGCCAACAGCGCATTGCTGCTCAGTGTGGTGGTGCTGAAATCGGCATTAGCCAAGTTTTGGCTGAACAACTGGGTGCCCGGCAGATTGCCATTGAGACTCCAGATCGAGAAGTTCAGACCCGAACCCCAGTACCCGTACAGGCTGTACAAATCGACGCTGAACCCGGTGATGGTCGCTGCGCTGCTCAGCGTGAATTGATCAAAGATGCGGTACTGATTGCTGCAACTTGAGCACCAAGCCAATGTGAATTGGCTCGTATCGGAGAGATCGCTCACCGATTGAAACACGATGCCAGCCGATGCGGACAAAGGCAAGGCCGAGACCGCAATCGCTGCGGCAGCAACGGCGGTACGGGTCATCTTGGCAAAAGTGTGAGTGTTCATTGTTGGCTGTTTTTCAAAAATTGAAGATTGACAGCCATGAAGCAAAAACGGGGCCATATGAAAAATTCGTTACAAATCAATGACATATTTAAGTCACTCATTCATTGAGGTTTAGTTTGTAAAATTTTCCGACAACTCGACCTCGCCCATTCAGTCGACCCCAGCGCTTGTGCACGCCAGCGGCGGCTCAACCGGTGCGCGCATGCTCCACCGCGTATTTGATGAGCTCGGCCTGCCCGGCCAGGCCGAGTTTGCGCTTGATGCTCTGGCGGTGCGTTTCAACGGTGCGCACACTCAGGTCCAGGCTGCGGGCGATTTGCTTGCTGGACTCTCCTCGCGCCAAGGCGGAGAGAATTTCACTCTCACGGGGCGACAGCACGGGGCGCGGCTGCTGATTGCGAAACAAACGCTTGGACAAGGCCTCGCTCAGATACATGCCGCCTGCCGCCACAGCGTCGATGGCGGCCACAATTTCGCTGGCAGGCGCGTCTTTAAGCACATAGCCCCGAGCACCTGCCTGCAGGGCGCGTTGCACATATTCGGGGTTGTCATACATGCTGAACATCAGCACGCGCAAGCCGGGGTTCAACGCCAGCATGGCTTGGGTGAGCTCGATGCCATTGCTTGCGTTGACCGTGGCGTTGACATTGCCATTGACGCCTGCAACCAGGGGTTGCAAGGCCTTCAGGCCGACATCCATCAACACCACCGCTGGCGTAGCGCGGGCCAGTTGGGCCATGGCTTCGGATGCATCGCCGGCTTCACCCACCACCTGCAGATGGGGCACGCTGTCCAGGCGCGAGCGCAGGCCTTCACGCACCATCGGGTGATCGTCAACCAACAAAATTCGTATCAATTCCATGCCCATGTGCGCAAGCTTACTTCGCCATGCCGGTTGTTCCCGCTGTCCACCGGGCCAGTACTGCGGCCGGCAGCCGCGCTTCAATGAGGGTGCCATGCCCTAGCACGGCCGTCACCTGCAGCGTGCCGTCAATCGAGGCCATGCGTTCACGCATATTGCGCAGGCCAATGCCTAACTCCGGATTCACCTGCATGGCCGTGGAGTCAAAGCCCCGGCCATCGTCGCTGATGGCCATGCACAGTGTGCCGTCATCGAGGAGACCGAGGTTCAACACCAGCTGCGTGGCGCCCGCGTGCTTGGCAACATTGGTCAGGCTTTCCTGCGCCACGCGAAATAGCACCGTCTTCACCACCTCGGGCAAATCCTGTGGCGCCCCGTCGGTGTGCACCACGGCGCGCGTCGGGCCGGCTTCGTCAAACTCATGCCCCAGATGCTGCAGCGCAGCGGGCAAACCCAGGGTATCCAAGAGCGCGGGTCTCAGGCGGTGAGAGATGCGCCGTACCTCGGTCAAGCAACCATTCAAACGCGACAGCGCCTTGTTGAGCGAGGCCAGCATGGCGCCACGCACCGGGTTTTCTATCGCGGCCTCAACCAGCAGCTTGGTCGACACCAGGGTTTGGCTGACGCCGTCGTGCAATTCACGCGCAAGATGGGCGCGCTCATCTTCCTGCGACTGCACTACTTGATGGGCCAGGCGCCGCAGCTTGGTCTCGGCCAGGCGGTATTCGCTGAAGTTCAGTGCCATGCCGGTTACGCTGATCAAGGCGACGCCGAACACTGCAATGCCCACGATCCACAGCAAGGTGATGCCGATATTGGCACTGGCGTCACGGTCCAGCTGAGCCATGGTCGACTGGATGTCGTCCAGGTACAAGCCGGTGCCTACCATCCATTGCCAGCGCTCAAGCGCCACCACATAACCCAGCTTGGCGGCGGCTTGCCCGCTACTCGGTTTGCGCCACGAGTAGTCCACATAGCCACCACCGGCGCGAGCCCGCGCGATCAATTGCTGAATCGTCGGCCGCCCCTGCGCATCACGCAATTCCCATAGGTTGCGGCCCAACAGCTCAGGCTGGCGCGAATGCATCAGCACATTGCCCTTCAAGTCGTAGACGAAAAAGTAACCGTCGGGGCCGTAGTCCAGCGAAGCCAGCAATTTCAGCGCATGTTGCCGGTTTAATTCGTCGTCAGGCCCGGCGTACTTTTCAGTGCCATGCTGGTCGTACAAGGGCTGCACAGTGCTGATGGCTAAGGCCACGTAGTTGCGCAACTCGGTGCGACGGGCCTCCATATACGCACGCTCCACCAAATCGTGCTCGCGACGGGCCAAACGGCTTTCTTGCATGCGAACGGCCACCGCCAGCAGGGCCAGAGAGGCCACCAAAGGCAGAACTGCGAGCAAAATGATCTTGGTTCGAAGTCGCATGGGCCGCATTGTCGGCGCTGGCGAGCCGCTCAAGGAAAGCGCGGCAACTCCGAGGCAACACACATCAACACACCCCCAGCTACTTGTCGCTCCGCAAGCTCACAAAGGTGGAGCTTTGATGCAGTTGCTGCGTGTAGTTCACCTGAAAGCCGCCCAGATCCAACTGTCCCAGGCTGTTCAAACTCGCTGCAATTGAATCCCGAGTGAAGGGCTTTTGGGTCCGGCGTAGGCCTTCCACCAGCACCCGTGCGGCGATATAACCCTCCAGGCTGATGGAATCAAATTGCCGGTGCCCGGCGGCGCGCATGGCTTTTTGATAGGCAGCAACCACCGCGACTGAAGCGTCATCCGGGTCAGGCACCACCTGGGCGACCGTGAGCTTGCGAAAATCATTGTTCAGGGCCTCGCGCAAAGGCTCCAAACCGATAAATGAAAGGCTGTAAAAATGGCCTTGAAACCCCCTGTCCCGCGCCTTCTTGATGAATGCTGCGCTGCTGGCATAGGTGCTGACGAGAAAAATGGCATCCGGCCTATCGGAATTTGGCGCCTCAAAAAATGCTGAAACGCTGGCCGGCGTGGGCATGCTGTTGCGCTGGACCTGGGCCGTTGCGCCGATGGTTATGCCTTGTGCTGCACACGCATTGCGCATCACCTCCATGCCCGTGCGTCCAAACAGATCGGCTTGATACAAGATGCCCAAACGGCGCACACCTGCAGACTTCATGGCTGTGACCAAGGCTTTCGCTTCAACACGGTAGCTGGTCCGAACGTTGTAAATCAGCGGATTGAATTCGCGCAACTCATCAGCCCCGGTGAAGGGCGCCACGAACGGTATTTTCCAGCGCTTCACATAGGCCATAGCCGCATAGCTGGTGGGTGTGCCCACATAGCCGAACAAGACCACAATACGCGCATCTTCAACCAATTGGCGGGTATTAACCTCCGTACGGCCAGGCTCATAGGCGTCGTCGAGTGCGGTCATCACCACAGACATGCCGCCAACACCACCACTGTCGTTCACCTGCTTCAGACAAGCTCGCGCACCTCTATGAAAACGCTGGCCCAGCACTGCGGCAGGGCCACTGAGCGCGGCCGAACTACCGATGTGAATCTCGTGCTTCGAAGGTTCTGTCGCCGCGATATCCCCGGCGGCCCCAGCCACCCGAGTTGCCGATATCAGCGACAGCCAAGATGCCAAGGACAGCAAGTGGCGCCGAGATAGTTCTGGCAAGACGGACATCACCCTGTCCAACACCATTTTTGACCCTTGTTCTGACGCGCTCTAACGCGCAAACACGGCGGACACCAAACCCCTTGGCGAGCCTCCACATCTCCGCCCCAAGTATGAGCCTTCTCAGCCGCCATGACCATCCAGTCTGATACGAAGAGACCTGCGTACAACAGGTCGTGGAGCAGCCGACTCGGGTCAGCTTTGCGGTCGCGAGATAATGCCCCCATGTTCATTCGCCCCACGAAATTCATGACCCGCGCGCTGTGCGGCGCCAGCATTGCCTTCCTTTGTTCAGGGTGCGGCAGTTGGGGCAGCAAATCACCCGCGGCGCCGCGTGGTTCGGTCTATCAAAATGAACGCTTTCAATCCGACGAGACGTTCTCGCGTTTGTTTGATGCGTCGGTGGATGACACTTGCGAAGCGGCACGCCGCACCTTGCTGAGCCAGGGCTATGTGATCACCAATGCGCCGGGCGGCAGCGTCAATGGGCTGAAGCGCTTCCAGCCTGACGGCGAGGTGCATGTGGAGATTAATTTCAATGTGGTTTGCGTACCAGACGGCCGCAACGACAAGATCACCACCGCCTATGTATCGGCCCAACAAGACCGCTACGCCTTGAAGAAAAGTCCCAACTCAGCCAGCCTGGGTGTCAGCGCGCTGGGCTCGATCTCGGTCCCATTGTCAGCGTCCGATGACTCGCTGGTGAAGGTTGCGTCGGAGACCATCCCGGCCGGGGAGTTCTACGACCGCTTCTTCAGTCTGATGCAAAAGATGGCGGTGGAGCGCGCGGGCGACAAGTAGTAGGGCTGGGATTCAATCCAAGGCCATGGCGTGAAGCGCGACGCGGTTGCCTTCGCTGTCCAGCAGGACCGCGCGGTAACCGTGAGGTCCGATTTGATGGACATCATTCAGCACCCGGCCGCCCTTGGCCTGGGCCGCTTCGACCGCCAGACGCATGCGCCCATTGGCGTTCAAATAGATCAACGGCCCCTGTTGGGACGGTGCGTTATCGCTCATCTCGGCGAGGCATCCACCCACCTCCATGTCCTCATGCGCCAGCAGGCCAAAGACAAAGCCTGGCCCGCCCGCCTTGGTAACCTCCCGGCCCAGCACGGCACTGTAAAACACCATCGCCCGGTCCAAGTCAGTCACCGGAATGTCCACCCACACCACGTTGTTGTTCACAACAATCTCCAAGTTCGTTTCTGGGAAAGCTGATTATGCAAATCTGAGAGGGTTCCCACCAGCTGTGTTCAACTGCCGGGGTGCAAGATATTCAAGAACCCCAATCCCCTGGCGCCAAAGCGCTCGCCCCGGCATTCAAACTGCCCCACGCCCGACACGTCAAACGCCTGCCGCCCGACATCACACCGGACGACCTTCAACGCCTTCGGCAGGCCGCCTACCAATTGCCCCAGGTTGTTGCGCCGGCCGACCTTGACGCCGACCCTGCCAGTGAAGAACTGCTGGACCAAGCCGGTCTGATTCTGCTGCAAAAGGCTGTAGCGGGTGCTCGCCCCAGCCGCTGGATCGCCCCGGAGTTGATTCATGGAGCACTGCGGCACCTGGACATTGTCGGCACCGCGCCCACCGTGCGCGCGCTGATGCAGCAACGCACCTTGGCACTCGACAAATTGGGGCTGAGCCGGCACGTTTCCAAAGATACGCCCTCCAGCTGGACCCGCCTATGCAGCACGACGCTGACGCTCAGCGAACCGGGCTGGCGCATTCCGGTGGTTTACCGGATCAATTTACCCGAGACCTCGCCCATCTGGGACTTTTACCGCGAGGGCGATCTTCAAGCCCTGCAGAACGCCCTGGGCGATGCCCCTGCCTTTGAAGGCAGTGCCGAACTCCAGGCCCACCTGGAGGCCCTGCTGGCGCGCAGCCAGTCAGGCTCGGCCGAGCACCTCGACTCGCTGCTGCCACGGCTGCAGGCCGAATGCGGCACGCCTCAGGCCTTGCCGCAGTTGAAAGCGGCCTGCACCCGAGCTCAGGATCGGTGGGAGCGTCGGGTGGCTGAACTCACTACGCTGGCGCATTTGAACAATGAACTGGCGTTTCAGGGCTACCCCGACACCTTTGAGGCAGCTCGGCGTTTGCAACGCTCGGTCACGCTGTTTGTCGGGCCACCCAATAGCGGCAAGACACACGCAGCGTTCGAGCGCCTGGCACAGGCCCACCGGGGCGCCTATCTGGCGCCCCTGCGTCTCTTGGCGCTTGAAGGCCGGGACCGCCTGGTGGCGCGGGGCGTGCCCTGCTCACTGCTGACGGGCGAAGAAAACATGCCGGCCGAAAATGCCCGCGTGGTGTCCAGCACCATCGAAATGGTGAATACCAGCCAAGCCATCGATGTCGCGGTGATCGACGAAGCCCAAATGCTTTTCGACACCTACCGCGGTTGGGCCTGGACGCAGGCCATCGCCGCGGTGCCAGCCAATGAGTTGATCATCATCTGCTCGGCCTACGCAGTGCCGGCCATTGAAAATCTGCTGGGCCTGTGCGGCGAGCGCTGCACAGTGCGGCATTTCGAGCGCAAGCAAGAGGTGCAATTGCTCCCGGCAGCGGTTCCCATCGCGGCCTTGAAAAAGGGCGACGCCGTGGTGGCGTTCAGCCGCCGCGAGGTGCTGATGCTGCGCGACCAGATTGCGGCGTCCGGCCACCCGGTGTCTGTGATCTACGGTGCGCTGCCACCCGAGGTACGCCGGCGCGAGGCTGAACGCTTTGCACAAGGCGCCACCCACATTCTGGTGGCCACCGATGCCATTGGCATGGGCCTGAATCTGCCGATCCGCCGCGTGCTGTTCAGCACGATGAGCAAGTTTGACGGCCAGGGCGACCGCGCCTTGACTGTTTCTGAAGTCCATCAGATTGCAGGTCGAGCTGGACGTTATGGCATGCACGATGAAGGCTTTTGCGGTGTCTTGCGTGAGGCTGAAAACAGTGCCGCACGAACCCTCAAGGAGTTGCTGCCCAAGTCTCCCCGCGCACCGCGCGACTTCAAGGCCTCAGTTGCACCCAACTGGTGGCACATCAGCACCATCGCGTCGCGTCTGGATTTGAACCAATTGCGCGCCGTGCTGGACGTCTTCATGGCGCAGTTGCGCCTGGACGACGCGCATTTTCAGGTGGCTGAACTGGAGCAGATGCTGGATTTGGCCGGGCAACTGGACCAAACCGCGGGCAGCTTGCCCTTGAAGTCGCGCTTCATCTACGCCCAGGCCCCGGTGGATACACGCACAGAGTCACAAGTTCAGGAATTTCTGGAATGGACGCATCGCCATGCCCTGACCGGGGCGGCGGGTTCACCCTGGTTCCTGGACGATGTGGATGAACACAGCCGGCTCGATCGCATGGAAACCGCCCTGCGGGCCTGCACGCTGTGGCTGTGGCTGGACCTGCGTTTTCCAGGCATCTACGGACACGTTGAGGCCGTGGTGGACTTGCGCAGCCGACTCAATGATGGGATTGAACGTCATCTCAAGGGCAAAAAGCCGCTGTGGCAAACACGCGGCGGCCGGCCCGGCGGCCAGCGCCCCCGCAACTGACAACAGCCGAACGCAGCTTCTGCCAGTCGCTACACCCCTCTCCCCTACAGATTGCGACCATGCCCGGCTATCTCTTCAAGCAAGAATGCATACAGATCGCCGGTGTGGAGTCCCTGCAGATCCGCTCCTTGCTGGACCGCCAGCAGTTTTCTGATCCCGAGGGTGAGGCGCAAGCCTTGGGTATTTCATCGGCCTTTTGGCCCTTGTTCGGTCTCTTATGGCCCTCGGGCCTGCACCTCGCGGAGGCCATCGGTCAGCGCCAGCTCGGGAGCAACGAGAGCATTTTGGAGATCGGCTGCGGGCTGGGCTTGGCCAGCCTGGTGGCACACCGGCGTGGCGCCCTGGTGACGGCCAGCGATTGCCACCCCTTGGCCGGCAGCTTCATGCTGGAAAACCTGCGGCTCAATAACCTACCGCCCCTGCGCTATTGCCATGGCAACTGGAACCCCCCCGGGGATCACGCGCCAAGCCGCCTGCGGGTTCCGCAAGTGCAGGGCCGTTTTGACCTGATCATGGGCAGCGATGTGCTGTATGAGCGGGACGGCAACGGTGCTTTGCCGCGCTTCATCGAGCTACACGCCTTGCCCCATTGCGAGGTAATCATCGTCGACCCCAATCGAGGCAATCGCTCAGCCTTCAGCAAACGCATGCACTCGATGGGGTTTCAATTGGAAGAAGTAAAGCTTCATTCGCTGCCAGGCACCGAGCTCTACAAAGGCCGGTTGCTGCGCTACCAACGCGACTGAGGGGCACAAACGACGGCTTGCGCCTGCAGTTCATCGACAAAAGTGGGCAAATGAAGATTGCCGATGCGGTGGTCTGGGCCAAGCTGAAATGCTGAAGTGCTCAAAAACCCAGCTTTACCTTGTGCACAAGCTTGTTGATCCCGGTGGAACAAGTCCCGGCTTGTCCACAGCCCGACCCGACATTTAAAAGTTGTTATCACCTCGACACAAAGTTCAGGTGCACTGGCCCACAAGGTTTGAGGTGAAGCAAGTCTTTGTCAGTGCTTGGAAAAATGGCTTTGTCCACAAGTTGGGCCAACACCTACTAAGACTACCAATAAGATATTCAATACTGTTATTGAAGAACATCTGAAGGTTGAAACCAGCGCGACTGCGTTTTTTGAAGGATTCTTTCGCCGGCTTTGTGCAAGACGCGCTCAACATGTCACACTTGCGACCCCGATGAAAACCCTGACGCTTTATTCCGCTTCCAGCGGCTTCGAATCCGCCTGCCAGCTCACCACTTTGCCCATGGGGCATCGGAGCCATGGCTTGCATGGTCACAGCTATTTCGCAACGGTGCGTGCCGATCTGCCAGCGGGCTGGGCGCCTTTTCCCGGCGGCGAGGTTGAAGAACTCCGCCAGCGCTTGGAAGCCTGTGTGCAACCCCTGGACCACGCGCTGCTGAACCGTTGCATTGAAGAGCCGACCGACGAAAACATCGCCCGGTGGATTCGGGAGCGCCTTGAAACCGAATTTCACGTGCCTGGCATCCAGCAAGTCGGCATTCAAAGCATGCAGCACGCGGGTGTTGATCTCGATGTGCAGGGCATGGCCCATGTCTGGCGCCGCTACCGTTTTCAGGCCGCGCATCAGCTGCCCAATGTGCCTGCCGGACACAAATGCGGCCGCATGCACGGCCACGGTTTTGAAGTCATCATGCATGCCAACCAAGACTTGGCTGGTGCAACGGGCCGAGCCATCAGCATCGATTACGACCATCTGGACGAGGTTTGGGCGCCTTTCCACATGCTGTTGAACTATCAATGCCTGAACCAGATCGATGGCTTGTCCAACCCCACAAGCGAGGTTATTTCGGCCTGGCTGTGGGAAAGAATCAAGCCCTTATTGCCCGAACTGTCGTGGATCACCGTGTATGAAACCGGCTCCTGTGGCGCCAATTTCGACGGCAGCAATTACCGCATTTGGAAAGAGCTGACCTTGGACAGCGCCATTCAGTTGAAGCGAGCGCCCACTGACAGTCCTTTGCGCGGCATTCATGGCCACACCTACACTTTGCGCTTGCACCTGAGTGCGGCCTTGGATGAAGTAATGGGCTGGACCGTGGACTTTGGCGATGTGAAGACCTTGTTCGATCCCATTTTCAAAGCCATTGACCACCGCCCCTTGTTCGAAATTGCCGACCTGCCCGATGGCGATACGGCCAGCCTGGCCGCCTGGGTGCTGGACAAGGGCCGCGCCGTGCTGCCGCAGATCGATCGAATCGACATGTACGAAACCCGCGGCTGTGGCGCCATCGTCAGCGCCAGCCGCGACGACACCTTGATTCCGGTATGACATACGCCGTCAAAGAAATTTTCTACACCTTGCAAGGCGAGGGCGCCCAGGCCGGTCGTGCCGCCGTGTTCTGCCGATTTGCAGGTTGCAATCTGTGGACAGGCCGCGAGCAGGACCGCACCAGCGCGGTCTGCAGTTTCTGCGACACCGATTTCATCGGCACTGACGGGCAGAACGGTGGCAAGTTCAGCACCGCCCTTGACTTGGCCGAAGCTGTGGCCCGCCAATGGCCTCAAGCGACCTCAGGCAAGCCGTATGTGGTGTGCACAGGGGGGGAGCCCCTGCTGCAGCTGGATGAGGCTTTGATCGAGGCTTTTCACGCCAAAGGCTTTGAGATTGCCGTCGAGACCAATGGCACGCAGGCCGCGCCGCAAGGGTTGGACTGGATTTGTGTCAGCCCCAAGGCCGATGCCGCACTTGTCCTGACCCGGGGTGATGAGCTCAAACTGGTGTTTCCGCAGCCTCTGGCCCGGCCCGAGCAGTTTGAAGCCCTGGACTTTCAGCACTTTTTTCTGCAGCCGATGGATTCGGTGCTGAAATGCCAGCACACCCGGGAGGCGGTGGCTTATTGCATGAGTCACCCGCAATGGCGTTTGTCGGTGCAGATGCACAAGGTGATTGGCATCGAATAGTCTTTGGCGCTAGATCGTACCCAACGGTCATCCACAACGCCTGCCCCTTGCATCAAGGATGGGGCATTAATCGTGCCCCCCGCTGGATTTATGTCCCTTGACCCCAGCAAGAGCAGCACTGTCTCAGCCGACGGTGGCTTTACGTCGTCGGACCTGCAAAATTCGTTTTTCCCAGCGTGTGGCTGAACGAGGTCGTCTCTGTCTGCGCCGTTAGGGAGCGAGTTGAATGCGACGGACATTCTGGTGGGCCATGGCGCCGTTGAGCAT
>NZ_JAQQXS010000007.1 GCF_028595305.1 Roseateles koreensis | reverse complement strand
CAATGACCGTAGAGAGCTAAGCGGAGCCGGTCAAGGCGACACAGCGCTCAGGTGCGCGTCAACTTGGGGGGATGTGGGGTGTTTGAGGGCGTTTGTCCCGGCTTTAGGGGACGGGCTAAATCGATGTTTGGTGAGTTTGGGCTTTGAGGTCGAACCAAAGTCCTCACCGCTTCACTGTCCGCCCCCGTTCAACAAGTCCAGCAAGCCACTGGCCCGCCGCGTGCGCCGCCCCAGCGCCTGCGCAAAGCTCTGTGAACGCCCGCTGACCAGCGTGAACGCCTTGCGGGCACGGGTGATGCCGGTGTACACCAACTCGCGCGACAAGGTGTTGCTGGCCTGGTCCGGCAAGACCAGCACCGTGTGCTCAAACTCCGAACCCTGCGATTTGTGCACCGTCATCGCAAATGCGGTTTCCACATCAGCCAGGCGGCTCACGGCCACCGAGCGCAAGGCCGCTCCGTCGGCAAAGTAGGCCCGCAAACTCCCTGCCTGTGGCCCCGCGGCCCACGACCTGAGCACAATGCCGATGTCCCCGTTGAAAACACCCAGCCCGCTGTCGTTGCGAGTCACCATGATGGGCCGGCCCTCATACCACTCGCCCGATTTGCTCAGCAGGCCCTGCACCTGCAGCGCCCGCTCAACCGCCTGGTTGAGCCCGGCCACGCCCCAGTCGCCCTCCCGCACGGCGCACAGCAGGCGAAAGGTTTCGAACGCCTGGATGACCTCGCCCGCCCACTGCTCGAACGCAGCACGGTCACCCTCAATCGGCCGCCGGCTCAGATGTGCAAGGTAGCGGCTGTAGCCGCCCGGTGCGCCCTCTCGGCCGTGCAAGGCCAAGGGCAGCACGGCGTGAGCCGAAGAGGCTTCAGTCCAGCGCAGCACCTGGGACTCCTCAGTACGCAGCAACGCCATGGCGGCAGCCGCGTCCCCACGATTGACGGCCAAGGCCAGCGCGCCGATCGGGCCGCCAAAGCGGCGGCTTTCCCGCAGCATCACGGTTTGCTGCGCCAAGGCGCTGCCCTGCGCGTCGAGGGTCTGCACCGGCAGCGCCACGCCGGTGGCCGCCAGCGCAAAGCGCGCGGTGGCGGCGTCATAACGCCCTGCCTGTGCGTCACTGCACAAATCACCCAGCACCGCACCCGCCTCCACGGAGGCCAGTTGGTCTTTATCGCCGAGAAAAATCACGCGCGCCTGCGGCGGCAGCGCGTCCAGCAGGTTCGCCATCATTTCCAGATGGATCATGGAGGCTTCGTCCACGATCAACACATCCAGCGACAAGGGGTTCGCCGCGTCGGCCCGCATCTTGCGCGTGTCCGGGCGTGCGCCGAGCAAGGCATGCAAGGTACGCGCCGCACCCAGGGCGCCGAGCAAGTCTGCACGCGGCAGGCCGCAATCAAAGTCGGCGGGGATTTGAACCAGCGCTGTCTCGATCGACTGTTTGAGCCGGGCCGCCGCCTTGCCCGTGGGCGCCGCCAGCCCCACGCGCAGGCGCCGGGGTTGCTCATCCAACGCGAACATCAAGGCCAGCAGCCGCGCGGCGGTGTAGGTTTTGCCGGTGCCCGGCCCGCCGGTGATCACAGTGAAGCGGGAGCGCAGCGCCACCGCGCAGGCAAAGGCCTGCCAGTCAAACTCGCCACGCGCAGGGAACAGCGTCGCCAGCCGGGCCGCCAGCGCAGACTCGTTCAAGCCCGCACCCTGAACATCTTGCGCGCCTTGCCCAACATCACCGGCCAGATCGGCTCGGCAACGCAACATCACCTGCCCGGCCACACGCCGCTCATATGCACAGTAACGCCGCAAATACAGCCTCGTGCCGCGCATCACCAGCGGCGAGTTGGCGTTGGCGTTGGCCTGGTCGCGAGTGTCGATGCGGGCGTGCGCATCCAAGGCCACCAGAGGGCTCGCACACAGCACGGCCCGCCAGGCAGCCACGTTTGGCGCAAGGTTTTGCAACTGGGCCTGCAGGCGCTGCTGGCCCTCCAGATTCCAGCCCAGCAGGGTATCGGGGTCGCTCAACAACACGGCGAGATCCAGGCAACTGTGGCCCTGGCCCTCCAGGTGGCTCAGCAAGGCGCTGGCCAAGAGCAGCTCGGGCGCGGCTTGCGGGTCCAGCTCAGCCATGAAGCCTGCAAACGCCGCATCCAGGCGGCGCAGCCAGCCGGCTTCGCGCCAGGCTTTCAATTCAATCAGGAGGGCTGCGTTCATGCGGTTTGCGCCTCGCTCAAACGGTCTTGCCGGAACAATTCATCCATGCGATTCAACAAGCTCAAACTGGGGCGAATGTGATGGCAGCCGCGCTGCGGCCCTTTGATGCCGCGCAAGAACAAAAACACCGCCCCGCCCAGATGCTGCGCCGGCTGGTAC
Organism: Roseateles koreensis; assembly: GCF_028595305.1. Lineage (GTDB taxonomy): Bacteria > Pseudomonadota > Gammaproteobacteria > Burkholderiales > Burkholderiaceae_C > Paucibacter_A > Paucibacter_A koreensis. The sequence goes on along the minus strand of NZ_JAQQXS010000007.1, from coordinate 268,096 downwards.
GCCGCGCCCAGGCGCGCCTGCAGCAAACGGTGCAACGCCAGCAGATACAGGGCCGCCTGCAGGTCGTAGCGGTGGCTGGCCATGGCCGCCTCGAGCGCAGCGTTGTCGTAGTCGGCATCGGCCGTGCCCAGGGCGTTCGATTTGTAGTCGAGCACAAAGTAACGCCCATCCACCTCGAACACCAGATCGGCAAAACCCATCAACATGCCGCGCAACTCACGCTGCGACACCGCGGGGCGGTCCCGGCCCGAGAGCAGGTGCTCACGGCACAGCGCGTCCAGTTCATCCACAAGCAGCCCTTCGCTGGGGAACCAGAACTCCATCTCAGGCAGTGGCCGGTGGATGGCGTCCAGCGATTGCCCCAGGGGCGGCAATTCAGCGGCGCACACCTGCGCCAGCCAGGCTAACGCCTCAGGTGCACGGTGGCCCCAGCCCTGGCGCTCGCAGCGGCGACGCAATTGCTCCTGCAGCTCCGGCGATTGCAACAGGCCTTCACCAGGGGCCTTCTCGTTCATCAACCATTCCAGCTGGTCGTGCAGAAAATTGCCCGCCAAGGCGCCACGTGGAAAGGTGTGCCAAGGCTCAAGAGACGCGCTCAGGCTGACGCCGCCAAAAGCCGGAACGTCTGGCGCCATTGGGGCCCCGTCCAGCGTTTCATCGCTGCGGGCGCTGGCCACGCTGACTGCAGTTGCGGTCGCCGTGGCCGTGGTGACCACAGTGGTTGCGGCCGCGGCGTGGCTGTTGCCCGAGCCGAGGCCGCGCACCATCGCGGAGAAACTGCCAATCGTCCACTGCCGCTCGAACGCCGCGGCATAGGGCGGCAACTCCCGCAATGGCGGCGGCACCGCGCGCGACTGCAACGGGGTCGCGGCCGGCATCTGCCCCGACACCACCGTCAGGCACATTGCCTCCTGGCCCGCCAACAGTTGCTCAACTTCGGTTTGCAAGCGGGCCCCGTCCGTCTTTTCAAGCAAGCCCAGCAAATAGCCCAAGGCACTCCGATACGCCATGCAATCGCGGCTGTTGCCCACCTTCAACGCCGCCACGCCCACCCACAGGGCATGCCGCGCACGGGTCAGCGCGACGTAGAGCAAGCGCAGGTCTTCACGCAGGCGCTCTTGATCGGCCGCCTCAATCAGTTCGTCGCCTGGTTGCAAATGCAACTGCGTGGTCCCGTCGCCATCGGCCAATTTCACAAAGCCCTTGCGGGCCTGCTCGGCGCGATAGCTGCAAGCGAAGGGCAGAAACACCAAGGGATATTCCAGCCCCTTGGATTTATGCACCGTCACCACCTTGACCAGGTCGGCATCGCTTTCCAGGCGCAAGACATGATCGTCGCCACCACGCCCGCTGGCCGCTTCAATCTCGGTGCTGAGCCAGCGAATCAAGGCTTGCTCGCCCTCCATCTGCCGGCTGGCGGCCTGCAGCAATTCAGCGAGGTGCAGGAAATTGGTCAGTCGACGTTCGCCGTTTGTGGCGGGTGGGGCTGAAGGCGCGACGCGTGGGGGGGCCTCAGCTGCATCGACTTGATGGGCGGGCCCACTGTTGAGCCAGCGCGCCGGCAGATCCAGGCGGTGCAAGGTCTGCCGCAGCATGGCCAGCACACCTTGCCGGAGCCAGATCTGGCGCAGGGCTTTCAGTTGCTCGCTGCGGGCTTCAAACGCTTCGTCGTCAGCCGCGAGATGGGCCAATGTTTCCAGCGGCAAAGCAAGCAGGCGCGTGGCCAGGGCGGCCCGCACCAGGCGGCTGTCCAGCGGCGCGGCCACGGCCTTCAGCCAGCGCAGCAAATCTTGCGCCTCGTCGCTGGTGAAGACCGAATCCTTGTCGGACAAATACACCGAGGCAATCGCCCGGCGCCGCAACTCGCGCTGCACCGCGGCAGCCTCGCGCCCGGTGCGCACCAGCACCGCCACGTCCGCCGGCCGCAACCGTGTGAAGCGCTGCTGTGCCTTGTCGAAAAAACCTGCGCCGGGGTCATTCAGCAGGGTCACGATGCGCTCTGCGCAATGGGAGGCAAACAAGCGCTGGCTGTTTTGGGTGTCGCGCATCTCGGCGTCCACCGCGAAATCTAGCGCCGCCACGGGTTGCCGCGCACCGCTGACCAAGCGCTCGGGCCGACCTCGGGCCTCCACGGGCTCGAATGGCAGGGGGTTGCCGGCCTCATCCGCCCCCCCCGCTTCAGCGGCGCGAAATTTGAACGCGCCTTCCCCCGGCCGTTGCTCCGCCGAGGAGAACAGTCGATTCACGCTGCGCACCAAATCCTGGGTGGAACGGTGGTTGGTGCCCAGCACGTAATGGCGGCCTTGCGTGGCTCGTCGTGCGCTCAAATAACTGTAAATGTCAGCGCCACGAAATCCGTAGATCGACTGTTTGGGGTCGCCAATCAAGAACAAGGCGCGGTCGGGCACAGGCTCAGCAATGCGGTAAATCCGGTCAAAGATGCGCAATTGCAAGGGCGCTGTATCTTGAAACTCATCGATCAAGGCAACCGGGTATTGCGCCAACAACCGCTCGCGCAAGCGCTGTGCGTTGGCACCGTTCAGTGCAGGGTCCAATGCGCGGTCCAGGCGCACCAGCATGTCGGCAAATCCGAAGCTGCCCGCCTTCTGCTTGAGTTCAGCCAAGCGCTGCTGAATGCGCGCCGTGGCGTGCACACGCAAACGCACTTCAGGCTGCGGCAACTGCGTCAGCGCCATCATGAGTTGCCCGAAAGCGTCAAAGACTTCCGGTAGCTCACAGACAAGGCCCGGCTTCCAGGCCTCCGCCATGCCGGCGAGTGTCAGGCGGTGGCGGGCGGCAGGTGAGAGCTCGGGCTGCACGGCGCCAACATCGCCAGCCCAATCAGCCAGCGCCTGAAGCCAGTTGGTGTAATGGCGTTGCGCCAGTTTTGTTTTGTTGAAGGGGCAGGTCTTGCTGGCGTAGAGCCCGTCCAGCCAACGCTGTATTTCAGCGGCACGCTCGGCCCAGCCTTGTTTCAGCTCGCCCAGCGTTGCGGCCAGATTGGCGTGGCTGGCCTCGATCACGTCGGCCAGGCTGCCGTCGCCGGCGTTGGCGGGCATGTCGAAGCCAAGCAATTGCCGCGCGCTGTCGGTCAGCACCTGCACATGAGGCCAAACTGCCATGGCACGTTCCAGCGACTCGCCGTGCAAGGGGTACAGCTCGGCGCGCCAATAGTCTTGTGCGGCCAGCTCTTGCAGCTCGGCTTCGTCCGCTTGCAGGGTTTCATCAAACAGGCAGCCGCTGTCAAAGGCATGCTCGCGCAGCACGCGCTGGCACCAGGCGTCGATGGTGTGCACCGCCGCATCGTCCATGCTTTCGGCGGCGAGGCTCAAGTTCCAGGCTGCGCGCTCGCGCACCGGGCCGCGTGGGTAAGCCGTTAGCAGCTCACGCAGATAGTCGTCAGCCTCGTCTTCATCGGGTGTCTCGGCCCGAAAGCTGCGCGCCGCCTCCAGCAGGCGCGCCCGAATCCGGTCAGACAATTCACGCGTGGCGGCACGGGTGAAGGTCATCACCAGGATTTCACTGGGCAGCATCGGGCGGATAAAGGCCGTATGCGCGCCATCGCCAGTGTCTTGTGGCAATTCACCATGCCCCAAGACCAGGCGTACATACAGCGCCGCGATGGTCCAGGTCTTGCCGGTGCCGGCGCTGGCTTCAATCAGCCGACTGCCCCATAGCGGAAATTTCAAAGGGTCGAGACGTTCAGACATGGGGAGACTCCGTGCTACCGGCTGGCGCGTCGCCATGCTGGCTCATCGAAACATGGGCTTTCATCCAATCCACCAACGGCTCGAACAGACGCTTGGCAAATGCATCAAACCGACCGTCTTCGCTGAGTGAGGCGAAGTCGGGATAACACCGTGCCAGCGCGGCATCCGCGCCCTCCCCGCGCCCGCCAGAGAAGTAGCTGCCCTCATAGATGGCGGCCACATCGCGCGCTTCGGTGACCTGGGCCAGCGCGGTTCTGGCCGCGAAGGGCAAGGGCGTTTGCATGCCCTCGCCCCAGGCTTGCAGCAGGTCTCGCAAGATCTTTGTGGCCTCGTCCTGGTCCAATGCTTCGATGAACAAAGTGGCGTCACGGCCCACCATCAAGCCGATGGACGATTCGCCACAGGCACTGGCCGCCAACATGCGCACCCAGGCGGTGAGCAGTTTTTCAGCACGCGGCGAGTTCGTCTTGGGGTCTGCACACAGGCTGCTTGGCGTCACCTCCATCCACACCAGCTCATTGCCGCCCGATGAAGCCTGCAGGCCATCGAGCCAATCGTCGAGCTTGAGCAGCGGCAAAACTGGGTTGCCCGCCGACTTTTCGGAAGGATGGGCGCCCAGAGGAAACGGCTCTTCAAACTGCAAACGTGCCCGCTGCGCTTGGTCAGAAAACGTCGCCCGCAACGTCAGCCACGCCGTCAGCATCGGCTGCAGGGCGCCGACGATCAAGCGTTCGGTGCGGCGACCCAACTCGCCGATAGGCAAACGCCCCGCCTCGCCAATGCGGCGCACTTGCTCCTGCACCCGCAGCGCGGCTGCGGCTGGTTGCTGGTCGGCGGGCAGCGCCTCCAGCGCCTTCAAAACTTCTTGCAGCACCTCGTTCAACAAGGCCCATTCCTGCAGGCCGTCCAGGCCGAAGCTCTCGTCATCCTCCAGCGCCAGCTCGTCATCGCGGAACTGCACGTCCAGCCGCTGCTTGAAAAAGGCTTTGACGGGGTTGCTCAAAAAACTGCTCAGTGCGCTGATGGTTAAAGGCAAGGCCTCGACAGCAGCCGGCGAGGGCGGCAGGCCGGTGTCTGCGCTGACCGTGAGATGGGCCTGACGCCATTCACGGGCATAGGTAAACAGTGCCGAACGGCGAGGTTCAGCGGCAACTGAGGCAGCGGCATTTGACGCGGAGGCATCAGGCGCCGCGATCTCAAAGTAGCGCCGACTGAAGGGCTGCAGCGGGTGCTGTAGGGTGCGCGCCCGCACGGCGTCGGCGCCCCAGCTGGTGGCCAGATAGTCGCGCAGCTGCGACACCAGTACGGAAGGCGGTTGCTCGCTGTTGTCGCGCACGCTGCGCCCGCTCCAGCTGATGTAAAGGCAGCGCCGCGCCGACAGCAAGGCTTCGAGCATCAGCTGTCGGTCGTCGTCGCGACCGGAGCGGTCGCCGGGGCGCTGCTGGCCGGCCAGGCTCATCAGATCGAAGTCGCTGCGCATGCTGCGGCGGGGATAGTCACCGTCATTCATGCCCAGCAGGCAAACCACCTCAAAGGGCACGGCACGCATGGGCATGAGCGTGCAAAAGGTGATGCCGCCCGCCTTGAAGCGGCGGTTGAGCGTGGGCAGATCCACCCCCGACAACCAGGCTTCGCGGGCCACGGCGAGGTCGATGTCTGCCATGAATCCTGCCGTGTCGCAGGCGCCCAGCCACTGAGCCAGGGCGGCTTGCAAGGCGGCCAGGGTCTGGCGCTCCGGCTCGTCTTGCGCCAGGAAAAAAGCGTCGAGCAAGGCGCGGCCACGCTCCGCCCAGGCTTGGGGAGAGGCCGGCGTGGACGAGGCCTGCCACCAGTGCTCCAGCGCCGCAAACAAGTCTGACAGCGAGCCGGCCAGCGCCGCGTCCAGCCCTCCCACTTCGGCATAGGCGGCAATGCCCTCAAAGGGCGGCGCCTGCACCGTGGTGTCGCCAACGGCATAGCCCATCAAAATGCGGCGCAGGCCGAAGAGGCCGCTGTTCTGTTCACCGCAGGCGGCCAAGCCCAGCTCGGCACGCTGCGCCGCATGCAAGCCCCAGCGGATGCCCGCACCCTCCATCCACTGCGTCAGGCGCGGCAGGTCTTCAGGCTTCAAGCCCATGCGTGCGGCCACGGCGGGCACATCCAGCAAGTCGCGCAACTCGCTCAAGCGGCAGCGTTGCTGCGGCAGGCGCAGCAACCACTCCAACGCGATCATCAGCGGGTTGTGGCCACGGTCTTTCAAATCAGCAATGTCGAAGGGGATGAAGCGCGCATCGCCCCGTCCGTATTGGCCGAACACCGAGCGGATCGCCGGCGCGAAGGCATCAATGTCAGGCACCATCACGACGATGTCACGCGGCTGCAGGCCGCTGCCCTCTTCAGCGCTGCGCGCCAGCAGGTCAAGCAACTGGTCTTGCAAAATTTCAACTTCACGCTGCGCGCCGTGGGCCACGTGGAAGACGATGGAGCGGTCGCTCTCGGCCAGCGCGGTTTGCGGGTGTTCAGCCAGCGGCACCAGATCACGGATGCGGGCCTGCACCTGGCTCAACAGGGTGTCGCCCTCCCCTTCATCAAACAGATCAATTTTGGCGAGCGCAAAACGTTGCTGTGTCTGCAAGGCATCGTCAAAAGCATCGAGCTGGCGCACGAAGTCACGCCCCTGCCGACCCCAGCTGGCCAGCAGCGGGTGTGCGTGCTGGTGCATGGACGCCAAGCTGAGCGTGGCCAGATCCAGCCCGCCGCGCAGGGGTTGACGGCGGCGCGTGGCCTTGAGCAACTCGCGGCCATCCATGATGTCCGCCCAGTGGTAGCGGCAAGGATTGGGAATGGCCAAGATCACCTGGCAGCGCGCTGACAGTGCCGCCAGCGCCTCCAGCGTTTGCATGGGCACATGGGTCATGCCAAACAGCACCACGCGACGCGGCAAGGGGCTAACGCTCACCTCACGCGCACCTGCATGCAGCGCGGCGACAAAACGCTGATGCAGCTGCGGCCGGCTGGCGGCACGTTCAACCGGCGTCAGGGGCGCCTGCAAGGCTTGCCAGAGCAGCGCTTGCCAGCGCTGCTCGGACGGCAAGGGCTGGCTGGCCTGCGCCGCCTCCCCCACCTGGCTGATCAGCACCGAATGCCCTTGGCCCCAGGCGTCCAGCCAGTCGCTGCGATAGACCTGATATTGATCGAACAAATCGGCCAGACGTTGCGCCAGCTGCAAACGCCGCTCCATGCCCCCCAGGCGCAAAAACCCCGCCAGGGGCTCGTAGCCGGGCAGCGCCTGCACCTCCGGCAACAACTGCATCAGGCGCCAGGTCAAGGGCAGTTTGTCGAGCTTGGACTCTGACGGCACCGCCGCACGGCCCAGCAGCTGACGGTAGGCCCGCCACAAGAAACGGCCCGGCAACTCCACCCGCGTGGCGGCGCAGATACCGGTCTGAGCGGCCAAGCTCATCTTCAGCCACTCCGCCACGCCGTTGCTCTGCACCAGAAAAATCTCTTCCTCCAGCGGCGCAAGAGGTTGGCGGCGCAACCACTCGAAGACGGCCTCACCCAGGCTCTCCGCCCGGTTGCCGTGCAGCACCAACAGGCCCGGGGTGATGGACGAGGCCGAGGTCGCTATGTCCGCTGAAATCATGGCTTAGCCTGCGGTGAAGTGGGGGCTGAAGTAGCGCGGAGGTTGGACTGTGTCATAGGCAGCGCGGCGGCATTGAGTCCAGCATTGTGCGGCACCGCAGGGCCCAAAAATTGGTGCACCAAGGCGCGCCACCGGCAAACATTCACCAGCGGCAGCCTTTGCCGCGCACCGCATCCGCCGCCAAGGGCAGCGCGGCCAACAAGCCCTTGTCGGCATAAGCCTGGCGGCAGTCTTGTTTGCCGGCTTTGTCCAAATCCTCTTCCAGCTTGGATTTGCGCTCCGGCGGTTGCGGCAGCAGATCCAGCACGCTGTGCGAGGCCTGCGCAGCCAAGGGCCCACCGCGCGGCCGCGTGGGCAGCGACAAGTTCAAAGGGGTGCGGGCCGATGGGACGGTGGCGGGCGCGGACGGCGCAGTAGCCACGTCATGCCCCAGGCGATCCCCCGCCTCGGGGCGGCCCGCGGGCGCTTGTCTGGGCTCATTGGGCGAGGTGCCCTGCCGCAAAGTTTGTGGCACTTGCGGGGCTTGTGACGGTTGGGCGGTTTGTACGGTTTGTACGGTTTGTGCGGCCACCGGGCTAGAGGCCGCGAGCGCCGCCGCCTCGGGCGGGGCAGAGGTCGGCAGAGCTGTTGGGGCAGGGGCAGGGGCAGGGGCCGGCACGGACACCGAAGGCGGCAGCGGCGCCAGGGCTGCGGCCGCTTGCGGCAAGGCCTGGGGCAAGGGTTCCACCGCCAGGCGCGTTGTTTTTGAAACGGCATCCATCGGGGGCGCCAATGTGGCCGGGGGCGCCGGCGCTGGGGCCCGTTGCGGCGGAGGCAAAGCCAGAGGGGGCGATGGCAAGGGCACCACCGCATCGACGGGCCGGATCGGCGCGGGTCGATAGGGCGCCAGTCGCTCCACGGCGGCTGCGGGCGCGCGGTCAAAAGATTGGAGCCGGGGGGCCGACGACAAGGGGGGCAGCTGCGGCAAGGAGGTGGCCATCGGCAGGTCGAGCGCGGCGGGCTGCGGCATGCCCAATGGCGTCGGTGCCAGGTGGGCGGGCGGCTCGGGCAATGCAGACAAGGTGGGCGGCTGCGCCGTCACCGCCGCAGCGGCAGGTGCGACATCAGTCGCAACATCGGCAGCAACAGTCGCTGCATCCGTCGGTTCAGCCTGCGGTGCCCAGGGCCCCGTTTGCGCTGCGCCGGAATCGCTTGGGGCGCTGCGGCTTTGGGCTTCGCTGCGCACCGTGCCGCCATGCCGTTCCGTCTTGGCGCGCCCGGGTGGCCCGCTGTGAAAGGGCTCGGCGCTGGGTTCGGCTTGCGGGCTGCCGTTTTCCGGGCCGCTCAGGGTTACGTTCAAGCGGCCCCACACCCCCTCACCGACCGCCGCGGTGCCACCAGGCGCATTGCCGATGAGCAACACCAGCCACACATGGAGCAACAAAGCCAGGATCAGGCATTGTCCCAGTCGAACCCTCGAGCGGCGCCCCTCGCCCTGCCGCGCCAGCTGCGCAGTGAGAGACACAGGAAGGCGCACGATGAGCACCGGGCGGCTCAGGCCATGCGCGGCGTTGCGGTGAGGTTCATGCCGTCAAGGCAGCGAGTTTGGCCTTGACGTCGTCAGGTGACCAAAATAGCCAGCCCTGGGCGCCCATCCACTCCGCAATGGCCTGGCTCTGCCCCTGGCTGATCTTGCCGGCCACCATGCCGAGCTGAATCTTGAGACCGGAAGGCGCCCGGCCCCCTTCGACGAGGTCTTGCCGCAATCGGCTCAACACCAAGTCGCGGTACGTGGGCGAGGTGAACAATTTGAAGCGCCCCGTGGCCACCTCATGCACTTCCTGCAATTGCGCCAGCTTGACACCCGGCGTATCGGCATAACTCTTTACTTCCAGGGCAAGAAGTTCATTGCGCCCCACATGCAGGGCCAGCACATCAATGATGGGGCGAGCACTGGCTTGCTTGCCGATTTGGCGCTTTTCGTCCACCGTCAAGTTCACTGTGACGCCTCGCCGTACCCAGAAGCCTTGCGCCTCCAGCAGTCGGATCACACCCATTTCAAATGGTTCAACGGTCATGCGACAAAGGCCTCAGTCATTGCTTCGATGGTTCAATCTCAGCCGAACGGCCCGATTGAAAACCCGGCGTCGACGCGAGTTTGAATTTTAGGGTGCAAACCTTGAAGCAAGGCGCCGATTCAACTCGGTAGATGGCAGGCGACGCAGAGCTTGTTGCCATCCGGGTCGCGAAAGTAGGCGCCATAGTAGTCGGCGTGATAGTGGGGGCGCAGGCCGGGCGCGCCTTCCGAGCTGCCGCCCAGTGCCAGCGCCAGTGCATACGCCTGATCCACCACGGCCCGAGACGCTGCCATAAAGGCCACCATTTGCCCATTGCCCGGTGCGGGAGCTTGTTCGTCGTAGGGCCGCGCAATCAGGAACAAGGGGCGCGGCTCGCCCTCGCGCTGCCAGCCGGCCCACGGCCGTTCACGTTCGCAAAAACGCGGGGCGATACCGAGGCAATCCATCAACGCCTGATAGAAGCTGTAAGCGCGCTCGAAATCACTAACGCCAAGAATGATGTGTGAGAACACGCCGTACTCCGCAGGTTATGGGTTCGCGCCATTTTGGCGCAATGCGCTGATCGTTGAGCCTGGTGACGTTCTATTAAACGTTTCGAAATCCGAAATGACAAACCCCGTTCGGGCCCAGCTTGTCGAAGCCTTTAGACCAAGGCTGTAGCAGCCCTTCGACCAACTCAGGGCGACCGGCTTCGGTGTCTTGCAATAGAGAAGTCTCAATACATCGCACCAAAACGCTACCATGGCTGTTGCCGGTAAACATGTTCAGTTCACCGCCCCGATCGACTCACTCAGGAGCCCTCACGCCATGAAAGCCAACACCGTTCTCGCCACCATCGGCAACACCCCGCACATTCGCATGCAGCGCCTGTTCAATGGCATTGCCGGCGCCGCGCAGGAGGTGTGGATCAAGTCGGAGCGCAGCAACCCGGGCGGCTCCATCAAGGACCGGATTGCCCTGTCCATGGTGGAAGATGCTGAGGCCCGTGGCCTGCTCAAGCCCGGTGGCGTGATCATCGAGCCCACCTCGGGCAACACCGGCGTCGGCCTGGCCATGGTGGCCGCCGTCAAGGGTTACAAGCTGATCCTGGTGATGCCCGACAGCATGTCCGTCGAACGTCGGCGTTTGATGCTGGCCTACGGCGCCTCGTTCGACCTGACACCGCGTGAAAAAGGCATGAAGGGCGCCATCGCCCGTGCCCTTGAATTACAAGCGGAGAACCCCGGCGCGTGGATTCCCCAGCAATTTGAAAACCCCGCCAACATCGCGGTGCATGTGCGCACCACGGCGGAAGAAATTCTGCGCGACTTCCCCGAGGGCCTGGACGCCTTGATCACCGGCGTTGGCACCGGTGGACACATCACCGGTTGCGCCCAGGTACTGAAGAAAGCATGGCCCGGGCTCAAGGTGTTTGCGGTCGAGCCCAGCGCCTCGCCCGTGATCAGCGGTGGTGCACCTGCACCCCACCCGATTCAAGGCATTGGCGCGGGCTTCATCCCGACCAATCTGCACACCGCCCTACTGGACGGCGTGATTCAGGTCGAGGCCGAAGCCGCCCGTGAATACGCCCGCCGCTGCGCCCGCGAAGAAGGGTTGCTGGTAGGCATCTCCAGCGGTGCCACGCTGGCCGCCATCGCGCAGAAGCTGCCCGAGTTGGCGCCCAATGCGCGGGTGCTGGGCTTCAACTACGACACGGGTGAACGTTATCTGTCGATTGAAGGCTTTCTGCCTGCCTGAGCGTTTTCACTCCCCGTCGTCGCCTGCGCCGCCACCCGCCTGATCGTTGTCTTTGGCGGCACGGGTCGCCAACTGCGCCTCAAGCGGCCGCAAGGACTCGATCAAGGCGTCGGGCGACTTGGGGCTGGCCCAACGGAACATCGGCGGCGGCAAGGCGCTCAAGTAGGGCGGGCCAAACCAGTATTGCTGCTCTTGCCGGCGCGCCGCCTCCAGCCCCAGCACCATCAGGCACAGGCTGGCCAACACCACGGCCACCACACGCCGCGTGCGCTGGCGGGGCCAGATCAAGGCGGCCTGCAGGCTGAGCATCAACGCCAGCCCAAAAATGTCGATCAACTCAGTTGCCGCCATCAAGCGAGGCCATGACAGGGCATAGGCCAGCAAAGGCACGGCCAGATCGAGCGCCTGGCGCGCAATCAACAAGGGCAGCACCACGCACAGATGCGCCAAAAACGGAAAGCGCCGTTGAAACAATTGCGACACCAGGGCGCTCAAGGCCGTCCACACCAGCAGCAAGCTCAAAGGCCCTAAAACGCTGCCGGCGTAGTCCAGCAACTTGGCGCCCGGATTGAGCGAGGACCATTGATTCAAGCCCAGCAAAGCCAACCAAACCAACACCATCAGCAGCGCCCGAACCCAGGCCGGCCTGACGGCCATCGCCGGCAGATGACTCGGGTGCTGGTGCCGCTCCAGCGGTTGCTCAGGCGCCAAGGGGGCCGCACTATTGCGCCAGCGCAAAGAGGTGGCACCCAGTTGAAATTGCACCTCATCGGGCAGGGTCACGGTGTCGCCCGCCTGCAAGCGGCGCCCGCTGAGCCAGCCGCCGTTGAGGCTGGGCAGCAGCCGCAGCGTGGCCTGCGGCATAACGCCCAACGCGTGCGGAACTTCTAGAACGAGCGAAGGCCAATCCAGCACCGCATGCTCGGGGGCCAGATGCACATCGTCCAACACCAGGTCGCAACGCGCCGAACGGCCAATGCAGACAGGCCATTTTCTGAAGCGATGGCAGTGAAGCACTTGGCCCTCACGGCCAAGAATCTCGATGACGGCGACGGGGCTGCTCAAGGAGCCGTTCAAGGAGGTGCCCATGGATTCACTCATCGAGGCATTCATGGCTGATGCGTCCATGCAAAGCCTTCCAGATAGTGCTTGCTGAGTTTCATGGCATTTTCAAAGCTCACACCATTGGCGTCGAAGCGGCCTAGGGCCCCTTCCACGCTGGCGTCGGTGGTGACCGCAAGCACGCTCAGATCATGCAGGCCAGGCAGTTTGCGATAGGCACGCAGGCAGACCACCGCACGCAAGGGTAGCCCATTGCGGGTCACAAAGTCTTCTTTGCAAAAGGGCGCCGTATGGTCTTTGTCCTCAGCCCCAAACTGCTCATTGCGAAAGCTGGCCGAGTACTGCCGGGCAAAGCGCAAAGCGCCCAGCTTGCGGCCGTCATACACCTCGTGCGACATGCTCAGAAAACCCGTTTGCAGATTGCCGTTGATGAACAAGGCATGCTCCATTCGGCATTGCGAGCGCTGAAACTCCAGCCCCTTGGCATCGGCGGGTGAACCGCGGCCCCAGCAGCGCATGAACAACTCCTGCGGCACCGGCAGCTGGTAGCGGGCGTTGGTGGAAGGGGCTTCAATCCGCCAGGGCTGGGCGAGAAAGCGCGTGCTGAGTTCGTCCTGATAACGCATCAGTTGCTCGCGCAGGCGGGGCCATGCGGGTGCCGTGATGGGTTTGGCATTGCGGCTACGCTCCAGCAGGGCCGCGGCATATTCAGCCGGCACGAGAAAGCTCATCTGCTGGGCGAAAAACATGGCCGACACATTCACGCCCACGACGCGGCCCGCTTCATCCACCACCGGGCCGCCGCTCATGCCCGCGTTGATGCTGCCGGAGTAGTAGATCAGCCCGTCAAAACTGCGCTCCACCAAGCCGTTGTAATTGCCCTCCACCACCGCAAACGCCACGTCATGCGGATTGCCCATGGCGTAGATGCGATCGCCCTTCTCCAGGGGGCGCCCGGCCGGGCGGAATTTCAAGAGGCCGCGCCCCTTCAGCGGGTTGCCGCTGTTGGTGCTGACACCGGGCACCGCCCGCAGCAAGGCCAAATCGCGGCGCACATCGAAGTCGAGCAACTCCAGTGCGCCTTCATGTCCATCGGTGGTGGCGAATCGAAGGCGATAACGCCCAGGTTCCAGGGCCACTTGGCTAACCACGTGGTAGTTGGTCAGCACATGGCCTTCATCGCTGACCAGAAAACCGGAGCCCACCGAAGCCTGGCTGTCTTGGTCTTTCAGCATGGTGCGAATCTGCAGCAGCTGCGCACGGCTCGCGTCATACACCCGCCGCGCGGTCGCGGACACGGTGGCGGGGGTGTCGGCGACGGCTTCGTTAGCGGCCACGCCAGCGGAAATCGGAGCAGGAATTGGCGCAGGTACCGGAGGTGGTGGCCGGACGGGCTCAAGCGCCCGCGCACCCTGGGGCAACAGCGCCACCGCGGTCAAGGCCCAGACAAGCATCAAGGTAAGGATACGGCGGGTCAACAAAGGCCTGCTCCCGGCAGATTCAATCGAGCCATACTAGCCTGATTTTTTACGCGCAAGGTGCACGCAAGCCCTCAATGCGGATCGCGTAGCGGGGGGCTTGGCGAGACGACTGGGGGCCGAAACACACTCACATCGGCATAAAAGTCACCGGCCTGATTGGCCGACCACCAGCCCGGCACGCCCAGCACCGGCAGGGGCAGAAAAGGTTTGCCGGCCAGCCACTGCCCGTCACCCAGGGTTTCGGCAGCGGCGCCGTCGCAAGGCTCGGGCATGAGCAGGACGTGAGCGCAGATGGGCTTGCGCGGGCGCATGAGTTTTTCCAGCAAGGCATGCCCCACCAACTGCAACCGGGCTTGTGCCCACAGGGGCCGTAACTCGACAAACAAGCGGTGCCAGTCGCGTGCCTGCAGGGCTTGGCACAAGGGCTCGGGGGCGGCCATGAAGGCAGCGTTTTCGTCCAGCACCGTCAAGGCGTCGCGCACCGGGCCGCGCCTCTGCCCCACGCATCCACGCCCTGGTGCATTGCCCATTTGCGCCGCAGCTTGCAGCTGCAATTCCTGCAAATGAAGGGCATTGAGCCGCGTTTTGAGTTGCGGCCAATGCAGCCAGATCAGACCATTCAGCAGGTCGTGCGCGTTGTCCCGGGTAGGCACGCAGCCGCTGCGTGCGATGAAGGCTTCGTAGCCCTCCCCCTCGGGCAGTAGCTGCTGCGGCACAAAGCCCAAAGGACCCGCCGCTAGTGCCCAGCCGCCCTGCGCGGCCAAACTCGCGTTCAAGGCCTCGGCGACGCTGGCGCCTTGCCGTAGCGACGACAACAAGTGCTGACCCTGGAGGCGATAAGGCGCACACCAGGGGGCCTCCAGCGCCAGCGCAAAGGTGTCGGCGAGCAAGGTCTCGGTCATCAACAAGCCAGGCTACTTTCAGCCTATCAGCGACTCAACCTATCAACCCCTCAGACCAGTTTCCAGGCCAACGCCTCACCACCCCGCAGCGGCTTGATCTGCGCTTCACCGAAGGGCACAGCGCTGGGCAATGTCCAGGCCTGACGCCGCAGCTCGACGGTACCGGTGTTGCGTGGCAGGTTGTAGAAATCCGGCCCGTTGAAGCTGGCGAAGGCCTCAAGCTGGTCCATCGCCCCCACTGAGTCGAAGGCTTCGGCGTACAACTCCAGCGCCGACATGGCGGTGAAGCAGCCCGCGCCGCAGACCGAGTTTTCCTTCATCTGCGAGGCGTGAGGCGCGCTGTCGGTGCCGAGAAAGAACTTCTTGGACCCCGAGGTAGCCGCCTTCAGCAGCGCCAGGCGGTGCTGCTCGCGCTTGAGTACAGGCAGGCAGTAGTAATGCGGGCGCAAGCCGCCCATGAAGATGGCGTTGCGGTTGTAGAGCAAGTGCTGCGGCGTCAGCGTGGCGGCGGTGAAGTCGTCGCTGGCCAGCACATAGTCAGCCGCCTCTTGCGTGGTGATGTGCTCGAACACCACCTTCAACTCCGGCATGTCTTTGCGCAGCGGCTGCATCACCCGGTCGATGAACACGGCCTCGCGGTCGAACACATCAATGTCGGGGTCCGTCACCTCGCCATGCACCAGCAGGAGCAAGCCCTCGCGCTGCATGGCTTCAAGCGTCTTGTAGATCTTGCGAATGTCGGTCACGCCGGCATCGCTGTTGGTGGTGGCACCAGCGGGATACAACTTGAGGGCCACCACACCTGCGTCTTTGGCGCGCTTGATCTCGTCGACCGGAGTGAGATCGGTGAGGTACAGCGTCATCAGCGGCTCGAAATCAGAGCCCTCCGGGCGGGCCCCCAGGATGCGCTCCCGATAGGCCTGCGCCTGCGCCGCCGTGGTGATGGGCGGGCGCAAATTGGGCATCACGATGGCACGTGCAAACTGCGCTGCCGTGTAAGGCAGCACACTGCGCAGGGCAGCTTCGTCACGCAGGTGCAGATGCCAGTCGTCAGGGCGGGTGAGGGTGAGGGATTGGGGCGTATTCATGCCCGAATTGTCGCACCCACCCGCCCGTACTGCACCCGTCAGTGCTGCAAGATCTTGTCCAAAAAGTCCTTAGCGCGGGCCGAGCGGGCGTCAGGGTTGCCGAAGAATTCTTGGCGGGTGCAGTCTTCGATGATTTTGCCGGCGTCCATGAAGATGACACGGCTGCTGACCTTTTTGGCGAAGCCCATTTCGTGGGTCACGCACATCATGGTCATGCCTTCTTGCGCCAGCTTGACCATCACGTCGAGCACCTCGCCGACCATCTCGGGGTCGAGCGCGGAGGTGGGCTCGTCGAATAGCATCACGATCGGGTCCATGGACAGCGCGCGGGCGATGGCCACGCGCTGTTGCTGGCCGCCGGAGAGTTGGCCAGGGAATTTGTCCTTGTGCGCGCTCAAGCCCACACGGTCGAGCATCTTCAGGCCACGCGCTTTGGCGTCGTCGGGCGTGCGGCCCAGCACTTTGATCTGCGCCAGCGTCAAGTTCTCGGTCACGCTGAGGTGCGGAAACAGCTCGAAATGCTGAAACACCATGCCCACGCGTGAACGCAGCTTGGGCAGGTTGGTCTTGGGGTCGGCCAGCGAGACCCCGTCCACGATGATGTCGCCCTTTTGAAAAGGCTCCAGCGCGTTGACGGTCTTGATCAGCGTGGACTTGCCCGAGCCCGAAGGCCCGCACACCACCACCACCTCGCCCTTGTCGATCTGGGTGGAGCAATCGGTCAGCACCTGGAAAGGGCCGTACCACTTGGAGACGTTCTTGATTTCAATCATGGCTCTGCTATCTTCAGGGTCGGACCAGCGTACTCGCTGGCCCGGGGGGCTTCATGTTCTAGCGAATGATGGCGATCTTCTTCTGCAGGCGACGCACCAGCATCGACAAGCTAAAACAGATCACAAAGTACACGACGGCCGCCACCAGATAGGTTTCCACCGGGCGGTTGAAATTCTTGCCCGCGACCTCGAAACCCTTGAGCAAGTCGTAGGCGCCAATCGCGTAAACCAGCGAGGTATCTTGGAAAAGAATGATGGTCTGCGCCATCAGCACCGGCAACATATTGCGAAACGCTTGCGGCAACACCACCAGTTGCATGGTCTGGGCATAGGTCATGCCGACCGCGTAACCAGCGCTGACCTGCCCACGCGGTACCGACTGAATGCCGGCGCGCATGATCTCGGAGAAATAGGCCGCCTCAAACACCGTGAAGGTGATGAAGGCCGACATCTCCGCCCCCATGGGCTTGCCCACCAGCATGGGGATCAGCAGGAAGAACCACAAGATCACCATCACCAAGGGAATGGAGCGCAGGGTGTTGACGTAGAACGCCGCGGGCCAGACCAGCAGCTTCTTGCCTGACAGCCGCATCAGTGCCAGCAGCGTGCCCAGCACGATGCCGCCCAGGGTGGCCAACATCGTCAGCTCGATACTGAAAATCAGCCCTTTGACGATGAAACTGGAAACGACGCCCCAGTTGAGAAACGCGAAGTCCAGATTCATGCTGTGGCCTCCTGTCGGCTGAACTCAGGGTGGCGGCAAGGTCCGGTCAGCGCCAACGTCAGGTGCGCGCGGCTCATTTGCCGACTCCAGCGGTGCCCGGGATCTGCATGCGATGTTCGATGAACAAGGCGACGCGATTCACCGCAAAGGCGGAGATGAAATACAAGCCCGTGACAGCCAGATAAATTTCGATGCCGCGGGAGGTTTCTTCCTGCGCTTGCATGGCGAACATGGTCATCTCCGCGATGCTCACGGCGAAGGCCACCGAGGAGTTCTTGATGATGTTCATGCTCTCGCTGGTGAGTGGCGGGATGACGATGCGAAACGCCATCGGCAACAGCACGTAGCGATAGGTTTGCGGCAAGGTCATGCCCATGGCCAAGCCGGCATAGCGCTGGCCCTTGGGCAAGCTCTGAATCCCGGCGCGAACCTGCTCAGCGACGCGTGCCGAGGTGAAAAAGCCCAGCGCCAGCACCACCAAAATAAAGCTCGGGACGCCGTGCAAGGGCGGGATCAACGAGGGCAGCACGTGGTACCAGAGAAAAACCTGCACCAGCAACGGAATATTGCGGAACATCTCGGTCCAGGCATCGCCAATGAAGACCAGGCCTTTGTGAGGCGTGGTCCGCAAGATGCCCATCAAGGACCCCACCAGCAGCGCCACCAACAGCGCCAGCACGGAGACACTCAAGGTCCAGCCCCATGCAGACATCAACCAATCTAGATAGGTGACAGACCCACCACTGCCCAAGCAGCGCGGCACCACCTCCCCGTCGATGGTGTCCTTGCAGAACACCTGCCAATCCCATGTCGCCACGGCTCACTCCAATCAAAGAATGAAGGCCGCATAACGGCGGCCTTCAACAGGGCTCAAACCACGCCCGGAATCACTTCTTGGCGTAGTCTTCTGCGGGCTTGTCGTTCGGGTTGGCCAGGGCGGCCTTGAGGCTCTCGCTCATGGGCAGACCCACCTTGGTGTTCGACGGCGGGATGGCTTGCATCAACCACTTGTCGTACAGCTTGGCGATTTCACCCGACTTGATCATGGCCTTGATGCTGTCGTCCACGGCCTTCTTGAAAGCCGGATCATCTTTGCGGAACATGATGCCGATGGGCTCTACGGAGAACACCTCGCCCACGATCTTGTAGTCGGCCGGATTCTTCGAGCGCGACACCAGTCCCGCCAGCAACGAGCCGTCCATCACAAAAGCGTCAGCCCGGCCCGACTCCAGCAGCAAGAAGCTGTCGGCATGGTCTTTGCCGAAGACCTCCTTGAAGTCGATGCCCGTAGCACGTTCGTGCTTGCGCAGCGTCTGCACCGAGGTGGTCCCGGTGGTAGTGGCCACTGTGCGGCCAGCCAGTTGGCTCACCGCGGTAATGCCAGAGCTGGCCTTCACCACCATGCGCACTTCTTCCACGAAAGTGGTCACGGCAAACGCCACGTCCTTCTGGCGGGTGGCATTGTTGGTGGTTGAGCCGCACTCGATATCGACCGTACCGTTTTGCACCAAGGGAATGCGGTTCTGCGACGTCACCGGCTGGTACTTGATGTCGAGCTTGGGCATGCCCAACTGCTTTTGCACATCGGCCAGCACGCGTTGGCAGATTTCGACGTGGTAGCCCACATACTTGCCATCGCCCAACGTGTAGGACAAGGCGCCTGACGACTCGCGCACACCCATCGTGACAGACCCGCTGCTCTTGATCTTTTTCAAGGCTTCTTCAGCATGCACGCTGCTGAACGCGGCCGCAGCCAGGGCGAGAACAAGCAGAGATTTCTTGGTCATAAACACTCCAAAGTCAAGGTCGCGGCTACCCGCAAAAATGAGTCGCGCTTTCAACAAGCGGCACAACCCGAAGCAGAACACGTAGACAAGCATGTCCGAATACGTGATTACACGAATTTCAGCATGACCGCGCCGTCACACGACGGCCAGAAAGTCCCAAAGTGCCAGCGCTGACGGTTTGCTGCGGCGGGATAACTCGGGTCGCTCACGGTAAATGCGCAGCTCCATGGTCAGCTCGAACTCACCGGCAGCAGACGCCTGCACCAGGCGCCCGGCCCGCAAATCTTGCTGAACCGAGCTGGCCGGCAAAAAGCTCAGCCCATGGCCTTCCAGGGCCATCGCCTTCAGGCTTTCCGCCATGTCGGTTTCATAGATAGCGTCGAGATTCAGCGGCACCGGCGAGGCCTTGGCGATCAGCTCTACCAGGCGCCCCAGATACGCCCCCGATGCGTAGCTGAGAAAAGGTATCCGCGGGCCGCTAGGCCCCGCGGAGCGGCCACGCAGCCCGGCATATGAAGGCAACTGAAACAAAGGCCGCCCCTGGGCGTCCGCCTTGGCGTAAGGGGCTAGCGTCTCCTGGCCCAGCGAAGCCATTTCATACCGATCGGGGTCCAACTGCAGTGGCTGGCTAGCGTGGTGATAGACGATCAGTAAATCACAATTGCCTTCGCTGAGTTGCAACATGGCGTCGTGCACATTGGACGCGTTGAGCCTGCACTTGAGCGCGCCGAAGCGTTGGCGCAAGTCCATCAACCAATGCGGGAAAAAGCTGAACGCCAAGGAGTGCGGAACGGCGAACTCGATCATGTCTTCGTCCGTACCCTGGTGGCTGCGCATCATGTTGCGCGTGGCCTGCAACTGACCCAATATCTCCACGGCCTGGGCCAGCAAGGTCTGGCCCGCGCCGGTGAGCCGGGTGGGATAGGACGACCGGTCCACCAGGTCGGTCCCTGCCCACGCCTCCAGCGCCTGGATGCGGCGCGAGAAGGCGGGCTGGGTGACATGCCTCAGTTGAGCCGAGCGCGAAAAACTGCGCGTTTCGGCCAGGCTCACAAAATCTTCAAACCATTTGGTTTCCACGCCCGGGAGTGTAGCCGCGCGCCAAAGAGGTGCGCCTCAGAGGCGTCTTAGATACGTCTGAGATGCGCTTTAGGCCCCCCAAGTCTCCCTTGTCGCCCTCTTAATTGCTCTGCCCCCCCCTCACTTGCAGGGGATCGCGCCACCCCGGCTTGACGCTTAGCTGGCTAAAGTAGATAAGCGCCCATTTGTGGTGGCCCGTTCAAGCCCGTTCAATCGCATCAAATCTTGGAGCACAAGGATCATGAAGACCCTCAATTTCTTGATCACAGCAGCTTTGGCCGCGTGCACCCTGCCCGCGGCTGCGGCGCCCGTTTTCATGGACTTTGAAACGGTTCCCAACGCGGTGAACGACCTGACCGTCGCCGCCAACAACCCCTACGCGGCTGACGTCACCTTCCTCAGCAACGCCCTGAGCATGACCAGCGCCTGGCTGGACCCCACGGCGGATGGCAACTTCTTCAGAGATCCGGCCGTGTATGGCTCGGTGACCAAGGGGGCAATGTTCATGTCGGGCGGCAATGACGCAACGACCCGCCTGGTCTTCGATGTCAATGCCGGCTTTTCTAGCGAGTTGAAGTTGCTGTATGCGGCTGGCGAGGCCACCGGCACGATTTCTGTCTATGACGATGTGGGCGGGCATGGCAGTCGCCTCAGCGTCGTCAGCCTGGGCAGCACGGGCGCCTGTCTGAATCCAGATACCCAGCAAGTTGTCACCGGTTTCGTCTGCAACTGGCGCACCGTGGACATCAATTTCTCCGGCACGGCCCAATCGGTGGTCATCTCGGGCACCAACAACGCCTTCTGGTTTGACGACATTCGCCTGGGTGCCGATGGCGGCGGCAATGTGCCGGAGCCCAGCAGTGTGGCGCTGAGCCTGGCCGCTCTGGGCGCCCTGGGCTGGAGCCGCAAGCAACGCAAGGGCTGAGGCCCCGTACCCGCCCGGCAAGGGGCCCAGGGATCAAGCCACCGCGGAACTCGTGTCCGTTGGCGCCTCCGCCGCAGCACCTCCACTCTGCTGCAAGCGCCACATGCGCGCATAAATGCCCTGCTGCGCGAGCAGTTGTTCATGGTGGCCGCGCTCTTTGATGCGGCCCGCTTCCAGCACCAATATCTCATGGGCGTCCACCACGGTGGAGAGGCGGTGCGCAATCACCAGCACAGTCTTGTTTCGGCCTGCTGCGTCGAGCTCGGCCTGAATGGCGCGCTCGTTGTTGGAATCCAGAGCCGAGGTGGCCTCGTCAAAAATCATCACCGGCGGGTCCTTCAACAGCGTACGTGCAATCGCCACGCGCTGCTTTTCTCCGCCTGACAATTTCAGGCCACGCTCGCCCACCATGGTGGCATAACCCTTAGGCGTAGCGGCAATGAATTGGTGGATGTGCGCCGCGCTCGCCGCCGCCTCCACCTGCTCTTGCGTGGCGCCTGGGCGGCCGTAGGCGATGTTGTAGGCCACGGTGTCATTGAACAGCACCGTATCTTGCGGCACGATGCCGATGGCGCGCCGCAGGCTGGACTGCGTCACGCTGCGCAACTCTTGGCCATCGATCGTGATGCGCCCGGCATCCACGTCGTAGAACCTGAACAACAAGCGCGCCAGCGTGCTCTTGCCCGAACCGCTCGGGCCCACCACGGCGACCTTCTTGCCGGCGGGAATCTCGAAGCTCACGTCATGCAGAATGGGTCGCGCCTTGTCGTAGGCGAAGCTCACGTGCTCGAAGCGCACCGCGCCCGCGCCCACCTGCAAGACTTGCGCATCGGGCCGGTCTGCCACCTCTCGCTCGCGTGACAGCAAGAGAAACATCTTTTCCAGATCGGTCAGGCTCTGTTTGATCTCGCGGTAGATCACCCCCAAAAAATTGAGCGGAATGTAGAGCTGGATCATGAAGGCATTCACCATCACCAGATCACCCAAACTCATGCGCCCGGCCACCACACCCTCGGTGGCACGCCACAGCATCATCACCAACGCAGTGGCGATGATGAGTTGCTGCCCCGTATTGAGCAGAGACAACGTGGACTGCGACTTGAGCTGCGCACGGCGTAGCTTCTCCAGGCTTTCGTCGTAGCGGCGCGCCTCGAAGTCTTCGTTGTTGAAGTACTTGACCGTCTCGAAGTTCAACAGCGAGTCGATCGCCTTGCTGTGCGCCACCGAATCCAACTCATTGAGCTGCTTGCGGAACTGCGTGCGCCATTCAGTCACCGTGATGGTGAAGGCGATGTAGACCACCAACGCAGCCAGGGTGATCCAGGCGAACCACGCGTCGAACTTGATCGCCAGCAGGCTCAGCACCAGCGTCACTTCGATCAAGGTGGGGACGATGCTGTAGAGCGAATACGAGATCAACGAATGCACAGCCCGCGTGCCGCGCTCGATATCGCGCGTCATGCCGCCGGTCTGCCGCTCCAGGTGAAAGCGCAAGCTCAGGTCGTGCAGATGACGAAACACCTGTAGCGAGATCGAACGCGCGGTGCCTTCGGTCGCCTTGGCAAAGATCAGCTCACGTAACTCGGTAAACAAGGAGGTCGACAACCGCAGCGCGCCATATGCCAGCAGCAGCCCCAGGGGCACCACCGCCATGCTCTGCACCGAGCCCGGCTTGATGGCCAAACTGTCCACCAATGACTTCAGCAGCAGCGGTACGCCCACATTGGCCAGCTTGGCGCACAGCATGAAGCCCAGGGCGATACCCACCCGCCAGCGGTAGCGCCACAGATAGGGCAGCAGCTTGCGCACCGTGTCCCAGTCACCACGCGGGCTGCTGTTCAGGTCGGTGCCGCTGGGTGCTGGTGATGGGGGGTGTTTTCGCATGGGGATGAATGGGCGGGGGGTCAGGGTTCAAGAGGCAAGGGCTTTTCGCTGGGTCACCGGGCCGCGGGCCGGATGTCACCGAGAATAGAGGTCAATTCTCTCAGGGAAGCCCATGCCCAACGACCAACCCAACAAAACAGACGGCATCCAAGCGCTGCCCGGTCACCAGCGCGAACTGGTCTTGCGCGTCATGCCCATGCCGGCGGACGCTAACGCCAATGGCGACATCTTCGGCGGCTGGATCATGGCCCAGGTCGACTTGGCCGCCTCGGTGTTGCCAGCCCGCATTTCACGCGGGCGCGTGACCACGGTGGCTGTCAATGAATTCATCTTCAAGCAACCGGTCACGGTGGGCGACCTGCTGTCCTTCTACGCCCAGGTCACCCGCATCGGCCGCACGTCTATCACCGTGCATGTGGATGTAGAAGCCGAGCGCAACCCGGCCGCCCCCGAAGTGGTGAAAGTCACGCAGGCCAACCTGACCTTTGTGGCGATCGACGCCACGGGCAAGCCTCGCCCCTTTGGAGCGGCTGCAGCGGCCGCCTGATCTTTCCGCCGTGCCTGGCACGGCGGAAAGGAATAAAAAAAAGGACCTGGCCATGGGCACAGGTCCTTTCATTTTTGAGCCTCGCGACTCAAGTCTCAAGTCTCAATCAAACTTCGAAAAATCCGGCGCACGCTTCTGGAAGAAGGCCTGGAAGGCTTCCATGGCTTCGGGGGAGCGCAGGCGGGCGCCGAAGATTTCGGCTTCCACGCGCACGGTTTCCAGCACCTGCTCCTGGCTGTGGCGGCGCATCAAGCGCTTGCTGTCGCGCACCGCACCGGGGGCCAGGGTGTTGAAACGTTCGGCCACGCGGCGGGCGTGGTTCACGACCTCGCCAGACGGCAGCACTGCGTTGGCGATGCCGCACTCCACCGCCTCAGCGCCGGTGAAGGGGTCGCCGAGCAGCAGCTTTTCAGCCGCCTTGGCGTGGCCCATCAAACGCGGCACGACCAGGCTGGAGGCGAACTCGGGCACCAGGCCCAGGCCCACAAAAGGCATGGCCAAGCGGCTGTCGTCTGCCACGTAGACCAGGTCGCAATGCAACAGCAGCGTCGTGCCGATGCCGATGGCGGCACCCGTGACAGCGGCCACCACCGGCTTCTCACAGCCCAGCAGCGCCCGCATGAACTGGAACACCGGGGCGTCTTCGTCCCGCGGCGGGCTGCCCATGAAGTCTTCGATGTCATTGCCCGAGGTGAAGATCGAGGGCTGGCCCTGGATCAGCACGGCACGCACGCTCTTGTCTGTGTTGACGGCGACGAGGATGTCCGCCATCTCCTGGTACATCGCGCGGGTCAGCGCATTTTTTTTCTCCGGACGCGCAATTTCGATACTTGCCACGCCGTTGACGATTGCAGTTTTGATGCTCATAGAAAACTCTCCAGATGCAAGATCATGCCAGCAAAGAAAAAAACGCGGCCGGAGCCGCGCTTTTTTTCGGCCGATCAGAGCCGCTCGATGATGCCGGCAGCACCCTGGCCGGCGCCGATGCACATGGTCACCATGCCGTACTTGCCGCCGGTGCGGCGCAGGCCGTGGATCACCGAGGCAGCGCGGATGGCGCCGGTAGCGCCCAGCGGGTGGCCCAGGGCGATCGCGCCGCCGTTGGGGTTGACCTTGCTGCGGTCCATCACGATGCCCTTGCTGTCAAGGTCGTTCAGCACGGCCAGCGACTGGGCGGCGAAGGCTTCGTTCAATTCCACCCAATCGAGATCAGCGGCGGTGATGCCGGCCAGCTTCAGCGCTGCCGGGATCGCCTCGATCGGGCCAATGCCCATGATCTCGGGCGGCACGCCGCGCACGGCGAAGCTGACAAAACGTGCCAGCGGGGTCAGGCCAAAGCGCTTGACCGCAGCTTCAGAAGCCACGATCAGGGCGCCGGAGCCGTCAGAGGTTTGCGAGCTGTTGCCGGCGGTGACGCTGCCCTTGGCAGCAAACACCGGCTTCAAGCGGGCCAGGCCTTCCATCGACGTTTCAGCGCGTGGGCCTTCGTCGATGCTGACCGTGCGGCGGCGCTCGGTGATCGAGCCGTCCAGCAGATTGGGCGTGCGCTCGATGATCTCGAACGGCGTCATTTCAGCGGCGAAGGCCCCCGAAGCGATAGCGGCCATGGCACGGCGATGCGATTCCACCGCGAATTCGTCTTGCGCTTCGCGGCTGATCTTCCACTGCGTGGCGACCTTCTCGGCCGTCAGGCCCATGCCGTAGGCCAGGCCGATGTTTTCGTCGCGCTCGAAAATCGCAGGCGGCATGGACGGCTTGTTGCCGCCCATGGGCACCATGCTCATCGACTCAACGCCGGCGGCGATCATCACCTCGGCTTCACCGACGCGGATGCGGTCGGCCGCCATCTGCAGGGCGGTGATGCCGGAAGCGCAATAACGGTTGACCGTCACGCCGCCCACGGTATTGGGCAGACCTGACAACACAGCCGCCACGCGGGCGATGTTCATGCCTTGCTCGCCTTCGGGGAAGGAGCAGCCAACGATGGCATCCTCAATCGCCTTGGGGTCCAAGCCCGGCACTTGCGCCAGCGCAGCCTGGATGGCGCGCGTCAGCATCTCGTCTGGACGGGTGTTCTTGTAATAGCCCCGGCCCGACTTGCCGATAGGCAGGCGGGTGGCGGCGCAAATATAGGCTTCTTGAACTTGCTTGCTCATGATCCTGATCCTTTCATGACCAGTAAATTTCTTTGTATTCAGTACCCCGGCCACACGGCCGGGTCAGGGATTGAGGGAGCGCCGCGAGCGGACGACAGGCTGGGCGGGCGGGGCACAGGACCCGGAACGACCTCCCTGGTCGTGAGGATTCCGTGCACCGCCCAACGACGCCAGGCGTTCGCGCAGTAGCGCCATCAGTTCCTGACGGGCTTGCCGGTTTGGAGCATGCCCATGATCCGCTCTTGCGTCTTCGGATGCTCCAGCAAGGAGCAGAAGTGCTTGCGCTCCAAAGACATCAGATATTCCTCATCCACCAGCGAGCCGGCTTCCACCGCGCCACCGCACAGCACATCGGCGATCAAGCTGGCCAGGTGATAGTCGTGGGCGCTGATGAAGCCGCCGTCACGCATATTGGCCAGTTGCCCCTTGATGGTGGCGATGCCCGAACGGCCGGCCACCGGGAACTTGGCACGCAGCGGCGCACGGTAGCCGGAGTCGAACATGGCCTTGGCTTGGGCCGTCGCAACGTACAGCAGTTCGTCCTTGTTCGGGACAATGATGTCGCTGTCGAGGAAGAAGCCGTTCTTCTTGGCTTCCAGCGCCGAAGTCGCCACCTTGGCCATGGCCGCGGTGGTGAAGCCGTCTTTCAGGAACATGAAGATGTCGGCATTGGCATTGCCAGCAGCAGCCATTTCAGCGGCACGGCGAGCGATGTAGGTCAGGCCGCCGGCGCCGGGGATCAGGCCCACGCCCACTTCGACCAGGCCGACATAGCTTTCCATGTGGGCAACGCGGCGGGCGCAATGCACCGCCAACTCGCAGCCGCCGCCCAGTGCCAGGCCGCGCACAGCCGCCACCACGGGCACCGTGGCGTAGCGGATGCGCAGCATCGCGTCTTGCAGCTTCTTCTCTTCCGGGGCAATGCCCTTGGCGCCCTTGGTCATGAAGACCGGCATCAGCGCTTCCAGGTTGGCACCGGCGGAGAACACCTCATCGGGCGACCAGACCACCAGGCCCTTGTAGCCGGCTTCGGCGATCTCAACGGCCTTGATCAGGCCTTCCGTGACGGTCGGGCTGATCAGGTGCAACTTGGCGGTGATCGAGGCGATGACCACTTCGTTGTCCATCGTCCAGACGCGCACTTCCTCGTTCTTGAACAACTCGGTGCCGGCCTTCAGCGGCTCGGGCGCACCTTCGCCAAACAGCGCTTCCGGGAAGGCCTGGCGTTGGTACACGGGCAACTCGGCACGGGTCTTGAACTTGCCTTCAGCGGCGCTCCACGAGCCGGCCTTGCTGTGCACGCCGCCGTTGTCGGCGACCGGGCCTTCAAACACCCAGGCGGGCAGCGCAGCGCTGGCCAGGGTCTTGCCGGCAGCGATGTCTTCACGCACCCACTCGGCCACTTGTTTCCAGCCGGCTTGCTGCCACAGCTCGAAGGGGCCCTGCGAGGCGCCAAAACCCCAGCGCATGGCGAAGTCAATTTCGCGCGCGGTGTCAGCCACGGTGTCCAGGTGCACCGCCACGTAGTGGAAGCTGTCGCGCAGGATGGACCACAGGAACTGGGCTTGCGGGTTGGTGGATTCGCGCAGCAGCTTGATGCGCTCGGCTGCGGGCTTCTTCAGCATGCGGGCGACGATGTCGTCAGCCTTCTTGCCGCCGGCCACGTATTCGCCCGTGGCGAAGTCAAGGCGCTGGATGTCCTTGCCCACCTTCTTGTAGAAGCCGCCACCGGCCTTCTGGCCCAGTGCGCCCTTCTCGATCAGGCCCGCCAGCACCTTGGGTGTGGCGTAGGTGGAGAAGAACGGGTCGTCCTTCAGATTGTCCTGCATGGTCTTGACCACGTGGGCCATGGTGTCCAGACCGACCACGTCCGCGGTGCGGAAGGTGCCGCTGGAGGCGCGGCCTAGCTTCTTGCCGGTCAGGTCGTCCACCAGATCGCAGGACAGGCCGAACTTCTCAGCTTCAATCATCGTAGCCATCATGCCGGCGATGCCGACCCGATTGGCCACGAAGTTAGGGGTGTCATTGGCGCGCACAACGCCCTTGCCCACGGCGCTGGTGACGAAGCTTTCCAGCTGGTCGATCACTTCCGGACGGGTGGTGGGCGTGTTGATCAACTCCACCAGGTACATATAGCGCGGTGGGTTGAAGAAGTGGATGCCGCAGAAACGGGGCTTCAACTCTTCTGGCAGCACTTCGGCCAGCTTCGTGATCGAAAGACCCGAAGTGTTGGAGGCCACGATGGCGCCCGGCGCCACAAACGGCGCAATCTTGCGGTACAGGTCCAGCTTCCAGTCCATGCGCTCGGCGATGGCCTCGATGATGAGGTCGCAGTCCTTGAGCAGGTCCAGATGTTCTTCGTAATTGGCTTGCTGGATCAACGCCGCGTCGGCGGCGTCGCCCAGGGGAGCTGGCTTGAGCTTCTTCAGGCCGTCGATCGCCTTGGTGACGATGCCGTTCTTGGGACCTTCCTTGGCGGGCAGGTCAAACAAGACCACAGGCACCTTGACGTTGACCAGATGCGCAGCAATCTGCGCGCCCATCACGCCAGCGCCGAGAACGGCGACTTTGCGAACTTGGAATCGACTCACAACCTTCTCCCTAAAAAAACAACAAGGTAGAGCTGCCCGGTTCAGCGGCAACTCCACCGTAAAAATGGCTTACTCGACGCGCACCCAGGTCTGGGTGCGGTAGAAGAAACCGATATAGCCTCTCATCTCCAATTTCTTGCCGCCTTCAATCGGCTTGAGACGAGTCTTGTAGGACTTGCCGTTGTTGGGGTCGAGAATTTCACCGCCCTCCCACAAAGACTTGTCGCTGGCGTCCTGCTTGAGCCCATGGATGATGGTCATGCCCACCACGGGTTTGTCCTTGCGATCATCCGTGCACTTCTCGCACTTGGCATCTTGCTTGGTGGGATCAAAAACCTTTTCAATGACACCCGTGAGACCAGTTGCACCATCGGTGATGCGCACCAGCGATTTCTCGGTCTTGCCGTCGTCGTCAATGGTCTTCCACAAGCCTACTGGACTGGCTTGGGCCAGTGCGAGGTTGGCAACAAGGGTCATGGCAGCGGCAGCAACAAACTTTCTCATGGGCGTCTCCTGATTTGATTTGAAATGATTCCCGACCGAAAGACGGGCCACCAACCGATGGCCCACTCACACTGACAACAACGAAAGTGTTTAGAACAGCGCCTCGTCCATGGCCATCAACGGTTGCAGACCGGCACGCGCGGTGCGGATCAGCGAAGCCGTTTCAGGCAACAACTTGGCGAAATAGAAACGAGCCGTCAACAACTTGGCGGTGTAGAAGGTGTCGCCGCTGGCTTGTTTCTCCAGCGCCACCTTGGCCATGCGGGCCCAGAAGTAGGCAAACGTCATGTGACCCACGACGCGCAGGTAATCCACGGCCGCAGCACCCACTTCATCGGGGTTCTGGAAGGCCTTCATGCCGATCTCGGTGGTCAGCTTGGTCACCTTGTCGCCAATGTCAGCCAACGGGTTGATGAACTCCTGCATCGCCTCGTTGGTGCCTTCTTCTTCGACGAACTGAGCAATCTTCTTGCCGAACTTCTTGAGCTTGGCGCCGTTGTCACCCAGGATCTTGCGGCCCAGCAGGTCCAACGACTGGATGGTGTTGGTGCCTTCGTAGATCATGTTGATGCGGGCATCGCGCACAAATTGCTCCATGCCCCACTCATGGATGAAACCGTGGCCACCGAACACCTGCATGCAATGCGAGGTCGCAATCCAGGCGTTGTCGGAGATGAAAGCCTTGATGATGGGGGTCAGCAGCGCGACTTCGTCATCAGCTTCCTTGCGCTCATCTTCGTCGGCGGCGCTCAGGGAGCGGTCCAGCGTGACGGCCACGTAGGTGGACAGGGCACGGCCGCCTTCGGCATAGGCACGCGCGGTCAGCAACATCTTGCGCACATCGGGGTGCACGATGATGGGGTCGGCGGCCTTCTCGGGCGCCTTGGGGCCGCTCAGGGCGCGCATCTGGATGCGGTCCTTGGCGTAGGCCACGGCGTTCTGATACGCCACCTCGGTCAGTCCGAGTGACTGGTTACCCACACCCAGGCGGGCAGCGTTCATCATCACGAACATGGCAGCAAGGCCCTTGTTGGGCTGCCCCACCAGCGTACCGACGGCATCTTCCAGCACCATCTGGCAGGTGGCGTTGGCATGGATGCCCATCTTGTGCTCCAGGCCGGCGCAGAAGATGCCATTGCGCTTGCCCAGGGTGCCGTCGGCGTTCACCATGAACTTGGGAACAACGAACAGCGAGATACCCTTGGAGCCTTCCGGCGCATCAGGCAGGCGAGCCAGCACCAAGTGCACGATGTTGGACACCATGTCGTGCTCACCGGCGGAGATGAAGATCTTGGCGCCGTTGATCTTGTAGCTGCCATCAGCCAAAGGCTCAGCCTTGCTGCGCAGCATGCCCAGATCGGTGCCGCAATGCGGCTCGGTCAGGCACATGGTGCCAGTCCACTCGCCACTGGTCAGCTTGGGCAGGTAAATCGCCTTTTGCTCAGGGGTGCCGTGCGCGTGCAAGGCCTCGTAGGCGCCGTGGCTCAGGCCGGGGTACATGGTCCAGGCCTGGTTGGCCGAGTTCATCATTTCGTAGAAAGCCTGGTTCAGCACCAAGGGCAGGCCCTGGCCGCCAAACTCGGGATCACAACCCAGCGAGGGCCAGCCGCCTTCCACGTACTGGGCGTAGGCTTCCTTGAAGCCCTTTGGGGGGCTGACTTCGTGCGTCACTTTGTCCAGCGAGCAGCCTTCAGCGTCGCCGCTGAGGTTCAAGGGCGCCAGCACTTCCGCCGCGAACTTGCCGCCTTCTTCCAGCACCGCGTTGATGGTGTCAACGTCCATGTCAGCATGCTGCGGCAAGGCCTTGAGTTGGTCCACCACGTTGAGCACTTCGTGCATCACAAATTGCATGTCGCGCAGGGGCGGGTTATAGATGGGCATGTCGAACTCCGGGTGAAAAAGACGAAATAGGTGAAGAAAATCAGCGTCGCGGCTTCTTAGTGCTCGCAGCGGTGACAGCTTTTTTGGCCGAGGCGTCCGCCTCCAGGCCGGCAGGGGTTGCATAGGATTGCACCGCACGGTCAAAACCCAGTCTTGCCCGCTCCAGCGCACCCAGATTGCGCAAGAACCGCGCATCGTGATGAAGGGAAAGAATCAGTCCGTGCAACTCAAAAAGAATCTGCTCAACATCGGCGTCAGCTTGCAGATGACCCACCTCTTGCGCCAGCACAATGGCCTTGTACAGGGCCGCATGCCAGTCCTTGACCATCGAGACCAAGGCGTCGCGTACCGGGCCGGGCCGGTCATCAAACTCAACGGCGCCGCTGATGTAGATGCAACCCGCATCCAGTTCCAGCGAAACGCGGCGCACCCAGCGCTCGAACAAAGCACGCAAGCGCGGCAGGCCACGGGCTTCGAGAATGGCGCTGAAAAAGACCTCTTCTTCAAACTTGGCGTGGTACTCCATCACCACGGCAATCTGCAATTCTTCACGCGAGCCGAAGTGGGCAAAAACGCCCGACTTGCTCATTTTCGTGACGTCCGCCAGCGCGCCGATCGACAGCCCCTCCAAGCCCATGTGCGAGGCCAGCCCCAAAGCGGCCTCAAGAATCACGGCCCGGGTGTGCTGCCCTTTTTGCAGAGTACGCACACCACGCCCAGGCTTGACCACAGCAGCAGCGGTCAGGTCGACATCAGGTTTGATGGGAAGGGTCATGGACACGGGCGAATTCCGGAAAGGCTTCGGTTGGACGGGGAGAAACAGCGAATGAATTGCGGCGAATAATAAAACGAACGATCGTTCTATTTTGCAGAAAGTTTGCAACTTTTGCTTGGTTCACCGAGAGTTTTTTTGCTGTTTTTTTAGAGGCCCCTGCCTAGGCACCGAAACGTCCGTCAGGCGCACAAACCCCGGCATGGCGCAGTGCATACCCCCACAAAATCGAACAGTCTGGTCAATTGCAATGACAACGCCTTGACAGCCCCCCTCACCACCGCCCGGCAGGGCGTCCGCTGTCGCTTAGCGCGCACGGGGCCACCACGAAAGCGACGAAAACTTGAATCGGCGCGGCCACTTGCAGTACGCTCCGCCTTGGAGGTCTCACGCTGTGGATGTACTTCAACTGGATTGCTCAGGTCGACCGCAAGCTTGGATTTCGACCCGTGAAGCGGCCGTCATCTATGCCTGCGACGGTGTGGCCTGGACGCTTGGCGATCCCTGCCAGACCTTGCGCGGCGGCTTGCAGCGGCGCACCGGCCAGCAATCCCGCATTGAGGTTCACCCCATCATCGCCGTGCGCGGCTCGGTGCCAAGTCGGGCTTGGCGCCAAGCGCCGTCCTTGTCCAACCCCAAATTGTTCGCCCGCGACCGCTTTGTCTGCGCCTATTGCGGCCACAGCTTTCATGCCGATGACCTGACACGGGAGCACATTCACCCCACCTCCCGTGGCGGGCGCGACAACTGGATGAACTGCATCACTGCCTGCAAGGGCTGCAACGGCCGCAAAGGCAGCCGCATGCCTGAAGAGGCCAACATGAGCCTGCTCTACCTGCCCTATGTCCCCAATTTGCATGAAGACATGATTCTGCGCGGGCGCCGCATTTTGGTGGATCAAATGGAGTTTTTACTCGCCAGCGTGCCGCGCTCAAGCCGACTGCATGGCTGAACAAAGGGCCTCGGCTGCGCGTTTTGGGCGTTTTGGGCAACTGAATCAAGCGCCGAATGCTCGCCTCCCTTGCGTTAAATAGTGTCAAGCCGTCAACCTCGGCACAATGACAGGCGTTGGGCAGCGGTCTGCCCACGGAGAAATTGAAATGTTCGTCATGAAAAAAATCATCCTCAGCACCACACTCGTGGCCCTGGCAACCCTGAGCGCCTGCTCCACCACCAGCCCCGATGTGATCAAGCGTGAAGACGCCCAACGCATGGCGCAAATTCAAGACGCCACCGTACTGTCGGTTCGCACCGTGACGGTGGACGGCTCGCAAAGCGGTATCGGCGCCGTCGCAGGCGGCGTGGTCGGCGGCATTGCCGGCTCGTCCGTGGGCGGACAGCGTGAAAACGCCATCGTCGGTGTGCTGGGTGCGGTGGCCGGTGCCGTGGCCGGCAATGCAGTAGAGCGTGCCACCACCCGCGAAGACGCGGTCGAAATCATTGTGCAGTTGCGCAATGGCGAACGCCGCTCCGTGGTGCAAGCCAAGGGCCAAGAAAATCTGCAGCCCGGCGAGGCGGTGATTCTGGTGACGACTGGCGGCAAAACGCGCGTAAGCCGCGCTCCGGCCGTTACCGCCGCACCCATGAACGAGCCAGCGCCGCGAAAGTACTGAGTATTTTCTGCCCGTCAGCGCACGATAAGTGCCTGGCAACGCGTCGGGCAGCGTACGCAGTCAAAACTCAAGAAGGCGCCGGCAAACTGCCCGCGCCTTTTTTCATGGCCACCCGAACGATGGAAGTCCTGCGCAAATCAGCCAGATTTACGCACTGTTACGCCAAAGAATTACACCGCTTGAATTGTCAGTTAGCAGCCATCGACCATGGCACCGCGACAAACCGACGCGGCGATATTTCAGGTGATTTACCTGCTTTTCAGGGTCTATTCGCCACAAATCAACAGCGACAATCACGCAGACACAAGGTGGCCTGTACGCCGCGTGCAAGTTCAGGACAGTACCCCGCGTGCGCAAGCGCACGTTTTTTGCCGTCAAGCGCTTGATCGCAAGGTTTACAGTGCTCGATTGAAGTCTCGCGCCCAGGCCCGTCGCCTGGACAATCACACGCATTGGCATCATCAAACTAGAGAAGCTCTGTGGAACCCACCCTGGCCGAGTCGCCTCAGTCTGCCCTTTCCGGCGTGGCACGCATGCTGGTGCATGCCGGCAAGCTGCAACCCAAGCAGGCCGAAGAGTTGATTCGCCAGGCCCGCGAGAAAAAGGCCAGCTTCGTCAATTCGGTGATTGCGGCAGGCGTGATCAGTCCCACAGACTTGGCGCACACGCTGTCGTCTGCTCTGGCGTTGCCGCTGCTCGACCTCAGCGCCATGGACCCGCAGCGGATGCCGCGCGACATCGTCGACGCCAAGCTGGCCCACCAGTATCAGGTGGTGGTGCTGGGCCGGCGCGGCAGCCGACTCTTCATCGGCGGGGCCGACCCGACCGACCAGGACGTGATGGAGCGGATCAAATTCGCCACCCAGCTGAGTCCGGAATGGGTCATCGTCGAGCACGACAAGCTCACGCGCATGTTGCAGGGTTCGGGCAGCAGCGCCAGCGAGACCCTGGAGTCGATGGCCGGCGGCGACTTTGACTTCGACATTGCCGAAGAAGAAGCACCCCAGCAAGAAGCCGCCGAACTGGCCGACGTGGAAGATGCACCCGTGGTGCGCTTTCTGCAGAAGATGCTGGTAGATGCCATCAATCTGCGCGCCTCTGACTTGCATTTCGAACCCTACGAATTTCATTACCGGGTGCGCTTTCGCGTAGACGGTGAACTGCGCGAAATCACGCAGCCGCCCATCGCCATCAAAGACAAGCTGGCCTCGCGCATCAAGGTGCTGTCGCGCCTCGACATCGCGGAGCGGCGGGTGCCGCAAGACGGGCGCATGAAGCTCAAGTTCGGTGCCAAGGCCATCGACTTCCGGATCAGCACCCTGCCCACGCTGTTTGGCGAAAAAATCGTGATCCGTATCCTGGATCCGTCCTCGGCCAAGCTGGGCATTGACGCCTTGGGCTACGAAAAGATCGAAAAAGATCGGCTGCTGGCCGCCATTTCTCGCCCCTACGGCATGGTGCTGGTGACGGGGCCCACCGGCTCGGGCAAGACCGTGTCCCTGTACACCTGCCTCAACATTTTGAACCAGCCGGGCGTCAACATCTCAACGGTGGAAGACCCCGCCGAAATCAACCTGCCCGGTATCAACCAAGTCAACGTCAATGACAAGGCGGGGCTCGGATTTGCGGCGGCGCTGAAGTCGTTCTTGCGGCAAGATCCCGACATCATCATGGTCGGCGAAATCCGCGACCTGGAGACCGCTGACATTGCCATCAAGGCCGCTCAGACCGGCCACATGGTGATGTCCACCCTGCACACCAACGATGCGCCCAAAACGCTCAGCCGTCTGCTGAACATGGGCGTGGCGCCCTTCAACATCGCGTCCAGCGTGCTGCTCATCACGGCCCAGCGTCTGGTGCGGCGCCTGTGCGAGAACTGCAAGGCGGTTGCAGAGTACCCGCGCGACGCTTTACTTCGCGCCGGTTTTGTCGAAGAAGAGCTCGACGGCTCCTGGAAGCAGTACCGGGCAGTCGGCTGCTCGAATTGCAATAACGGCTACCGTGGACGGGTCGGTCTCTATCAGGTCATGCCGATCACGGAAGACATCCAGCGCATCATCCTGAACCAAGGCTCCGCCATGGACATCGCCACACAGGCGGCCAAGGAGGGGGTACGGGATCTGCGCCAATTCGGCTTGGTGAAAGTGCGCGCCGGGGTCACGACCCTGGAAGAAGTCTTGGCGGCGACCAATGAATAACAAGGCCACAAGCGGCCCCCGGAGGTGAAATGGCGACAGCAACAGCAACGGCCCGACGAACGACCGAGTACACCTACGAATGGGAGGGCAAGGACCGTAACGGCAAGCTCGTGCGGGGTGAGATGCGCGCCGGTGGCGAAGCCATGGTCAGCGCCTCGCTGCGGCGCCAGGGCATTCTGGTGTCCAAGGTCAAGAAGCGCCGGATCAGCGGTGGCAAATCCATCAAACAAAAAGACATCGCCGTGTTCACCCGGCAATTGGCCACCATGATGCGGGCCGGTGTGCCACTGCTGCAATCATTCGAAATCGTGGGGCGTGGCAGCACCAACCCGCGCCTGACCCGTCTGCTCAACGACATCAAGAACGATGTGGAAACAGGCACCAGCCTGTCGACGGCCTTGCGCAAGCATCCGATGTACTTCGACGCGCTGTACTGCAATCTGGTGGAGGCGGGTGAAGCCGCCGGTATTCTTGAAACGCTGCTGGACCGCTTGGCCATCTATCAGGAAAAAACCGTTGCCCTGAAGAACAAGATCAAGTCCGCGCTAACCTACCCCATTGGCGTGCTGGTGGTGGCCTTCATCGTGGTGGCCGTGATCATGATCTTCGTGGTACCGGCCTTTGAGGACGTGTTCAAGTCCTTCGGTGCAGAGTTGCCAGCGCCCACCATGATGGTGATCGCCATGTCCAAGATCTTCGTGTCCTACTGGTGGGCCATTTTTGGCAGCATCGGCGGCGGCATCTACTTCTTCCTGCAGTCGTGGAAGCGCTCGGTCAAGATGCAAAAGACCATGGACCGACTGCTGCTCAAGATCCCCGTGTTCGGCGATCTGCTGTACAAATCGGCCGTGGCGCGCTGGACGCGCACTCTGTCCACCATGTTCGCCGCAGGCGTGCCCCTGGTGGAGGCACTCGACTCCGTGGGGGGGGCCGCCGGTAACGCGGTATTCGCCGAAGCCACCGAAAAAATTCAACGTGATGTGTCGACCGGCACCGCCTTGACCACCTCGATGACCAGTACCGGCATCTTCCCGACCATGGTGTTGCAAATGGCGTCGATCGGCGAAGAGTCCGGCTCGTTGGACCACATGCTGTCCAAGTCTGCCGAATTCTTTGAAGACGAAGTCGACGAGGCCGTCAAAGCCCTGTCCAGCCTGATGGAGCCCTTCATCATCGTCATTCTGGGCACCATCATTGGCGGCATCGTGGTCGCCATGTACCTGCCGATCTTCAAACTGGGCCAGGTGGTCTGAGTACCGCGCCTCACCTCACCTCACCTCACCTTACCTTTCTACAGAACATTTCTTCATGTCCGCTGCTGAAATCGAATGGCTGCTCTCGCCGCTTGCGCTGGGCCTCCTGGGCTTGTGCGTGGGGAGTTTTCTCAATGTGGTGATCCACCGCCTGCCCCAGATGATGGAGCGCCAATGGCTGGTGGACGCCACGCACACGCTGAGCGACGGCAAAGAATTGGCGCGGGCCACAGGCCGACCTCAAGCCGAAACCGACAAACTGGCCGCAGCCGCTTCCGCCCTGGGCGCGCACATGGAAAAGCTGCCGCCCTTGGGCATCGCCCTGCCCCGCTCACGCTGCCCCGCTTGCGGCCATCAACTGGCCTGGCATGAGAACTTGCCCCTGATCGGCTGGCTACGCCTGGGCGGCAAATGCGCCAGTTGCAAAACCGCCATTTCCAAACGGTACCCGCTGATCGAGCTGAGCACCGCGCTGATGTTCGCGGCCCTGTCCTGGCACTTTGGCGCCCAGCCCAGCACCCTACTGTGGTGCGGGTTCAGCGCGGCCTTGCTGGCCCTGGCTGCCATCGATTGGGATACCACCCTGCTGCCGGACGCCATCAACCAACCGCTGCTGTGGGCAGGCCTGGCCGCTGCCTTGGCCGGCCTCACCGTACCCTTGCATGAAGCCATGATCGGCGCCTTGACCGGCTACCTGTCGCTGTGGTCCATCTACTGGTTGTTCAAGCTGCTGACCGGCAAAGAGGGCATGGGCTACGGCGACTTCAAACTGTTGGCCGCCCTGGGCGCCTGGCTGGGTTGGCAAATGATTTTGCCCATTGTCCTGGGAGCCTCGGTGATTGGTGCTGGCGTGGGCATCGCGCTCAAGATGAACGCCAAGCTGCGCGAAGGCCGCTACGTGCCCTTCGGCCCCTTCCTGGCCGGAGGCGGATTTGTGGTGCTGTTTGCCGGATCGCAACGCGTTCTGGGTTGGCTGGGATGGGCTTGAAGCAAGGCGCCACACGCCTGCGTATTGGCCTTACCGGGGGCATCGGTAGCGGCAAGAGCACCATTGCAAGATGCCTGCAGGAGCTCGGCGCCGCCGTCATTGACACTGACGCCATCGCCCGCTCTCTGACGGCGCCACAGGGCGCCGCGATGCAGACCATCTCGGCCCAGTTTGGCGCACAAGCGGTCGCACCTGATGGCGCCCTGAACCGGGATTGGATGCGTGGGCAAGTCTTTGCTAACCCCGAAATCAAGCAGCAACTAGAGCGCATCCTGCATCCCATGATTGGCGCTCAAACGGAAGCACTGGCCGCCGCCGCAACCACCGCCAATCCACACACCACGCTGGTGTTTGACGTGCCACTGCTGGTTGAATCCGGCCGCTGGCGCCAGCGGGTGGACCGGGTGCTCGTGGTTGATTGCGAAGAAGAAACCCAGATTCAACGCGTGATGCGGCGCAATGGCTGGCCGCGCGAGGCGGTCTTGGCCGTGCTGTCCCAACAAGCCTCGCGCCAGGCACGCCGCGCCTGCGCCGACGGCGTGATCTTCAATGAACAACTCGAACTCACCGCCCTCCAGGCGCAGGTCTTGAGCCTTTTTAGGCGTTGGACCTGAGCGATTCCATGTCGGGGCGGCGTTAGCAAGGGCTCCGGCTGTGAAACAATCAGCCAAACATCAAGTTGCCGACAAATTCTGAGTCGCAACGCTCGCATCCACGCTGACCGACAGGGATGGCCGCCTTGGTCTTATACGAATATCCGTTCAATGAAAGCATCCGCACGATGCTGCGCTTGGAACATCTGTTCGACCGTCTGGGTCAGCTGATGGAGCGGGAAACGCCGCTCGACCATCATTTCGCGCTGGTCACCGTGTTCGAAATCATGGACGTGGCCTCGCGTGCCGACCTCAAATCCGACTTGCTCAAAGAGCTGGAGCGTCACAAAGCGCAGCTCAACAGCTACCGCGGCAACCCCGGGGTTTCCGAGGCGGCCCTGGACCAAGTCGTCACACGCATTGACCACGCCTACGACGGCCTCAACAAATTGGTCGGCAAGGCAGGGGCATCGCTCACCTCCAACGACTGGTTGATGAGCATCCGCAGCCGCATCAGCATTCCTGGTGGCACCTGCGAATTCGATCTGCCGGCGTACTACACCTGGCAGCAATTCCTGCCCGTGCGCCGACGCAACGACCTGATGCAGTGGACCCAGAGCCTGATGCCTTTGGCTGAGGCGCTGCAGGTGCTCCTGGGCTTGCTGCGCGACTCTGGCTCCCCGCACAAAGTGGCCGCCACGCACGGGCAATTTCAACAAAGCCTGCCGGCTGGGCGGGTTTACCAACTGCTGCGCATGCGCATCGATCCCTGCCTGGGCCTGATCCCTGAGATCAGCGGCCATCGCCTGATGATTTCGATACGGATGATGCGGCAAGACGAAGAAGGCCGCCTGAAGCCCGCCCTGCAAGACGCCAGCTTCGAGCTGACACTGTGCGCCTGATTGAACACCTGATTGAGTCGATCAGCGCGCGATTGAACCGGAACCCACCATGAGCAGTACCCCACGCATCGTGCGTTGCCCCACCTGTGGCGGCGACAGCATCTTTGCGCCCAGCAACAGCTGGCGCCCTTTTTGCAGCCAGCGCTGCAGGCAAATCGACCTGGGCGCCTGGGCCAGCGAGAGCTTTCGTGTCGAGGTCAGCCCGCCACTGGAAGACCAAGACCCCGACGCGCTGCCACAAGACCTGCCGCACTGAGCCAGTAACTCAGACCAGGTGCGCCACACGGGGCCGCAATTCAGCCGCCGTCGTGAACAGTTCAGCTTGCCAGCCGTGCGCCCGCGCCGCAACGATATTGGCAGGATGGTCATCGAGAAACAAGCAGCTCTGGGCTGGCACCTCGAACTGTGCCGTCGCCAGCTCGAAGATCGTCGGGTCAGGTTTTGACACCTTCACGCGGCCTGAGAACACGCCGCCCTCAAACCAATCGTGCAGCGGGTAGTGACGCTCCAAATGATCGGCATATGGCTCCGGCATATTGGAGAGGAAAAACAAGCGATGCCCTGCCCGCTTGAAGTCTTCAATCAGCCGCACGGTGTCAGGCAACACCTGCAATTCATCCGGCACCGCGGCCACCACCTGCGCCACTTCCGCAAGCGGCCAACCGGTGCGGTCAGCAATGCGCTGCGTCACGGTGGGTGCATCGATCAAACCCTGATCAAACGCCCCCCAATCGCCGCTGTAATTCTGAAAGAAGTCAGTGGCGAGCGCCGCCCCCTGGGCCACGTCAGCCGCCCTATGCGGCCAGACCCGCGCCAAAAAGGACGCAGGGTGCCAGCGGAACAGCACGCCGCCAAAGTCAAAAACAATGTTTTCAGGCTTTTGGGGCTTTTCGTTTTTATCGTTGTTCATGCGCGCAAGTAACTCAACAAACCAGCGGTAGATGAATCCAGTCCGGCGCTGTCGCCGCTGGCCAGCCGGGGCAGCAACTTGCTGCACAGGGCCTTGCCCAACTCCACCCCCCACTGGTCAAAACTGTTGATACCCCACAGCACGCCGCTGACAAACACGCGGTGCTCGTACAGCGCGATCAATGCGCCCAGGGAGCTAGGGGTGAGTTGATCCAGCACCAGCATCGTACTGGGCCGGTTGCCGGGAAAGCTGCGGTGCCGGGCCAAAGTCTCAGGGTTGAGGGTTTTGGAGGCCGTTGGCGCCGTCTCTTGCAGGGCCTCGTCAAACGCCTTGCCCTGCATCAGTGCCTGCGATTGCGCCAGGCAATTGGCCAACAATTTTTGGTGTTGATCGGCCAGGCAAGCCGCCAATTCGCCGCACACATGCGGGCCGAAATTGGGCGTCTTGACGGCGATGAATTCAACCGGGATCACATCCGTGCCCTGGTGCAGCATCTGGAAGTAGGCGTGCTGCCCGTTGGTTCCAGCCTCCCCCCACACCACCGGGCTGGTGGCATAGGGCAAGCTTTGCCCGGCCCGATCCACGCCCTTGCCGTTGCTCTCCATCTCCAATTGCTGAAGATACGCCGGCAAGCGGCGCAGGCCTTGGTGGTACGGCGCCACGCTGCGGCTGGTGAAGCCGTGAAAATTGCGGTACCAGACATCCAGCAAACCCAGTAGCACCGGCAGGTTTTTTGCCAGCGGCGCCTGTGCAAAATGCCCGTCCATCGCATGCGCACCCGCCAGCAGCGCGCGGAAATTCTCAGCGCCAATGGCAATGGCGATCGGCAGGCCGATCACCGACCACAGCGAATAACGCCCCCCCACCCAGTCCCAAAAACCAAACGTGGTGGTGATACCAAACGCACCAGCAGCAGCCGTGTTGCTGCTGGTAGCGACAAAGTGACGCGCCACATCGGTCCCGCCATTCGCCACAAACCACGCCTTGGCGGCCAGTGCATTGGCCAAGGTTTCCTGCGTGGTGAAGGTCTTCGAAGCGACGACAAACAAGGTGCTGGCCGGCTTCAAATCGCGCAGCACTGGAGCCAGATCGTGGCCGTCCACGTTGGAGACGAAATGAATCTTCAGCCCCGCCTGGGTGAAGGCCTGCAGGGCCCCCACCACCATGGCCGGGCCCAGGTCGCTGCCGCCAATGCCGATGTGCACCACGTCCGTGATGCCGCTGCGGGCGCTGTCGCGTACCTGCTCGGCAAAGGCCAGCATGGCGTTCAGAGAGGCTTGTACCTCGTCGCTGAACAGGCCCTGCCCGGCCGGTGCGCGCAAGGCCGTATGCAGCACGGCACGGCCTTCAGTCAGATTGACCGGTTGGCCGCTGAACAGCGCATCGCGTTGTGATTCCAGGCCCACATCGCGGGCCAGTTGCAGGAGCAAATCCAGCGTGGAGGCGTCAATGCGGTTCTTGGAGAGATCAGCAAAAATCTCAGGAACACGCAAGCTCCATTGCGCAAACCGCTCCGGCTCGTCAGCCAAGGCCTGGCGCACATCAAAGTGCTGGCCCTGGGCCTTGAATCGAGCTTGCAGCAGGCCCCAGGCGGGGCTTTGATCACAACGCGAAACCGACATAACGTTCAACTCACAATCATCTGATCCAGCTTGGCCGAGTCGACGGCGAAGAGGCGAATGCCTTCGGCCAACTTCTCGGTGGCCATGGCATCCTGGTTGAGGGCGAAGCGGAAGCCCGCTTCATCGAAAGAAACCTTGGGCACATCCGCGGCACGGGCTGCCGCAGCGTCCAGAGCGCAAGGCAGCGGCGCGTCGAGCGCCTGCAACTGCGAGAGCAAATCGGGGCTGATGGTCAACAAATCGCAACCCGCCAGCGCCTGGATTTGGCCCACATTACGGAAACTGGCGCCCATCACCTCGGTGTTGATGCCGTGCTTTTTGTAGTAATTGAAAATCTGCGCCACCGACTTCACACCAGGGTCGTTGGCGCCGCTGCTGGCCACTTCGTTCCAGGCCGCGCCAGCACTCTTCTTGTACCAGTCGTAGATACGGCCAACAAACGGCGAGATCAAGCGGATACCAGCATCGCCGCAGGCCACCGCCTGGCAGAAGGAGAACAGCAATGTGAGGTTGCAGTGAATGCCCTCGCGCTCCAGCTCGGCCGCTGCCTGAATGCCTTCCCAGGTGGAGGCGATCTTGATCAACACGCGGTCGCGGCCAATGCCGGCCGCTTCATACAGCGCCATGACGCGGCGGGCCCGCGCCACGGTGGCGGCAGCATCAAAGCTCAGCCGTGCGTCCACTTCGGTCGACACCCGGCCCGGCACCACCTTGAGAATTTCGAGGCCGAAGCGCACCAGCACGGCATCCACAATTTCATCCAGCGGCTTGCCCTTGTGGGCGGCCACGGTGTCCTTCAGCAAAGGGGCATAGTCAGGCGACTGCACCGCCTTCAAGATCAAGGACGGGTTGGTCGTGGCGTCGCGCGGCGCGAACTGCGCCAGTTGCAGAAAATTGCCGGTGTCGGCAACCACGGTGGTGAAAGACTTGAGTTGGTCGAGTTGATTCATGGCTATTGCAGTGTGTGAGGGCAATCCCGTATTAGAACCGTTTCACCACTTCCAGGCTGGCCTGGGTGGAAGCGCCTGAGGTTCGGTTACAGACTAAGCCGCGACAAAACCCCCATGAAACCTGTCAAAAGGGCAAGCCGCATTGACCGAATCACGAAACTCCGGCATCATAATTCCAGAAACTTTGTTACATCAACAATTCTTTGTCCGCCGTGCCACCTCCGGGTGAAGCGAGCGCCCTTCTCTCAAGGCTTCAACGCGTTATGTCATTCGACCTCGTATTTTTTGGCGGCACCGGCGATCTCACCTGGAGAAAGCTGATGCCGGCCCTGTTTCAGGCCTTCCGTCACGGCAAGCTGCCGGCCGGCGGGCGGATTCTGGCGGTGGCGCGTGACGACATGCCGGACGAGCGTTACCGCGAGTGGCTGAAAGAGCGGTTTCAAGAAGTCGACGGTTCCAAACGACCCAATGACGAAGAGTTCGAGAAATTCGCCGCCCTGCTGCATTACCGTCGCATGGACTTGTCGCAGCCCGAGCACTACCAACGCCTGAAAGACTGGCTGGACGAGCGCCAAGCCGACACCGTGGTGTTCTACCTGGCGACCAGCCCGCACCTGTTTACGCAGGTGTGCGAGCAACTGGGCGCCGCCGGCCTGAACCACGACCGGGTGCGCGTGGTGCTCGAGAAACCCCTGGGCCATGACCTGGCGAGCGCGCAACAGATCAACCGTGTCGTGCGCTCGGTCTTCAAGGAAGAACAGGCCTACCGCATTGACCACTACCTGGGCAAGCCGTCGGTTCAAAACTTGATGGCGCTGCGCTTTGGCAATGCCTTTTTCGAACCGCTGTGGCGTCGAGAGAGCATTGCCAACATCCAGATTACCCTGGCCGAGCGCCTGGGCGTTGGCACCCGCGGGCCCTTCTACAACGAGACCGGCGCCCTGCGAGACATGATTCAAAACCATGCCTTGCAATTGTTGACCATGATTGCCATGGAGCCGCCATCGACCAACGACGCTGACGCCATCCGCGACGAAAAGCTCAAGGTGCTGCGCTCGCTCAAGCCCTTCACGGCCGAGAGCGTGGCGCGCGATGTGGTGCGCGGCCAGTACCGCGCCGGCACTGCTGATGGCCAGCCGGTGGTGGGCTATCTGGACGAAGCCAAAGTTCCCTCGGACAGCCCGTGCGAGACTTTTGTCGCGCTGCGTACCGAGGTGCAAAACTGGCGCTGGGCCGGCGTGCCCTTCTACCTGCGCACCGGCAAGCGTTTGGCGGAGCGCGATGCGCAGATCGTCATCAACTTCCGGCAGGTGCCGCACCCGATTTTCCAAGGCACCAACCAAGCCAATCGGCTGGTGATCAAGCTGCAGCCTGAGGACGGCCTGGAACTGCAATTGCTTGCCGCCAAAGGGGGCGCGCATGGCGAAGCCCTGGCACCCGTCTCCCTGGACCTGGACTTTGACAAGGCCTTTGCCGCCAACCGCGTCGGCGCCTACGAGCGGTTGCTGCTGGACGCCATCGCGGGCCGCCTGAACCTGTTCGTGCGCAGCGACGAGCAGGAGCAGGCCTGGCGCTGGGTCGAGCCCATTCTGGACGCCTGGAAGGCCGACAACAGCGGCCCACGACCTTACAGCGCGGGCTCATGGGGGCCGGCAGCTTCGAGCGCTTTGGTGGCGCGTGACGGCTTCGCCTGGGGCGAAGAAGAGTGAGCACCATCACCGTTCACTTGCAGCATACCGGCGCTAAAACCACCGTCCGCAGGGGGCTGAAATGAGCATTCTCGAACGCGTCAAGGCGGCTTTGCCCGCCCTGCCGCCCGCCGAACAGCGGGTGGCCAAGTTGCTGCTGAACGACGCCCGCGCCTTCACGAATCTGCCGGTGAGTGAACTGGCCGACCGCGCCCATGTCAGCAAACCGACCGTGGTGCGCTTTTGCCGCAGCGTGGGCTACGACGGGCTGGCTGATTTCAAACGCAAGCTCGCAGGTAGCGTCAATGAAGGCGTGCCCTTCGTGCACCGGGCGGTGGATGAAGACGAAAAGCCGGCCGACTTGATCGTCAAGGTGGTGGACAACGCCGTCGCCGCACTGCTGCACTACCGCAACGACGCAGCCAGCCACGCCTTTGAGCGCGCCGTCAACGCGCTCTCCGAATCGGCGGTGAACGGGCGGCGGATCGAGTTTTACGGCGTGGGCAATTCCGGCATCGTGGCGCAAGACGCGCAGCACAAATTCTTCAGGCTCGGCGTCAACACCGCAGCGTGCAGCGACGGGCACGTGCAATTGATGAGTGCAACCATGCTGCAAGCGGGTGACTGCGCGGTGTTGATCAGCAACTCAGGCCGCAGCCGCGACATGCTGGACGTGGCCGACATCGCCCGCAAAAAGGGCGCCACGCTTATCTTCATCACGGCCAGCGGTTCACCGTTGGCGGCCTTGGCCCAAAGCCAGGGGCAAATTCTGCTGGCAGTAGACCACCCCGAAGATTACGACCGCTACAGCCCCATGGTGTCACGCCTGCTGCACCTTGTTGCGGTGGACATTCTCACCACCGGCGTGGCCTTGCGCTTGGGCCAAACCCTGCGCCCCATGCTGCAGGAAATCAAGCGCAATCTGCGCAGCAAACGCTACGCCA
This sequence comes from Roseateles koreensis, assembly GCF_028595305.1. GTDB lineage: Bacteria > Pseudomonadota > Gammaproteobacteria > Burkholderiales > Burkholderiaceae_C > Paucibacter_A > Paucibacter_A koreensis. Next base: position 223,149 of record NZ_JAQQXS010000007.1, on the reverse strand, counting down.
GCTGATCAAGGCGGACGAGGCCGCGGCGCGAAGGCAAGCACTGCGGCAGCGTATGCCTTCACCGGAAATCAGTCTGCGCGGGCCTCGACCAACTCAGGCCACAAAATTTCTGCCACGCCGTACACCCTGGCCAACTCGCGCAGTTGAAGGGGAACATGGCAGACCTGCATCTGCACGCCTTCTTGGCGACACAAGCGGGAGGCGCTCAGCAGCAGGGTGAGCACGGCGGAATCAAAGTCTTGCAATTCAGCGGCGCTGATCTTGAGCTGCACCGAGGCCGCATTGCACAGCTGGTGCGCTTCAACTTGCAGAATGGCCTGCCAGCTCTGCCACAGGGCCGGCACATCATGCAGGCGCACGGTGGCCGGCAATTTGAGCATGCTTTGCTCAGACATCAGGCCTTGGCACCCGAGGCGTTGGCAGTGTTTGCGCCGCTGGCCTTCTGGTTTTTTTCGACCAGGGTCTTGATCAGACCATCAATGCCGTTGGCACCAATTTCCTGGGCAAAACTGTTGCGATACTGGTCCGCCAGCCAAATGCCCAACACGTTAACGTCATAGATCTTCCAGACGCCGGCATTGTTTTCAAGGCGGTAATCCAGCTGGATCGGATCACCCTTGCCACGGATTTCCGTCTTCACAACCACCTCGGTATCGGTCGGGCTGGCGCGCAGCGGCTTGAGGGCGATGCTCTGATCCTTCACCTGCGTCAAGGCGCCTGCATAGGTCCGCACCAGCAGGGTCTTGAACTCTTCTTGCAGGCGCTTTTGCTGCTCGGGCGTGGCCTGTCGCCAGAAGCGGCCCACGGCTGACGAGGTCATGCGTTGGAAGTTCACATGAGGCATGACCTTGGTGTCCACCAGCGTAATGATCCGCTGGACATCGCCGCCTTGAATGGCTTTGTCCGACTTCACGGCTTCAAGTGTTTCCAGGGACAGCTGGCGAATCAGCAAATCCGGCGCCGAGGCATCCGCCGCATGCGCGGGCAAGCTCAAGGCAGCCATCACGCCCGCCGACAGGAAACCGCAGATCAAAAACAGACGCTTGCTTGCAATCATGGTGTGATTATTCTTTCTTACAGGGGTTCAGGGAGCCACGTTCTTGAACGCCGCGGGCACTCTTTGGTGCACCACGGCTACAAAGTTTTACGGCCCAGCCTGGGGATTTTCGCTGACCGGCTTTTCAGGCGTCAGCACTTCGAACTCGTCATCGTCCGAAAAACTGCCCCGACGCTGCAGATAAGCGTCGCGGTAGAAGGTGTATTTGTCCAGCGCAATGCCTTCAAGCATTTGGCTGGCGCGCAAGAAGTTGGCGCGCGCATTGATGGTCTGCAAGCTGTAAATGGCCACTTTGGCACTGCCGTCTTCGAACAGCATGGAGGGCGAGGCAGCCCAATCCCAAGGGATGGCCAAGGTGTCGCGCACCGATGAAGGGCCGAACAGCGGCCACACAATGTAAGCCCCGGTGCCAAACCCCCAGCGGCCAAACGTCTTGCCCAGGTCTTCACTCTTCTTTTCGAGTCCCACCTCGGTGGAGATATCGAGCAAGCCCCCAAACCCCAGGGTGGTGTTGACGGCAAAACGCATGCCCTGCTCAACGCCCGACTTGAAACGGCCTTGCAACAGCAGGTTCACCGTGGACCAGGCATCGTTGACGTTGCCGAAAAAGTTGTCGATGGACAGGCGAATCTGCGCCGGCACCAACTCGCTGTACGCGGTAGCCACGGGCACCAGCACATGCTCGTCCAACGCGTCATTGAAGCTGAAAACCTTGCGATTCCAGGACTCCCAAGGGTCGAGTTTTTGCCCCTGGGCGCCCGGGCCGCGCAAGCTGGCGCAAGCGCTGAGCATCAGCGCCATCAGCAACACCGCCAGACGACGCCACGATCTGTGCTCGCTCATGGCTTGGATCCCGAAGACGCAGGGGCGCTGTCCGCCGCCTTGTTGTAGAGAAATTGGCCAATCAGGTTTTCCAGCACCACAGCGGACTGGGTCTGGCTGATGTTGTCGCCCGCGCCGAGATTCTTTTCTTCAGCACCAGCCTCCAGCCCAATGTACTGCTCGCCCAGCAAACCGGCGGTGAGAATCTTGGCCGAGCTGTCTTTGGGGAAGGCCATCTTCTTTTGCAAATTGATGATGACCTTGGCCTGAAAGGTCTTGTCGTCAAAAACGATGGACTCCACGCGGCCCACAACCACGCCAGCACTCTTGACCGCCGCATGCGCCTTGAGCCCGCCGATATTGTCGAACTTGGCCGTCACTTGATAGGTTTCATCGAAATTCAGGCTCAGCAGATTGCCGGCCTTCAAGGCCAAAAACAGCAAGGCCGCGGCGCCCAGCACCACAAAAAAACCTACGCTTGCGTCATGTCGAGAGGCTTGCATGCCGTGCTCCAAAAACTTGTGTGTTCTGCAAAATCAGATCGAAAACATCATGGCTGTCAGCACGAAATCAAGTGCCAACACCGCCAGCGAAGAAACCACCACCGTCCGTGTGGTGGCCTGCGCCACGCCTTCAGGTGTGGGTTGGCAGGTGTAGCCCTGCAGCAATGCCACAAAGGTGACGGTCACGCCAAACACCAGGCTCTTAACGACCCCGTTGCCCACGTCGGCAAAAACCTCAACGCCGCCTTGCATCTGCGACCAAAACGCGCCGGGGTCGATGCCAATCAACACCACCGCTACCAACCACCCGCCGACCACGCCAACGGCCGAGAACAAGGCCGCCAACAAAGGCATGGCAATGAAGCCGCCCCAGAACCGCGGCGCCAGCACCCGGGTGAGCGGGTCGACCGCCATCATCTCCATCGCGGTGAGTTGCTCGCCAGCCTTCATCAAACCGATTTCTGCGGTCAACGAAGTGCCTGCCCGCCCGGCGAACAGCAGCGCTGACACCACCGGCCCCAACTCACGCACCAAACTCAGCGCCACCAACAAACCCACGGCCTCCGCCGAGCCGTACCGCTGCAAGGTGTAGTAGCCCTGCAAGGCCAGCACAAAACCGACGAACAAGCCCGAGACACCAATAATGGACAAGGACCGGTTGCCCAGAAAGTAAACCTGCTCACGCACCAGCCCAAATCGCTGCAAGGCTTGCGGCGTGCGCATCAACAACTGCATCAGCAGTCGCGTGCCCGCGCCAACAGCGGCCAGATGGGATCGGGTCGCCCGCCCCACGGACGCCAGAAATCCGCTCAACGCGCCGCTCATGCCGCTGCCCCCAGGCCAAAGTCTTGTGCCACCGGCACCGCGGGTTGATGAAAGCGCACCGGCCCATCGGCGTGAGCACCCACGAATTGCTGCACCAAGGGATCTTCGCTGTGGCGCAACTCATCCGGCGTGCCCTGCGCCACCACCCGACCATTGGCAATCATTACCACTTCGTCGGCAATCGCGAAGGTTTCATGGATGTCATGCGAAACGATGACACTGGTCAGCCCCAAAGCGTCATTCAAATCACGAATCAAACGGGCAGCAACACCCAGAGAAATTGGGTCCAAGCCCGCAAAAGGCTCGTCATACAGCACGAGATCGGGGTCCAGGGCGATGGCCCGGGCCAGGGCCACACGGCGAGCCATGCCGCCCGAAACCTCGGCGGGCATCAAGTCGCGTGCGCCACGCAGGCCCACGGCGTTGAGCTTCATCAGCACCAAGTCACGAATCATCGACTCGGGCAGCGTTGTATGTTCACGCAACGGGAAGGCAACATTCTCGAACACCGAAAGATCGGTGAACAAGGCGCCAAACTGAAACAACATGCCCATGCGGCGACGCACGGCATAGAGCTGGTCCAACTGGAGGGGCGCGAGGTCTTGCCCGTCGAACAAAACCTGCCCCTTGAGCGGCCGGATCTGCCGCCCCAGAAGGCGAAGCACAGTGGTCTTGCCTCCGCCGGATGTGCCAATCAAGGCAAGCACCTTGCCGCGTGGCAGGCTCAGGTTGACGGACTCCAGAATCACCCGATCCCCATAACCGCAGCTGACATCGCGCAGTTCGATCATAGGAGTAGCGAGAGGAGATTGTGAGCTTGATTGGGGCGCCATGAGCCTTGGACGGATGGGCTCAACGCCCGATTGGCAAAGGTGACATCATAGGGGAATCCCCGAACCCACGTTGGGGCCGCTCAACGAAGCCCCTTGGCTTTGGCGTGAGGATCTTCATCAAAATTTACTTCAACGCGAATCAACGACTTGACATCGCGCCCCGTCAACTGCCCAGGCACAAACTGAACACCCATAAAGGTTTTTCTGGCGAGGTCCTGAAACGCCGGCGGCAGGCCTTCCCCCTCCACCCGCACGCGTTGAACCACCCCTTTCTCATCGATATACAGGGCCAGAATTTCGCGGTAATGCCCGTCCGCCGTCCAGCCATCTGGCCAGGGCAGCATGGGGGATTCCCGCATCACCGGCGGCTGTGTGAGCTTGGGCCTCGGGACATAACCATCCCATTCACTGCCATCCGCCGGGGTCTTTGACGCCGAGCCGATGAGCGCCAGTGCCTGCACCGGGGCGGGTGCATCGCCAAGTGTCGGGTCGCCGCGTAGGCGCTCAGGCAACGGTGCGTCCGCGGGCATGGTGATAGGCGCTGAGGCTGCTTCGGGCACTTCAGTCGTCACCTCGACGATCGGCCGAGCCAAACGCCAGTCTGACTCAGCATTCCATCGAATGCGCACCGCCTTGTCGGATCGATGCCCGGCGGTGCTTGCAGGCTCACCCGCACTATCGCGGGAGAACGCCGGCACCCAAGCAGGCGCAGGGCACGCCAAGGCAAGCAAGACCAAGCCATGCCCCGCCAGGGCAGCCGCAGCACACCAAAACCAGGCGCGCCCTTGACGAAAATTCATGCAACTTTGCGTTTCAAGCACCCCGGCGTCAGTCGATCAACTCACGCCATGAACTGCGGCGCGGAGGGCCCTGCGTCAAACCCGAGGCGGAGCCCACCACCGGCAAGGGCGGCGACACATCAGTCTTCGTAACGATGGTCACCGGCACCCGGGTGTTCAGCATCACTGCGGCCAGGCCCGCTACCGTGGAGGTGAGTGATTGCGCCGTGGCTTTGCCCGTCAGAATGTCCAGTTGATACAACCATGAAGTGCCGTCACCTGCCTTGGTGCAATCGGTGGCCGTGGTGCCTGGGATGTTGCCGGCCGCCGTCAAGATATTGAAGGCCAGTTGCATGTCGATGTTGACTCGCTCGCCTGCACTGGGCAAGTCAACGTACCAGCCGTTCTTCACGGTCCAGTCCACCGGATTGGCGTTGTCCACCGTACGCAGACTGCCATTGGTCACCAGAGTTTGTTTCACCAAAGTGCCACTGGCTCGCACATCGCCCAGGCTGACCGTGCCCAAAGCATCCTTGACGGCATAGATGCTTTGCTGCGCGGTGTTGCTGACATCGGTCTTGCCCAGGTACTCGCCGGTGCCCACATACGCCACCACAAAGTCGCTGCCTTTATAGGTCACCAAACCCAACTGGGGTTGCGTGGTGATGGGCTGGGGCACACCGGCCACCAACAATTGAGCCACGTTGAATGCTTTGTTTTTAGGTTCGAGCAATCCGTCAGTGTCAAAGCGCCAGATATTGCCCAGCAAGTCACCAGCGTAGAAACGGGTGGCCAGGTTTTCAATGTCGGAGTCCACCCAGGCGTTGAGTTTGTTCAGCCCACTAGGGCTGGCCGCAGAGCCCGCGCCAGTATCGATTGTCTGTAGCAGTGCACCCGTGCCGGCGTCCACCATGAAGAGATGGCCACCACCGTCGGCATTGTTGTAGCCCGAGGTGAAGGCCACCACCCAGGCGCCATTCTTGCGTTTGGTGATGACCGGGTTGCCAAAGCTCAGGCCCAACTTCGAGTCCTTAAACTCCCACAAGGCAACGGGCGCGTTGGGATTGGTGATATCGAGGGCGTAGTACCCTGCGCCGCCAGCATTCAGCCCGCCCACCAGAATCGTCTTCCAGGCGCCGCCAATATAGACATCGCCCACCACCGGCGTCGCGTCCACATAGTATTGGTGCAGAGATTGATAGTACTGGTCGGCCAGTTGATAGAGCTTGGGCATCACGATGCCGGGAATGTAGGCCCAACGCTCTACCCCTGTCTTGGCGTCAAAGGCATGCAACATGCCGTCATTCGCCCCGACATACAGGGTCGCAGCGCGACTGGCCTGCGCCGTCTGGAAGGTGGCATAGGCGTTTTCAGAATACGACAACCCCGGCGCGCCCACATAGACCGGCGAGGAGTTGACGATGTCGCCCAGCACTTGGGTACGGGTGCGGTACTGCGACTGGGCTTGACCAGAGAGGAAGCTCACCATATTGCTGCCTGAATTGACAGGGTCTGCGTTCGTGCCCGTCAACCCGCCGCATTGCGTGAGCGCAGGGGTTTTGCTGCAAGCGTTGTCGAAGAGTCCATTAAGACTGTCCGTCTTCAAATTGTCGTAAGTAAAACTGCGCAGGGTACCGGCATTGCCGGAGCCTGATTTGAAGTAATAAATATTGCGCGTGGTGGTGGGGGAAAGCAAAGACGCAGCGGACCAGACTGCTGTATCAGTGCCGTCAGCCAGTTTCGTGACAATAGCCCCGGAGTCCGGATCAATGGTGTAGGCTCGCAAATCACCCGTCCACTGCGATGAGGTGAATTGGGCGATGTACACCCCGTTGTTGCCTGTCACCGGCTGCAAGGTGCTGGTCGCCGCAGCGGAAGAAGTCCCCGTCACCGCCTTGATGGTATTCAAGGCCGACAGAAGGCTTGAAGACAAGGTTGCAGGATCTTTGGCGCTGAAGTAATGCCCCCGCCCATTGACGGCGGCATGCCACAAGTCATCGATATTGACCGCGCCCGCATCGATGTCTGGGACCGGCCAGTTTGCTCTACCCGATACGATGTTGTAGAAATCGCCGCTGGCCTGGGTCTCGTAATTGGGGTCGTACTGAAAGGTACCGTTCACGCCCAGGCTCATGGTGAAGGTGGTCATGTGTTGCCACTGAGCACTGTCCAAACCATTGGCAGGAACGTTGTTGTCGCACACCGAGGTACCCAGCGCACCGGTGCAATTGCTCAAGCCGGTATCGCGCAAATCGGTCATGTAGTAGTACATGGCCACGTCTGCCAGGCTGTCGCTGCTGCCTCCGCTGTTGGATGAACTGGTGGTCGTGGTGACTGGGCCCGTCACGCCGGCACCCAGGCTGTCGGTGGTCAGGGGTGTGCCATTGCCGGCAACAAAAGTTGGCCCGGTAGGTGTGCCCACCACGGTCGCGCCCGTTGAGTTGCTGGGGGAGCTGGTCGTGTCGGTATTGGTGGGCGGTGACGCGGTGCAAGTATTGCCTGTGCTCGGGCTGCCCGTGGCTGCAACCGGGCTGGAAGAAGGCAATGTCCCCGGGGTGGTGGTGACGCTGGATTGCGGTTGCCCCGGTGCACCCAACACGATCGTCGGGCCGCTGACCAGGCTGCCTTGGGTCTTGGCAACGGTGCCGGCCGTAGTGACGTCAGAACTCTGCACGCCGTTGACCACCGTAATGACTTCCGTCATCGGTGTCGTTTGCGTCAAGTTATAAATCGACGTTGAGGTCGCTGGTGTCGTGGTGGTCAGCGTTGTCGTTTTGAGACTGGTGGCAAAACTGTTGTATGTGGCCGTGGCGGTGATCAGGTAGCCCTGACCCACCGGGCACCCTGAACCGCCCACGGCCTTGCTCACCGTACCCGTCGTACTCGTCGGCCTGCTAGGGCGACTGGACATATTGAACGTCAATGTCGTGCCGCTGATGCTTGCAACGGTCCAATTCCCGTCATAGTTTGCGTCGCCGACACTGACCGTGATCGGTGTGCCGACTGTATAGCCCGTCGCTGTACTGGTTGTGACTGTGATCGGGCAGGGGCTACCCGAGCTGCACCGCGACAAACCAGTGATGTTGTAATGGGTTTGAGCGGCTGGCGTTGTCAGGCTGTAGGTCTTGGTCGTGTGCGGCGTGGTGGTGGTGGTGGTGACCGAACTGCTGGTGGTGCTGACCGAATTGCCTGTCGTCGCAATCGTGCGCGTCCCTGTGGCGGAAATCTTCCAGGTTTTGGTGGTCGTGGCCGTCGTCACCCCGCCGTCATACATCGGCCGCAATGTGGTGCCTGCGTCCTGCTGACCCACGGTGCTGGTGCCGTCCAGGGCCACGTCCTCGCCGGTAGAGCCGTTCCAGTAGCCGTCGGTCGACAGAATGGTGAAATTCTTTTGGCAGGAGTACTGCACCGGGTCGACGGTTTGCCCCGTCAGCTTTTTAGCGTAGTAGCGCCCCATCTTCGCCAAGCCCGCCCGCAGGGGGGTGCTGTGATTGGGCACGATGGCGTTGACTTTGGAGTAGAAGGTGGTCTTCTGCGTGGCATCAAAGTCAGCGAGGCCCAGGGTCGGCAGCGCCGTGGTTTCATTGATGGTGCTGAAGCCAACGCGGAAGTTGTTGTCGATCTTTGAGAACGCCAGCGACATGCTGGTCTTCAGCATACTGATGCGAATGCTGTAGTAGTAGTACCAATTGGCATAGCGCTGCGCAATGTCAGAGCCTGGCGTGACGATATTCGCAGTGAATACTGCTGCCCCGGGGCTGCTGCCGATGGCGCTGTTGCACTCCTTGTAAAAGGTGGTCGAGGTGTTCAGCGCATTGTTGGGGTACAGGTAATTGAGGGCCGTCTGGGTACCACTGTAGGTGTAGTACACATTGTCGATGGGTGATCCCAGGCCGACGTAGTAGTAGGCACTCAAGCTGCCCGAGCCCACCGACATCGCCACATTGATGACCAAAGCCTTGGTGGATGAATTCCAGCTGGTCACCTTGCCAATCATGTAGGTGCTGCTGCTGTTGCCGTACAGGGTCACCACCATGCCGGCGGTGTAGGTGTAGGTGCTGCTCGACATCGTGGCGGTCACGGAGCCACTGCTGACCACTGCATTGGATGAAAGACTGGTGGCGCGATAACTGCCCGCCAGATTGTTCAAACTGCCGCTGGTCAAATAGTTGGGGCTGCCTGAACTGGTGGCCGTGCCGCCGAGAAAGGCCGTACTGGCATTGGCCAGACTGTTGCCCGAGGCATCGACAGGCAGGGTGTAGGGATATTTGGCACTGTCTGAGTTAAAGGCCACGCCATTGCATTGCGCGGCACGGCGCCCGTAGACAGAATTGAAATCGCCCGTGCCAAAGCTGGCGTCATCGGGCATGAAGTCCCAGGCCATACTGCCGGAGTCATCCATCAAATACATCAAGTTCGGCTTGACGTTGGTGGTGGTGGTCGTGAACAAGGGCGCGGTGGCGATGTCGGTTGCGGCGAGCGCAGGCTCGGCGGCCACCAGGCCCAGGCACAAGCCCAACAGGGCGGCGAGCGGGTACAAGCGGGAGTTCTTCATGATGGCCTCGCGGATCACGGATCAGGTCAGAAATGAACCAGGGTTTCGGTGTAACTCACCGTCCCCCGCACACCCGCAGTACGGGTGACGATGCGGTAGTAGGTGCCCAAACTGGACGCCCCGCCGAGCGGACGCGCGCTGGCATAGCCAAACCCGCCCTTGTTGACGCTGGTGGTGGTGGTGGTGGAGATGGGTGCCGCACAATCGTTGGTACTGTCTGGCGGCCCATTTTTCGCGCACAAGCGGGTGATGACAAAGTTCACGCTGTTGCCACCCGCCGCCACAATGGCCGGCGACGCTTTGACACAAACCGGCGTCCCCTTCACGCCGGCCACCTTGCAACTGTTGCCGTCCCAGTCGACCAGCACCGGATTGACCACACCGGCCGCAATACCCCGCCCGGTGGGGTCCAAAGTCGAATAGGCGATTTCTGAATAACCTTTGTCGGCATGTGTCGAATCTAAGGTGGTACCCGCATTGGCCTGCAACCAGGCAACAGCCGTCTCCGTGCCCACCGAGCCTGCTGCCAAGGCATCTTGCTTGAAGCCCAGATTGCCCAACACCAGCATGCCGGTATCCACCGCACGCAACAGGGCCACGGAGCCCAGGGTCAAGACCACCAAAGCCATCAAGGCGAAGATCAAGGACACGCCGCGCTGTGCGCGCTGCAAGGGGGATGCCCGCAGCACCCGTGCCAAATGAGGATATGTATTCATCATTGCCCCGAACTGGTGGCCGCCCCAGGCGTTGTCACAAAGTCAGACCAGACTTGATTGCGCAGCGGCACCAGGGTGTCGAAGACCTTGTAGCGGTAGTGCTTCCAGTCCGACGACACAAGATCGGCGTGCAAAGTAATGCACTTGCTGGTACCGCAGGTCGAGGCGTCCGGAATGGTGCCCACCGAGCCCACGTCCCACTGCGGCAGCGTGGTGGTGACCTCGTCCTTCTCGTACTGCGCGCTGCGCGCCAACACAGCCACCCGCAGCGCCTTGACCTGCATCCATTCGGCGTTGTTCTTGGGCCCGACGTTGTCGTAGGTGTCCACCGTGGCATTCATGTCGGTGTCCTTGCCGTAAAGGGCCTTCAACACCACGATATTGGATTGAACATCCTGACTGCTGGTCAGCAAGGTGGTGTAGTCCACCGTGCTTTGCTGCAGACGAAAATCTGCGCTGATCGAATAGGTGACGTCACTCAAGGCGCCCAGATTGACCAAAAAAGGCGTGAATGAACTGGACAACGGCGTTGTTGCCGTGTCCGGGAAGCCCGGCTGATTCCATTTGCCGTCGTCAACCCGGTCAATTTGACGAATGATGCTGGGGTCCGCACTGACTTGAAAAATTTGGCAGGGCTTGTCGGCCCCGTAGATGACCGCCATCAAATCCCCGCCATTGGCCCCCAGGGCTGTGGCCACGGCAAAGCGCAGGGCCTTGCCCGTCGTGTCGTGGGGGTCGTAATACGGCGCGATGACCTTGGTCGGCAAGGAATAGCTGGTTTTGGAACTCCCCAAAACCCGGATCTGATCGGAGGCCCCGTTGGCGCCCGCCGTGATCAAGACCGGTGCCAAGGTGGTGGGCAAGGTGCCCATGCCCTGCTTTGCCGACAAGGTGCAGCCCTGGGCGGCGCTGGCGGTGATCAGGCCATAGCCGGCCATTTTGAGCTGACGCTGCAGGGCGTATATCGCCATGCCACCGTTGACCTGGGCGTCAGTGCCTGAAGCTGCACTGCGCTTGAACCCCTCGGCCTTGGACATCACCAGCGCGATGACCAGCGTGGCGAGCAGGCCGACTGCAGCCCCCACCATCAACTCGACCAAGGTGAAGCCCGCTGAATGCCGACGAGAAGCGCCCGCATGAAACGAAGTTGCGATCATTGCTGCCACACCATAGAAGTGCTGTAACTGTTGCTTGCCTGGGAGCCTTGCTGCCAGGTCAGCTTCAAGCTGACGGTGCCAGCAGCGGCGTCCGTCGTCAGCGTGAATTCAGCGCCCGGCAAACTCGCTTTCACCTTGCGCAACCAATCGGCACAGCGCACATAACCCGCGCAACCGGAGGTGCTGTAGTAGGCCAGGTTGGCGAAGTTGTCGGTCTGGATCAGCGCAAAGAGGTCCGAGGCCTGATCAGCCGCATCCGCACGGAATTTGGAGGTGGTTTGCGCCGACGTCATCGAGGCTTGCAGCCCCAGCAGCCCCAAAACCCCGAACGCGAAGATCAGCATGGCGATCAAAGCTTCAAGCAAAACGACGCCGCCTTGGGCGCGTGAAGAAGAATGACGAGGGATCATGACCAACTCCTTCAAGTGCTTGGGCAGGCGCGCGGATCGGGAGCAGTCACACCCCGGTCGCACATGCGGATCGCGCCGCCCGAGTCCACCATGACCCGCAACTGGCGGGCCGTGCCGGACGCGGCCGTGACATCCACCAGGTGAATGCCAGCGGCGGTGTTCGCAACCCGTCCCAAACCGTCAAAACTGACGCGGGTTGCGCCGTTGCCGGCGGCAGAAATGGCGCTGACTGATAGGCCCGGCGCGTTTTCACCGCCCGTGGAGTGTTGAACCAGTTGCGGCGTCTCCGTCAATGAAGCTGCCACGCCACAAGCGCCCGTGGGGTCGACCACACTGACCACCCAGGCCGCTGAGCTCGATGACAGCACGCAGGCATTGCCTGGCACCTGCGCCGTGCCGTCTTGCACCAGCCAGAAGGTGACGGTGGTGTTGCGCTTGAGTGCTTCCATGCGCGCGATCTCCATGCCGTTGCGCATGGAGTCTGCCGCGGTGCGCACCTTCAAGCCACGCAACCAGTCGCTGACCGAAGGCATGACGGCGGACAGCAAGCCCGCCAGAATCGCCATCACCACGACGATTTCGATCAAGCTCGCGCCGCGCTGCCGCAAAGGAGTTGCTGCATTCAGCATTCGTCCCCCTTGATCAGCCAGCAGGCTTTGGTAACAGCGGATCCCTTGAACAGCGTCGTCGCCTGGGCATTGCTTTGATCCAAGGTGTAGACATGGCCCACCGCCGCGCCGCTGGAGCCTGTGGCGGTAAGGGTGTAAGTCTGCCCATTTGCCGAGCAGGCGTAGGTGAAATGCGTGGTGCTGGCGGGCAGGCTCGCCCCGCAGCTGCCGCCGGCGCCATAGGTGCGGTTGTCCTGGTAGTACTGCTCTTGCAGGATGCGGCCATTTGCCATGGTGGCCATGGCTTCAGGCAACTGGCCGCGCCGAATGTAGTCCTTGTAGGCCGGCAGCGCCACGGCGCCCAAGATGCCAACGATCGCCACCACGATCATCAATTCAACCAAGGTGAAGCCCGCAGCAGCGGCAGAGGACGAAGACTGGACTGGGCGCATGACGAAACCTTGTGAAGTTGCGCCTCTTACCGGTCCGGGACGCCATCCCTGCGACCGCTTGAAGAGGCGGATTGGTGCCATTTTCGGCAGTGCTGCATGAAAGAGTTGTGCACTAGTGCTCATTTCGCAGCCTCCGGGCGACAAACGCGCCGACACTTGCGATGAACGGTTGAGCGCGCGCGCCAAGGCAGCCACACGCGACCGTGCAGCGGCCATATTGCCCGGCTTGCGCGGGCTTCAGGCCATGAAAAAAGCCACTCAAGAGTGGCTTTTCAAAGGTGCGGAGCCGGGTCAACGCGGCAGGTTGCTCGATCCCATCAGGAATTCATCCACGGCACGGGCGGCTTGGCGACCTTCGCGGATTGCCCACACCACCAAGGACTGCCCCCGGCGCATGTCGCCCGCGGCAAACACCTTGGGCACATTGGTTTGATAGCCGCCGATCAAGTCCACGCTCGCCTTGGCATTGCCGCGTGCGTCTTTGTTGACGCCAAAAGCATCAAGCACCGTCGCAACGGGCGACACAAAGCCCATGGCCAGGAAAACCAGATCGGCCTTGAGCACTTGCTCGGAGCCCGGCACCTCCACCATCTTGCCGGCTTGCCACTCGACGCGCACCGTTTTCACGCCGGTGAGCTTGCCCTTTTCACCCAGAAATTCTTTGGTGGAGATAGCAAACTCGCGCTCGCAGCCCTCTTCGTGGCTGCTGGATGTGCGCAGCTTGAGCGGCCAGTAGGGCCAGGTCAGGGGGCGGTCTTCCACCTCGGGTGGCTGGGGCATCACCTCGAACTGGGTGATGCTCTTGGCGCCGTGGCGGTTGCTGGTGCCCACACAGTCGCTGCCGGTGTCACCGCCACCGATGACGATCACATGCTTGCCGTCAGCACGGATTTGACCCTTGAGCTTGTCGCCAGCGTTGACCTTGTTCTGTTGCGGCAAAAATTCCATCGCGAAGTGGATACCGCTGAGCTCACGGCCGGGCGCAGGCAGATCGCGCGAGGTCTCGCTGCCACCACTGAGCAGCACGGCGTCGAACTGCGCCTTCAACTCGTCAGGGCTGATGCTCTCTTTGGCCCAGTTGGTAATCTTGCTATCTTCGGGCAGCGCGCCGACGATCACGCCGGTGCGGAACACCACGCCTTCAGCCTCCATCTGCGCCACGCGGCGGTCGATGTGGCTTTTCTCCATCTTGAAGTCCGGAATGCCATAGCGCAGCAGGCCACCGACCCGGTCGTTCTTCTCGAACACCGTGACGCTGTGGCCGGCACGCGCCAACTGCTGTGCAGCTGCCAAGCCTGCGGGGCCCGCGCCCACCACGGCCACCGTCTTGCCCGTCTTGAGCTTGGGCAGTTGGGGCTTGACCCAGCCTTCCGCCCAGGCGCGGTCGATGATGGCGTGCTCGATGGACTTGATGCCCACGGCGTCGTCATTCACGTTCAAGGTGCAGGCGGCCTCGCAGGGTGCGGGGCAGATGCGGCCAGTGAACTCGGGGAAGTTGTTGGTGCTGTGCAGGATGGTGATGGCATTGGCCCAGTCTTCATTGCGACCGCGGTACACGAGGTCGTTGAAGTCCGGAATGACGTTGTTCACCGGGCAGCCGTTGTTGCAGAACGGCGTGCCGCAGTCCATGCAACGAGCGCCCTGTTGCTTCGCCTGCTCGGCGTTCAGGCCGATGACGAATTCCTTGTAGTTCTTGACGCGGGCGTTGACCGGCTCATAGCCTTCGTCCAGACGCTCGTACTCCATGAAGCCAGTGACTTTTCCCATGGTGCTTTATTCCTTGTGTGTTCGTGATCAGGCCTTGACGGGCTTGGCGGCGGACTTGCCACCGTCTTGGCCCTTGGCATGCTCAATCGTCTGGGCGGCTTGCTTGGCGGCGTGGATTTCGCCCAAGGCGCGACGGTACTCGTGCGGGAAGACCTTGACGAACTTGGCCCGCGATTCGGCCCAGTGGTCGAGGATGTGGCGAGCGCGCTGGCTGCCCGTCCAGCGGTGATGGTCTTCCAGCATCTTCTTGAGGATGGCTTCGTCGGTCTGCGCAGGCGCGTCACCCAAATGATGCCAAAGGGCTTTCTCGACCGTGGCCTCCTGCTCAGTGGCGGACAAGAGTTTGTCCAATGCCACCATGGCAGTGTTGCAGCGCTTGGCGAACTGGCCATCTTCGTCGTAGACGTAGGCAATGCCACCACTCATGCCGGCGGCAAAGTTACGGCCAGTCTTGCCCAGCACCACCGCCGTACCGCCGGTCATGTATTCGCAACCATGGTCGCCCGTGCCCTCAACCACCGCCGAGGCACCCGACAGGCGCACCGCAAAGCGCTCGCCCGCCACACCGCGGAAGAAGGCCTCGCCGCGGGTCGCGCCGTACAGCACCGTGTTGCCGACGATGATGTTTTGTGTGGCATCACCCCGGAAGTCGATCGACGGGCGCACCACCACGCGGCCACCGGACAAGCCCTTGCCCGTGTAGTCGTTGGCTTCACCGATCAGGTAGAAGGTGATGCCCTGGGCCAGGAAGGCGCCGAAGCTTTGGCCACCCGTGCCTTCCATCTGGATGTGAATGGTGTGATCAGGCAGCCCTTCGGGGCGGCGACGAATCAACTCACCCGACAGCATGGCGCCCACAGTGCGGCGTACATTGGTCACCTCCTGCATGAATTGCACCTTCTCGCCGCGCTCGAAAGCGGGCAGGCACTTTTCAATCAACTTGACGTCGAGTGCGCGCTCCAGGCCATGATCCTGCACATCGTTGTGGATGCGAGCCACGTCGGCCGGCACCACCGGGCGGTGGAACACCCGAGCAAAGTCCAGGCCCTTGGCCTTCCAGTGCGAAATGCCCTTGCGGGTATCCAGCAGGTCGCTGCGGCCCACCAAGTCATCGAACTTGCGGATGCCCAGTTGCGCCATGATCTGGCGAGCTTCTTCAGCGATGAAGAAGAAGAAGTTGACCACGTGCTCAGGCCGGCCCGTGAACTTGGCGCGCAGCACTGGGTCTTGCGTGGCCACGCCCACGGGGCAGGTGTTGAGGTGGCACTTGCGCATCATGATGCAGCCCTCGGCCACCAGAGGTGCGGTGGCAAAACCGAATTCATCGGCACCCAGCAGCGCACCAATGACCACGTCGCGGCCGGTCTTCATTTGGCCGTCGGCCTGCACCCGCACACGGCCGCGCAGGCGGTTGAGCACCAAGGTCTGTTGCGCTTCAGCCAGGCCCAGCTCCCACGGTGTACCCGCGTGTTTGATAGACGACCAGGGGGAGGCGCCCGTGCCGCCGTCATGGCCGGCGATCACCAGGTGATCGGCCTTGGCTTTGGTGACGCCTGCGGCAATCGTGCCAACACCCACTTCGCTCACCAGCTTGACCGACACGTCGGCCTTGGGGTTGACGTTCTTGAGGTCGTGAATCAGCTGCGCCAGGTCTTCAATGGAGTAGATGTCGTGGTGCGGCGGCGGTGAAATCAAGCCCACGCCCGGCACCGAATAACGCAGCATGCCGATGTACTCGGTCACCTTGCCGCCGGGCAATTGCCCCCCCTCGCCCGGCTTGGCGCCCTGGGCCATCTTGATCTGGATTTGATCGGCGCTGACCAGGTATTCGGTGGTCACACCGAAACGGCCTGACGCCACCTGCTTGATCTTGGAGCGCAGGGAGTCGCCCTCTTTCAGCTCATAGTCGACTGCAATGACCTTGCCACCGATCACATCGCTGACCTTGGTGCCCGCGCTGATCTTGATGCCCTTGAGCTCGTTGCGATAACGCGCAGGGTCCTCGCCACCTTCGCCGGTGTTGCTCTTGCCGCCGATGCGGTTCATCGCCACGGCCAGGGTGGCATGGGCCTCAGTGCTGATGGAGCCCAACGACATGGCGCCGGTAGCGAAGCGCTTGACGATTTCCTTGGCAGGCTCGACTTCGTCGAGCGGAATCGCCTTGGTCGGGTCGAACTTGAACTCAAACAGGCCGCGCAAGGTCATGTGACGCTTGCTTTGGTCGTTGATGATCTGAGCGTATTCCTTGTAGGTATCGAACTTGCCGCTGCGCGCGCTGTGCTGCAGCTTGGCAATGGCGTCCGGCGTCCACATATGCTCTTCACCGCGGTTGCGCCAGGCGTACTCGCCGCCAGCGTCCAGCATGTTTTCCAGCAAAGGGTCGTCGCCAAAAGCGCTTTGGTGCAGGCGAATGGCTTCTTCAGCCACCTCAAACACGCCGATGCCGCCGACTTGCGTGGGCGTACCGCGGAAGTACTTCTCGACAAAATCAGTCTGCAGGCCGATGGCCTCGAAGATCTGCGCGCCGCAGTAAGACATATAGGTCGAAATGCCCATCTTGGACATGATCTTCGACAGGCCCTTACCCACAGCCTTGATGTAGTTGTAGATCGCCTTGTCAGCCGACAGATTGCCGGGCAACTCTGCCGCCATGTCGGTCAGCGTTTCGAGTGCCAGATAGGGGTGAACCGCCTCGGCGCCGAAGCCCGCCAGCACTGCGAAGTGATGCACCTCGCGAGCCGTACCGGTTTCAACCACCAGGCCCGCCGTGGTGCGGCGACCTTCACGCACCAAGTGGTGGTGGATGGCGCTCAGGGCCAACAGAGCCGGGATGGCCACGCGGTCAGCGCTCAGATTGCGGTCGGTGATGATGAGGATGTTGTGGCCGCTCTTGATCGCGTCCACTGACTCCGCACACAGGGAGGCCAGCTGTGCTTCCACACCGTCCGGACCCCAAGCACGTGGGTAGCTGATGTCCAGCTCGTAGCTCTTGAACTTGCCGTTCGTGTACGCTTCGATCTGGCGCAGGCGCGCCATGTCCTTGAAGTCCAGCACGGGCTGGGAGACTTCAAGACGCATGGGCGGATTGACCGCATTGATGTCCAACAGGTTGGGCTTGGGCCCGATGAAGCTGTTGAGCGACATCACGATGCTCTCGCGGATCGGGTCGATCGGCGGGTTCGTCACTTGCGCGAACAGCTGCTTGAAATAGTTGTACAGCGGCTTGTTCTTGCTCGAGAGCACGGCCAGGGGCGAGTCGTTGCCCATGGAGCCGGTGGCCTCTTCGCCCGCGCTGGCCATGGGCGCCAGCAGGAATTTGATGTCTTCCTGCGTGAAACCAAAAGCCTGCTGGCGATCCAGCAAGGTAGAGGCGAAGGCGGCAGGCGCCCCTTCCACCGCGTCGATATCGTCCAGCTTGACGCGAACGTTCTCGATCCACTGGCGATAGGGGCGTGCGTTGGCGTATTGGTTCTTCAGCTCTTCATCATCAATGATGCGGCCCTGCTCCAGGTCGATCAAGAACATGCGGCCCGGCTGCAAACGCCACTTCTTGACGATCTTGTTTTCAGGAATCGGCAACACGCCTGACTCAGAGGCCAAAACCACCAAGTCATCGTCGGTGATGCAATATCGGGCGGGGCGCAAGCCATTGCGGTCCAGCGCGGCGCAGACTTGGCGGCCATCGGTGAAGACCATGGCGGCCGGGCCGTCCCACGGCTCCATCATGGCGGCGTGGTATTCATAGAAGGCGCGGCGGCGCTCGTCCATCAGCTCATGCTGCTCCCAGGCTTCAGGGATCATCATCATGGCGGCATGGGCCAGAGGATAGCCTGCCATGGTCAACAGCTCGATGGCGTTGTCGAAGGTGGCCGTGTCGGACTGGTGCTCAAAGCTGATCGGGTACAGCTTCAGCAGGTCGTCACCCAGCACCGGCGACTTCATCACGCCTTCGCGGGCGCGCATCCAGTTGAAGTTGCCCTTGACGGTGTTGATCTCACCGTTGTGCGCCACCATGCGGTAGGGGTGGGCCAGCGGCCACTCGGGGAAAGTATTGGTCGAGAAGCGCTGGTGCACCAGAGCGATGGCCGAGACCACGCGTGTGTCGGCCAAATCCTTGTAGTAACGCCCCACCTGATCGGCCAGCAGCAAGCCCTTGTAGATCACCGTGCGGCAGCTCATGCTGGGCACGTAGTACTCGCGGCTGTGCGTCAACTGCAGCGCCTGGATCGCGCTGGAGGCGGTCTTGCGGATGACGTAGAGCTTGCGCTCCAAAGCGTCGGGAACAATGATGTCCGGGCCACGGCCGATGAAGATCTGCCGGATGATGGGCTCTTTCTCGCGCACCAGGGGCGACATAGGCATGTCTGCATCCACCGGCACATCGCGCCAGCCCAACAGCACCTGGCCTTCGGCCTTGATGGCACGGGCCAACTCCTGCTCACAAGCCAAACGCGAGGCGTGCTCTTTGGGCAAGAAAATCATACCCACACCGTACTCACCAGGCGGCGGTAGCGCCACGCCAATGGAGCCATCAGGTGCCTCACCCGCGCGCGCCATCTCGGCACGGTAGTAGTCGTCAGGGATCTGGATCAGGATGCCAGCACCATCACCCATCAACTTGTCGGCACCCACCGCACCCCGGTGGTCCAGATTTTCAAGAATCTTGAGACCCTGCTGCACGATGCTGTGCGCCTTCAGGCCCTTGATGTGCGCCACAAAACCCAGGCCGCAAGCGTCCTTCTCGTTCTGTGGACGGTAGAGGCCATTGGCACTCAGGTCTTGCTTCTCGACTTGAAATTCAGCTGCCTTGGTCATGGCGCACTCCTGGAAATTCGACGACGCCCGGAGATTACTGCGCCGCAGCAATTGGATCAAGTAAAAATAATTAGGGTCAGAGTCGATTTATTAATCGAACCACAGGCACACATCAATTAAATGGGGTCAGAGTCGATTTTTTTGAACTTCTTGACCGTTCCCCGAGGGCGCCCACGCGGCTTGGGTTGCATCGATTCCAGCGCTTGAGGGGTCAGTTCTTTCAAAAACACGGCCGAACACAAAGGCGCCCCTTTGAGCACCGATTCGGTCAGGCGTTTTCGCTCATCCTCTGACACACCCTGCTCCAAGAAGGCCCGGTAGGCGTGTTCACGCTCAAAAGGCGTATTACCCAAGGACCAGAACAAAGCGTGATCACTCAAAGTGGTGTCGCTGCGTTGCCCCAGGTGGGCGGCACAGCTGGACCATTTGAAATCTTCAGGGCGAGAACAAATCCCCGCCCGCGCAGGATTGAGTTCGATGTACCGCAGGCAGGCCATGAAATAGGCTTCGCTTTCGATCAGAGAAGCCCGAAACCGCCCTTCCCACAACGTGCCGGTGCGCTGATATTTGAAGTTGTACCAACCCACATAACGTCGCCCCAGCGACTGCATCAGCCGGCTGATACCTTGCGCGTCAGCCGGCGTGGCCAGCAGGTGGAGGTGGTTGTCCATCAACACATAGGCGTGGATGGCCACTTTGTGTGTGGCTGCCGAATCCCGCAGCATGTCCATGAATTGCTGGCGATCAGCATCGCTCTGAACAATGACTTGCCGATTGTTGCCGCGTTGAATCACGTGATGGGCTTGATCGGCAAGGATCAAGCGGGGCGGTCTTGCCATGAGGCCTCCGTTTAATTCGACTCTGACCCTAATTATTTTAAAACAAGGTCTGGCCGGTGAGGCGATGGTGTTCGCGCAAGGCAAATCGGTCGGTCATGCCGGCGATGTAGTCGGCGCAGGCGCGCGGAGCGTCTGGGGCGCCGGCAAAGTCGCTGGGGAGTTGTTGCGGCTCGGCGGTGTAGATGGCGAACAGGTCGCGCAGCACCTTTTCTGCACGAATTCGGGTGTCTTGCACCTGGGGGTGCCGGTAGAGCTTGGCAAACAAGAAGCGCTTGAGCTCGGCGCTGGCGGCACGCATTTCTGCGCTAAAGCACACCAAGGGGCCGGCTTTACGGACAGCGTCGGCCGATTCAACTTGCGCAGTCTTCAACGCAGCGTCGGTGGAGGCGATCAAGTCGTAGACCTGCGCCGACAACATGCGCCGGATGGTTTCGAACAGCAGCCGCTTGCCCTGCAGCGCTGGATATTCTGCCAAGGCTTGCCGCAAAAAGCGCTGCACCAGGGGCACCTCTTCCAACTGCTCCAACTCGAGCAGGCCGGATCGCACGCCATCGTCGATGTCGTGCGCGTTGTAGGCGACTTCATCCGCCAGATTGCAGAGCTGCGCCTCCAAACTGGCTTGCCCACCGTTTAAAAAACGCGCGGCAACGCCACCGGGCTCCGCAGCCTCAAGGAATTGAGCATTGCGTTTGGCGCAGTGCTTCAAAATTCCTTCACGTGTCTCGAAGCACAGATTCAAGCCGTCGAACGCGGGGTACCGCTGCTCCAGCTTGTCCACCACCCGGAGCGACTGAAGGTTGTGTTCAAACCCGCCATGGGCTTTCATGCATTCGTCCAGCACGTCTTGGCCGGCGTGGCCAAACGGGGTGTGGCCCAGATCATGCGCCAAGGCGATCGCCTCGATGAGGTCTTCATCCAGGCCCAAACTCCGCCCCACTGAGCGGCCCAATTGCGCCACCTCCAACGAATGGGTCAAGCGGGTGCGAAAGAGGTCTCCCTCGTGATTGAGAAAGACCTGGGTCTTGTAGACCAAACGCCGAAAAGCGGTGCTGTGAATGATGCGGTCCCGGTCACGCTGGAATTCGCTCCGGGTGGGCGCAGGGATTTCTGGGTAACGGCGCCCCAGGCTCTGCGACGGATGACTGGCGTAGAGGGCAAGCACCATGGGTCCTGATCAAGCGCAATGACTGCCGATGACTTCGGCAACCAGGGCATCGGGCGCCGATCGCACGACCGCACGCCCAAGCGCCTCGATCAGCACAAACCGGATCTCGCCGGACTCGGCCTTTTTATCCACCCGCATCAATTCCAAATATCGATCCGTCCCCAACTTGGGGCCGATCACCGGGAGCCCTGCCCGCTCGATCAGGCGACGCATGCGAGGCAGAAAATCTGGTGGCATCAAACCCAGCCGCACCGACAGATCGCACGCCATCACCATGCCACAGCCCACGGCCTCGCCGTGCAGCCAAGCGCCGTATCCCATGCCGGTTTCAATGGCGTGCCCAAAGGTGTGGCCGAAATTCAAGATCGCCCGCAAGCCCTGCTCCCGCTCATCTTGCCCAACCACCCAGGCTTTGATCTCGCAGCAGCGCTTGACTGCGTAGGCCAGCGCTGCCTTGTCGCGCGATAGCAAGGCGTCCAGGTTGTCTTCAATCCATTGCAGAAAATCGGCGTCGGCAATGGGGCCATACTTGATCACCTCGGCCAAACCGGCCGACAACTCGCGTTGCGGCAAAGTGTCGAGCGAATCCAGATCGGCAATCACGCGCTCGGGCTGGTAGAACGCCCCAATCATGTTCTTGCCCAGCGGGTGGTTGATCGCCGTTTTGCCGCCTACCGATGAGTCGACTTGGGCCAGCAGGGTGGTGGGTACCTGCACAAAGGGCACGCCACGCATATAAACGGCGGCTGCAAAGCCCGTCATGTCACCAATCACGCCGCCGCCCAGGGCGAACAGCACCGTCTTTCGATCGCAGGCTGACGCCAACAGGTGGTCGAAAATCTGGTTCAACGAGTCCCAAGTTTTATGCGCCTCGCCGTCGGGCAAGATCACCGACTCAACACGCGCATAGTGCGGCTGCAAGCGCTGTGTCAATTGCGCCAGGTACAGGGGCGCCACGGTGTCATTGCTGACGATCACGGCGGTGCCCGCGCGAGGCAAGTTCTTCCAGCTGGCGTCATCGCCTAACTGGTTGGAGCCAATCAAGATGTCGTAGGTTTGCTGGGCCAGATCAATGCGAACACATTGCACTGCTGGCGAAACGCGGTTTTCAGTGTGAGGGGCTGCGGTCATGGGCCCAAGTGTACGGTCCCGACCAGAAACCCTGGTGGCAGGGCGTGCCCGGCCCGCGACATTTCAAGCGGCCGGGGCCTTATGTCGGTTCAATTCCGTTCAGCCCTCTCAGCGCCCACGGTGGCCGCAACCCGCGCGGGGTCGAGCAAGCCTGCCAACTCCAATTGCATCAGCGCCATATTGACGAGGCCCGTCACGGTCGGTCGCCCGGTCTCCAGCACGAAATGGGCACAGCTCCGGTAGAGCGGATTACGCTGCGCATAAAGCTCGCGCAACTTTTGCAAAGGGTCACGAACCTGCAGCAAGGGGCGCTGCGTATCGTGGCGCAAACGCCTGAACAACTCTTCCGGTGAAGAACGCAAATACAAAACGGCAGAATGTTGGTGTAAAGCCTGCCGATTGGCCTCCCGCAGGACCGCGCCGCCGCCGGTGGCGAGCACGAAATCACCAGGCCCGCTCAAAAGGTCGGCAATGACTTCGCTTTCAAGATCACGAAAGGCGTCTTCGCCCGACCGCTCAAAAAATTCGCGAACGGTTTCGCCAAGGCGCACTTCAATCTCGGCATCTGAATCGACAAATGGCACGCCAATTTGGCGCGCCATCTGCCGCCCAACCGTGGACTTGCCACTGCCAGGCATACCAACAAGGGAAATGATCAGTTGCAAGCCGAGAAGCCCGCCGGCATGGCACCAGAGGTGACGTACTGCCCCACCGTCGTGGCCAAGCCGCTGGGCGAGGTGAAGGTGACCGAAATCGTGCCCGAAGTGGCCGGCGCGGTGAACTTGTAGCTGATCAAGACAGCCGTCGGATTGGCCGTGCTCGGAACGGGTGACCCGCCGATCACACCGACGGTGAGTCCGTCCGTTGCGGCAACGCCGACCGTGGTTCCTGCAGCCATCGGGTTGAAAGCCACAGAGTTCGCGTCGGATGCCATGAAGGCCAAGGCCCCCGAAGAGCCCACCCCGTAAAGACCCGCAGTGCCAAAGGGGTAGTAGTTGCTGGTGACCATATTGCCCGCCGCGTCGTAGCTGGTCATGCGGGTGATGGAGGAGGGGCAGCTACCGGTTGGCGCTGCGACCATCGATGTGCCATCCGAAAACTTCGGCCAGGATTTGCCCCACACCGGGTTGGCTGCTGAAGTGGACAAAATGGTCTGCACCGCACGGCGAACATAAGCACGCCCCCAGGCCCCGCTGCAGGTATTGGGAACAACAGGAATTGCTGCTGTATCTCGCGCCAACAACGTCGATGTCGACGTGGCACAGGCGCCGCTGGCGCCCGTGCTCAGCGAAATGTACTGATCGGCTGCAGCGTCGTAAGTGCCATTGAACTTGCGGTTCAGGAAGATATCGCCAAGATCCTGGAAGTCTTCACCCGTGTCGTAGACGTTGTTGCCATTGACATCCAAGAAAGACTTTTCACCCAGGGCATAAGCCAGCACCGTCATGCGGCCATCCGCAGGAATGGGGGCCGCGCTCTTGAAGTTGACCGTGGCCGTCGCAATGCCTGATGCATCCAGCGCAGTTTGCTTGGTGGCCTGCACCTGACCGCTTTCACTGATGAAATTCACTGCCGTGCCATCCGGCACCGCATTGGCCAGGCGGTCAGACGCAATCACGGTGTAGGTGTTGCTTGTGCCTTGAATGTCATAGCCTTCGATATTGATCGTGCCCTGCGCCACCGAAAAACCCAGTTGCGAAGGCAGGCCCACCGCGATCGCCAAGCTGCTGGACACAGTGGAGATATTGCTATTGGCCAACGTGGCCTTCACCCGAACTGGCGTGGGCACCGTGCCAGAGTTGATGCGCACAATTACCTGGCCCGTCGAGTCCGTCTTTTTGGTCACGGCTGAATTGGAGCCGTCCAGGGTCAAGCCGCCCACCAAAACGCTCGGCTCCAGCACCACATCTTGCCCAGGAACGCCATTGTTGTTGGCGTCCTTGACGACAAAAGTCACATTGGAATTTTCAACATAGCCCGACCCCTTCAAGAAGATGTTCGTCGGGGCCGCGGAAACAAAGCCAATGCTGGTCACTGCCGGCGAGCTCACCGGGAGGGTGAGCGATTTCGTCAAGGCCGTGCCAGTGACGGAGACTTGCAGGTTGTCAGAGGGTTGCGAGGCGCCGCAGCCGCCATCGCGGAATGTGAAGGTCGCCGTACCCGTACTTGTGCTCTGGCTGGCAGGGGTCAGGGTGCCCTTTGACAGCGACGCGCAGGACGACGTCAACACCAGATTCACCGGGCTGCTGGGCACCGTGCCCGCCAAAGTGACGGTCAAATTGGCCTGCCCATAGGCCGACAAGGTGCCGGTTACGTCAGACGTAAAGGAGGCAATGGTGACGTTGGTGGCGGTAAGTTGAAAGCCGGTGGATCCGCTGTAGTCCTTGCCCAAATAGCTGACCGTGGCCTTGACAGTGTCAGCGCCGGTGGAAGTTGCCACCGCAGGCGACAGAATCACCGTCGCCACGCCGTTACCGTCAGTCAAGGCTGAGGGCGCGCTGAAAGCGGCCATACTGGCGTCGGAGCTGAACTTGACCACTTGCCCGGCCAAAGCGGTGCCCGCAACGTTTTTGACGTTGACCGTCACAGTGGCTGGCGCACCAGCCGTCACCGTGGTCGACGACAAGGAGATGGTCACCACGGCGCTGTCGGTGGTTGTCCCCGTGGAGCCAGTGGTGGTGCCAGTCCCGAGAATCGGCGTGCCCGCCGACCCGCCGCCGCCACAAGCCGTCAAGGCCAGCGCGCAGATCGCACCCCCCAGCCACACCATCAGGCCGTGGCCTATTGAAAATTTCTTGTCGCTCATTTCTAGCAATCTCCTGCTTTGCCTACGAGGCAGCGCGCCTACCGCGCTCACATCGTTGCAGCGCACTATCTTTCATGCAGGCATTTGATCAAGCAAAGCCTGGGGTGATCGTTTGATTAACGCACCGTGGCACGCTCAGTCACCACTTTAGGCGTCAGGAAAATCAGCAGCTCGGTCTTTTGCGAGGTGCGTGACTTGGACTTGAACAAGTTCCCGACATAGGGAATATCGCCCAGCATCGGCACCTTCTGCTCTTGCTCCGCCTCGTCTTGCGTGAATATGCCACCGATCACTACCGTGCCACCGTTCTCCACCAGCACTTGCGTCTTCACGTGCTTGTTGTTGATGGCGTAGCCCTGTGGCGTCAAGGTGCCGCGGCTGTCCTTGTTGACGTCGACGTCCAGAATCACGCTGCCTTCAGGGGTGATTTGTGGGGTCACTTCCAGCTTCAGCACGGCCTTCTTGAACTGGATGGAGGTGGCGCCGCTGGAGGTGGCCACCTGATAGGGCAGCTCCTCGCCCTGCTCGATCAAGGCCTTGACCTGATCGGCGGTGATCACACGGGGGCTGGAAACAATCTTGCCCTTGCCATCGGCCTCAAGCGCCGAGAGCTCCAAATTCAAGAAGCGGTTGGCTGTTGCATTGAACAGTGACAGCGCAAATGTCTGTGCAGAGGCAGAAGCACCGAAGGCGTCCGCCGATACATTGGCGGGCAGATTCACAAACTGGGTGTTGCTGTAGCTGCTGGATGCGCCCTGGTTGGTCTGCGAGCCCACCGCGTTGTAGTTGCCACCGATGGTGACGTAGTTCGAGCCACCCACGTTGTAACCCGGAATGCCGCCCTGCTGTGCACGCAGATCGCTGGCACCCAATTTCACGCCCAAGGAACGCCCGAAGGTGTCATTGGCCTCAACAATGCGCGCCTCGATCAGCACCTGACGCACCGGAATATCGATCTTGGCGATCATGGCCATGACCTCTTCAAGCTTGGACGGGATGTCCGTCACGAAGAGCTGATTGGTCCGGGTCTCGAACATCACACTGCCGCGCGGCGACAGCAAACGCGTGGCCGCGTTGCTGCCACCGGACGACCCACCACCACTGTTGGCGCCCCCCACGGAGTGGCCCGTCAAACCCTTGGCGACTTCCTCGGCCTTGGTGTAGTTCAGCTGCACTGCCTGCGTGCGAAGCGGCTCAAGGCTGGAGATCTGCGCCTTGGACTCGAGGTCCAGCTTTTCTTTGGCGGCCAACTCATCCTTGGGGGCAATCCACAAAACATTGCCCGACTTGCGCAGGCCCAAGCCTTTGGCTTGCATGATGATGTCCAGGGCCTGATCCCAAGGCACGTCCTTCAAGCGCAGGGTCACATTGCCGGTGACGGTATCGCTGGTCACCACGTTGAAGTTGGTGAAGTCGGCAATCACCTGCAAGAGGGCGCGCACTTCGATGTTCTGGAAGTTCAAAGACAGCTTGTCGCCGGCATACCCGGGGCCAGCGGTCAACTTGTTCGGGTCGACTTTTTGTGGGCGCACTTCAAGCACGAATTGGTTGTCGCTTTGATAGGCGCTGTGCTCCCAGGCACCTTTGGGCTCGACCACCATGCGCACACGGTCACCCGTCTGACTGCTGCTGATGAACTGCACCGGGCTGCCAAAATCACTCACGTCCATGCGGCGGCGCAGCGCCTCCGGCAAACTAGAGCGCAAAAACTCGACCACCAAGGTCTTGCCTTGCTGCTGGATATCCACACCCACCTGATTGCTGGGCAGATTGACGATCACGCGACCGGCGCCGTCCTGGCCCCGGCGGAAGTCGATGTCCCGAATCGACTCGGGCTCCGCATTCAGGCTTTGGGAGAAATGAACGGTGTCGTCACGGCCTTTGGCGGCTGCGGTTGGCGCGGCATCCAGCACCAGCAACAAGGCCTTGTCCTGCAACTCCGCGCGATAGCCCGAGGCCTGGCGAAGGTTCAACACAATGCGAGTGCGCTCACCGGCCTGCGCCACATTCGCGGAGCGCAAATTACCCTGGTTGATGTCCACCATGGCACGGCCCATACCGTTGACCACACCCGGCAGATCAATGGCAATGCGCGGCGGCGTTTGAACGGTGAAGCCTTTGGGCAATTCGGTCAGGGGTTGCGACAATTCAATGCGCACCACCTCAACACCCGCCTGCTGCAAACTGGTGATCGACTTGATCTCGGTCTGAGCGAAGGCCTGCACCGTGGCCAGCACCCCTATGCCGATGGCCACAGCCATATTGCGCCAAAGGCTCATCCTCGAATACTCCTGATAATTCTTGTTCATCGTCCCTGCTCCTGAAGCTGGAGGGTACTGCTCCGCTCAACCCACTCGCCCGCTGCGTCTTGCACAACTTCTCGCAAGGTGATGTCGGTCTCGCTGATTTTCATGATGCGACCAAAGTTCAGGCCCAAATAGTCATTCGTCTTGACCTGGTACAGAAGGTTGTCCACCCGGAGCAAGGCATAGCGCGCGCCCTGCCGCGTGATGCTGCCCACCATGGACATGCTGTCCAGCGGATACGACTCCAGGGGCTCTCTGCGGCGATTCATTTCTGCCGTGAGCAAAGAGTTGGGTTGTGCGGCCTCTTGCTTGATCGCCACGCTGAGCTTTTGGGCGCTGAAAGGATCAACACCGCCAGCGGCCTCGTAGGGCTGCGGCAAGAATTTCTTGGGCGCAACCAAAGGCGTTACCGTCGGATGCGCGTCACGCTTTTGCTGCTCCATCCACTGCGACAACTCATCCATATCGGCTGAACATGCGCCCAGCAGCATCGCGCCAACAAGAGCAGCGGCCACACCAGTCCATCGCGATGCGCGCCTCATTTCTTGGCCCCCGCAGCAGCTTTGGCAACGCTCTTCTTTTGTTCAGCGACTTCAAGCGCATCCAGATATCGATAAGTTCTCGCCGTTGCTTCCATGCTCAGGGTTCCGCTGCCCAGCTCTTTGCCGGTAGGTGCCAAGACCACCAGATTGTGCAAGGTCACAATGCGCGAGAGATTCGAAACATCGGCTGCAAACGAGCCGATATCGTGATATCGCCCGGAGACGCGCAGTGCAATGGGCAACTCCGCGTAATAGTCTTTCACGACGACTTGCCCTGGCCGGAACAATTCAAACTGCAAGCCACGTCCCAAGCCAGCCTGGTTGATGTCGGACAGCAAAGCGTCCATCTCGGCCTTGCCGGGAAGCTGCTTTTCTAGCTGCGTCACATACTCTTCGACTTGGCTCTTCTGCTTGCGAAGTTCCGGCAGATTGACGGCTTGCGCGAGCTTGTTCTGGTAGTCGGCCTTCAAGGTGGGCTCACGGCCCCGCTCGGTATCCAGGTTGGCTTGCTCATCCGCAAGCACAAACACCCAGCCCAGGACGCAAACCAGCACAACCATGGCTGAAAACGCCGCCAATTTTGGCAACACCGGCCACTGGCCGGGTTCTTTGGGATTGAGGCCACGAAACTGATCGGCAACGCCTTCCATTGCGGCATTGAGATCGAATTTCAAATTGAGTGAATGGGCTGCCATGCTTGTTTGAGCCTGCGTTATGACTTATTGGCCACGGGTGCGCTGGCCGCCTTTGCGGGGCCGCCTCGTGCTGCATCCTTGCCCTGGGCTTCGCGCACCGGCTCCTTGATGGAGACGCGCAGCGAAAAATCGAACAACCGCTTCTGGTCGCGACTGCTGGTGCTCAGATTTGCCACCTTGACCTCGACCAGCTCGGGTTTGTCCAGCCACTCAGAATTGTGCGAGGTGTTGCGCAAGAACTCAGAGACGCGCTCATTGGTCTGGGCAATGCCATTGACGGTCACGATCTTGTCGGACTGCCGAATCGCGGTGAGGTAGACGCCCTCAGGCGTATGGCGAGCCAACTCATTGAGCAATTGCACAGGTGTATTGCGGTCCGTTTGCAAGTCTTCAACGGCACGTTGGCGCGACTTCAGCGCTTCAATTTCTGCGCGCAGATTGGCAATATCCTTGATTTGATTGTCGAGCTTGCCAATTTCAACGCTGAGAAATTGGTTGCGCCGCTGCTGCTCCGAAGTCAGGTACTGCAGCAATGCAAATGTCGCCATCAGCAAACCGACTCCCACCAGCGCCGACAAGCCGAGCCCGGCGAAGAACGCCGCTTTGCGGCGTTTGCGTTTTTCTTCCCGGTAGGGCAGTAGGTTGATCAGAATCACTGGAAAAACCTCCGCATCGCCAAGCCACAGGCCGTCAAATAGGCAGGAGCCTCCCGGCGCAGCTTGGACTCCCGGACCGACGAGCCCAAGGTCATGTTTTCAAAGGGATTGACCACCATGCAGGCAAAACCGGTCAAATCAGTCACGCGCTCCTTCAAGCCCGGCAGGGTTGCCGTCCCCCCCGCCAACATTACGTAATGCACTTTGTGATGGGGTGTGCTGGTGAAGAAATACTGCAATGCCCGCCCGATCTCCTGCGAAAGGCTGTCGACAAATGGATTCAAAACCGCCGCCTCGAAATCTTCCGGCAAGTCATTTGCCAATTTCTTTTGCTCAGCCTCTTCGAACGAAAACCCGTATTGACGAGAAATCAATTGCGTCAACTGCGAGCCACCAAATACCTGATCGCGGTCGTAGAGCATTTCTTCGTCACGCAATACCTTGAGGCTGGTCGTATCGGCGCCGATTTCAAACAAGGCCACCAGGGCATCTTTGCCGCCACCGGGCAGGTTGGCGATCAAACGCCCCATGGCCATGCGCGACGCGTGCGATTCAATATCTAGGATGACAGGGCGCAGGCCTGCTGCTTCAGCCAACCCTTGACGATCTTGGACGCGGTCTTTGCGCGATGCGGCAATCAACACTTCAACATCGCCCACCGAGGTCGGACTGGGCCCGATCACGCAAAAATCCAGGCTCACTTCATCCAGCGAAAAAGGAATGTATTGATTGGCCTCGGCCTCGACTTGAATTTCAAGCTCTTCATCACGCAGCCCGGCTGGCAACATGATTTTTTTGGTGATCACGGCCGACTGCGGCATGGCCAGCACCGCGTCGCGGGTTTTACTGCCGCTGCGGGCCAACACGCGACGCACGGCATCGGCCACCTCATCGAACTTCTCGATTTGGCCATCGGTGATCCAGCCTTTTTCAAAGGGCTCAGTGGCCATCCGCTCCAGCACCATATCGCCGTTGGCAGATTGACTCAATTCCACCAACTTAACGCTGCTGGAACTGATATCCAAACCAATCATTGGCGGATGCTTACGCCTAAAAACTACGTCAAGTATTCCCACGCCCCGAATCCCCCAACGTTTTGGCCCGGACTATTAATATGTTACTTGAATGCTAGCAGCAAAGTCCTTGTGCGCCCAGGATTCGCCAGAACAGCGAGTAACAGCTCGTTGCGAAACATACACGGGACGGATCGCTCTTAAACGCCGAAAAAGAGGGGGATTTCTCGCAAGCACCCCGCAAACAGCGCCTCCTGTTGTGCCCGCCAAGGGGGCAATCCACACGGCAATGCCCCAACCTTGAATGTGGGCGATTTGCAGCACAAAACAGGCGCTCAGGGTTTTTCCCCTGTTTCTATAATGGTCGGACTCATTCGGAGGCCCATGAGCGACACCCAGAAGAAATCCCCTCAGAGTTCCAAATCTGAGCCCCGCACCGCATCCCGGCACGCTGCCGGCTCACTGGCCTCCCGTGCGCTGCTCTGGCTGGCTGGCCTGGGCCTTGCCATGGTGGCGAGTGTTGCGCTTTTGCTCGCTTTGGCATTGGCCATGGCTTACCCCAATTTGCCGGACATCAGCGGGCTGACGGACTATCGCCCCAAACTGCCCATGCGCGTGATGTCTTCCGACGGCGTATTGCTGGGTGAATTCGGGGAAGAGCGGCGCAGCTATCTGGCCATCAAAGACATTCCGAAAGTCATGCAAGACGCCGTGCTGGCGATCGAAGATGCTCGCTTCTATCAGCATGGCGGGGTGGACTATCTCGGCGTGATTCGCGCGGGTTTGGCCAATGTGGGTGAATCCCGCAGCCAGGGCGCCTCCACCATCACCATGCAAGTGGCCCGCAATTTTTATCTCTCGACCGAAAAGACGCTCACCCGAAAGATTTACGAAATCCTGCTGGCGCTCAAGATTGAACATGCACTGAGCAAAGAAAAGATCCTTGAAATCTACATGAACCAGATTTTCCTGGGTCACCGCGCACACGGTTTTGCGGCAGCCAGCGAAGTCTATTTCGGTAAACCCCTGAAGGACATCACCATCGCCGAAGCCGCCATGCTGGCCGGCTTGCCCAAGGCACCCTCGGCTTACAACCCAATCAACAACCCGCGCCGGGCCAATATCCGCCAGCAATACATCATTGAGCGCATGCTTGAAAATGGCTTCATCACCGCCGAGCAGCGCGACCTGGCCAAAGCTGAAGTACTGCACTACCGCAATGTGAGCGACTCGCTGCCCCACGCCGAATTCGTGGCCGAAGCGGCGCGGCAACTGATCTTCAATCAGTACGGTGACGACGCCTACACGCGAGGCTTGAACGTCTACCTCACCTTGCGGGCCGACGAGCAAATGGTTGCCTACCGGGCCCTGCGTCGGGGCATCATGGACTATGAGCGACGTCAGGTTTATCGCGGCCCCGAGGCCTATGCCGACCTCCCTGCAGACCCCAAAGAGGTGGACGTTCGCGTTGCCGAGGCGTTGGCGGATCACCCCGCCAATGACGAACTGCTGGCGGCCGTGGTGCTCCAGGCCGATGCCCGTAAAGTCGAAGCGGCCTTGCAAAGCGGCGAGTTGCTCAACATCACCGGCGAAGGGCTGAAGCCCGCAACTTCGGGGCTATCAGACAAGGGCAACCCCAAGACGCGCATCCGACGGGGCGCCATCATCCGCGTGATCAAGTCCACCCGCGCCGGCAAGGACGAGTGGACCATCACGCAGTTGCCCGAGGTAGAGGGTGCCTTCATTTCACTGGACCCACGCAATGGCCAGGTACGTGCCATGGTGGGCGGGTTCGACTACGCTAAAAACAAGTTCAATCACGTGACCCAGGCGTGGCGGCAGCCAGGCTCCAGCTTCAAGCCCTTCATCTATTCGGCGGCGCTTGAAAAGGGTTTCACACCGGCCACAGTGGTCAACGACGCGCCCTTGTTCTTCGACGCCGGCAGCACGGGCAGCCAGCCCTGGGAGCCGAAAAACTACGACGGCACCTTTGACGGGCCAATCACCTTGCGCCGGGCGCTTGCCAAGTCCAAGAACATGGTGTCCATCCGGGTGCTGAACGCCATTGGCGTCCATTACGCGCAACAGTGGATCACCCGTTTTGGTTTCGAACCCGAGAAGCATCCCGCCTACCTGACTATGGCGCTGGGCGCTGGTTCGGTCACTCCGATGCAAATGGCCCAGGGCTTCGCCGTGTTTGCCAACGGCGGCTACCGGGTGGCGCCGCAGTTGATTGCGCGCCTGACTGACAACAAAGGCCGCGTTTTGTATGAAGCTCCGGCCAATGCGCTGAGCGACGACAGACGTGTCATTGAGGCGCGAAACGCTTTCATGATGAGCAGCCTGCTGCAAGAGGTGACCCGCAGTGGCACCGCCGCCAAGGCGCAAGCGCAGTTGAAGCGGCCCGACATTTACGGCAAAACGGGTACTACGAACGACTCGATGGACGCCTGGTTTGCCGGCTATCAGCAAGAGCTCGTCGCGGTGGTCTGGATCGGCTACGACCAGCCCCGCAAATTGGGCGACCGCGAAACGGGCGGTGGCCTGTCCCTGCCTGTTTGGATTGAATACATGAACTTTGCGCTGCGAGGCAAGCCCGTCGCGGAGCCTGCCGTCCCGGAGGGCGTGATCAACCTCAATGGCGAATGGTATTACGACGAGTACAGTGGCAAGGAGGGCGTGCGCAGCCTGGCCAATGACGAGGCCAAATTGCCGGCCGCTGGCACTGATGACGAGAAAAAAGGAATTCTCGATTTATTCCGGCGCTGAGATCGCTGCGATCTCAGCCTCCATCGGCACGCCTCAAGCCGGCAGGAATGCGAGGGCTTGCCCCGCCTGCGCCGAAGCCAAACTTGACAGCAGCGCGTGAAACTCGCGCCCATCGCGGGTGTCGCGCCACACGCCCTCCACATAGCGGAAGTGAAACCCGCCCGCCTTGGCCGCCAGCCAAAGCTCTTGAAGCGGCGCCTGGGTGTTCAAGATGATTTTGCTGCCATTCGGGAAGCTGAGTTCTAGCAATCCGCCAGACCGATGGGTGTCAATGTCGATCACATCGCTGTCCAACCATTGGTCGACAGTGGCTTCAATGCGATTCAACACAGCACGGGTTTGCGCTTGATAGTCGGCATCACTCAGGGGTGTCGCCGCGGGCACGGTGGCGTGCGCGGATGAAGACGGGAGTGGGGGGGTGGTCATATCCTAAACTTCCAAGATGGA
Organism: Roseateles koreensis; assembly: GCF_028595305.1. GTDB lineage: Bacteria > Pseudomonadota > Gammaproteobacteria > Burkholderiales > Burkholderiaceae_C > Paucibacter_A > Paucibacter_A koreensis. The sequence continues at coordinate 189,481 of NZ_JAQQXS010000007.1, read as the reverse complement.
CAAAATTTCAACTCAGCACAGTGTAGACCTCTCACCGCGAGCTCCTGCACGGTCAGGGGCATTGCTGGCCGCCTCGCTCGCACTGAGCCTGCTGGCAGCTTGCGGTCAAAAGGGCCCGTTGACGCCGCCTAAAACCCCTCTGGCTATGGTGATTGCCGCGCCAGCAACTGCAGCGGTGCCGGCTGCTGCATCAGCGCCATCACGCCCCTGACTTGCAACGGGGCAGCGCCCCATTCAGCTCACGGCCAAACTTAGCAACTTACAGGTCAGCGCGTTGGCACCGTATCGGGCACAAGACGCCCCTCTTGCACCGCGTGGCAAGCCACTTGAACGCCGTTCAAACGGGTCATAGCCGGGCGCTCAGCGCTGCAGCGTGGCTGGGCATGGGGGCAGCGGGGGTGAAAGCCGCAGCCGGTCGGCGGGTGCAGCGGGTTGGGCACCTCGCCCAACACAGGGGCGCGCGCACGGCCGGCCTTGTGGATGTCTGGGATGGCGTCCAACAACATGCGCGTGTACGGGTGTTGTGGGCGGCTGAAAAGATCGCGTTTGTCCGCCACTTCAACCAAGCGCCCCAGGTACATCACCCCGATCTGGTCGGCCACATGACGAACCACCGCCAAGTTGTGCGAGATGAACAAATAGCTCAGCCCGCGCTGACGCTGCAGGTCTTTCATGAGATTGAGCACCTGCGCCTGAACGGACACATCCAGTGCCGAGGTGGGCTCATCGCAAACCAACAACTCCGGCTCCGCCGCCAATGCCCGCGCGATGCAAATCCGCTGCCTCTGCCCGCCTGAGAACTGGTGGGCAAACTTGCCGGCGTCTGCCTCCGACAAACCGACCGACCGGAGCAATTCACCCACGCGGGCGCGGAGTTCATTCGCGCCGCGTATCAGGCCGTGCTCGCGCAGGGGTTCGGCCACCAACTCCTGGACCGTCCACCGTGGATTGAGCGAGGCATAGGGGTCCTGAAAAATCATTTGCATACGGCGGCGCAGCGTCTGCGCCTGAGGCGATGCCAAGGTCTCAAACAAGTCAGCCCCGCCCACGCTGACCGTGCCGCTGGTGGGCGTATATAGGCCCACCAGCAGGCGCGCCACAGTGCTTTTTCCACAGCCAGATTCACCCACCAGCGCAAAGGTTTTGCCTTGCTCAATCGCAAAACTCACGCCGTCAACCGCATGCACCTGTTCGCGGGCCTTTCGCTCGATCACGCGATTCAACCAAGGCAGCGAAACATCAAAGGTCTTCACGAGATCACGCACCTCGACCAACGGCTGCCGGGCCTCTGAAGGCTTGAGTTCAAGCGCTGGATTTTCAAGCGTCACCCTGGAGTGCAAAGGCGAACTCATGGCAGTGCCTCCGCAGGATTGGCCGTCAGCCAACACGCCGCAGCCGTGCGCCCCTGCAAACGCATTTCAGGTCGTTCGTTGCGGCACAGCGCAATGGCTTGCGGGCAACGCGGGTGAAACGCACAGCCGGCAGGAATGGCATTCAAGCGCGGCATTGCCCCGTCGATCTGCAGCAGCCGTTCGCGGTCTTGATCCATGGCCGGAATGGCGCCCATCAACCCGACGGTATAGGGATGAACCGGCCGATGGATGAGCTCCTGCACAGGCCCCACCTCGACCATGCGGCCAGCGTACAGCACCGCCACGCGGTCACAGGTTTCAGCCACCACGCCCATATCGTGCGTCACCAGCATCACGGCCGCGCCATGATCTTTGCAAAGCCGTTTGAGCAAGACAATGATTTGAGCCTGGGTGGACACATCCAGAGCTGTGGTCGGCTCATCCGCCACGATCAGTTGGGGCTCACCGGCCAGAGCCAGTGCGATCACCACTCGCTGGCGCATGCCGCCCGAGAACTGATGGGGGTAGTGGTCCAGCCGGGCTTCAGGCGCCGGAATGCCCGTTTGGCCGAGCAACTCAATCGCACGGCGACGGGCCTGTGCCGGGCTCAAATCCAGGTGGGTGGTGATGGTTTCGACCAACTGCCGGCCTACCGTATACAGCGGGTTCAACGACGTGAGCGGGTCCTGAAAAATTGCACCAATCCGACGCCCGCGAATATGGCGCATTTGTGCTGGCGACAAATTGTCAATCCGCTGCCCCTGCAACAAGATTTCTCCGCCTGCAATACGGCCAGGCGGATCCAGGAGACCGATGATGGCCGCGCCCGTGAGCGACTTGCCCGCACCGGATTCACCCACCACGCCCATGATTTCCCCAGGCGCAATCTCGAAACTAATGTCGTCCAGCGCCAGCAAGGCACCATGACGGCCCGGGAACTCAACCCGCAAATGACGAACTTCCAGCAAAGGCGTATTCATGGCTATTCAGCGCAGGCGCGGGTTGAGCGCATCACGCAGCCAGTCGCCCAGGAGGTTGATGCTCAAAGCGATGAGCACCAGCATGGCGCCAGGCCAAACAACGATCCACCATTCGCCTGAAAACAGAAAATCATTGCCGCCTCGGATCAGCGTCCCCAAGGAGGGGCTGGTGGGCGGCACGCCCACGCCCAAGAAAGACAGCGTCGCTTCGGTGATGATGGCGGAAGCAACTTGAATCGTTGCAAGCACCATGACCGGCCCCATCACATTGGGCAACACGTGCCGACGCATGATGCGAAGCGGTGACACGCCTATCACCCGCGCGGCCTGAACATACTCTTTGCTGCGCTCCACCAAGGTCGACCCACGAACCGTGCGCGCGTACTGAACCCACCCCGTCAGCGAGATCGCCAGGATCAAAACGCCAAAAGCCAACGCATCATGGGCTTGCGGAAAAATCGTGCGCCCGATGCCATCGATCAAAAGGGCGACGAGGATGGACGGAAAAGACAACATCACGTCGCAGATCCGCATGATGAATGCGTCCAAGGTACCGCCCACAAAACCCGCGACCAAGCCCAGGCTGACGCCGATCAACATCGACACCATCACTGACGCCGAGCCTACCAACAGCGAAATTCGTGCGCCATACACCAGGGCCGACAGTAGATCACGCCCCTGGTCGTCAGTGCCTAGCCAATAGTTGTGGCGCCCACCCTCCATCCAAAAGGGCGGCAGGCGAGAATCCATCAAGTCCAGGGTGGCAAGGTCAAACGGATTGTGCGGCGCCACAAAGCCCGCAAAAACCGCGCAGAAAATGCAGAGCATGGCAACAATCGCCGCCCCCATCGCCACCGGCGATGACGTGAACGAATGCCAGACGTCACCGTCGAAAAAACGCATGAGCGTGCGCACGGGATGGCGCCTTGTGGTTTCGAGAACTGTACGCATCGTCAAGCGCCCCGGCCGTCCACGCGCAAGCGCGGATCGACCATGAAATACAGCAGATCAACCGCCAGATTGATACAGACAAACATGAAGGAAATCAGGCACAGATAGGCCGCCATGACCGGGATGTCCGCGAACTGCACCGCCTGAATGAACAGCAAGCCCAAGCCCGGCCACTGAAAGACGGTTTCCGTGATGATGGAGAACGCAATCAGCGAGCCCAGTTGCAGCCCGGTGATCGTGATCACGGGCACCAACGTGTTTTTCAAGGCATGGCCAAAATAGATGCTGCGCATGCTCAAACCACGCGCGCGGGCAAACTTGATGTAATCGGTGCGCAAAACCTCCAGCATCTCCGCCCGTACCAGGCGCATGATCAAGGCCAACTGAAAGACGGACAAAGTGACTGCCGGCAACAGCAGATGCCGCCAACCATCACGGGTCAACAAGCCCGTGCTCCACACACCGAAATGAACCAACTCCCCTCGGCCAAAACTGGGCAGCCATTTCAGCCAGACCGAGAACACCAGAATCAACAAAATCCCGATCAAAAAAGTCGGCAACGAGACGCCCAGGAGAGAAAACATCATCAAAAATTGTGCGCTCGGTTTGCCCCGCCGCAGCGCCGCAACCACCCCTAGGGGCACGCCTACCCCAAGTGCCAAGAGTGCCGCCCCGCCCGCCAATTCAACCGTGGCCGGCAGACGTTCACCGATGAGCTCAGCCACTGGACGCCCCTGACGCAAGCTCAAACCAAATTCACCCTGCAGCGCACGCCCGATAAAGCGCGCAAATTGCGCAGGAAATGGCGCGTCCAAGCCAAGATCATGCCGAAGCGCCACGCGCTGCGCCTGGGTCGCATCCTGCCCCAGGAGGTTGGTCACCGGATCCCCCACATACTGAAACAGCATGAAGGCAATGAAACTCACCGAGAGCATGACACCAACGGCCTGGGCCAATCGGCGAAGGATGAAAACTAGCATTCAGACTCAACTGACACAGGCGACCTCTACAAGCCAAGCGGGCTCACGCAGCACCGGGCGGTGGCCAACAGGGCTACAAGCGCAAGCTGCCAGGCAAGATCCGCCCCTCAGGGTCCAAGAGCAGGATGTTGCCATAACACGCGTCAGCCTGGCTGTGCGTATTGTCGGCGTCCGTCATCAATGCCATGCTGATCAAGCGGCCAGGCGCCTCGCCAAACGCACGCGTGAAGTCCGCAACGGGATCGCGCTCCAGACGAACCCATCCCTTGTTGGCCGCCTGGCGAGGGCCCGTGCCCACAACAATCTTGCGGATGCGGTCACTGCGCGAACTGATGGTCAAGGTGTCCACCGCGGCATTGGCATCCCACACATACATGAGCAAGGCGTAGGGTGGCGACTCGCCGGTCAAGGTGCGCGCCAACTCGAATTGCATGCGATTGCGAAAAGACAACTGCGACTCATCCCCCGAAAACCCCAACAAGATGCGCGCAGGCGCATCATCGGTTTCAGCCTCAAGCACACTGGCTTGGGGTGCAAAGCCGCCAATCCACCAATCAAACTGCAGCCGGGCAATTTGATGGGCATCCAAAGCCATGCCCCGCCGCCACAGGCTGGCTGACTCGTTCGCCTGCGCCAACACGCAGGGACGCCCACTTCGCTCGATCACCGAATAGTGGGTGGCCGGCTTACCCGGTAGCTCTCTGGCCGACCAGTCGGCCAGCGCGGTTTCCACACCTAAATGCTTCGCCGGAGCCGTCTCCCGCCCCGGCGCCGGCGCCCGCGTTGGTGTCATGCATGCAGCCTGCACACCGACCAAGCCAAGCGCCACCAGCACCCGAAGCAAAGCCCCAGAACTCGCCCATACGAAATGGCGTGCGCGCCCTGAACTCACGAATTTCAACAACTTCATGCACGGGATTTGAACAGACTCCCAAGCACAAGCATCACGCAAAGGAAAAAGGGCCGCATCGCGGCCCTTTTTGTCACACACGCAGTGGCGTGGGGATCAGAAACGATGGCGCAAGCCCACCGTCGCGCCGTAGCGGTGCGTCGCGCTGTTGGCCAGCTTCACGTAGCCATCGCTGAATGTGGTGTAGTCCACTTCAGCATAGGCATCGGTACGCTTGGAAAATGCAAAGTCAGCCACAGCCGCAAAATAGTCGGCCTTGCTGGTGGCGGGGCCCACCACATAGTGCGTCTGGTCAGCATGCCAGTAATGCCCACCCAGATTCAATTGTGTGGTCAGTTGATAAGTCAGGCCTGCGGCGTACATATCGCGCTGCTTCACATCATTGGCAGCGGCATTGAGCACGCCAGAGCCAATCAGGCCGGCCGTATAGGCGCCGCCCAAAATGCCACCTGCATCAAATTTATTGGTGGCCCAAGAGGCATTGACGTACCAGGGGCCGCTGCTCCAGGCGCCACCGAAAGTGCCACCGGTTGCCTTCTTGCCATTGACTTCAGTCACCTCCAAATAGGCGCCGCCCAGTGCGAAGTCACCCATCTGATAACGCAGCAGACCGCCCATGGACTTGTTAGGACCCGTGCCTTCGCCGGCGCTGACTTGCAACTCACCACGCAAGCCGCCCATTTCGCCCATGTACTTGACCATATTGTCTTGGCGAGCGCCCATAGACAAGCCGATTTCAGGCTTGTATGCCTCGATGTAAGGCGAATATTTGAACGATGCGTAGGTCGAGGTGTAGATGTCGAACAAGACGTTGTACTGACGGCCGACGGTAATACGGCCGAAGTCCGCCGACTGCAGGCCCACCCAGGATTGACGCCAGAAGTCAGCGGCCGCCACCGTACCAGTGTCCGAATTCAAACGGTGCTCCAAATTGGCGATGGCCTTCAAACCGCCCCCCAGGTCTTCGGTAATGTTGAAACCCAGACGGCTCTGCGACATGCCGCCAGGGACGACCTGCCACAGCGCGCCCGTGCCGGGAACCGTGCCCGAATTGCTCAGGTAGCGCACGCCAACATCGACAATGCCGTACATGGTCACGCTGGACTGGGCCCAAGCGGCGGAAGTGCTGGCAGCCAGCAGGCTCAAGATCAGGGTAGCTTTCTTCATATCGATGTCTCCTGTTTGAAATTCGTCTCAATGGCTGATTCTGGACGTGTCGCTTTATTTAGGGGCAATAGCGTTGCACACCGCCAACAAGCAATAACCCTGTCTCATGGGTGACTGCCACCAATTTCAGAACGAAAAAAAGCCGCCCGAAGGCGGCTTTTGAAGCATCAGACCGAAGCCCGATTCTTGATTTAGAAGCTGTGACGCACGCCAACGTCAACACCACCGGAACGGCCATCGGCCACCACAGCGGGGGTGTTGCCGTTCAGGTTGAACGTAGCGCCAGCGCCGTTGTCGATGTAGGACACGGTGGTGTACAGCGCAGTGCGCTTGGACAGGTTGTACACGTAGCCAGCAGCGACTTGGTAAGAATCACCCAAGCCCTTGAGTGCCACGGAGCTCTTGTTCTTGGCATCGGTGTACGAAGCCCACAGCGAGCCAGCGCCCAGAGGTGCCGTAGCGGACACGGTCCACAGTTCTTGCTTCAACGAACCGAATTCGGTCGTCGAGTAGATGAAGGCAGGCTTGACCATGCCGAAGTCGTAAGAACCGCCCACGGTCGTCAGCTTGAACTTGGTCGACACGCCAGCTTCAAAGTAAGAACCGCTCACGTTGAACGCGTCAGCCTTGAAACCCAGACGGCCACCGACCATCTTGTTCATGGCGTTGGTGCCTTCGCCAGCAGCCACTTCAGCCGAGCCGTAGAAACCGCCGAGGTTCTCGGGCAGGATGTACGTAGCTTGGTTGTCGAAACGCTTGTAGTTCACGCCCGAACCCAGAGCCGAGTACAGGTTTTCAACCGAACCCAGACCGGTGGTGGCCACGGGGTCGAAGTCTTCGATCTGCAGCTGAGCAGCAGACTTGAAGCGACCCAGGCGCACTTCACCGAAGTTGCCCATCAGGCTGACGGTGGAGCGACGTGCCCAGAAGGCAGAGTCAGTGGTGCCAGTGTCGACGTTGATGCCGCTTTCCAGCCAGAAACCAGCCTTCAGGCCGCCACCCAGGTCTTCAACGCCACGCACGCCGAAACGACTGGTGGTGTTGCCACCCGAAGCCAGGCTGTACACGTGTTGGTCGTTGGCCGAGGTGTAGCGAGCAGCAACGTCAACCACGCCAAACAGGGTCACCGACGATTGAGCGGCAGCAACACCAGCGAAAGAGCCGAGAACGGCCAATGCAACGAGAGATTTCTTCATTCGATTACTCCTAAGAATTCAACGAGGTCCCGATCTGCAGAGCTCGACAGCAAGCCCACCGGACCAACCCCCTCAGTGGAAGTTGCCCTATTTCACCAGACGAATGGCCTTACACCGGCTTGCGCAGGTTGAAATATAGGGTTTACGTTGTGATCGCACAACGAATGTTAGCTATCACAAATCAGACACATTACTAAGAGTACTTTCCATTTAGGTGCAGCCATTTTTGGTGCAGCCATTTCGGGGGCCACGTAAACTTCTGACTGGATCGCAGGCAGATAACGCCCTTTACCCCCCGCAGCAACACCTTTCCTCTATGCCCCCCTTCCCGCCGCCCCCTCCGCTCGACCGCCTGCTCTCAAGCGTGCAGCAAGGACTGCACACGGTGTTCGGCAAATCGGGTGCCGCCCGCGCCATGCCCCGGGCGGCTGAATCGCAGGTTGCGCCACCGCCGAGCGCCAAGCAAGTGGCACTGTCCAGTGCATTGATGCGTGTCAACCATGTGGGCGAGGTCTGTGCGCAGGCGCTGTACCAGTCACAGGCTTTGATGACGCGCAACCCAGCACTCCGCGCACATTTCGCTCACGCCGCCATCGAAGAAAAAGATCACCTGGCTTGGACCCAGCAACGCCTGGATGAGTTGGGAGGGCGTGTCAGCCTGCTGTGCCCGCTCTGGTATGCGGGCGCCTTCGGGATGGGCTGCCTGGCCGGATTGGCTGGCGACGCCTACAGCCTGGGCTTTGTGGTCGAAACCGAACGGCAAGTCGAACAGCACCTCGCCAGCCACATGGACCGTCTGCCCGAGGAGGACCACGCCTCACGAGCCATCGTCGCCCAAATGAAAGAAGAAGAAGCCCGTCATGCTGATGAAGCGATGGCAGCGGGCGCACGGCTCGTACCGCAGCCCATCAAGGCCGCCATGAAATTCGCCGCAGGCGTCATGACCCAGACAGCCCACTACATCTGAGCGGAGCGGCTTCCCTGCGCATCGCGCACCATGCGCAGGGCGACACCCTGCGGGCGCGGAGCGCTCAGCCTTCCACCAACTCCACTGACGTGGTAATCGCCGCCGTCTTGCCCAGCATGATGCTGGCCGAGCAGTATTTTTCGTGCGACATGGCGACGGCACGCTCCACCACCTCCTGCTTGAGCCCTTTGCCCGTCACCACAAAGTGCATATGAATGGCGGTGAACACCTTGGGCTCGGTGTCGGCACGGTCGGCCTTGAGTTTGACTTGGCACCCACGCACGTCGTGCCGTCCGCGCTTGAGGATCAGCACGACATCAAACGCCGTGCACCCCCCTGTCCCGGCCAACAGCAGTTCCATGGGGCGGGGGGCCAAGTTGCGGCCGCCAGCTTCGGGAGCGCCGTCCATGGTCACCAGATGCCCGCTTCCGGTTTCCGCCGCAAACGCCATACCGCCAGCGCCCATCCAATCGACCGTGCATTCCATAAAATTCTCCGTTGTGGACGCGCCTCGCCGGTCTACCCCCTAGTTCTAGACTGGAGACCCGACAAAAGTCACGCAAAATTATTGCAGCGCAGCATTGCTTGCGCTTAAAATTCTAGCCAAGCGCTCAGAACTTTGATGCTGAACCCCGATTCTTGAGGGATTTCAAGCCCGCTCAAACTTCCAGCGCACCGTTTGTCTCCTCCACCGCCTCCATGGTGGATTCAGCCCGAGCCCCGCAAGAGGCTCGGGTTTTTTTTGCTTTGACGCCCGGTGAGGTGCTGAGCAGCGACCCGGACGCCTGCCTTATCATGCTGCGCTGCAATAGATTGCAACGGAGACTTCATGGCCACCCCCGCCCGCGCGCGCAAGACCCCGACCCCTACAAAAAGCAAAGGCAAGAGCGAAGCCGCCGCCGGCATGCCCTCCTTGATTCCCAACAGCAACAGCTACTTGCAACGAATTCTGAACGCGCGGGTCTACGACGTCGCGAAGGAAACCTCGCTGACGCCAGCCAAAAGCCTGTCCAAGCGCCTGGGCAACAAGATTTGGCTCAAACGTGAGGACGAGCAACCCGTCTTCAGCTTCAAGCTGCGTGGCGCTTACAACAAGATGGCGCATCTGACTGCTGAGCAGTTGGCCAAAGGCGTCATTTGCGCTTCCGCCGGCAATCATGCGCAGGGCGTGGCCTTGTCCGCCAAAAAGCTGGGGTGCCGCGCGGTTATCGTGATGCCTGTTACGACGCCCAAACTCAAGATCGACGCCGTCCAGGCCTTGGGCGGCGAGGTCGTATTGTTCGGCGACAGCTACACCGACGCCTATGGCCATGCCCTGGAGCTTGAAAATGCGCAGAGCCTGACCTTCGTCCACCCATTTGACGATCCCGACGTGATCGCAGGCCAAGGCACCATTGCCATGGAGCTGTTGCGCCAACATCAAGGGCCGATCGACGCCATCTTCGTGGCCATCGGCGGCGGGGGTTTGATTTCTGGTGTGGCCGCCTACATCAAGGCGGTGCGGCCCGAGATCAAAATCATCGGCGTGCAGACCCACGATTCAGACGCCATGATCCGCTCGGTCAAGGCCGGCAAGCGCGTGCAGTTGGCAGACGTTGGCCTGTTTTCGGACGGCACGGCGGTCAAATTGGTGGGAGAGGAAACCTTTCGCATCACCCGCGCGCTGGTAGACGACTACATCCGCGTGGACACCGACGCCGTCTGCGCTGCCATCAAGGATGTGTTTCAGGACACCCGCAGCATCCTGGAGCCGGCTGGCGCCCTGGGCGTTGCTGCGGTGAAGCAGTACGTCGCGGCGCAAGGTTGCAAGGGCAAGACCTTCATCGCCATCACCTGCGGCGCAAACATGAATTTCGACCGCCTGCGCTTTGTCGCCGAGCGGGCCGAAGTCGGCGAGCACCGGGAGGCGCTGTTCGCCGTGACCATCCCAGAGCAGCAGGGCAGCTTCAAGCGCCTGTGTGAATTGCTGGGCCCGCGCAGTGTGACCGAGTTCAATTACCGCATCTCAGACTCCGCCCAAGCCCACATCTTCGTGGGCATTGCCACTCAAAATCGCGAAGAGTCGCAAAAGCTTCTGAAGGCGTTCACCAAGGCCGGCTTCGCCGCCACCGACCTGACCGACAACGAACTCGCCAAGCAGCATGTCCGCCACATGGTGGGCGGACGCAGCGAGTTGGCCCAGGACGAACGCCTCTACCGCTTCATCTTCCCCGAGCGCCCCGGCGCTTTGATGCGATTCCTCTCCAGCATGCACCCGGACTGGAACATCAGCCTGTTCCACTACCGCAACCAAGGCGCAGACTACGGCCGTATTTTGGTTGGATTGCAAGTGCCCAAGAGTGACAATGCCGCCTTGAAACAATTCCTCGGCACGCTCAACTACCCGTTTGAGGACGAGAGCAACAATCCGGTTTACCGTTTCTTCCTGCGATGAGTTCTTCGTGCGCCCGCACGCCTTGCTTCGCCGTTCGATGATTGCCTGTCCGCCATGCCCGTCCAACAGTCCTTGATTTCGCCCACCGCCAATCCAGACCTGGAAAAGGCCTTGCGCGAGCGCGTCGAACGGCATGCCGCGATTGCCGGGGGACTGGGGGAATTAGAGCCCCTGGCCGTGCGCCTGGGGCTGGTGCAAAACAGCCTGACGCCGAAATTCCGCGATCCGCTGCTGGCCCTGTTCGCAGCGGATCACGGGTTGGTCGTCGACGGTATCGGCCACCAATGGGGCCGCAGCACCCGTGAACAGGCGCAAATGGCCTTGCAAGGCCGGCTACCCCTGGCGGCCTTTGCAAGACTCCAAGGGCTGCAGCTGAGCGTCATCGACTGTGGTGTCGCCGAAAATTTGACACCGCACCCTCGCCTGCTGTCTCGCAAGATCGCCCATGGCACCCGCAACTGCCGGGTCGGCCCCGCCATGAGCCTCGAACAAGCCCATGCTGGCGTGCGCGTCGGCATGGAAATCGCTGACAAGCTGGCGGGCAACGCGCTGGTGTGCGCGGGCATGGGCCAGGGCTCCGCAGAAAGCGCGGCCTTGGTGCTGTCCCGGTTGACCGACTGCCCGGTGCGTGATTTCGTGGTGTCAGGCCCGGACATGCGCCAGGAGGACCTGACGCACCTGCTATCGGTGCTGAGTGCCGCACAAACCAGACACCGGGACGTTCAAGACCCCATGGAAGTCTTGGCGGCCTTTGGTGGCTATGAAATGGCGGTAATGGTGGGTGCCATGCTGGTCGCCGCGTCCAAACGCAGCCTGATCATTGTGGACGGCATCACCGCGTGCGCCGCCCTCAAACTCGCCGCACGAATTGCTTCACCGGTGACCGACTATGCGGTTTTTTGTCGCAGCCACGCCCACCGGGGCCTGGACGAAGCCCTGGCGCAATTCCACGCATCGGCGCTGCTCGAGTTGGGCATGGACAGCGCCGACGGTACCGGCGCAGCCCTCGCCTGGCCCATGATCCGCAGTGCTGCAGCCTTGCTGGCGGACCTGCACGAAGGGCCGGGGTCGCCCGATTTCTTGAACAGCAGTTCGTTGCCGACCCTTCACCAAGCCCTCGACAATCCGCTGAACCTCTAAAAAGTCAGCGAATGGGATTGCCCGTGGCGTCCAGTGGCGGCACCAACGGGTCGCCGTTTGAGGGGCTCACTAGGCCCGAGGGATCGGCCGTTTGCGCTTGTTGCGGCTGTCCCGGCATTTTAGGGAAACGTCCAGGCACCGGAACCCGCGTCGGCGGCAACGTCCCCACCATCTGTGCAACCGTGCCAGGCGCCCCGGGAATTGGTGCGCCAGCGACCGCGCCAACCGGCAAGGGCGCGCCACCCAAATTGGTCAGCGAGGCCTGGGCGGGTGGCAAAGCACCCGTTGCCGCCGAGACGGGCGCCGCCATCTGCAACTGAATGCTCACCACCCCTGCCGCGCCCAGTTTGGCCGAATGCTTGTCCACCGCAATCAGGCGGATATCACCATCCAGCACGGCGCCAATGCGCACCGTGCGTGCCACGCCATCCACCGCAATCAGCGCCACACCTTCACCCGCGCGGCTTTGCTGTTCATTTTTGGGAGCGACCACGCCCAATAATTTGAACCGGCTGTCAATCGCCGGTGCAACGTCAACGGCCGCAGCCTCAGGCGCGCCCAACAGGCGTGTCAAATCAGCCACCGGCCCGCCCTGCTCACCCACAGCCACAGCCTGAACCGGCGTCGGCAATGGCTTGGCCAACAATTGGATCAGCCAATAGCCACCACTGCAGGCCAACAAGCCCCACACCCCAAAAGCCATTATTCGTGCAAGCATGGGCGGATTATGATTCAAGCGTAGCGCCCTCGTCGGCCCTTGTTGGCCCGCACTGGCGTTGTGTCATGGGTTGTGCCCTAAGCTATCCAACTTCACCGCCTCCAGCCCATTCTTGAGTCGGCTTCCATGGTCGTCACATCTTCGTCATCACGCACGCACTCGTTGCCATGTCCACACTAGAACACTCTGTCGCCGTCCCTGCACTACCTGCACCGCCCGCCCTGCGGCGGCAACGTGGCTTCACCCTGATTGAGTTGCTGGTGGTGCTTGTCATCATCGGCGTGCTGGCCGCGTTGGTGGTCCCCAATGTGCTCAACCGGGCTGACGACGCCCGAGTAACCGCCGCACGCACTGACGTCAATATGCTGATGCAGGCGCTGAAACTTTACAAACTTGACAACCAACGCTATCCCAGTGCCGAGCAAGGCCTGGAGGCGCTGGTCCAAAAGCCCACCGTTGGCACCCCGCCGCCCAACTGGAAGTCGTATATCGACAAGCTCCCCAACGACCCCTGGGGCCGCCCCTATCAGTACGCCAACCCTGGTATCAAAGGGGAAATTGATGTCTACAGCTACGGCGCCGATGGCCGCGCTGGCGGCGAAGGCAACGATGCAGACATTGGGTCGTGGCAATAACACCGACAGCGCTGAAAACGCTGACAAGCCCCGCCGCCCGCTCGGTTTGGGCATGCAGCTCCCGGGCCAGCGCATTGCCTGACCCAGGCCACCTGAATCGCGGCTTCACCTTGATCGAATTGCTGGTCGTGGTGGCCCTCATTGCGATTGCCACCGCCACGGTCAGCCTCGCCTTGCGCGACCCCGCTGCCAATCAACTCGAGCGGGAAGGTGAGCGCCTCGTTGCCTTGTTCGAAACTGCACGGGTTGAAAGCCGCACCGCGGGCGTGATGGTTCAGTGGGCGCCTGTTCAAGCCAGCAATAACAACGGCAGCGACAACGATGAGCAATTCCGCTTCATCGGTCTGCCGGGCCGCGTGGAGTTGCCGCACCGTTGGCTGGGCCAACCCCTTAGCGTTGAAATTGCCAACGGCGCCAGCGTGCGTCTAGGCCCAGAGCCCATGATCGGCGCCCAACAAGTGCGCCTGCATTTGGGCTCGCAACAAATCACCTTGGCCACCGATGGTCTGTCGCCCTTTGAAATCACCAGCAGCAGTGCGCAGCAATAGGCCCTGGCCCACACCACGCAGCTTGCAGAGCGCTCGCGGCTTCACCTTGATCGAAGTGCTGGTTGCCTTGGTCATTGTGGCCATCGCTCTTGGTGCTGGCATCAAAGCAGCGGGCGCCTTGACCGATAACGCTGAAAGACTGAGGGCCATCAGCTCCGCACAGTGGTGCGCTGAAAACCAACTGACCGAGTTGCGTCTCAGCAAACAATTCCCCGGCATCGGCGACACCGACTTCAGTTGCGACCAACTGGGGCGCAGCTACATCGGACGCTTGACCGTGCGTGCCACGCCTAACGCCAATCTTCGGCGGGTTGATGCCGTGGTCAGTGATCCCGTGAGCGGCCATCAACTGCAGCTCAGCGCCATCCTGGGGCGTTACTGACATGGCTGAAAACATCCGTCAGCGGCGGGCCCCAAGCCAAGAAGCCGGCTTCACCTTGGTTGAGGTGCTGGTGGCGCTGCTGGTGATGGCCATCATGGCGATGGTCTCCTGGCAAGGTCTTGATGCCCTGGTGAAAAGCCGGGACATTGCACAAACCCACCTTGAGCAGAGCATGCGCCTGCTGACGGTGATGGCGCAGTGGGAACAAGACATGCACTCGGTGCAAGCGTCCAACGGGGTGGATGCGCTCAGTTTTGACGGTGCCAGCTTGCGCCTGACCCGCCATCAGCCCGGCGGTTTGCAAGTGGTGGCCTGGACCGTTCGAAGCGGCAGTCTGTACCGATGGGAGGGGCCCACGGTTCAGACCCTCGCCGCCCTGGAAGAAAGCTACCAACGCAGCCAACTCCAAGTCAATCAAGATGCCAGCCAATTATTGGCCTTGCCGGGCGTGGCCGGGTGGCAGCTCTACTACTACCGGGGCAACAGTTGGAGCAATGCGCAGTCCAGCGACAACCTGCAGGAGAGCGCTGGCAGCAACAGTGACAACAAACAGCGCACGGCCTTGCCCACGGGGGTGCGCGTGGTCTTGCAATTCGCGCCGGCCAGTGGTTTTGCGGGCCCCTTGACCCGCCAGATCACCCTGGGGATGTAAGCCATGACACCTCCGCCATTCAAACCGCCGGTGGCCAGGCGTCCGCATCAAAGCGGGGCCGCGCTGCTCACCGCGATGATCATCGTCACCTTGGTGGCCAGCTTGGCCGCGGCCATGGTGTGGCGCCAGTACCGTGCCGTTCAGATCGAAAGTGCCGAGCGCGCCCGCGCGCAGTCGGCCCTGATGTTGCGCGGCGCCTTGGACTGGGCTCGCCTGATCTTGCGTGAAGATGCCGTGGGCAACCGGACCACGCCAACCGACAACCTCAACGAGGTATGGGCGGTGCCGGTGGCCGAAGGCCGCATCTCCACCTTCCTGGCCCTGGACGGCAACGACACCAACACGGGGCCGGAAGCCTACCTGTCAGGCAGCATCACCGATGCCCAGGCGCAGTACAACCTGCGCAACCTGACAGGCGGCGCACAGGTGGCGCCGCTCGAACAACGCACGCTGGAACGCCTCTGCGAGAGCGCGCAAGCGCC
Organism: Roseateles koreensis; assembly: GCF_028595305.1. Taxonomy (GTDB): domain Bacteria; phylum Pseudomonadota; class Gammaproteobacteria; order Burkholderiales; family Burkholderiaceae_C; genus Paucibacter_A; species Paucibacter_A koreensis. Next base: position 173,987 of record NZ_JAQQXS010000007.1, on the reverse strand, counting down.
CCCGGGTACCGCAGCCCTGATCATCGCCAAGTTGCGAAGTGCCTTTCCGGTCAAGGTGGCCGCAGGCAGTTCAGGCAACACAGAAACCACCACGTCGACAAGCAGCGATGTGCCGCTGCAACCCCAAAATTTGGACCAATTGGCCTGGTTTGGCCTGAGTGAAGACACCCTGAACCGTTTGCGGCCCTTCGTCACCCTGCTGCCAACAGCCACGCCGGTCAACCTCAACACGGCGCCGCGTGAAGTGATTGCCGGCGTGCTGGACGGCGTCGATCTGGCCTCGGCCCAGCGGCTGGTACAAGCCCGTCAATCCACCCCTTTGAAATCGCCCCAAGAGGCCAAGAACTACCTGCCCAGCTCAGCGGTACTCAGCGCCGAACGGGTCAACTCGGTCAGCGCCTACTTTATCGTCAGGGGCCGCATGCGCCTGGATGAACGCGTCATGGAAGAACGCTCGCTCGTCCAGAGGCGCGACTTGGACGTGTTGATCATCGACCGTGAACGGGTCAATCGGGTACTCGACGGACGCGCCGACAAACCATGAACGCGCCCCGGGGAGCGCTGAACTCAATTCAAATAATGTGTGAATCGGGTACGACCCTCGCAATTCAGCAATTTTCCCCTCCTAGAATGCGCCAGCCTTTGTGGCCGATTCAAGCACTTCTGCGTGTCCGGTCCAGTGACGCCAACTTGCGCCCATGAGTACTCTGCTTGTTTTTCTTCCTCCCCGCAGTCGCTTGCGAGCGCAGGGCCGTGCCGTGCAATCCACCGAAGGACTGGGGCATACGCCCGCCACAGCACTGAACAGCGACTACGATTTTTTGCTCACCGGAGACGGCCAGCACATCCTCAGCCAAGGCACACAAAGCGCCAGCCAATTGCCACATGCCGACACAGTGATCGTGATCCCCGCCGACTCCGACGTGGCGTGGCAACGGGTGCAATTGCCCAAAGCGGGCCGGCAAATGCGTGCCGCTTTGGCGGGCATGCTTGAAGAGAGTCTGCTGGACGACCCCGAGCACCTTCACTTCGCCCTTGAGCCCGGCGCGCAAGGCGCAGACCTGGCCTGGGTGGCCCTGTGCGAGCGCAATTGGCTGCAACAACACCTGAGCACACTCGAAGCGGCTCATGTTTTCGTGGACCGGGTGACCCCCCTGTCGTGGCCGGAGTCACCGCGCGGGCATTTTTACACCACGGGCTTGGACACCCCCGCACTGGCCCTGCGCTGGAGCCACCCCGACGGCGTGAGCACCTTGCCTTTGAACGGCGGGCTGGCTCGGCAACTGCTGCCTGCGGCAACGGATCAAGACACCCTCTGGAGCGCCACACCCGAAGCCGCAGCCGCAGCCGAAGCTTGGCTGGGTGCCGCCGTCACCCTGCTGAGCCCCGCCCAGCGCGCTTTGCGGGTGATCGACAGCCCCTGGAACCTGCGCCAGTTCGAGTTGGCACAACGCACACGCGGCACCCGCACCCTGCGCCAGTTCTATCGAAGCTTCATGCAACGTGAATGGCAGGCCGTTCGCTGGGGCTTGGCCGGGCTGGTGCTTGTGCAATTGTTGGGGCTCAACCTGTTGGCCTGGCAGCAACGCCAACAACTGCAGACCCGCCAGGCGGCGCTCGGCAAGACGCTGCTGGAAAGCTATCCCCGGGTTCGCGCGGTCTACGACGCGCCGACTCAAATGCGCCGTGAGACCGATGGCCTGCGCGCCATGGCTGGCCGCCCGGGCGCGCACGACCTTGAGTCACTGCTCTCCGCTGCCGCCACCGCCTGGCCCGCCGACCGCGGCCCGATGGACAGTCTCAGTTTCGAACCTGGGCGCCTAGTGCTGTCTGCCGTAGGCTGGAGCGAGGCGCAAATCCAAGAATTTCGGAGCCGGCTGCGCAGCGAAGGCTGGATGCTTGATGCCAGCGAGGGCAAATTGACACTCAGCCGCGCCCGCATCGACCCGCGCAACAGCAAGGACGGGGGCGCAGGAGCCCGCGTTGATGGCCGCGACAACAACAATAGCAGTGGCAAAGACAAGGCCAACAAGACATGAGCGAGCGCCCTCTTTCCCCCTGGCAGGCCGCTGCCCACAATGTGCAAAACCATTGGCAGCAGTTGGGCCCGCGCGACCGCCGACTGCTCAAAATCACAGGCGCCGCCCTGGGCGTGTTGCTGCTGTGGCTGGTGGCCGTCCAGCCGGCCCTGCACGTCTTGGCGCAAAGCCCGGCCCAGCTTGAAGCGGTTGATCTGCAATTGCAGGAAATGCAAGCGTTGGCCCAAGAAACAAAAGCGCTGCGGGCCACTCCCCCCGTGCCTGCGGCAGCCGCCACCCAGGCGCTGCAAGCGGCCAGTGACCATCTGGGCAGCGGTGCCCACCTCACCTTGAACGGTGATCGTGCGGTGCTCACCCTGAATGGCGTGAGCAGCGAGGCCCTGCAAGCCTGGCTGGGCGAAGTGCGCAGCGCGGCCCGGGCCCGCCCGGTCGAGGCGCAACTACAGCGCGGACCCAAGGGATTCGCCGGCACCGTGGTGCTGAGCCTGGGAGCCAACGCGCCATGAGTGCCTGGGCATTCTCAGGGCGCAAGCAGCCCGCCGGAGCGCAAGCAACGCTAGGCATCAACACTGACACCGCTCAACGAAAAAGCTCGAGCAAGGTGCTGCGTTGGGCCGTAGCAGGCGGGCTGACCGGCGGCTTCATGGCCTTGATCGCCTTTGCCCCGGCGAGTTGGCTGGCGCGCAGCCTGGCCAAGGCCAGTGGGCAGCACCTGCTGATCACTGATTCGCGTGGCAGCATCTGGCACGGCAGCGGCGTGCTGGTGCTGAGTGGCGGCGAAGGCAGCCATGACGCCAGCCAGTTGCCCGGGCGCCTGAGCTGGTCGATGGGTTTGCAAGGCGCAGGGTTGCGCCTCGACGCACGGCAGGACTGCTGCATCAATGGCACCGTGCAACTCCTGCTGCGCCCCGGCTGGAACCGTTTTGACCTCAGCGTGGTCCAGCCCGCTGAGTGGCTCGCCCGCTGGCCCGCCGGCTGGCTGGCCGGCTTGGGCGCCCCTTGGAACACGCTACAACTCGGCGGCTCCATGCGCCTTGCCGCCAAAGACTTTCGCCTGAGTTGGGCGCAAGGTCGCATGCAGCAGTTCGGTCAGTTGGATATCGACCTGCTCAATGTGTCGTCCCGCGTGTCGACCTTGGCGCCCTTGGGCAGCTACCGGCTCAGCGTGATCGCACAGACGGCACAGGCCAGTCACGTCGACACCAGCCTGCTGCAACTGAGTACGCTGGACGGCGCGCTGATCTTGAATGGCCAAGGCAGCGTCACCCAGGGCAAACCGCGCTTCACGTTGGAAGCCACCGCGGCCCCGGGGCGCGAAGACGCCCTGAACAATCTCCTGAATATCATCGGCCGCCGCCAGGGCGACCGTTCCGTCTTTTCGATTGGATGAGCATGAAACGTCTGTCAAGTCGTTCTCCGGGTCGCGCCGGTTTTTCGTTGTTGGCGCTGTCCATTGCCGCCGGCCCCGTGCTGGCGCAGGTCAATGACGACTCCATTGCCAAGTCACCGGCTGCACGTATCAGCAGCCCGGCCCTGAAATCGCGTACGCCGGTCACGCTGAACTTTGTCAACGCAGACGTCGAGGCCGTTACCCGTGCCATCGGCGTGATGCTGGACCGCCAGTTCATCATCGACCCACGCGTCAAGGGCCAGATCACGGTTTACAGCGAACAACCGGTGTCGGTGCGCGATGCCTACCTCAACTACCTGGCGGCGCTGCGCGGCCTGGGATTCACCGTGGTCGAGAACTCGGGGATGCTCAAGGTCGTGCCGGAAGCAGATGGCAAGCTGCAAGCCGGCGCCGTCGCCGTGGGCAGCAGCTCGGTCCGAGGTGATCAAATCATCACGCAGATCTTCAAGCTCAACCACGAAAACGCTAACAATCTGGTGGCGGTGCTGCGGCCCCTGATCAGCCCCAACAACACCATCAACGCCAACCCGGGCAACAACAGCCTCGTGATCACGGACTATGCAGACAATCTGCAGCGCCTGGGCCGGATCATCGCCACCATGGACACGCCGGGCAGCACCGATCTTGAAGTGGTGCAACTCAAGCACGCCGTGGCGTCGGACATCGCCGCGCTGGTGCAAAAGCTGACCGACGGCAACAGCAACACTTCGACGGTACCGGGCCAATCCAGCAACAGCGTCAGCGTGCTCGCCGACCCGCGCAGCAATTCGCTGATCCTGCGCGCCAGCAACCCTGCGCGACTGGCCGCCGCGCGCAGCATGATCGACAAGCTGGACCAGCCCGGCAGCAACAACCCCAGCGGCAATATCCATGTGGTCTATCTGAAAAACGCCGACGCCGCAAAAATGGCCACGGTATTGCGGGCCGCCTTTGCCGCCAATACCAACGGCAGCAGCAGTGGTGGTGGTGGCGCCAGCAGCAATGCCAGCGCCAGCCCCATCAGCGGCCTGGGCAATTCACCACTGGGCAGCACCACACCCACCACCAATTCAAGCGGCACCAGCACCACCGGCAGCAACTCCAGCGCATCGACCACGCCGGTGTCGGCCTCCCAAGGCCCTTCGACGGGCGGCTTTGTGCAGGCGGACCCGTCCACCAACTCCCTGGTGATCACGGCGCCTGAGCCCATGTACCGTCAGATTCGCGGCGTGATCGACCAACTCGATGTGCGGCGCGCCCAGGTTTATGTGGAGTCGATGATCGTCAAGGTGGACGTCACCAAGGCCGGCCAGTTTGGCGTGCAGTGGCAAAACCTGTTCGGCAGCACCACTGACAGCGTGCTGACGGGCGTGGGCACAAACTTCGGCACCGGCACCAGCAACATCATCACCAGCTCGATCGCCACCGCCTCCGGCCTCACCGCCACGGGCACCCAGCTGGCGAGCAGCGCGGCGCCTACCGGCTTCAACATCGGTGTGTTCAAAAAGGTGGGCAGCCACTTCACGCTCGGTGCCATGGCGAATTTCCTGGAAAGCCAGACCGGCGCCAATGTGCTCTCTACGCCCAATCTGGTGGCCCTGGACAACGAAGAGGCCAAGATTGTGATCGGCCAGAACGTGCCCTTCGTGACCGGCTCCTACACCAGCACGGGCTCCAGCAGCAGCTCGGTCAACCCCTTCCAGACGGTGGACCGCAAAGACGTTGGCCTGACCTTGCGCATTCGCAGCCAGATTGGCGAGAGCGGCACCATCCGCATGACGGTCTACCAGGAGAATTCGTCCGTGGTGGCCAGCACCGCCAGCAGCGTCAATGGCCCGACCACCGACAAGAGCGCCATCGAAACCACCGTCACGGTGGATGACGGCGCCATTCTGGTGCTGGGCGGATTGCTGAAAGACGAATACAGCGACGGTGACGACCGCGTGCCCGGCCTGGGCAGCATTCCCCTGATCGGCAATCTGTTCAAAACCGAGAGCCGCAAACGCGTCAAAACCAATCTGCTGGTGTTCCTCCGCCCGGTGGTCATGCGCAACCAGCAAACCGCCGACCAGCTGACCATGGACCGTTACGAGTCCATTCGCGCCTTGCAGCAGGTCTCGCAACCCGCTGACAGCGCTCTCCTGCCCAATACGGGCGCCCCCGTGCTGCCGCCAAGCCCCGCCACGCCCGCCGGTGGGCAGAGCAAGGCCGCATCGGACGGCACGCCTCCCCAACAGCCCTGATCGCAACCATGGCCACCCGCCACCCTTTGCCCTACGCCTTCGCCAAGGCCCACGCCGTCCTGCTGGAGGACGACGGCACTTCGCTGGTGCTGTGGGCTCCGCCGGAAGTCAAGTTATCCAGCCTGGCTGAAGTCCAGCGCCTGTACGTCGTCGACCGCTTCGAAAGCGAGGCCGCGGCCTCTCTGGCGGAGCGCATCAACGCCGCCTATGCGGGCAGCGAGTCCAGCGCGGCGGTCGTGATCGGCGAGGTTGAAAGCGCTGTCGACCTGAGCCGAATGATGCAAGACCTGCCCGCTGTGGAAGACTTGCTGGAGGCCGCCAACGACGCCCCCATCATCCGCATGCTGAACGCGTTATTGACCCAGGCCGCGAAAGACGGCGCCAGCGACATCCATATCGAGCCCTACGAACGCGCAAGCTCCGTGCGGTTCCGGGTGGACGGCACCTTGCGCGAGGTCGTGCAACCCAATCGCGGCTTGCACGCCGCCCTGATTTCCCGCTTGAAAATCATGGCCGAGCTGGACATCGCCGAAAAGCGCCTGCCGCAAGACGGGCGCATCAGCCTGCGCATCGGCGGGCGCGCCATCGATGTGCGCGTCTCCACTCTGCCGTCGGCCCACGGTGAACGCGCCGTGCTCCGCCTGCTCGACAAGACCGAAAGCAAGTTCACGCTGGAAGGCCTGGGCATGAGCGGCGATGTGCTCTCCGCCTTCAAGCATCTGGTGCAGCAACCGCACGGCATCGTGCTCGTGACCGGCCCGACCGGCTCCGGCAAGACCACCAGCCTGTACGCCTCGCTGCAAACCGTGGACACCCGCACCACCAATGTGTTGACGGTGGAAGACCCCATCGAGTATGAGCTGGCCGGCGTGGGGCAGACCCAGGTCAACGCCAAGATCGACCTCACCTTCGCCAAAGCCTTGCGGGCCATCCTGCGCCAAGACCCTGACGTGATCATGATTGGCGAAATCCGCGATTACGAAACCGCGCAAATTGCCATTCAAGCCTCGCTGACGGGCCACTTGGTGCTGGCCACGCTGCACACCAACGACGCCCCTAGCGCAGTCACTCGACTGACCGACATGGGCATCGAGCCCTTCTTGCTGAGCTCCAGCCTGCTGGGGGTTTTGGCACAACGTCTGGTTCGCAAGTTATGCCCGGTTTGCCGCCGGGCGGAAACCAGCAGCGAAGGCGTCGTCAGGTATCACCCCGTCGGCTGCGAGGCCTGCTCGAAGACCGGCTACAAAGGGCGCACTGGCGTCTACGAACTGATGGTGGCGGACGACACGGTGCGGGCCCTCATCCACAACCAGGCCGCCGAAAGCGAGTTGGTGCAAGCGGCACAACGAGCCGGCTTGCGCTCCATGCGCGAGGACGGCGCACGCTTGATCGAGCAAGGCATCACCTCCGAAGAAGAAGTGCTGCGGGTGACCCGCGACTGAATCGCAAGCGCCCCCCTGACCGCCCTCCATCCCCATGCCTGCCTACAAATACGAAGCCATCAACGCCGCTGGCCGCAGCAGCAGCGGCCTGATCGAAGCCGATACCCCGCGGGCTGCGCGTGCGCAGGTGCGCGGCATGAACCTGGTACCGGTGCTCATCACCCCAGTTCAGCAGCAGGGCCAGGCCGGCGGCAAACGCTTTGCGCGGCGCATTTTCAGCCCCTCGGCGCTGGCGGTCTGGACGCGGCAACTGGCCGGCTTGGTGGGGTCGGGCCTGCCCCTAGAGCGGGCGCTATCCGCTTTGGCCGATGAAAGCGAGGATGCCCGACAGCGCGAGTTGCTGTCGCAACTCAAGGCTGAAGTGAACGCTGGCGCTCCCTTCGCCCGCGCGCTCGGCAGCGCACCGAGAGAATTCGACGAGGTCTACCGCGGCGTGGTGGCCGCTGGCGAGCAAAGCGGCGCCCTGGGCGTCGTGCTCGAAAAGCTGGCTGACGACCTGGAAGAGCGCCAAGACCTCAAAGGCAAGCTGATGGGCGCCATGGCCTACCCGGCCATCGTGTCGCTGATCTCGGTGTTCATCGTGATTTTTCTGGTCACCTACGTGGTGCCGCAGATCGCCACCGTGTTCACCAACTCCAAACGCGCCTTGCCCGCCTTGACCGTGGGCATGCTGGCCCTCAGCGCGTTTGTGCGCAACTGGGGCTGGTTGATGTTGCTGATGCTTGTCGCCGGCGGGTTGGGTCTGAACGCGGCCTTGAAACGGGCCCGTTTTCGGCTGCGCTTTGATGCGGGCTTGCTGGAGCTGCCGCTGGTCGGTCGCCTGGCTCGCGGCTACAACGCGGCGCGCTTCGCCGGGACCCTGGCCATGCTGGCGGGCTCGGGCGTACCGATCTTGAAAGCGCTGCAAGCGGCGGCTGAAACCCTCTCCAACCATGCCATGCGCGCTGACGCGCTGGACGCGCTGGTGCAGGTGCGCGAAGGCGCGCCGCTCGGGGCCGCATTGGCCGGTAAAAAGCGCTTTCCAGGCATCTTGGCCATGTTCGCCCGCCTGGGTGAGCAAACCGGTCAGTTGCCGGAAATGCTGGACCGTGCCGCCCGCCAGTTGAGCGTTGAAGTGCAGCGCCGGGCCATGGCTGCCGCCACCTTGCTTGAACCGCTGATGATTGTGGGCATGGGCGGCATCGTGCTGATGATCGTGCTGGCCGTGCTGCTGCCCATCATCCAACTCAATACTTGGGTGAAGTAGCCCGCCACCGAACATCGCGCCCCACGACCATGCCAGCCACCCTTGACGGTCAACTCGTCGTCGCCATTTCCTCGCGCGCCTTGTTTGATTTCGAAGAAGAAAATCAGCGCTTCGAGGCCAGTGACGACCACGCCTACATGGCCTTGCAACAGCAGCGCCTGGACCTGCCGGCCAAGCCGGGCGTTGCCTTCTCCCTGGTGCAAAAGCTGCTGGCGTTCAACCACGATCCGGCGCAGCCCCGGGTTGAAGTGGTGATGCTGTCACGCAATGACCCCATCTCAGGCCTGCGGGTGTTTCGCTCCGCCGCGCATTACGGCTTGCCCATCCAGCGCGGGGTGTTCACCCGGGGCGAGTCGCCGTGGCGCTATCTGCGGCCTTTGAAAGCGCAACTGTTCTTGTCGGTCAACGAAGCCGACGTGCGTGAGGCCCTGGCTGCCGGTGTGGCTGCGGCGCGGGTGTTTCCGCATTCGGCGCATGCCTCAGCCGCACACCCGGACGAATTGCGCATTGCCTTCGACGGCGACGCTGTGCTGTTTTCTGACGAGGCGGAGCGCGTCTACCAGCGCGATGGCCTCGACGCCTTCCAGAGCCATGAATCCACGCATGCCAACACCCCCCTGGCGGCGGGCCCCTTCAAGCCGGTGCTGGAAGCCTTGCATCATCTTCAGCAAGCCCCCAGCGGCCGCATGCGCGTGCGCACCGCCCTGGTGACGGCACGCAGCGCGCCCGCACACGAGCGTGCCATCCGCACCCTGATGGACTGGCACATCGAAGTCGACCAAGCCATGTTTCTGGGCGGCCTGGCCAAGGGCGAATTCCTGCGTGAGTTCGAGCCCGACTTTTTCTTCGACGATCAGGCCGGGCACATCGCCAGCGCGGCCGTCCACGTGCCATCAGGGCATGTGGCGGCGGGCATTTCCAATCTCTGAACGCCGCGCCAACCGCGGGTATCAGGTGCGAATTTCAAGCGCTGGTTTCAAGCACTCAGCGTAACCCGAGCGAACTTGCGTTTGCCCACCTGCAGCACATAGCTGCCGGCCTCAAGCTTCAAGCCCTTGTCGCTGATCACGGCGCCATCAACACGCACGCCACCCTGCTCGATCATGCGTGTACCCTCGCCGTTAGACGCCACCAAGCCAGCCGACTTCAACAAGGCCGCAATGCCCAGCGGTGCGCCAGCCAGGCTGACTTCAGGCACTTCATCCGGGATACCACCCTTGGCCCGGTTGTTGAAATCCGCCTCAGCGGCTTCGGCTGCCTGGGCACTATGGAAGCGGGCCGTTATTTCCTTGGCCAGCATGACCTTGGCATCTTTCGGGTTGCGCCCACCGTCAACCTCGGCACGCAAGGCTGCAATCTCATCCAGGCTCTTGAAGCTCAACAGATTGAACCACTTCCACATCAGCGCATCGCTGATCGACAACACCTTGGCAAACATGGTGTTGGGAGCTTCCGTTACCGCAATGTAGTTATTCTTGGACTTGGACATCTTCTCGACGCCGTCCAGCCCTTCCAACAACGGCATGGTCAAGATGCACTGCGGCTCCTGGCCATATTCCTGCTGCAGATGACGGCCCATCAAGAGATTGAACTTCTGGTCGGTGCCGCCCAACTCCAGATCGCTCTTCAACGCCACCGAGTCATAACCTTGCATCAGCGGGTACAGAAATTCGTGCACCGAAATCGGGGTCTGCGCCGCAAAACGCTTGGTGAAGTCGTCGCGCTCCATCATGCGCGCCACGGTGTATTTGGCCGCCAGTTGAATCAAACCGCGCGCGCCCAGCGGGTCGCTCCACTCGGAGTTGTAGCGAATCTCGGTACGCGCCGGGTCCAAGACCAGGCTGGCCTGGCGGTAGTAGGTTTCTGCGTTGAGCTTGATCTGCTCGGCCGTGAGCGGCGGACGCGTGGCATTGCGCCCCGACGGGTCGCCAATCATGGAGGTGAAATCGCCGATCAGAAAAATCACCTGATGCCCCAAGTCCTGCAACTGGCGCATCTTGTTGAGCACCACGGTGTGGCCAATGTGGATGTCAGGCGCCGTCGGGTCCAGGCCCAGCTTGATGCGCAGCGGTACGCCCGTGGCTTCAGAGCGCGCCAATTTCTGCAGCCAATCGGCCTGTGGCAACAACTCCTCACAGCCCCGCAGCGACAAAGCCATAGCGGCCTGGACACGGTCGGTCACCGGATAGGCCACCGACTTGGCGGAGGCGGAGGACGGGGCATTTTCAGGTGTTCGCAATTCGGACATAACAGCAGCGGGGCCTAGGTAAAGCTTGGATTTATCGGGTTTTCGTGACATTGACTCGGCGGGCGCGTCGGTATACTCCGGCCCATGCTGCAAAAGCAAGCCCACAAAACAAGGCTTGTTGCGCGTTTCAGACAATTCTAGTGGACGTCCCGAGGCGAAGCGATTCGCAAACTGTGGCGTCTGTGTATGTGGCCTAGTCCTCGGGGTGTTGTGGGCCCTCTGTAAGGGGGGCCACAACCACAAGATCGTTGGAATCTCTTCAAGCGTGACTGATCGAATCAACGTCCTCAAAAACTCGCTGACGAAAGTCGAAAGCTTTGCGGCCCGCCATCCCCGTGCATTGACGGGCGCCGTCGTCACCTTGCTCACCGGTTTTGCTGTCACCGCCTTTGGTATTGCACCCTTGGCGCCGGATGCGCACGACCTGCCGCAAACCGTCGTCGAGCAAACCGTCGAGGCAGGCAGTCTCGACGAACAACTGAACGCATTGGCTGAGTTTCAAGTTGGCCTCACCCGCAACGACCTGACCCGCAGCAGCGACACGGCCGACAGCCTGCTCAAGCGCATGGGCGCCTTTGATACCACGGCCGCCCAGTTCCTGCGCAGCGACGCCGTGGCGCGCCGACTGCTGCAAGGGCGCGGCGGCAAGATGGTGCAAGTCACCGCCGATGCCTCGGGCAAGGTGCACTCGCTGGTCGCCCGCTTTCCAGTTGACGCGGCTGAGCAGCAGGCCACCCATTTCAATCGCCTGAGCATCACCCGCCAGGGCGATCACTTCAGCGCCAAGCTCGAAGCCGCACCGCTGCAATCGCAAGTGCGCCTGGCCAGCGGCACCATCCGCAGCTCCTTGTTTGCGGCCACCGACGAATCTCGCATCCCCGACGCCGTAGCCTCACAAATGGCAGAGATGTTCTCGGGGGACATTGACTTTCACCGCGACCTGCAAAAAGGCGACCGCTTCTCGATCGTGTTCGAAAGCATGACCGCTGACGGCGAACCCATCAACTGGGACGCCGCAGGTCGCTTGGTGGCCGGTGAATTCGTCAACAATGGCCGTACCTACAGCTCCGTGCTGTTCAAAGACCAGGCCACCGGCAAGAGCAGCTTTTACGGCTTCGACGGCAAGAGCAAGCGCCGCGCCTTCTTGGCCAGCCCGATGGAGTTCTCGCGCGTGACCTCCGGTTTCGCCATGCGCTTTCACCCCATTCTGCAGACCTGGCGCCAGCACCTGGGTGTGGACTACGGCGCGCCCAGCGGCACTCCCGTGCGCACAGTGGGCGACGGCACGGTTGAATTTGCGGGTTGGCAAAATGGCTTCGGCAATGTCGTGCATGTGCGCCACAGCGGCGACCGCACCACGGTGTACGCCCACTTGAGCCGCATCGATGTCAAAAAGGGTCAGCGCATTGAGCAAGGCCAGCGTGTCGGTGCCGTCGGCGCTACCGGCTGGGCCACCGGGCCACATCTGCACTTCGAGTTTCGCGTCAAAGGCCAACACCAAGACCCCCGCGTGATCGCACGCGCCGCCGAGGCGGTGGCCTTGCCCAATTACGCTCGAGGCCAATTCCAACAAGTGGTTGCCAGCGTGAAAACCCAGTTGAGCGTTGCGCAATCGCTGGACAAAGGCGCCACCGCTGCCGACTAAGGCGGCGCACGAACGGGCCGCCGTCGCCCGCTCAACCGTTCATTTGCAAAGAACAGCGATGCCCGAGTTCTACATCGGCCTGATGTCCGGAACATCGCTGGACGGCGTTGACGCCGTGTTGGCCAGCTTTGACGGCACCCAACCGTCCATGGCTGTACGAGCCCACCTGCATCACGCCTACCCACCCGCCCTGCGCGACGAGTTGTTGGCCTTGAACAGCCCCGGCAGCAACGAACTGCACCGCGCCGCCCTGGCCGCCAATGCGGTAGCACGCAGCTATGCTGATCTGGTGGCCCAATTGCTGGAGCACAGCGGCCTGAAGACCCGCGAGATCACCGCGCTGGGCGCCCACGGCCAAACCGTGCGGCATCAACCCAGCGCCTTTGATGGCTGCGGGTACACCACTCAGCTGCTGAATGGCGCGCTGCTGGCAGAGCAGACCGGCATCGACGTGATCTGTGACTTTCGCAACCGTGATCTTGCCGCGGGCGGCCAGGGCGCACCTCTTGTGCCGGCCTTTCACCGCACCCTCTTCGGTCGCAGTGACGCCGACGTGGCGGTGTTGAACATTGGCGGCATCAGCAATATCAGCATCCTGGGTCGCGAGGGCTGGACCCTGGGCTTCGACTGCGGCCCCGGCAACTGCCTGATGGATGCGTGGACGGCACGGCACTTGGGCCAGGCCTATGACGACCAAGGCACCTGGGCGGCTACGGGACAGGTTCTGCCCACCTTGCTCAAGGCTTGGTTGGCGGAACCCTTCTTTGCCGCTGCTCCGCCAAAAAGCTCGGGACGCGACCTCTTCAATACCGCATGGGTAAAGCGTTACCTCAGCGGCGCCGAAGCGCCGGAGGATGTGCAACGCACACTCCTGGCCCTGACAGTGCGCAGCATCGTCGACAGCTTGCACCTGGGCCTGCACCTCGGTGAAAAGATCGAGCCCCATAGCTCACTGCGCGCCAAGGGCTCGAAGGCAAGCGAGTTGCTGGTCTGCGGGGGCGGCGCGCTCAACACCCTGCTCATGCAGCAATTGCAAACCTTGTTGCCCGAGACGCAGGTGCGGCCCACCGACGCGCATGGCTTGCCCGCCATGCAGGTAGAGGGCGCCGCATTTGCTTGGCTGGCCATGCGCTTCATGAAACGCAGCCCAGGCAATCTGGCGCAGGTCACGGGTGCTGCCGGGCCACGCGTTCTCGGCGCACTCTACCCTGCCTGAGTCACACCCACACCCTCGCTCAAACAACAAAGCCGCCTAGGCAGGCGGCTTTGAGTGGCGCACGGAGCCGGAACAGCGAATTCAGGCAGAGAAGCTGGAGCCGCAACCGCAGGTGGTGGTGGCGTTCGGATTCTTGATCACGAATTGCGCACCCTGCAAATCTTCTTTGTAGTCGATCTCAGCACCGATCAGGTACTGCAGACTCATGGCGTCGATCAGCAGCGTCACGCCATTCTTGTTCATCTGCGTGTCGTCGTCGTTCACGGCTTCATCAAAGGTGAATCCATACTGAAAGCCAGAACAGCCGCCACCCTGAACAAAGACGCGCAGCTTCAATTCAGGATTGCCTTCTTCGGCCACCAGATCACGCACCTTGTCGGCCGCGCTGTCGGTAAACACCAGCGGGGCGGGCATCTCATCAGCCTGCGGGGCATTTGTAGTTTCAAGCACTGCGCTCATGGTCATTCCTCTCATTCGAACACTGGGGCCTATTGTCGACGAAAACAGTGGGGCATGTCGTATCGGCACCGCGACAAGCCGGTGATCGGCAAGGTTATTGCCACCCCCAAAACAAACAAGGCCGCTGAAAAGCGGCCTTGTTGATGAGCCAGCCCCGCCAAAAACGGAGCCAGCCTCGGGAAGTTCGATCAGCGCTTGCTGAACTGCTTCCGGCGACGCGCACCGTGCAGACCGACCTTCTTACGCTCGACTTCACGCGCATCACGCGTCACGAAGCCAGCGCGGCTCAGTTCGGGCTTCAGGGTCGCGTCATAGTCGATCAGCGCACGGGTGATGCCGTGGCGCAGAGCACCGGCTTGACCCGACTCACCGCCACCATGCACGTTCACCTTGATGTCGAAGGTCTCGCCATGGTTCGTCAGCAGCAAAGGCTGCTTGGCGATCATGATCGAGGTTTGACGGCCGAAATATTCGCCGATGGCCTTGCCATTGACGACGATTTGGCCCGTGCCCTTCTTGATGAAGACACGTGCGACCGACGACTTGCGGCGGCCTGTACCGTAGTTCCAGTTTCCGATCATCATCGTTCCTTAGATTTCCAGAGCCTTGGGCTGCTGAGCGGCGTGCGGGTGCGTGGCACCGGCATAGACCTTCAGCTTCTTCACCATGGCGTAGCCCAAAGGACCCTTGGGCAGCATGCCCTTGACAGCCTTTTCCAGGGCGCGGCCTGGGTGCTTGGCTTGCATGTCCTTGAACTTGGTGGCGTAGATGCCGCCCGGGAAACCCGAGTGACGGTAGTACACCTTGTCATTGGCCTTGTTGCCAGTGACGCGCAGCTTTTCTGCGTTGATGATGACGATGAAATCGCCGGTATCCACGTGAGGCGTATAAATGGCCTTGTGCTTGCCGCGCAAACGGAGTGCCACTTCGCTGGCAACACGTCCGAGCACCTTGTCGGTGGCGTCAATCACAAACCACTCGTGCGTCACTTCGGCCGGCTTGGCGCTGAAGGTCTTCATGAGTTTCTTTCGAATGTTCGCCCCACTCATTCAAGAATGAGGCCAACGTCGGATGGTTGATTCAGATCTTTGGTACTTCTGTTTGGTGCTGCTTATTGAAAGTAATCGGCCCGCCAGGTTCACTGAACCCTACAAACTTTGACCACTCACGCAACCTCTCACACGAAGCGCAAAGACTCTTCCCCCGCAACCAAGATCGAGGAAAGCCTGCTAGTCTAGCAAACATTCGAGAACTTTGCCAGCTTTATTGTTTTCTAGCGCTGCGCATGCGCAGCCATCTGCAGGTAGTATCAGGGTTACTACCAGACCCGCCCGGTCTCACCATGAACGCCATGCCACAAGCCCCCAAAGAAGACGGACCCGCAGCCAACCCGCAAGCCGCCCATCAGCACGCTGATAAGGCGGCGGCAGACGCCGCCTCGTCCAGTTGGTTGCCCACGGCTGCCCTGCAGCGCCTGTCGTCGTGGGTGCCGATCCGTTCACTGGCGCGCCGCCACCGGCACCGCATCGCCCAGCACCTGCTGCAGCTGGAAGAGCGCGACCGCTATCTGCGCTTTGGCTACCCGGCGTCTGACGAACAGATCAGCCGCTACGCCATGTCGCTGGACTTTGAGCGCGATGAAGTGCTGGGCATCTTCAATCGGCGGCTGGAACTGGTGTCCATGGCGCACCTCGCCTACGCACCCACACCGCAGCGCGCTGGTCAGCCAGCCATGGCGGAATTTGGCGTGTCAGTATCCAAACACGTGCGCGGCCGCGGTTTTGGTGCCCGTTTGTTTGAGCGCGCCGCCTTGCATGCCAGAAACCGCGGCATCGACACCCTGTTCATTCACGCCTTGAGCGAAAACGGGGCCATGCTGAAAATTGCCCGCAACGCAGGCGCCTTGGTCGAGCGCGATGGCTCAGAGTCGGAGGCCTGGTTGCGACTGCCCCCCGACACGGTATCCTCCCACGTGGGCGAAGCGATCGAGCGGCACATGGCCGAGTTGGACTTCCAGCTCAAACGCCACGTCCATGTTTTCGGGGAAATTCTCGAGGGGGTGGCCGAAGTGAAATCCAAGCTGGAGGGCAGCAGCGGCAAGGCCGCCAAGCTCTGAGTCGTCGCTCTACCTCTTCCGCCCGCCCCTTGAATTAGGGGGGTACCCCCATTGCCCCTAAGGTAATTTTCATCGAATTCCGCTACATTCGCCGCTGAAGTTGGTACCCAAACCGAGGGTACGCCATAACAAAAGACGGGCCGCCGAGGGAAATGCAAACCACCCAATTGTGGATAACAGCCTTAGCCGTTGGCTTTGCCGTGGCGGCGTCGGGCTTGTTTTGGGCCTTTCGAAGGCCCACAGCGAGTAGCAAACCCCTTCCGCGTGAATGGGCACTAACCGCTCGCCCCGTCTTCAGCAGCGATGAGCGGCGCGTCTATCGCCTGCTCAAGGAGGCGCTGCCGCATCACGTGATCCTCGCCAAATTGCCGCTGGTGCGTTTCTGCCAACCGACCGAGGCGCAAGAGGTGCGCTATTGGTTCGAACTCTTGGGCGCGATTCACGTGACCTTCGCAATCTGCAGCCCCAATGGCCGTGTGCTGGCCGCCGTGGACCTGGACAGTGAGCGTGGTATTTCGGGCCGTACCCTGCAAATCAAACAATCGGTGCTGGGCGCCTGCCGTGTTCGCTATTTGCGCTGCCCCATCGACAACCTGCCCACCGCCGCGGAGTTGCAATTGCTGGTGCCCTACAGCAACAGCCAATCCCGAGGCCCGCAAGCGGCGCCGGCCCCCAGCGCCATGGCCGCTAACCGCCCCAATTTGAACAAAGGGGCCCTGCCGCGCCGTGGGCGAACCCAAGATCTGTGGCAAGACTCGTCCATGTTCAACGACTCCTTTTTCGCCCCAGACAGCCGTTTTGACCCGCCAAGCGGCCTGGAGTCGAGCCGCCTGGGTCGTAGCGCCGCAACCGGCGTACCTAAATCCCCGTCCTTTGCAGAGCCCTTGGGCGCCGAGTCTCAATATCCCGACGAAGCCCCCAACGACATCGTCGGGATGGTGGTGGACTCCCCCCGCTATGGCACAGGCCGCCCCCATCGCTAAAACCGACTCGGCCCCCTACACGTCATCGCCTGCGATACTGGCAACGGCGCCTGCCCTGATGGCTGGCGCCGTTTTTCATTGAACACTCAAAAACCTGATCCCGCTCACGACCCGGCCTTTGGCACGCTGACGCCAGAATTCATGCTTGACGCCTTGGATGCCGCCGGGCTTTACGGCGACGGGCGCATGCTGCAACTGAACTCATACGAAAACCGGGTGCTGCAGGTGCATTTGGAGGACGGGCGCATCGCCGTGGCCAAGTTCTACCGACCGCGGCGCTGGAGCGATGCGCAGATTCTTGAAGAACACGCCTTCGCTGCTGAATTGGCCCAAGCCGAGGTGCCAGTCGCGGCCCCCTGGACCTTGAATGACCACAAAGGCCTGCTCAGCCTGGCTGGTGAACCCACCACATTGGCACATTTCGGCCCCCAGCGCTTTGCCGTCACGCCGCGCCAAGGCGGCCGCTCGCCCGAGTTGGAAGACCCTGAAGTGCTGCGCTGGATCGGCCGCCTGCTGGCGCGCCTGCACGACGTCGGCCGGCAGCGACCATTCCTGCACCGCCAGCACTGGGACAGCGCCGAGCCAGGGCGGATCGCGCGCGACGGACTGCTGGCGGACGACTGCATCCCGATTGAGGTCTTGCCCGACTGGACCGCGGTGGTGAACCACTGCCTGACGGCGATTCAAGCCGCCTTCGACAGCGTGCCTGGACTGGAGATCTTGCGCCTGCACGGCGATTGCCATCCCGGCAATATTCTCTGGACCCCGGACCACGGTCCACATTTTGTGGACCTGGACGACGCCGTCATGGGCCCCGCCATTCAGGACTTGTGGATGCTGCTGTCCGGCGACGAGGTGGCCGCACGCCAGCAACTAGCGTGGGTGCTGGAAGGCTACGAAACCGTCGCCCCCTTCGACCGCCGCGAGTTGCGCCTGATCGAGGCGCTGCGCACCCTGCGCATGATTCACCACAGTGCCTGGCTGGCCAAGCGCTGGGGCGATCCGGCCTTTCCACTCGCCTTCCCTTGGTTTGGAAGCGCTAACTACTGGCATGACCAAGTCGCCAAATTGAACGAACAGTTGGCCTTGATGAACCCCAAGCCGGACGATCTCGAAGTCGGCCGCCCGGATGATGCCTACGAAATCGACGACTCGGCGTTCAAATAACTGACAACTGAAATGAAATCGGGCCCAAGCGGGCCCGATTTCATCCTGCAGCCCGAGAGGCTCAGGCCAACAACATCGCGTTGACGCGTTTCACGTAGGCGGCAGGGTCTTCCAGATGGCCGCCTTCAGCCAGCACCGCCTGATCAAAGATGACGTGGGCCAGATCATCAAACTGAGCCGAGGCGTCCAGCTTTTTCACCAGTGCATGCTCGGCATTAATTTCCAGCGTCGGCAACGACGCAGGCGCCGCTTGGCCGGCCTGCTTCAGCAAGCGGGCCAGGTGGCCACTCATATCGCCCTCTTCCACCACGATGCAGGCAGGTGAGTCAACCAGACGGGTGCTCACGCGCACGTCCTTGGCGCGGTCCTTGAGGGCGGCCTTCAAGCGATCCAGCAGGGGCTTAAAGGTTTCAGCGGCTTCTTCTGCCTTCTTCTTCTCATCTTCGTCCTGCAGCTTGCCCAGGTCCATGGCACCCTTGGCGACGGACTGCAGCGGCTTGCCCTCGAACTCATACAGGTGCGAGAGCATCCATTCATCGACCCGGTCCGTCAGCAGCAGCACCTCAATGCCCTTCTTGCGGAAGATCTCCAGCTGCGGGCTGTTCTTGGCGGCCGCCAGAGAGTCGGCGGTGATGTAGTAGATCGCTTCTTGGTCGTCCTTGGCGCGCTTCAGGTAGTCGGCCAAAGAGACGCCCTCGTCCGCTTGCGTAGAAGCAAAACGCAGCAGCTTGGCCAGTCGCTCCTGGTTGGCGTGGTCTTCACCAACGCCTTCTTTCAGCACCGAACCGAAGTCTTTCCAGAACTCCGCGTACTTGGCGCGCTCGGCAGCATCCTCACTGTCCGCCAGCGATTCCAGCATGGACAGCACGCGCTTGGTCGACCCTTCGCGGATCGCCTTCACGTCGCGGCTTTCCTGCAGCAACTCGCGGCTGACGTTCAAAGGCAGATCAGCGGAATCGATCACCCCCTTCACGAAGCGCAGATACACCGGCATCAGGGCCTCCGCGTCGTCCATGATGAAGACGCGCTTCACGTACAGCTTCACGCCGCCGCGCTTGTCCCGGTTCCACAAATCAAAGGGCGCCTTCTTGGGGATGTAGAGCAGCTGCGTGTACTCGCTGCGACCCTCCACCCGGTTGTGGGTGTAGCTCAACGGCGCCTCAGTGTCGTAGCTGATCTGCTTGTAAAACTCTTCATACTGCTCAGGCGTCACCTCGCTCTTGCTGCGCGACCACAGGGCGGAGGCCTTGTTCACCGGCTCCCACTCGTCCTTGAGCACTTGCTTGGCGGCGTCAGCATCCCACTCTTCCTTCTTCATCAGAATGGGCAGCGAGATGTGGTCGGAGTACTTGCTGATGACCGACTTCAGGCGCCAAGTCTTGAGAAACTCCTCTTCGCCGTCGCGCAGATGCAAGACCACGTCGGTGCCGCGCCCGGGCTTGCTGATCGTTTCGACCTCGTAGTCGCCGGTGCCTTCCGAGCTCCAGCGCACGCCTTGATCGGCGGCCACGCCAGCGCGGCGGGTTTCAACCGTGATGCGGTCGGCCACGATGAAGCCGGAATAAAAGCCCACGCCGAACTGGCCGATCAGGTTGGCATCCTTCTTCTGGTCACCTTCAAGCTTGGCCATGAACTCGCGGGTGCCGCTCTTGGCAATGGTGCCAAGGTGGGCAATCGCCTCTTCCTCGCTCATGCCGATGCCGTTGTCGCTGATCGTCACCGTGCGGGCAGCTTCGTCAAAACTGACCCGAACTTCGAGGTTCGGCGCATCTTCAAACAAGGCCGCATTGTCCAAAGCTTCAAAGCGGAGTTTGTCGCAAGCGTCAGACGCGTTGGACACCAACTCGCGGAGAAAAATCTCCTTGTTGGAGTAAAGCGAATGGGTGACCAGATGCAGGACCTGCTTGACTTCGGCCTGGAAGGAATGGGTTTGCTTTGCCATGGCGTGTAGAGAGGAGTTCAAACAACAAAAAAAGGGATACCGCGCCCACCGTTCAGGCAAAGCGCGGCCAAGGCCTCTGACATGGAGGCATTGTTCAGGATTTCAAGAGCCGCAGCGGGGACGCGGTGCGCACAATCTCAATACGAGATCGCGTGCTTGGCCACATCCACCCGCAGCAAAGCCTTGCTCAGGGCGCCGCTAGCGGCGCGCGCATAGTCCAGCGCAAACGCGGGGTCGGCAAAAGCCGCCGGCCCAACCGCAGCAGCGACAGAAACGATCTTGTCGGCGATCAACACCTTGCCGGAGCCCCGCATCGGCTCGCACTCGTGCTTGACGAACTGCTCGTCCAGCCAGCGCCGGGCCGCCTCGAAAGACAGCACCTCGCTGGCATCCACGTGCAGGTCAAACTCCTGCGCCGGGCTGAACACGACTTTCACACTGCTGTGCATGCGGGTCTCCTATTGTTGGGGCAGATAGCGAGTCGATTTTGGCGCAAAAATCAAGCCCAACGTGTGCATGTTGCCGCTTCAGCCTCGCGTGGCCTTGACGGCCTCGCTCAGCACATCCAGCACCGCCAGCGAGTCGTCCCAGCCCAAACAAGCGTCGGTGATGCTCTTGCCATATTCCAGCTTGGCCGGATCGTCCTTACCGGGGCTGAATTTCTGAGCGCCGTCGTGCAAATGACTTTCCACCATAACGCCAAAAATGCTCTGACCGCCCGCTTTCATCTGCGCCGCGATATCACGCGCCACATCCAGCTGACGCTGGTGCTGCTTGGAACTGTTGGCGTGTGAGCAGTCGATCATCAAGCTCGGCGCCAGCTTGGCTGACACCAAATCCTTGCAGGCCGCCGCAACGCTTTCGGCGTCATAGTTGGGCGCCTTGCCGCCCCGCAGGATGACGTGACAATCCTTGTTGCCCTTGGTCTCCACGATGGCGACTTGGCCATTTTTGTGAACCGACAAAAAGTGGTGAGGGCGGGCAGCCGCCTGAATCGCATCAGTCGCAATCTTGATATTGCCGTCAGTGCCGTTCTTGAAACCAATCGGGGCGGACAACCCCGAGGCCAGTTCGCGGTGCACCTGGCTCTCGGTCGTGCGGGCGCCAATGGCCCCCCAGCTGATCAAGTCACCGATGTACTGGGGTGAGATGACATCCAAGAATTCCGAGCCGGCCGGCACGCCCATGCGGTTGATTTCCAGCAGCAGCTGCCGCGCCATGCGCAGCCCCTCGTCGATGCGGTAGCTCTCGTCGAGGTAGGGGTCGTTGATCAACCCCTTCCAGCCCACGGTGGTGCGTGGCTTTTCGAAATACACACGCATGACGATTTCCAGCGTGTCGGCGTATTTCTCGCGCTGCACCTGCAGGCGGCGGGCGTACTCCACCGCAGCCGCCGGGTCGTGGATCGAGCACGGGCCGATCACCACGAGCAAACGGTCGTCCTTGCGCTCCATGATGTGGCGGATGCGGCTGCGGGTGTCGCTGATCAGCTTCTCCATCGGCGTGCCGCTGATAGGGAAAAACCGGATCAGATGCTCAGGCGGTGGCAGGGGCGTAACGTCGCGGATGCGCTGATCATCGGTCTGGCTGGTCTTGTCCTGCGGCGAGTACCAACGTTCAGGTTCCACGGACTTTGCGTTCTTGGCATTCATGCTGTCACTCTCAGGGAAAGAAAAGAAATGAAGGACGAAAAAAAACCGCCTGGGGCTGGTGCCCGGCGGTTTGCTGAGATTCGCTGCGTTACTTGTGGGTCACGCTGTTGCCTCTCCAGCCGCCGGTGCGGTGCGAGAACCAAAAGCTAAAAAAGGCAAAGCGCGAATTCATGGAATCAAATGTAGCACGTGAAGTGGCGTAGTCGGAGCGTGAGAACGGCAAGCCGCCGTCAAGCCGTGCCGCCGACCGTCAAACCGTCAATGCGCAAGGTAGGCTGGCCCACGCCCACCGGCACGCTCTGGCCCTCTTTGCCGCAGACGCCCACGCCGGTGTCCAGTTGCATGTCGTTGCCGATCATGGTGACGCGGGTCAGCGCCTCGGGACCGCTGCCAATGATGGTGGCGCCCTTGACGGGGTACTGAATCTGGCCGTTCTCGACCCAGAAGGCCTCGCTGGCGGAGAAGACGAATTTGCCGCTGGTGATGTCCACCTGGCCGCCGCCGAAGTTGCTGGCGTAAATGCCCTTCTTGATGCTGGCGATGATTTCCTGGGGATCCTTGTCGCCGCCCAACATGTAGGTGTTGGTCATGCGGGGCATGGGCACGTGGGCATAACTCTCACGTCGACCGTTGCCGGTGGGCGCCACCTTCATCAGGCGTGCATTCATCGCGTCCTGGATATAGCCCTTCAAAATGCCGTCTTCGATCAACACATTGCGTTGCGAGGCGCACCCTTCATCGTCCACATTCATGGAGCCGCGGCGGTCGGGCAAGGTGCCGTCATCCAAAACAGTCACGCCCTTGGCGGCCACGCGTTGGCCGATGCGACCGGCAAAGGCGCTGGAACCCTTGCGGTTGAAGTCGCCCTCCAGGCCATGGCCGATGGCCTCATGCAGCAAGACGCCGGGCCAGCCTGGGCCCAACACCACAGTCATCTCGCCGGCCGGAGCCGGGCGCGATTCCAGATTGGTCAGAGCCGCCGTGACGGCCTGCTCCACGTAGCTGGCAATCATCTCGTCGGTGAAATAGGCCAGGCCAAAGCGCCCGCCACCGCCGCCCGACCCCACCTCGCGGCGGCCATTGCTCTCGGCAATCACCGTCACCGAGAGTCGCACCAAGGGCCGCACATCGGCCGCTAACGTCCCGTCTGCACGGGCCACCAAGATCACCTCATGCTCCGCTGCCAAGCCTGCCATCACCTGGGCCACGCGCGGGTCTTTGGCGCGCGCCATGCGCTCGGTGCGCTCCAGCAGGGCCACTTTCTCGGCACTGTCCAGGCTCGCGATGGGGTCAGTCATGCCGTAGAGATCGCGGCTGCCTGCCACGGTGTGAGCCGAGGGCACCTTGACACGCCGGCTCTGGCCCGCGGCGGCAATGCTGCGCACCGTCAACGCGGCGTCCAGAATCGCAGCTTCTGAAATGTCGTCGGAATACGCGAACGCGGTTTTTTCCCCCGCCACCGCCCGCACGCCCACGCCTTGGTCGATGCTGAAAGAGCCGCTCTTGACAATGCCCTCCTCCAGGCTCCAACCCTCGGAACGGGTGGTCTGGAAGTAGAGGTCGGCGTCATCAACGCGGTGCTCGGTGATCAATCGCAAGGCCTTGCTCAACACCGCATCGCCGAGGCCGTAGGGCTCCAGCAATTGGCTACGGGCAGTCTGCAAGCGGGCTAGTGTGGGTTCGCGGGAAATCATGGGGACATTGTAGGAGGGCCGCCATCACCCTGCTGAGGGGCCGCCATCAAGGTCGCAACAACGGCGCGAACCGCTCATTCTGCAAGGCCTTGTTCCCGCGCCTTTTTCTCAGCCAGCGCGAGCTCATACAACTTGTTGCGCGGGGCCCCGCTCAATTCAGCGGCCAAGCTCACGGCCTGCTTCAAAGGCAGTTCTGCGGCCAGCACGGTCAAGGCCCGCAGCGCTTGCGCGGGCAATTCAGTATCGCTGGCCTGCTCAGCTTTCACGGCATGCAAGACAAGCACAAACTCGCCCCGCTCGCGCAGGGGGTCCGCCGCCATCCAGGCAGGCAGCTCGACAGCCTGGGCGGTGTAAACGGTTTCGAATTGCTTGGTCAACTCGCGGCAGACCGTCACATGCTGTGTCGGGCACAGTTCGGCAAGCACATCGACCAAGGCTTTGATACGGTGCGGTGCCTCAAACAAGACCTGGCTGCAGGGGCTGCCGCAAAGGCGCTGCAAGGCCGTGCGGCGCTCTGCGGTCTTGGTGGGCAAAAAACCGGCAAAGGCGAAGCCCTGCGCCTGCGTGTCGCCCGCCACGCTCAGGGCCGTCACAGTGCTGCTAACGCCCGGCACCGGAAACACCCGCAAACCCGCACGGGCCACGGCCGCCACCAAAACCGCGCCGGGGTCGGAGATGGCCGGCGTGCCCGCGTCGCTGATATAGGCGACGCGCTCGCCCTGCTGCAGGCGTGTAATCAGCGTGGCGCTGCCCTCATGCTCGTTGTGCTGGTGCAGGGCAATGAGCGGCTTGTGCAGGCCCAGGTGGCGCAACAGGCCCGCGCTGACCCGAGTGTCTTCACACGCCACCGCATCAACCAGTCCCAGCACATGGGCGGCACGAAAGGTCAGATCGGCCAGATTGCCAATCGGCGTGGCCACCACATAAAGCGTGGCCGGCGGATACTGCTGGGCACCTGCAGCGGCTGCTGCGGCCTGGGTCATCAAGGAGGCGTTGCCGACGATGTTGTTCAAGTGGAGAGCTTCCAAAAATGCGGCGCCATCCAAGACGCGAGGGGAGCAGGCGGAGGACCGTGCGCTGCACTATCTGCAGCAACGCGGCCTGAACCTGTTGGAGCGCAATTATCGGGTTGCAGCGGGCCCACATGCGCGCGCCGGCGAGGTGGACTTGATCATGCGCGATTCAGACGGCACCACCGTCTTCGTTGAAGTCAGGGCGCGGGCCGATGCTTCGCATGGCGGCGCGGCAGCCAGTGTCAGCGCCACCAAGCAGCGGCGGCTGGTCTATGCCGCCCGGCACTACTTATTGCGCCTGGCCACGCCACCCCCCTGCCGCTTCGACGTGGTGGCCATTGAGGGTGAGGCGATCGAGTGGCTGCAAGCCGCCTTCGATGCGCCCTGAGTCAATCGCCAACACCTTCTTACAGCCCCGCAGCCGTCGCTCGCCAAGGGTTTGCCTGCAAGCCTTATGATCCCGCCCCATGCTAGAGCAACGCATCCAACAACAATTCTTTGAAAGCGCCGACCTGCTGTACCAAGCGGCCGAGAACCTGTCGCGCCCCTTGTCCAACGCGGCGCAAATGCTGAATGAAGGCATCACCGGCGGCGGACGGGTGCTGTGCTGCGGCCTGGGCCTGAGCGCCCTGGACGCCCAGTACATGGCTGCCCTGCTGGTCGGGCGCTTTGAGCAAGACCGCCCCGGCTTGGCGGCGCTCGCCCTGAGCGCGCAAGCGCATGGCAGCACACCCGAGGCTGCACTGGCCCGCCAGGTGCAGAGTCTGGGGCATCCGGGCGATTTGCTGCTGATCTTCGAATCACTCCCTGCCCAACTTGGCCATTGGGCCGCCGTGCTGGAGGCCGCCCATGCCCAAGACATGAGCGTCATTGCCATCACCGGCAGCACCACGGACGAGCTGCGTGGGTTGCTCCAGGACACCGACATCCAAATTCGTGTCCCCCATTCGCGCTATTCACGCGTGACTGAAGCACATCGCCTGCTGGCGCATTGCCTTTGCGATGCCGTCGACCTGCAACTGCTCGGCACCGGTGAATGATGTCCACATTGACGCCCGCACCGACCTGACCACCCGCTTGCTCAAGCCCGAGCCATCCCCCTCAATGACCATGCCCACGCCCATGCCCACCTCTGACCGCACGTCTCGCCTGTCGCAACTGCCCCGCCATGCCCTGTTGATCGCGGCCCTCGCGGCTGCGGTTGTCAGCTCAGCCTGCGCCCCCTTGGTGATCGGCGGTGCAATGGTGGGTGGCGCCCTGGTGGCCACCGACCGGCGCACCTCGGGCACGCAGGTGGAAGACGAAGGCATCGAGTACAAGGCCGCAGCCCGCATCCGGGACAACTTTGGCGGCAACACCCATGTCTCCGTCAACAGCTACAACCGACTGCTGCTGCTCACCGGTGAAGTGGCCTCGGAAGCCGACCGCGTCAAGCTTGAAAACGTGATGGCCGGCGTCGAAAACGTGCGCACCGTGCTGAACGAAACCGGCGTCATGCCGCCCAGCTCGGTCAGCACCCGCTCGAACGACCTGCTCACCGCCACCAAGGTCAAGGCGGCCCTGGTCGACGCACCCGACCTGCTGTCGAATGCCTTCTATGTGGTGGTAGAACGCGACACCGTATTCTTGATGGGCCGCGTCACCGAGCGTGAAGCCAAGCGCGCCACCGAGATCGTGCGCGGCGTCAGCAGTGTCAAGAAGGTGGTGCGCGCCTTCGAGATCATCAGCGAAGATGAACTCGCCCGCACTGTCCCCTCCCAAGCCAAGTCGCCCGCGCCGACGAAATAACGGGTCAGGCCTGCGGTGCCTGCGGTGCCTACGGTGCATCAGCGCCGCAGGCACCCGCCCCCATCCACCCAATTTGGCAGTTATTTCAACCGGGTGATCAGGCTGGAGGTGTCCCAGCGCCTGCCGCCCTGGGCCTGCACATCGGCATAGAACTGGTCCACCACCGCCGTCACCGGGAGGCGCGCGCCATTGCGGCGGGCTTCGTCCAGCACCAGGCCCAAGTCTTTGCGCATCCAATCCACAGCGAAGCCAAAGTTGAATTGCCCCTCGACCATGGTCTTGCCCCGGTTGTCCATCTGCCAGCTTTGAGCGGCGCCCTTGCCGATCACGTCCAGCACCTGCACCATGTCCAGGCCCGCTTTCTGGCCGAAGGCAATCGCCTCGGAGAGCCCCTGCACCAGGCCCGCAATGCAGATTTGATTGACCATCTTGGCCAATTGGCCGGCGCCCGAAGCGCCCACCAAGGTCACCGCCTTGGAGAAGGCCAAGGCCACCGGGCGGATGGCATCGAAGGGGGGAGCGTCACCGCCGCACATCACCGTCAGGGCGCCATTCACCGCCCCGGCCTGCCCGCCGGACACGGGCGCGTCCACAAAGTGAAAGCCCTGCGCCAAGGCTGCGGCGTGCAACTCCCGCGCCACTTCCGCGGAGGCTGTGGTGTGGTCAACAAAAATCGCGCCCGGCTTCATGCCCGTGAACGCGCCCTGCTCACCCAGCACCACGGCACGCAAATCATCGTCGTTGCCCACACAGGCAAACACAATATCGGCCCCGACAGCCGCCTGAGCGGGCGAGGCGGCCGCAGCACCGCCGTACTCGGCCACCCAGGCTTGCGCTTTGGCCGCCGTGCGGTTGTAGACCGTCACGGCGTGGCCCGCACGCGCGAGATGCCCGGCCATGGGATATCCCATCACCCCCAGACCAATGAAGGCGACCTTGCGGGCCAGCGTGGGGTCATAACTGCGGGAGGCTGTACTCATGAAAACTCGATTCAAAGAATGGTGAAATGTTCGGTGCCCGACGTCAAGTCGCCGGCGCGTGCGCGCTCGCTGTTGAGCTTGATCTGTAGCCGCAGGTCATTGACTGAATCAGCATTGCGCAGTGCATCTTCGTAGGTAACCTTGCCCGCCTCATACAGGTCAAACAAAGCCTGGTCAAAGGTCTGCATGCCTTGCTCGCGCGAGCGCTTCATGATTTCCTTCACCTCGCTCACCTCGCCCTTGAAGATCAAATCGGAGATCAAGGGCGAGTTCAACAAGATCTCCACGGCCGCCACTCGGCCCTTGCCCTCGCGCCGCGGCAGCAAACGCTGCGACACCAGAGCGCGCAGGTTCAGCGACAAGTCCATCAGCAATTGCGCACGCCGCTCTTCGGGGAAGAAGTTGATGATGCGGTCCAAAGCCTGATTGGCGCTGTTGGCATGCAGCGTGGCCATGCATAAATGGCCGGTTTCAGCAAAGGCCACCGCGTGATCCATGGTCTCGCGGTCGCGCAACTCGCCCATCAAAATCACGTCGGGTGCCTGGCGCAAAGAATTCTTCAGCGCAGAGTCCCAGTTGTCGGTATCAATCCCCACCTCGCGCTGGGTGACGATGCAGTTCTTGTGCGGATGCACAAACTCAACCGGGTCTTCAATCGTGATGATGTGGCCGAAGGTGGTCTCATTGCGCTCATCGATCATGGCCGCCAAGGTCGTGCTCTTGCCCGAACCGGTGGCCCCCACCACGATCACCAGTCCGCGCTTGAACTGCACCACCTCGCGCAACACCGGCGGCAGATCCAGAGACGAAATGCTGGGCAAGGTGGCCGGAATCGTCCGCAGCACCAAGCCAACACAACCCTGCTGCAGAAATGCGTTGACGCGGAATCGCCCAATGCCTTGCGGCGAAATCGCGAAATTGCACTCCTTCGACCGCTCAAACTCAGCGGCTTGCTTGTCGTTCATGATCGCCCGCGCCAACTGCAGCGTGTGCTGGCTGGACAAGGGCTGAGGCGACACCTTGGTGACCTTGCCGTCCACCTTGATGGCGGGCGGAAATTCAGCCGTCAGAAACAGGTCTGAGCCTTTGCGGGAAATCATCAAGCGCAACAAGTCGTTGATGAATTTGGTGGCTTGATCACGTTCCATGGTGTTTCTTCCCTCCTCAACTGCCGCGATTCGGGTCTGTCATCGACGGACTCCGCTGAATTTCGAACTTATGGCGCATGCCTGAAGCATGCCATCGATGACGAACTCAACCCGGGAAGTTGTCGGGGAATTTGGCCTTTGCGCGCGCCTCAGCCGGCGAAATCACGTTGCGCCGTACCAAATCCGTGAGGTTCTGGTCCAGGGTTTGCATGCCCTGGTTGTTGCCCGTTTGAATGGCCGAGTACATCTGCGCCACCTTGTTCTCTCGAATCAAATTGCGGATCGCCGAATTGCCCAGCATGATTTCGTGAGCAGCCACCCGCCCGCTGCCGTCTTTGAGCTTGCACAAGGTCTGAGAAATCACCGCCACCAAAGACTCCGACACCATGGCGCGCACCATTTCTTTTTCAGCTGCCGGGAACACGTCGACGATCCGGTCCACCGTCTTTGCGGCCGAGCTGGTGTGCAGAGTGCCGAACACAAGGTGGCCCGTTTCAGCGGCCGTCAGGGCCAGGCGGATCGTCTCCAGATCGCGCATTTCACCCACCAGCACCGCGTCCGGGTCTTCGCGCAGGGCCGACTTCAACGCATTGGCAAAGCTCATGGTGTGCGGCCCCACCTCGCGCTGATTGATCAGGCTCTTCTTGGACTCGTGCACAAACTCGATCGGGTCCTCGATGGTCAGGATGTGCCCGTACTCGTTTTCATTCAGGTGATTGACCATGCCCGCCAAGGTGGTCGATTTACCCGAGCCCGTGGGGCCAGTCACCAGCACCAAACCACGCGGGCGCAAGGCCAGTTCACCAAAAATCTTCGGCGCGTTCAATTGCTCCAGCGACAGGATTTTGGAAGGAATCGTGCGGAACACGGCGCCTGCGCCCCGGTTCTGGTTGAAGGCATTGACCCGGAATCGCGCCAGACCTTGAATCTCGAAAGAGAAGTCCACCTCCAGCGACTCTTCAAAAACCTTGCGCTGGCTGTCGTTCATGATGTCGTACACCATGTCGTGCACTTGGCGATGTTCCAGTGCTTCGACATTGATGCGCCGCACATCTCCGTTGACGCGAATCATCGGCGGCAAGCCGGCCGAGAGGTGCAAGTCCGAGGCTTTGTTCTTGACCGAGAATGCGAGCAGTTGGGTGATGTCCATGACAGGGCGATCCGCGAAATTTTTGGGCAGGGACATTATGGCGACGATCACAAGCAACTTACAGCAACAGCGCGCCCGCATCGCGGCCGCAACACAGGCTGCCGGGCGCCCCGTGGAAAGTGTCACGTTGCTGGTCGTGAGCAAGACCTTTCCGGCCGACGCCGTGCGCGAAGCCATTGCGGCGGGCGCCCGCCGTTTCGGCGAAAACTATGTTCAGGAGGGTCTGGAGAAAATCGCCGCGCTGGCCGACCACCGCGCTCAAATTGAGTGGCATTTGATCGGACCCCTGCAAAGTAATAAGACCCGGTTGGTGGCCGAGAATTTCGACTGGGTGCACAGCGTGGACCGGCTCAAGACCGCGCAACGCTTGTCGGAACAGCGCCCACCCGAGTTGCCGCCCTTGAACATTTGCCTGCAAGTGAACACCAGCGGCGAGGCCAGCAAAAGTGGTGTCGCGCCGGCCGACTTGCCCGCGCTGGCCGCCGCCGTGGCCCAATTGCCGCGCCTGCGCCTGCGCGGGCTCATGGGTGTGCCAGAGCCCACTGCTGACTTCGAAACTCAGCGGCACGCGCACCGCCAATTGGCCGAGTTGCAACACGCCTTGCAGCAGGCCGCGCCGGGGCCCCATCTGGCACTCGACACCTTGTCGATGGGCATGAGCGCCGACCTTGAAGCCGCCATTGCCGAAGGCGCCACGATGGTGCGCGTCGGCTCGGCCATCTTCGGCGCCCGGAGGTACGCCGCATGAGTCCGCAATCTGCGCTGGCCACGCTGTGCCTCAGCCTAGGCCTGAGCAGCGCCCCTGCGCAACCGCAACCGCAACTGCAGCCACAGCCCTCTGCAGTCGCAGTTGCGCCCTTTGAAGACACCATGGCCCAGCGGGCCCTGGCCTGTACCGCCTGCCACGGCAAAGAAGGCCGGGCCGCTGCCGACGGCTACTACCCGCGCCTGGCCGGCAAACCGCAAGGCTATCTTTACAAACAGTTGCTCAATTTTCGCGACGGCCGACGCCATTACGGCTTGATGAACGAGTTGATTGCCCCGCTGAGCGACGCCTACCTGAACGAGCTGGCCGGCTATTTCTCGCAAATCCAGCTGCCCTATCCTGCCCCTCAAACCTCCACCTTGCCCGCGCCAACACTCGCCCGGGGCCGCGACTTGGTCCTGCACGGCGACAGGCGCCGGCAATTGCCCGCCTGCGTGCAGTGCCACGGCACGCAATTGACCGGCGTTCAGCCCTTCATTCCCGGCTTGCTGGGCCTATCAAGAGACTACTTGAATGGCCAGTTAGGCGCCTGGCGCAACGGGCAACGTCAAGCGGCGACACCGGACTGCATGGCGCGCATCGCCAAGACCCTCCAGGACGAAGACATCAACGCCATCAGCCACTGGTTGGCCTCACAAGCCCTGCCCATCGGCGCCAAGCCGGCGGAAAAGCTGCCCGCCGCACTGCCGCTGGACTGTGGAGGTTTGCAATGAACCGGGCGCGCCAATGGGCGCTTGCCGGGCTGCTCCTGGCAGGCGCTTGCGTGGCGGCCCTCGTCAGGCTGAACCACCTCGATGAAACGCCGCCCACGGCAACCGCTATGGCAGCAACAACAACGACAACAACCACCGCCACCCTGGCCAAGCCGGAGCAAATCGCCCGTGGCAGCTACCTGGCCCGGGCCGGCAATTGCATGGGGTGCCACACGGCCGTGGGCGGGCGCCCCTATGCGGGCGGGCGGGCCATTGCCACGCCCTTTGGCAGTGTCTTTTCACCCAACCTGACCCCCGACATCCAGCACGGCCTGGGCGCCTGGAGCGCAGATGACTTCTGGACCGCATTGCACAACGGGCGCGGGCGCGATGGCCGGCTTCTGAACCCCGCCTTCCCCTACAGCAACTACAGCCTGGTCAGCCGGGCGGACAGCGACGCCCTGTGGGCCTATCTGCGCAGCTTGACCGCGGTGTCGCAAGCCAATCGCGCACAGGAGATGCACTTCCCCTTCGGGACTCAGCCTGCGCTGGCCGTGTGGCGGGCGCTCTACTTTCGCCCTGGGGTGTACCAGAACGACGCGCAACGCAGCGCTGAATGGAACCGCGGCGCCTACCTGGCGCAAGGCCTGGGCCATTGCAACGCCTGCCACGCCCCCCGCAACAGCCTGGGCGCAACACCGGGGCCGCAAGACTTCTCCGGCGGATTCATGCCCGAGCTGGGTTGGTACGCGCCCTCCTTGCAAGACCCCAGCGAAGCCAGCGTGCGCGACTGGCCGCAGCCCGCCCTGCGCCATTGGCTGAAAACCGGCACCGGGCCGCAGGGCAGCGCCCTGGGGCCCATGAGCGAGGTCATTCTAGGAAGCACGCAGCACCTGAGCGACGCCGATCTGGTTGCCCTGGCCACCTATCTGCAAAGCCTTCCGCAGATCAAGTCGCCCCCACCCCAAACCCCGGGACGAAGAGCGGAGCCCGCCTTGCGCTCGCTCGGCCGCCCGCTGTACGCAGAGCATTGCGCCCACTGCCATGGCGTGAACGGCGAGGGCGTACCAGGCGCATATCCGGCGCTGGCAGGCAGCCGCACGGTCACTATGGCGTCGCCCGCAAATCTGCTGCGCATCATCCAGCGCGGCGGTTTTGCGCCGGCCACGACGGGCAACCCACGCCCCTTCGGCATGCCGCCGTTTTCGGGGGTTCTGAGCGACGACCAGCAAGCAGCGCTAACAAGTTATCTGCGCAGTGCCTGGGGCAATCAGGCACAAGGCGACAGCGACGTCCGCCCTATGGACGTCCTGCAACTGAAACGCCAACAAGTGAACTGACGCGCCAGCATGCCAAATAATGAGTTACTTGATTAGTAATAAAGCCGTTGAATCTATATTCAAAATGATATACCTGAAAATCAAGGGATAACCCTTGAATTCGACGGCAACCAATTCCCGCACTCCACCGTGCTTTCCCGGGTTTTCCATGGGTTCGGGGGATTGATTGCGCATTAAGTCACATCAAGAAAAATTACTCCATACTTACACTGACAAATCGCTCAAGTCCTGAAGCCATGCTCCGAAAGAGCCTCAAGGCCCCGTACCACGAGCAGGCCGCCCCTCACTCGGGAACCACATATTCCGCCAAGAGTGACCACAAGATTGATCCTTGAGGAGTATCTCCAGTAATGAAGCTATTGACAGATTTGCGCATCAGCCAGCGCTTGGCCGTGAGTTTCGGCCTGATGATTGTGTTGATGATCGCCATCGGGAGTTATGGCGCCAACACCGCCAGCAAATTGGCCCATGACCTGGACCGCACGGCCAACTCCAGCTTGGTGAAGATTGCCGCAGCCAATGCGCTGGAAGGCAACGTCAACATCATTGCAAGAGCTTCACGCGATTTGCTGCTCCTCGATGAAGCCCGGCAGATCAAGAAGCAAAAAGCTGCCATTGAAGCGGCTGGCCAAGACAGCGAGAAACAGTTGACCAGCCTCGAGGCTAGCCTGGACCAGGACAAGGAAAAAGAACTTGTCGCCAAGGTACGCGAAAGCCAGACCCAGTTCATAGCCTCCGTCGCGAAATTCGAGAAAGTACAACAAGACGGCAGCCCGGACGAAGCCCGTGAAAGTCTGATCACCGACGTCCGCCCCGTTCAGCAGGCGTATCAGGCCAGCCTCAAGGCGCTGGTGGACTTGCAGTTCGACAGCGCGCGGGATCTGGCCGTGTCAGGCGGCGAAACCGCTCGTACCTCCGTGCTGCTGACCGTAGCCATCGTTTTGGTGGCGGCCTTGCTCGGTATCGGTGGCGGCTTTGTCATCGCCCGCTCTATCGTCGAGCCGGCGCGTCGTGCACAGGCTGCGGCTGAAGCCATCAGCGCGGGTGATCTGACCCTGGACATTCAGTCCAATGGCACTTGCGAGCTCAATCAAATGCTGCACGCCATGAAAGAGATGCAAATGGCACTCTCCGGTGTGGTCAGCAGCGTGAGCAATGCGGCCGGTGAGGTGGCGCAAAACTCCACGGACATCGCTCAAAGCAATGTCGACTTGTCAGACCGCACCGCGCGCTCGGCAGCCAGTTTGCAGAACACCGCCGCTTCGGTGGAGGAAATTGCAGCCAACCTGAACGGCGCCAGCGACCTGACGCGCCGCGCTGCCGGCATTGCCACCAAGGCGCGCCAATCCGCTTCTGCAGGGGGCGCCGTGGTGGCCAAGGTCGTGGACACAATGGAAGAGATCAGCGCCAGCTCACGCAAGATCGGCGACATCATCGGCGTGATCGACGGCATCGCCTTCCAGACCAATATCCTGGCCCTGAATGCTGCGGTGGAAGCCGCCCGCGCCGGTGAGCACGGCCGTGGCTTTGCCGTGGTGGCCTCTGAAGTGCGTGCGCTGGCGTCTCGCTCCGCCGCTGCGGCCAAGGAGATCAAGGTCTTGATCCAGGAATCTTCAGTCAAAGTCGAAAACGGTACCGCCTTGGTCAACAACGCTGGCGTGACCATCCGCAGCGTGGTCGACGAAGTCAACAATATGGGCCAACTGATTGAAGAAATCTCCCACTCGGCGCAAGAACAGGCGGCCGGCGTGGGCGTGGTCAACAACGCCATGAACGAGCTCGACCGCACCACTCAGCAAAACACCACGCTGGTGGACGATCTGGGGCGTTCGACCGAATCCTTGAAAAACAGTTCGGCCCGTCTCCTGGATGCCGTCGGGTTCTTCCGTTCGGCCAAGTCAGCCTACTGATACCAACCGGGCACCGCATGTTGGGCTATTCGCCCTGGACGGTGCCGCACCCCTAACTTGCGATTTCCTCACTCCCCAAGAGGCCTTCTTTTTATGACCACCCTGCCCTCCCCCCGCCCCTTGCTCCGCAACGCCATGCGCACCACCAGCTTGTTCTGCAGCGCGCTGGCCCTGGCCTTCAGCGTCCATGCAGCCGCACCCAAGGTGATCAAGAAGGTGCCGCCGGAATTTCCACGCGAAGCCGCCCAGCAGTCCATCTCCAGCGGGGTGGTGAAAGCCAAACTGTCCATCGACGCTGACGGCAAAGTCAGCGCGGTTGAAATTATTGAAGCCGAGCCTCGCCGCGTGTTCGACAAAGCCGTCTCACGTGCACTGATGGAATGGCGTTTCGAGCCCTCGGGTGAAAAGCAGACACACGAAGTGAAACTGGTGTTCAAGAACGAAGACTGAACTCGGCCCTCGGGCCTGCCCCCTTCGGCCTCCCCGCTAACCCGCCGCTTGCTCGCATCGGCGGGTTTTTTCATGGTGGCGCGGGGCTGCGATTGAATTTCCGTCAACCTTGCTCAAAGTCAATGCTGGCGATTGACTGAAGTTTGCAGGCCGTCGAGCATGGCTTATTGCAACTTCACTCGCGCGATTTCAGCGACTTCATCATGACTCAAGCCTATTTGATCGGGGGCGGCATCGGCTCGCTCGCCAGCGCCGCACACCTGATCCGCGACGGCGGATTCAAGGGCAGCGAGATCCATATTCTGGAAGCGGCCGGTATCAATGGCGGCAGCATGGACGGCAGCGGCTCGCCGGCGCAAGACTACGTCATTCGCGGCGGGCGCATGTTCAACTTCTCTTACCTCTGCACCTACGAGTTGCTGGGTTTCATCCCGTCCCTGACGGACCCAAGCAAAACCGTGCTGCAAGAGTTCGAGTCCTTCAACGCTGAAAACAAGACCCATGCCCAGGCCCGCCTAGTGCGGGGCGGCCAGATCGTGGCGAACACCGACCGCATGGGCTTCGACGCCCACGACCGCCTGGACATGGCGCAGATCGTGGGGAGCAGCGAAGTCGCGCTGGGCCGCAAACGCATCGACGAATGCTTTCAACCCCACTTTTTCGAGACCAACTTCTGGTTGATGTGGTGCACGATGTTCGCCTTTCAGCCTTGGCATAGCGCCGTGGAGTTCAAGCGTTATCTGCATCGCTTCATGCATGAGTTTCCGCGCATCAACACATTGGCCGGCGTGGACCGATCGCCCTACAACCAATACGACTCGGTGATTCTGCCGATCGAAACTTGGCTGCGTGCGCAAGGCGTGAACTTTCGCCAAGCCTGCGTGGTGGAAGACATTCAATTCAAACCCACGCCCGGAGAAGTGACGGCTGAACGGCTGCTGCTGCGCGAGCAAGGCCAGGCCAAGGCCCTGGCGGTCAACCCTGGAGATTTGGTGTTCATGACCAATGGGTCGATGACCGCGGCCGCCAGCATCGGCAGCCACGAGCAGGCACCGCCGCTGAACACCGAAAAAACACCCGAATGGGCGCTGTGGGAAAAAATCGCCCGCAACCGCCGCGACTTCGGCACGCCAGGCACCTTCTGCGACCATGTGGACGAGTCGTTTTGGGAGTCCTTCACCGTCACCTGCCGCGACCCGCTGTTCCTGCAATTGATCGAGGATTTCAGCGGCAACTCCGCCGGCACCGGCGCCTTGGTCACCTTGGCGGACTCGAACTGGCTGATGAGCTTCGTGATCGCCAAGCAACCCCACTTCATCAACCAACCGGCGGACATCCAGGTATTCTGGGGCTATGGCCTGTTCCCGAACCGGCCGGGCAACTTCGTCGCCAAACCCATGGGTGAATGCTCGGGCGCCGAGATTCTCCAAGAATTGCTGGGGCACCTGCGGCTGCGCGAGCACGAGGACAAAGTGCTGAAAACCTGCCGCTGCGTCCCCGTGAAGCTGCCCTACATCACCGCCGAATTCCTGCTGCGCGAAGCGCATGACCGCCCAGCCGTGGTGCCGGCGGGCTCCACCAACTTTGCCTTCGTGAGCCAGTTCTGCGAGCAGCCCAAAGACGTGGTCTTCACGGTGGAGTACTCGGTTCGGGCGGCCCAGGCAGCGGTTTACACGCTGCTGCGCCTGAACAAGAAATCACCCGAGGTCTACAACGCCACCACCGACCCCAGCGTGATGTTGGACGCCTTGAAGACCTTCATGCGCTAAGAGCGCACTGGCAAACCCGAGGGGACAAGGGCTGAGCGTCCTGGCCCCTCAAATCACCACAGCGCCGACCAACGCCATCAACACCAGCAAAGCCAACATCAGCTTGTGGCGAAAACGGAGTTGCGACAGTGATGGCATACAAAACTCCAGCAAGGGCACGTGGGTCGGCACGTATCTGAAAACACGGCGCATGCGATCCTGAGTTCAACCGAGCCCGGCCACAAGAGGGGCTTCCCGAATGCCGCCCCGCAGGGCAGGCGGCGTGGCCGCGCTCAAGTGCAGCAAAAAACAGCCGAAATCGGAGAACTACCGCCCTATTTGTGAGCGTACCGCCATGCCTGTCACCCCCGCAGTCCCACTGCCCGAGTTGGAAGCGGCGCTGGATGCCATCGTTCAAGAGCGATACAACCAGGCCGAAAGCGACGCGGAAGTCGATGCGCTGGCCCTGGCCGCGGAAGACCACGACTACCTGAAGGTTCGTATCCAATGTCTGGAGGCGATGCTCAGCGCCGCCAACAACGAGTTGGCATGGATCGGGCCCAACGCCAGCTATACGCCAGCCCAAGCCCTGCGGCGCATCAAAGCCCTATGCCTGCGCTACCCGGACTTGTTCAATGCGCTGTTCACCGTGGCGGCGACCCACCCCACGGTGCCGCGGGAGATGCTGGCAATGGCGATCAAACAATTTCGCCGTGACACCGAATCGCTCAGCAACGACGAC
Organism: Roseateles koreensis; assembly: GCF_028595305.1. GTDB lineage: Bacteria > Pseudomonadota > Gammaproteobacteria > Burkholderiales > Burkholderiaceae_C > Paucibacter_A > Paucibacter_A koreensis. The sequence continues at coordinate 136,778 of NZ_JAQQXS010000007.1, read as the reverse complement.
GTGGTGGGCCTGTTGACCGGCCTCGTGAATGGCAGCAACCAGGCATTTGACGCCATTCTGCGCACCCGCAAGGGCGCCGATCGCAAAGCCAGTGCCTTGCCCTGGGGCAAAGACACGGATTGATGGATGGAGGGATGGCCTGGAGGGCTGGGCCTTGTTCGCCAATCAGTCGGCTTAAAAGGTTACTGGCGCCGCGTGTGTTTGCCCGGCGCGTGGGTGCCGCTGTCCTTGGCAAGGCTGGCACCCGCATAACGGGCCTGGGCCCCGTTGGCATCGCCCTCATGCGGCCGCGCGCCGATGAACCAGATGACGGCAGCCACCACGGCGCCCAACACCCCGGCGACCGCCAAACCCAGCCGCCAGCGTGCGCCAGACTTGGCGATGAACCGACCCCGGCGCGGCGTTGGCATCATGAACGCCTGCATCTGAGGCGCCTGCGCCCCCGAGGGCGCATGTGAGCGGGCCGGCGTGCAACGCTGCACATGCATCACGCGTTTGTGCCCCCGTGCGTCCAGCGCCAGCTCAAAGCTGAGCAATTCACCCAAACTGGGCGGCTCGCCTGCGGAGGGAAAGGCGGAGACATGAACGAACAAATTCTGCCCGCCCTGGCTGGGCGCAATCGCTCCGAAGCCCCGCTCGTAATTCCATTCCGTCAAAGTACCTTCGAATCGCATCGCCTGTTTACCCACGCATTAACCGCAGCGCAAACATCCGCGCCACGTTGATGGGGGTCATCATGCGCCACGGCCGCGCGCGTGCTGAAACAAGCTGTAAGCCGCAGCCCCCTGGGACACAGCTGATTACAAATCATGCGGGTCGAGGACAATACGGGCTTTTGACGGCGCAAAAGAGCACATGGCGATTCACTGGTTCCCGGGGCATATGAACTCGACCCGCAATGCGATCAACGATCGCATGAAAGCGGGGCTCGACGTCGTGATTGAGATGCTGGACGCCCGCTGCCCGGGCTCCAGCGCAAACCCGCTGCTGGCCCAGCTGACCTTGGGCAAGCCCACCCTCAAGCTGCTCAACAAGCAAGACATTGCCGACCCCGCCCGTACCGCCCTCTGGTTGGACCACTACAACGCCCAGCCCGAAACCCGCGCCATCGGTCTGGACGCCAGCGTCAAAGCCCCTGCACAGGCCCTCATCAAGGCCTGCCGTGAACTGGCCCCCTTGCGCGGCGGCATGGTCAAGCCGGTGCGGGTGCTGATTTGCGGCATTCCCAATGTAGGCAAATCCACGCTGATCAACACGCTGGCCTCCAAGCGCACCGCCAAGACGGGTGACGAACCCGGCATCACCAAGCTGGAGCAGAAAATCGTCCTTGAAAACGATTTCTACCTCTTCGACACCCCCGGTATGCTGTGGCCGCGCATCAGCGTGGAAGAAAGCGGCTACAACCTCGCCGCCAGCGGCGCCATCGGCCGCAATGCCTTTGACGAAGCCGAGGTTGCCGTCGAACTGCTGGCTTATCTGCGCGTCCACTACCCCGCCCTGCTGATCGCCCGCTACAAGCTGGACCCCGACAGCATCCCCAGCCTGAACGACGAAGAATTGCTGGCCGCCATCGGCCGCAAGCGCGGCGCCATGCTGAGCGGCGGGCGGGTGAACCTGCAAAAGGCGGCCGAAGTGCTGATCTACGAATTCCGCCAGAACGTGCTGGGGCGCATCACCCTGGAAACGCCGGACGAATTTCTGAGCTGGCAAGCCGCCGCTGACAAGGCGGAGGCCGAGCGCAAGGCCAAGGCTGCGCTGCGCAAGAAAAAGTTTCGGGCGAGCGAGTCAGAAGCCCCGGGCGACTCTGAAACCTCCGGCGATTCGTAAACACGGCCCAAGCCGCAAATCAGGCGGTGGCCAGGCCCATCATGAGGCGTGCTTCAGCCGGGCTGGCAACGCTGCGGCCGGCACGGGTGGCGCACTGCGCCAAAGCTTCGATCATCACGCCGTTGCCGCTGGCGCGTGAACCGTCGGGCAGGTAGAAGCTGTCTTCCAGCCCGGTGCGCAACATACCGCCCAGTTCCGCCGTTCGCTGGTGGACGGGCCAGATCTCGGCGCGCCCGATCAAGGTGCTCTGCCACAAGGCGCCGTCGACCATATAGCGCGGCAGCAAGGCCAATAACTCCGCATCCACAGGCATGCCCGAGGCCACGCCCATCACCAGGTTGTACTCAGGGCGCCCCATGCTGGGCTTGAACAGACCGCTCTTCACGTACATGCCCACCGAGCGGACGATGCCCACATCAAAGCACTCGAATTCGGGGTGCACCCCGCACTCCTCCATCACCGCCAAAAACGCCTGCACTTTGGCAACCGGGTTGTCAAAAACCATGGGCGGCCAGGCCCAGCTGCCGTCGTCCTTGAGCTTGAGGTAGTTCAGGCTGCCCGCGTTGCAGGCCGCCACCTCCGGGCGCACACGGCGGATGCAGGCGAGCGGGCCCTCGATGTCTGGCCCGATCACACCGGTGGTGAGGTTGATGATGACACCCGGGCAGGCGGCGCGAATGGCGCCGATGATGGCCTCGGCAACATCCGGGTCCCAGCTCGGCAGATGGCCCAACCCTTCTTGCTGCATGCGCAAATGCACATGCATGACCGACGCACCGGCGTTGAAGGCCTCGCGCGCCTGTGCCGCCATCTGCTCGGGTGTGACCGGCACCGGATGTTGCTTGGGATTGGTCAGGACGCCCGTCAAGGCGCAGGTCAAGATCGCTTTGTCTTTGTGTGTGGGGGCAATCATGGTGTTTCAGTCTCCATATTGGATGCATCCAGTTCAACCAGCACGGCGCCCGCCGCCACTGAGTCTTTGCTTGCGGCGTGAATGGCCTTGACGCGGCCCGTGCAGCCCGCCGTGAGCCACATCTCCATCTTCATGGCCTCGACGCTGAGCAGCGGCTGCCCCTCTTGCACGGTGTCACCCACGCGCACCAGGATTTGCGCCACCACCCCGGCCACAGGCGCCAGGGCACGCGCCGGGTCACGGCTGTCGGCCGGTTCAGGGTAAGGCGAGGGCTCGGTGAACAGCCAGGCGGCCCCGTCCCGGCTGAGCTCGATGCCCCCCGCTTGCCTCGCCACGATGCAGCAATGCAGGTGGCCGTTCAGGCGCAGTCTGAGGCGGCCCAACGCGTCCTCGCCAACCTGCTCGAACTGATGGGTCACGCCGCCCAGCTCCAGCGTCACGTGCCGCCCCAGTGCACTCACGCGAAAGTGTTGGCGCACATCTCGGCACTGCAGCGTCAGCGCATAACTCGCAACACCTGCGGGTCGCGGCCCCACGGGCCCGTCCGCCAGAATCAAGGCTCCGGCGGCCACCAGCCAGTCTTGCTGCTGCGGTGCCGGGCGCTGAAGAATGACCGCCTGCTGACCCACCCAATCGTCCAGCGAGGCGGTGTTGAGCCGCGCCGCTTCAAAATCGGGATGCAACAACAGATCCCGCAGAAATCGGCCGTTATTGGGCAAGCCCAGCAATGGGCTGTCCGCCAGCGCGCTGGCCAGTTGCCGGATGGCATCCGCCCGGTCGCACCCGTGGGCAATCAGCTTGGCCTGCATGGGGTCGTAGAAAGGCTGCACCCGGCCGCCCTCGAAGATGCCGCTGTCCACGCGCAGGCCTGCGGCCGCGCAGGCGGGGCGCCACCAACTGACGGTACCGGTCTGCGGCGCAAAGCCGTCGTAGGGGTCCTCGGCGTACAGACGAACCTCGATGGCATGGCCCTTGAACTGCACCTGCTCCTGGCGCAGCGGCAGCGGCTCCCCGGCGGCCACGCGCAATTGCCATTCCACCAGGTCCAGCCCCGTGATCATTTCGGTGACTGGATGCTCCACCTGCAGGCGGGTGTTCATCTCCAAAAAATAGTGCCGGCCTTGGGCGTCCAGCATGAACTCCACCGTCCCGGCGCCCACATAACCGACTGCCCGAGCGGCAGCCACCGCGTCGACCCCCATGGCCTGGCGTTGCGCCTCGCTCAGCACCGGCGAGGGCGCTTCCTCGATCACTTTCTGGCGGCGGCGCTGTGTGCTGCAGTCGCGCTCGCCGAGATGAATCGTGTAACCGTGGTGGTCGGCAAACACCTGGATCTCGATATGGCGCCCAGCTTCGATCAGGCGCTCCAACATCAGCGTGCCATCACCAAAGGCGCTTTCGGCTTCGCGCCGGGCACTGCTCAAGGCACCGGGCAACTCCTCGGCACGATGCACCGTGCGCATACCGCGCCCGCCACCACCCGCCACCGCCTTGACCAGCAGGGGAAAGCCCAGCGTCAGCGCCTCGCTGATCAGATGCGCCTCGTCCTGCACAGCACCGAGATAGCCGGGCACGCAAGGCACGCCGGCCTCCAGCATGCGGCGTTTGGCGGCCGCCTTATTGCCCATGGCCTCGATACTGGCCGCGCTGGGCCCGATGAATACCAGGCCGGCCGCCACACAGGCGGCGGCAAAGTCGGCCCGCTCAGACAGGAAGCCGTAGCCCGGATGAATGGCGTCGGCGCCGCTCTGGCGGGCCGCCTGCAGCAGCGCCTCGATGTTCAGGTAAGAGGCGCTGGCGGGTGCCGCACCGATGCACAGCGCCTCGTCAGCCAAGGCCACGTGCGGGGCATCAGCCTCCACCTCGCTGTAGACCGCCACGGTACGCAAGCCCATGGCCTTCGCGCTGCGCATGATGCGGCAGGCAATCTCGCCGCGATTGGCCACCAGAACTTTGCTCAACTTCCCGGCGCTCATACCGTCACCCCCCATTGCGGCGGGCGCCGCGCCATGAAGGCAGCAGTGCCTTCCAAACCTTCTTCACCCAGGGCGGCCTGGGCGAACAGCCCGGCCGCTTCGTCCAGCAACTGGGGCGTGACGCCCTGCCGCTGAACCTGGCGCATCAAGCGCTTCGTAACGGCCAAAGCCTGCGGTGCGCATTGCAGGGTGTCATTCAAGACGCGCGTCAGCGCTTCGTCCAGTTGTGCGGCAGGATGAAGCTCGTGCACCAGGCCCATTGCCAGTGCCTGCGCCCCCTTCACCCGCGCCCCCGTCACCGCCAGACGGCGGGCCTGAGAGGTCCCCAATCGCTCAATCAGGAAAGGCGCAATCTGCGCCGGCAACAGCCCCAGCGCCGTTTCAGGCAAGCGAAAGTCCACGGTGTCGGCGGCCAACGCCACATCCACCACGCAGGCTAGCCCCAGGCCACCGCCCATGACTGTGCCCTCCAGCACGGCCACGGTGGCAATGTCCAAACTCGCCACCTCAGCGCATAAGTGACCGAAGGCAGCGTTGGCGGCTTGCAATGCCGCCGCGCCCTCGGTGACCACGCGCTGGCGCACTTGCGCCATGTCCGCCAAATCGGCGCCTGCACAAAAGTTTCCGCCCGCCCCCCGCAGCACCAGCACACGCACCTCGCCCGGCGCAGACTGCAGGGCCGCCAGTTGCGCCCGCAGCGCAGCCACCATGGCTTGCGTCAGGGCATTGCGTGTGGCCGACCGATTCAGGGTGAGTTGCAACACCGGACCACGGCGGCTCACCAACAGGTCGGGACTTCCCGGCGTGTTCAATGGGCCCCCTTGGGCAAGGTGCCCTCCAGCTTGCAGATGATGCCCAGCATCACCTCGTCCGCGCCGCCGCCAATGGACACCAGGCGGCCGTCGCGGAAGGCTTGGCTGATCGGGTTGTCCCAAGTAAAGCCCATGCCGCCCCAATATTGCAGGCAAGAATCCGCCACCTCGCGGATCAGGCGCCCGCACTTGAGCTTGGCCATGGAGGCCAGCTTCAGCACCTCTTTGCCCGCCACGTATTGCTCCACCGCTGAGTAGGTCAAAGCGCGCAAAGCCTCCACCTCCGTGCGCAACTCGGCCAGGCGGAAGTGCACCACTTGGTTGTCAAGAATCGACTTGCCAAACGCCTGGCGCTGGCGCGTGTAGTCGATGGTCAGGTCGATCAGGCGGTCCATATTGCGCAGCGAAGAAGCCGCGCCCCAAAGGCGTTCTTCCTGGAACTGCATCATCTGGAACATGAAGCCCATGCCCTCCTGCCCGATCAGGTTGCGGCGGGGCACACGCACATTGTCGAAAAACAGCTGGGCGGTGTCCGAGGCGTCCATGCCGATCTTGTGGATCTTCTGGCGGCTGATGCCCGGCGCGTCCATGGGCACGACGATCAAGCTCTTGTTCTTGTGCGCCGGGCCGTCACTGGTGTTGGCCAGCAGGCAGCACCAGTCGGCCTGCATGCCGTTGGTGATCCACATCTTGGTGCCGTTGATCACGTAGTCGTCGCCCTCACGAACGGCACGGGTCTTGACGGCAGCCACGTCAGAGCCGCCACCCGGCTCGCTCACGCCGATGCAGCCCACCAAATCGCCCGCAATCGACGGCGCCAAGTAGTCGCGCCGCAACTCATCGCTGCCAAAGCGCGCCAGGGCTGGTGTGCACATATCGGTCTGCACGCCAATGGCCATCGGCACGCCCGCGCAGTAGCACTCCCCCAGCGCTTCCGCCATCACCATCGAGTAGCTGAAGTCCAAGCCGGCACCACCGAATTCTTCAGGGTATTTAAGCCCCATCAAACCCAAGTTACCCAACTTTTTGAACACCTCATGCGCCGGAAACTGCTCCGCCTTTTCCCAGGCGGGCACATGAGGGTTGAGCTCTTTTTCAACAAACTTGGCAACCGTGTCGTAGAGCGCGCGATGTTCTGCTGTGAGGATCATGATGAATAGTCTCCGGTGTTGTTGTCGACAAGTGCGAGGCCTACAAACGCGCCACGCCAAACGTATTGCTGCGCAAGGCGCGCCGGGCGGCCTCTGCAGCCAGGCTCAGGGCCAGGCCAAGTACGCGGCGGGAGTCGCGGGGGTCGATGATGCCGTCATCCCATAGGCGGGCGGTGCCGAACAGCACGTGCGATTCGCGGTCAATGCGCTGACGTAACTGGTCACTCATGGCGACCAAGGCTTCGTCGTTGACCGGGGCGCCCAGGCGCTCGAGCTTGCTTCGGTTGAGGATGTCCATCACCTTGGCAGCTTGTGCGCCGCCCATCACGGCGGTGCGGGCGGTGGGCCAGGAAAAGATGAAGCGTGGATCAAACCCACGGCCGCACATGCCGTAGTTGCCCGCGCCGAACGAGCCACCCAGCACGAGTGTGAACTTGGGCACGCTGGCATTGGCCACCGCCTGAATCATCTTGGCGCCATGCTTGATGGCGCCGCCCTGCTCCGCCGCCTTGCCCACCATATAGCCGGTGGTGTTCTGCAAAAACACCAGGGGCGTGCCGCTCTGCTCGCACAGCTGAATGAATTGCGCCGCCTTGGTGGAGCCCTGCGGTTGGATCGGCCCGTTGTTGCCGATCAGGCCCACCGCATGGCCCTCGATGCGGGCGTGGCCGCAGACGGTGTCTGGCGCGTACACGGCCTTGAATTCAAGAAAGTCGGAGCCATCAACGAGGCGCGCAATCAGCTCGCGCACGTCATAGGGCTCACGCTCATCTTGCGGCACCACACCCATCAATTCTTCGGTGTCGAACAGGGGTGGCTCAAATGCAGGCGGTGGCGGTGCGAGGTCCCAAGGCAATTGGCCCATCAGCTCGCGGGCCAAGGCAATCGCGTGGGCATCGTCATCGGCCAGATACTCGCCCAGGCCGGTCACGCGGGCATGCAAATCGGCGCCACCCAACTCTTCGTCGCTGGCGTCTTCGCCAATAGCGGCCTTGACCAGCGGCGGGCCAGCCAGATAGATGCTGGAGCGGTCTTTGACCAGCACCACATAGTCCGACAAGCCCGGCAGATAGGCGCCACCGGCGGTGGAAGACCCATGCACCACCGCAATCTGCGGCAGGCCCTGGGCCGAGAGCCGCGCCTGGTTGGCGAAGCTGCGCCCGCCTTCCACAAACATCTCGCTCTGGTACATCAGGTTGGCGCCACCGCTTTCCACCAGATAGATCAGCGGCAGCTTCATCTCACGGGCGATTTCCTGCGCACGCAGGGCCTTCTTCAACCCCATGGGCGCGACGGTGCCGCCTTTAATGGCGCTGTCGCTGGCGGAGATCATCACCCGCTTGCCCGCCACGGTGCCGATGCCAACGACCGAACCGCCGCCCAGCACACTCTTCTTGCCGTCGTCATCGTGCATGCCCAGGCCGGCCAGGCTGGACAACTCCAAAAAGCCGGCATTGCGGTCCAACAAGCGCGCCACCCGCTCACGCGGCAGGATCTGGCCCTTGGCCTCGAACTTCGCGCGCTTGCTGGCGGACTCGGCCACCACCTGTGCCTCCAGTGCACGCACCTCGTTCAAGCGCTGCGTCATGCGCTCGACATTCGCCTGAAAAGCGGCCGAGCGAGAATTGAGCCGGGACACCAGCCGGCTCATGCCAGCACCTTGGGATCAACCGCGCGATGAAAACCTTCAAAGCGCTGCGTGCCGGCATGGTCGATGGACGGAAACATGGGGTTGCCCAGCGAGGCCCCGCCGTCAATCTGCAAGGTCACGCCGGTGATGAAGGCCGCGGCGGGCGAAAGCAAGAAGACGATGGCCGCGCTGATTTCAGCCTCGGTCGCCAAACGGCGCAAGGGAACGTGGTGCTTCAAGTTGCGGATGGCATCCTTGATGGCGTCGCCATAACTGTCCATACCGCTGGAGGCAACCCAACCGGGTGCAACGGCATTGACTCGCACACCGGCGTGGGCCCATTCATAGCTGGTGCTCATGGTGAGGTTGCTCATGCCGGCGCGGGCCGCGCCACTGTGCGCCATGCCCGGCATGCCGTTGCGAAAGTCCGCCGTCATGTTCACAACGGCGCCGCCCGTGGCCTGCATGCTCTGCGTGAAGACTTCGCGCATCATCAAAAAGCCGCCGGTGAGGTTGTTGGCCACCACCGCCTCGAAGCCACGTTTGCTGATGGCCATAGCGGGCGCAGGGAACTGCCCGCCGGCGTTGTTGACCAGACCATGAATGGGGCCATAACGGGCCACCACCTCGGCCACCTGGGCTTTCACTGCGTCTTCATCGCGGATGTCGAAGGCACGCCAATCGCAGCGCCCCCCGTCCTGCGCGATCTCGGCCGCCACGGCCTGCAGTTTTTCAGCCTTGCGGCCAGAGATCAGCACCTGCGCCCCCAGCGCCGCCAGCTCATGCGCCACGCAACGCCCAATGCCCGAGCCCCCGCCCGTCACCCAGATCAGTTGCCCGGCAAACAGACCCGGTCGAAAAACACTGCGATAACCCGGCTTGTCATCTTGCGCCGGTTCTTGTACATCACTCATGCTGTCTCCAGATGTCTCTTGAGGTGCATAGCTTCCGTTAACGTCACCCCCATTTCATATTGGTGAATACCATGAACTCAGCGTGATGCCGATTGGGTAAGCTGGCGACATGGCGGATTCAGCCAACGCGAAGCTGAGTGAATGCAATGCGCTTGAATTAGCCGTTACTGAGTCAATGCTTCCCTGCCCCTTCAACGCCTCACTCTTTAATCAAGGACCCACCATGGACATGCCCGCCATCACCGAAGCCCTGCGCGCCAAGCTCTCCGAAGACTGCGGCCTGGGTGCCGTGCTCAAGTTTGACTGCGGCGCCGACGGGGTGGCCGTCATCGACGGCAAGAGCGTGCCCAACACCATCAGCAATGAAGACCGCGAGGCCGACTGCACTGTGGCCATCAGCAAAGAAAACCTGGCCGCCCTGCTCAAGGGTGAGCTCAACCCGATGAACGGCTTCATGATGGGCAAGTTCAAAGTCAGCGGCGACATGAGCGTGGCCATGAAGTTGCAGCGCGTGGTCTGAACACCTGTTGACGATCTAAGGCCGGAGCCTGTTCATTGATGTCCGCAGTTCAAACCAAACGCCAGCACCAGACTGCCGCTCGCAATGTCGAAGACCTGAGCGGCGGCGCGCCCTCGGAGGCGCTGTTCGGCATCACCGAGTTGTGCCGTGACTTTGACTTATCGCCTCGCGCCATTCGTTTCTACGAAGACAAAGGCCTGTTGATGCCTCGGCGCGTCAACGGCACGCGTGTCTACACGCAGCGCGACCGGGTTCGCCTGACACTGATTTTGCGGGCCAAGCGGCTGGGCAGCTCACTGGCCGAGATCAAGCAGTTTCTCGACCTTTACGGTGACCACGGCGAAGGACGTGCCAAGCAGCTGCAATTTCTACTGGATCGCACCAGCAATGAAATTGCGGTGCTGGAAGAAAAGCGCGCCCACATCGACGTCACGTTGGCCGAGCTGCGCATCATCAACGCCTCGGTGCGCCAGCAACTCGCAGGCATTGAAAAATAGCCCGCCACGCGGGCACCCGCTCAAACCGCCGGCCCCCCGCTGTCACGCTGAAAGCGCGCCAACGCCGCGTACTGCTGCGCCAGTTGCACCGGGATGGCATGAAAAATCGGCAGCAGCCGTTGGTAAATTTCAACATGCGCCGCAATGGGGCTGTGGCGGTGCGTGGCGCCCACCATCTCGCTGACCACATTCAGCGACTTGATGCGGCCCAGCGCATACAGTCCCAGCACCGCCGCGCCCAGGCAAGAGCTCTCAAAGCTTTCGGGCACCACCACCTCGCGGTTGAACACATCGGCCATCATCTGCCGCCACAGGGGTGAGCGCGCAAAGCCACCGGTGGCTTTGATCCGGGTGTCGGTTCCCACCAAGGTTTCCAGGGTGGGCAAGATGCCATGCAGATTGAAGATCACGCCCTCCAGCGCGGCGCGAATCATGTGCGCCTTGCGGTGGCGCAAACCCAGGCCGAAGAAGGAGGCACGCAGATCCGCGTTCCAGAGCGGCGCACGCTCGCCCGCCAGATAGGGGTGGAACAGCAAACCCTCAGCTCCAGGCGGCACTTGCGCCGCCATGCGGGTGAGTTCGTCATAAGGGTCGAGATTTTGCACCCGCGCCTGCGCTGATTCAGCGCCCGCGAGTTCATCGCGCACCCATCTGAAAACCACGCCGCCGTTGTTCACCGGGCCGCCCACCGCCCAGTGCTGCTCGGTGAGGGCGTAGCAGAAGGTGCGCCCGCCGGGGTCGGTGCGCGGCTCGTGAATGACGGTGCGCATCGCGCCGCTGGTGCCAATGGTCACTGCCACGTCTCCCGGTGCAATCGCATCCACCCCCAAGTTGGAAAGCACGCCGTCGTTGGCGCCGATGACAAAAGGCGTATCCGCCCGCAGCCCCAATTGCTGCGCTATGTCGCCTGCCAGGCCTTGCACGATGTGCGTGGTGGGCACCAACTCCGACAACTGGTCGCGCCGCACGCCGGCCAGCGCCAGCGCTTCATCGTCCCAGTCGAGCTGGAAGAGATTGAACAGCCCCGTCGCCGAGGCGATGGAGTGGTCCACCCAGTAGCGGCCAAAAAGCCTGAAGAACACGTACTCTTTGATACCGATGAAACGTGCCGTTTGGGTGAAGAGCGCGGGCTGCTCATGTCGCAGCCACACCATCTTGGCGAGCGGCGACATCGGATGCGTGGGCGTGCCGGTGCGGCGGTAAATGGCCAGCCCGCCCCAGTCGCGCTGAATGCGCTCAGCCCAGCCTGCCGCGCGGTTGTCAGCCCAGGTGATGCTGCCGGTCAGGGGCGTGTTGTCTGGCCCCATCGCAATCACGCTGTGCATGGCCGCGCTGAACGCCACACCCAGCAAACGCTGCCCTGCGCCGGCTTGGGCAGCCAGGCAAACGCGGATCGCGCCCACCACCGCCTGAAAAATCTGCGCGGGGTCTTGCTCGGCCGCATCCGGCGTGGGCCGCAGCAAGGGATACCCGACACTGTGGTGCGCCACGACCCGACCTTGCGGCGTGAACAACACCGCCTTGGTACTGGTGGTGCCGATGTCGACACCGAGCATGAATTCAGCCATGGGGTATGCGCCTCGCCTCCCAACGAATCAACGCCAGCAAGCCCACCATGCCCAGCGCCAGCACCAGTGCTGTCAACAACAAGGCCGCACGGTAACTGCCGCTGGCCTGCGCCATGGCCCCGCTGAGGGCGGGCGCGCACACCTGTGCCACGCCATAGCTGAGTGTCAGGCGCGCCATCGCCTTGCCCGGATTGGCGGGCGAGCGGCGCCCCACCAGCGCCAGCGTCATGCTGACAATGCCGATGAAGGTGGCACCGTACAAGAGCGCCCCGGTCAAGGCCGCCGCCAAGGTGTCGGACAACGCCGGCACCAGCACCGACACGCATTGCAAAACAAACGCCATCAGCAAGGCCTGCAACTCGCCCACCCGGCGGGCCACGCGGTCCCACAAAAACACTGCCGGCGTCGCCGCCAGCCCGACCAGCAACCAGGCCCAGGGCCCTTGCCCGGCCAGCAAGGGTTGCCGCTCCACGATGGTCACGGTGAAAGTGGCGCTGATCACAAAGCCCCAACCCGCGCAGAAGTACACCGCCGTCATCAAAACCGTCCAGGTGCGCGCCGGCTTCACCGCCAGGGCATGCTGGGCCGTTGCGTTCGCACTGACGTTTGCGTTCGTGGCAGCCAGCAACACCGAGGGCACCGGAGGGCGCCAACGCCACGCCAAAGCGAGAAACACCAGTCCGATTAACGCAAAACCAATCCACTGCTGTGCCCAACTCAGATGCAGCCCTTGCCCCCCCATCAGCAAGGCCCCCAGCGCCGACACCACAATGCCCAGGCCGATGCCGGTGAAGTGCAGGCCCAACTCGGGCCGGTGCCCCGCGCGCATCAGCCAATTCAGCACCAGACCCGAGCCCAACAACATGCCCGCCGCGCCACACAGCCCGCCGAAGTAACGCGACAGCGCCCAGACCCAGAAGTTATCGCTCAGGCCCATCAGCACCGTCACCAGCAGGCTCAAAATCAATCCCACGCTGTAGAGCCCGTGGCGCAGCCGCGCCGACTCCAGCCACGAGGCTAGCAAGGCACCGCTCATATAGCCCGCGTAATTGATGGCCGCCAGGGCGCCCCCCGCCGCGTCGGACAAGCCCGCTTGTTCATGCATCAAGGGCAGCAGCGGCGTGAACGCAAAGCGTGCCAGCCCCAAGGTCAGCACCAGGGAGCAAACGCCGCCCAAAATGACCTGCCAAGCCTGCCAAGCCTGCAAAGGCGGGGGGGCGTGGGCGTGAGCCGATGGGGTGGGCGTGCTGGGCATCGCGCCAGCTTAGCCGAAGTGAAAATCGACGGCGCCCCCCGATCAAAATGGCCGCCCCGAGGGCATGGCGCTCTTGTATTTCGGCCGGTCGGACTCAATTGCAAAAAATGATTGACGCCGCCGGCCTGACTCTTGCCCTTGTCATCAGCTTGAGCCTCGGTCTGATGGCTTGGCTGGCAGCGGCGCCGTTTGTGCGTGCGCACCGGCGCCGCAAACTGCGTGAGCAGCCCTTTCCAGCCGCGTGGCGACGCATCTTGCGGCGGCGCGTGCCAGCGGTGCAGCGTTTGCCTGCCAATCTGCAACTGCGACTGAAGCAAGACATGCAAGTGTTTCTGGCAGAAAAGCCCATCATTGGCTGCAAGGGCTTGGTGGTGAGCGATGACATGCGTGTGACCATTGCCGCACAGGCTTGCATGCCCTTGCTGGGCTTGCGGCGGGGGTATTACCCGCAGCTCAAGCAAATCCTGCTGTACCCCGGCGCCTTTGTGGTGGAACGCGCGCAAACTGGCGCCGCAGGCGTGCAAATGGACCAACGCCGCGTGTTGGCCGGTGAAAGCTGGGCGCAGGGGCAGATCCTGCTCTCCTGGCAAGACGTGCTGCAAGGTGCGGCCGACCCGACTGATGGACAGAACGTGGTGATCCACGAATTCGCCCACCAACTCGATCAGGTGAAAGGCTTTGCCAATGGCGCGCCGCCCCTGAATTCAACGCCCGCGCACCGGCGCTGGGCACGCATCATGCAGTCTGAATTTGACGCCTTGCGCCGACGCCTGGCCCGGGGAGAAACCGGCTTGATCGACGCCTACGCCGCCACCGATCCGGCGGAATTTTTTGCCGTCTGCAGCGAACTGTTTTTTGAATGCCCCACCGACCTGGCCGCGCAGCACCCCGCGCTGTACGAGCAACTCAGCCGTTACTACCGCATCAACCCCCTGAGCTGGCAGTGAGCCTCCAGGCCACGACAAGAAATAACGCACGCCTGGGTTCGACTTGCTAACCCCAAAGTTCAACGGGTGGCTCGCGGGTCAAGGCGCGCAAGATGTCGCTGCGCGAGAGAAAGCCGATCAAATTGCTGGCGTCGTCCAGCACCGGCAGCCCGGGCAGGCGGAATTCAAGCAGCACTTGCGCCACCTCACGCAAAGGGGTGTCGGGGTGCGCGCTCGGGACGGGGGTCCACATCATCTCCGCCACCGGGCGCTGCAACCAGGCGGTCCATGCGGCGGGGTCTTCCAGCGCTGGCGGCGTTGGCAGCACATCGCCGCGCAGCAGCAGCCCAACCAGATGGCCGGCTGCGTTGACCACCGGCGCCTGCCCGACGCGGGCCTGCGTGAGCAGGCGCAGCCCTTCAGACAGCAGCGCCGTTTGCGGCACGGTGACCACGGTACGGCTCATCAACTCCTCGACCAGGCGCAAGGGATTGCGCGGCCCATCGGCCGGCACCCGCGCCTGCGCCTTGGCATAGGCGGCCAACGCGTCGCGCGGCAAGGGGTCGGGGGTGCCCAAGGCCATCAACGCAGCGTCGGGATTGGGCTCTGCCCGCAGTACGCCGGGTTCGATTTCAATCGGTGTATCAGCGCTGCGGGGCCGCACGGGTGCGACAGCCCGCAGGCGTGCCACCGCCTGCACCGGCGCCAGCCCCCTCAAGCCGTCCAAGGAGCCGCTGTAAATGCGTCCGTTGATGCCGTAGACGGTGAACATGGTGGGGGGGGGCAGATTCAGGACGCGCTGGCGTCAGTATTCAATCCGGTTGCGGCCGGTTTGCTTGGCACGGTACATGGCCGCATCGGCCGCGCCGACCAAGCCGTCCGCCGTATCGGCACCCGTGACCATGCCGCCTCGCACCCCGATGCTGATCGTGGCCGAAATGCGGTGCACTCCCCACTGCGTGGGCGTGGACTCCACAGCGGCGCGCAGGGCCTCGGCCAGGGTCAACGCGCCTTCAATGCCCGTGTCCGGCAACACGACCAGAAACTCTTCCCCACCAAAGCGCCCGATCTGGTCTTGGGCCCGCAAGCGCGATTGCAGGATTTGCGCCACGCCTTGCAAAACCTTATCGCCAGCCTGGTGGCCATAGCTGTCGTTGATTTTCTTGAAGTGGTCAATGTCCAACATCAACACGCTCAGCAACTGGCCCTGGCGCTGCGCCCGCGCCACGGCGGTAAGCAGCACATCCGTAATGGCTCGGCGGTTGGACAAGCCAGTCAGCATGTCCTTCATGGCCAACTCGAAATTGCGCCGCTCCGACCGCTCCATGATCATGTACGCAAAGCCCAGCGTATTGCCCAGCACGGTCACCAGCGTGGCCACAAACAACAAGGCCACAAATCCATTGCTGAGTGCCCCCGAAAACGCCGGTGTGGCCCCCGCAAGCACCATGCAGACCCGCACAATCAATACCAGTTGCTGCGCGCAGAAGCCAAACAGCAGCATGTAACGCCCCCGCCCGCTGTGCTCGAGCTTGGGGTCGAGCAAGACCCGCAAGATCAAAGTGATCTGCAGGACATACATCAGATTGATGCTCAGCGAGCGTAGATACACATGCTCCGAAAACATCAACGCCGACGCCGGATTCACCAGCAAGGGCGCCCAAACCCAAAGGCCGGGCCCTGACAAACCATAAAAGCGCCGCACGGCCAACAGCATCAAAGCGAAGGTGCCGGCACCCGCCACCACGTTCACGACGGAGATCACAGGGCCCGGCAACACGCCGGTCAGACCGTACATCAGCAGGGCGACGTCAAAGGTGCCCAATCCCTGCGCCCAGGCCCACAAGGGGTTGCTGCTGTCCTGCCCCCAGGCCATGAAGCACACCCACAGTGCCATCAGCACGGCCAGGAGCAACATCACCGCATAAAGGGTTGGGATATCTAAGGGCATTCCTCATTCTAGGGGCGAGGGATTGCCGCACAAATCCGAGGTAACGCCAAAATCCAACAGACCGACACGGACTGGATCTGGGCGCCAAAACACCCGTGAGCATTGAGGCTGCAAACCAGCGTTAAGCCCCTGCTCCCACCACTTCGCCCAACCGCTGCAGCTGCGCAGCGTCCAACCGCCCGCTGTCGGCGGCCAAGTGCAATTGCCGCTGGGCCAAGAGCCGATAAAAGCTCAGGTGCTCAGGCCCCAGTTGCGCCATGGCCTGCAGGTGCGCCGTCAGCACCCCGGTGTCCCCGCGCGAAATGGGGCCCGACAAGGCCCCCGCCAACCCTCGCGCCTGCGCCGCCTGCAACGTGCCCTGCGCCAGCGGCAGCAAAGCGGGCAAGGCCTGCTCGGCGGGCAAACCCAGCTGTGCCCAAATCTGCACCGCCTCATCCAGCAGCGACAGCAAGAAGCTGGCCGCAAACCCGGCCGCCGCATGGTAGGCGGCGCGCGCACCCGGCGGCAGCGTGAAGGGTTTCATCTGCAAGGCCAGGGCCAAACGCTCCAAGGTCTGCAGCAAGGGCGCCTCAGCCTCAACGGCCACGGCACTGCCGGCCAGCAGCAAATGCGCTTGGGCCGGATCAGAAAATATCTGCAGCGGATGAAAGCCGCCAATCTGCGCGCCAGCAGCAATGGCGGGCGCCAAGACCCGCAAATCAGTGGCACCGCTGCAATGCACCACCGCCTGCCCCGCGCGCCAGGGCAGCGCGGCGGCCACCGGGGCCAACGCATCGTCAGACACCGTCAGAAAAATCAGCTCGGCCAGCGCCACTGCTTCCGCCGCAGGCAAGGCGACGCAGCCGGGCAAGCTGGCCGCTAGGCGCTGCGCCGATGCCGGTGCGCGAGAAGCGACTGCTACCACCGCCTCCCCCTGCCCGGCCCAGGCCCGCGCCAGGGTTTGGCCCAGGCGCCCAGCGCCAACAAACGCAATCTTCATGGGCAAACCGCCTTCTTGTGCAGCTGTTACCGACCTCAGGGCTTGATGAATTTGAGCGTCATGCGATCGCTCTCCCCGATAGCCTCATAACTCGCCCTGTCAGCGTCTTTATGGGCCAAGATCGGTGGCAGCGCCCAAACACCGCCCTCGTGGTTCGCGTTGTCGCGGGGGTTGGCATTGATTTCTGAACTGCCCACCCATTTGAAACCCACCCCCTCCGCCATGCGGATCACATAAGCTTGATGCAAATAGCCCGATTCGGCTTTATCGCCCTGCGGCATATTCGGGGGCAGGCGATGCTCCACCACGCCCAGCACGCCACCAGGCTTAAGCACCTCGAACGCACTCTTGAACGCGGCCTGCGTAACCGCCTCCCCCTGCGCCACCCAGTTGTGCACATTGCGGAATGTCAGCACCAAATCGGCCGACCCTGCCGCGGCATAACTCAACTTGCCAGCGGCAGGATCAAACACCGTAAGCTGCACGCGGTCATAAACGGCCGGCGTAGCCGCCAGCTTGGCCGTCAGGCGCGCCGCGCTGCGCTGGTAGTAGGCCTGCGAAGACGCGGGATCATCACCCGCCAGCACCAGGCGGCCATGCTCACGCAGATACGGCGCCAAAATTTCCGTGTACCAGCCGCCCCCCGGAGACAACTCGACCACCACCTGGTCGGCATGCAAGCCGAAAAACGTCAGCGTCTCATACGGGTGGCGCCAGCCATCCCGCGCTACAAAGGCCGGGCTGCGCTGCGCGCCTGCAATCGCCGCCCGCAAGGCCGCGTCTTCGGCCGAAAACGCAGGGCTGGCCAACACGCTCAAGCCCACCACTGCCGCTGCCGCAGCCATCGCCCGACAAATCATCTGTTTCATGTGCTCGCCTCCGATCCAATGAAGCCTGAAGTATGGCTGCACCACAGCCTCGCAGCTGAAAGCCATGGGCCGATCACCGACCTATTGGATGCTGCGTTACATTGACGGCCCCTACCGGAGTCTTGACCATGCATACACCGCCCGCTTGCCCCCAATGCACCCTTGAAAACACCTACCAAGACGGCGACCAGTTCATCTGCCCCGACTGCGGCCACGAGTGGCCGGCCGTGGCCACGGAGTCCAGCGACGAAAGCAGCGAGGCCGCCAAGGTATTCAAAGACGCCAACGGCCAGGTTCTGAGCGACGGCGACGCTGCCATTCTGATCAAAGACCTCAAGGTCAAAGGCTCCAGCATCACGTTGAAAAAAGGCACCAAGATCAAAACCATCCGCCTGGTCGCCGGCGACCACGATGTGGATTGCAAGATCGACGGCCAGAGCTTCATGCTCAAGTCGGAGTTTTTGAAGAAGGCGTGAGCTCATTGCTGAGAGCCGCTTGGCTTCAACCATCGCAGCCGGCGGTGGCTCTGCGCCTCAGCTTTCAAATACATCGGCGCGGCCGCTCAGCGCACCGGCAACGCCGTCTCGTACTTCACTTCGCGCAGCACCACATTGCTGCGCACGCTGGACACGCCGGGCACCCTGAAAATCTGGCTTTGCAGAAATTGGTCGTAGGCCTTCATGTCGGGCACCACCACTTTGATGACGTAGTCGGCTTCACCCGTGATGCCGTGGCATTCGATGATTTCGGGGCTGGCCAGCACCAGGCGCTCGAATTGCTCCACCGCCCCTTCGGTGTGACGCAAGAGGCTGACGTTGGCGAGAACGCAGATGCTCAAGCCCAGCTTCTCCCGGTCAACTAACGCGACATGCCGGCGGATTACGCCGCTGTCTTCCAGCTCTTTGATGCGACGCCACACAGGCGTGGCGGACAAGCCCACCTTATCGGCAAGGGCCTGCGTGCTCTGCCGGCTGTCGGCCTGCAAGGCTTCAAGAATCTGGCGCGTCGCCCGATCGAAACGTTCATTTTCCATAAGGCCACCCTTTGAGATGAATTCTCTCATTCCTTAGCAATTCACAAGTAAACAGAGCAAGAAAGTACGCGTCATCTGCACAAAAATATCCGGCTACATATAAAAATTTCCGGAGACAAGCATGACTGCCAGCGCCCAGCCCACCGGGTCCGCTCCCGCATTGCGGGACTACAAACTCTCCGACAACCTCGGCGCCAGCAACGGCGCAATCTTTCTCACCGGCACGCAGGCCCTGGTGCGGCTGTTGCTGGCCCAGAAGGCACAAGACGAGCGGGCCGGCTTGAACACGGCGGGCTTCGTCTCCGGCTACCGCGGCAGCCCCCTGGGCATGGTGGACCAGCAGTTGTGGAAGGCGAAGAAGTTTCTCGATGCGGCCCGGGTCAACTTTTTGCCCGCCATCAATGAGGATCTGGCCGCAACGGCCTGCCTCGGGGTGCAGCGGGTGGCGCTCGACCCCAAGCGCACGGCGGACGGCGTGTTTGCCATGTGGTACGGCAAAGGCCCGGGGGTGGATCGCTCGGGAGACGCGCTCAAGCACGGCAACGTCTATGGGACATCAAAGTTAGGTGGCGTGTTGGTGGTCTGTGGCGATGACCACGGCTGCGTCTCCAGCAGCACCCCGCACCAGAGCGATCTGGCCTTGCAGGCCTGGAGCATGCCCATCGTGCACCCGGGCAATGTGGCGGAGTATCTGGAGTTCGGCCTCTACGGCTGGGCGTTGTCCCGCTTCTCGGGCACCTGGGTGGGCTTCAAGGCGATTTCTGAAGTGGTTGAGTCTGGCATGACAGTTGATCTGGACAGCGTGCCCCTGGACTTCGAGCTGCCCGTTGATCACCGACCTGCCGCCGACCTGCACATCCGCAGTGTGGACCTGCCCTCCCTGGAGTTGGAGACACGCCTGGCGCACAAGCTGGACGCGGTGCGCGCATTCGCCAAGCTCAACAGCATCGACAAACACATCGTGGTGAGCCCGCGCGCCACGCTCGGCATCGTGACCGTGGGCAAAGCCCATTACGACTTCATGGAAGTGTTGCGGCGCCTCGACCTCGACCCCAACGCGCTGGCTGCGGCCGGGGTGCGCATCTACAAGGTGGGGCTGGTGTTTCCGCTGGAATCGAGCCGCATGGTCGAGTTTGCGCAAGGCCTGACCGACATGCTGGTGATCGAAGAAAAGGCGCCCGTGGTTGAGCGCCAGATCAAGGAGCTGCTCTACCACTGGCCCGACGCGCAGCGCCCGCAGGTGATCGGCAAGACGGACGAGCTTGGCGCGCCTGTGCTGAGCGCCGTGGGTGAGTTGCGGCCCTCACGCATCATGGCCACCGTTGCCGATTGGCTGGCACGCTTGAACCCAGCCTTGGACCGCCGCCATCTGGTGGTGGATTTTCTAACGCCTTGCCTGCTCAGCAATGCTGCTGACGGCGTGCGCCGCCAGCCCTACTTCTGCTCAGGGTGCCCGCACAACACCTCCACCCGCCTGCCCGAGGGCTCGCGCGCGTTGGCCGGCATTGGCTGCCACTTCATGGCGAGCTGGATGGAGCGCGGCACCTCGGGGTTGATTCAGATGGGCGCTGAAGGGGTGGACTGGGCCGCGCACAGCCGCTTCACCACCGAAAAGCATGTCTTCCAGAACCTGGGTGACGGCACCTACTACCACTCAGGCTATCTGGCGATCCGCCAGGCGATTGCCGCCCAAACCAATATCACCTACAAGATTCTCTACAACGACGCCGTGGCGATGACGGGCGGCCAGCCGGTGGACGGCCAAACCAGCGTGCCACAGATTGCCCGCCAGGTGGAAGCCGAGGGCGTCAAACGCCTGGTGGTGGTGTCCGATGAAATTGGCAAATATGCCGGGCACCACAAGCTCTTTCCGGCGGGCACGCGCTTTCATGATCGCAGCGAGTTGGACGCGGTGCAACGCGAGTTGCGCGAGATCGAAGGCGTGACCGTGCTGATCTACGACCAGACCTGCGCTGCCGAAAAGCGCCGGCGCCGTAAGAAGAAGGAGATGCTTGACCCACCGCGGCGCGTCTTCATCAACGAAGCGGTGTGTGAAGGTTGTGGCGACTGCGGGCAGGCCAGCAACTGCCTCTCGGTCGTACCGGTGGAGACCGACTTCGGACGCAAGCGCCAGATCGAGCAAAGCAGCTGCAACAAAGACTATTCCTGCGTCAACGGCTTCTGCCCCAGTTTTGTGTCGGTGCACGGGGCGCAGCTCAAGCAACGCCAGGGCGCGGGCTTCACGGCGCAAGACCTGGCCCGCGAAGTGGCAGCCCTGCCCGCTCCGGCCGCCTGGGATTGGACGGGGCCCTTCGACTTGTTGGTCACCGGGGTGGGGGGCACCGGCGTGGTCACGGTGGGAGCGCTGGTCGCCATGGCCGCGCACCTGGAGGGCAAGCAGGCCTCGGTGCTGGACTTCATGGGCTTCGCCCAGAAAGGCGGCTCGGTGCTGAGTTTCGTCCGGCTGGCGCCCACCCAGGACTTGCTCAATCAGGTGCGCATCGACACCCAGCAGGCAGACGCCCTGCTGGCCTGCGACATGGTGGTGGGCGCCTCGCCCGATGCACTGGGCACCGTCAAGCCTGGGCGTACGGTGATTTTGGCCAATACCCACGAGCTGCCCACCGCCGCCTTTGTGCGCAACCCGGACGCAAATCTGCAAGGCCCGCAGTTGCTGGCAAAAATGGCGTATGCGGTGGGTGGACGGCCCGAGCTTTTGTCCACCATCGACGCGCAAGCCATTGCCCAAGACATGATGGGCGACACCATGCCCAGCAATATCGTGATGCTGGGCGCGTGCTTCCAGCGCGGGCTGATCCCCTTGAGCGAAGCGGCCCTGATGCGGGCCATTGAGCTCAATGGCGTGGCCGTTGAAGGCAACAAGACCGCGTTCGCCCTAGGCCGCTTGGCCATTGGCGCGCCGCAGGCGCTGGCCCGCCTGGGCAAAAGAGACCGCCAGACCGTGCACTGGCTGCCTGGACAAGACCGCCTGGACGGTCCCGACGGCTTGATCGCCCGCCGCAGCCAGCACCTCACAGCCTATCAAAATGCCGCTTATGCACAGCGTTATGTTCGGCTCGTGGAGCGGGTGCGTGCGGCGGAAGCCAGCCTGGGTGAGGACGGCAAGGCGGAGCGGCTCAGCAAGGCCGTAGCACGCTACTACGCCAAGCTCCTGGCCATCAAGGATGAATGGGAGGTAGCGCGTCTCTACACCGATGGGCGCTTTGAGGCGCAGCTACGGGCCCAGTTTGAAAACTGGCAAGGCTTGAGCTTTCACATGGCGCCGCCGCTCCTGGCCAAGCCGGGCGCCGATGGCCGGGTGAAGAAAATCGAGCTGGGCGCCTGGACCTTCACGCTGCTGAAGCTGCTGGCGAAAGGCAAGGGCCTGCGAGGCAGCCTGCTGGACCCGTTTGGACACAGCGCAGAACGCCGACTGGAGCGCAGCCTGATCCGCGACTACGAGACGTTGATTGATGAGTTGCTGCAGCACCTGAGCATAAAGTCAACGCCCGCCCAGTGGGATGCCGCCCTCAAATTGGCGCGCCTGCCTGAGTCAATTCGGGGTTATGGGCATGTCAAGCTGGCCCATGTCGGCACCGTCAAGGCGCAATGGCGGGAATTGCTCGATCGCTTTCACGGGCGCACGACCCAAGCTCCGATGCAGCCGGTTGCGGCGCCGCAGCGCATCAAGAGCGTGGCTGAGCTTTGAAGCGAGCGGAGCAGCGGCGGGGACAAGAACAGGCCGGGTGGCCGTCGATATACTTGGCGGCAAACTCACCCGCCTGTTGACCCACGAAGCTCGACCGGCGCAGCCCACTGCTTGTTCGCCGCCTCCTGCGTGACTACCCAGAAAAAGCCCAGCATCACCACCCCAGCAGGGCGCGCCCAAATGGCCGATATTGCGCGCCTTGCGGGCGTTGCCGTTTCCACCGTGTCGCGCGCGCTGGCCGGTAGCCCACTGGTCAATGAAAAGACCCGCGCCCGGGTGGCAGAGTTGGCGGCTTCGCTGAATTACTCGGTCAATGTGGGCGCGCAGAATTTACGCCTCAAGCAGATCAACACCATCGCGGTGATCGTGCCCTACGACACCGCCACCCGGCAGAGTTTGTCAGACCCCTTCTTTCTGGCGCTGATCGGCAGCATTGCCGATGCCTGCACCAAGCGCGGCTTCGACATGCTGCTGTCGCGCGTGGACGCAGAGCACCTGAACGATGCCGGGCGCCCCTACACCACGGGCCGTGCCCTTGGCATCATCCTGATCGGCCAATGGCATCACCACGATCAACTCAATGAGCTGGCGCTGCGACGGGTGCCGCTGGTCGTGTGGGGCGCCAAACTGCCGCAGCAGCTGTATTGCACCGTCGGCAGCGACAACTTGGCCGGCGGGCGCCTCGCGGTGGAGCACCTGCTCAACCAAGGCGCGCAGCACATTGCCTTTCTCGGCGACCCCAGCTTGCCTGAAATTGCCCAGCGCTATGAGGGTTATGTGCAAGCCCATAGGGCGCGCGGGCTGAGCCCCACGCCCGCGCTGTGCCGGCCCGTGCCCTTTGTCAGTGCAGCCATCGAGCAAGACCTGGATGCGTTGCTGGACAGCGGCGAACCGCTGGATGCCATTTTTGCGTCCAGCGATCTCGTGGCCATGACCGCCATCAGCACGCTGCGCCGTCATGGCCGCCGGGTCCCTGAAGACGTGGCCGTGATCGGTTATGACGACATCGCCCTGGCCGTGCACTACCAGCCGCCGCTGAGCACCGTACGCCAATCCATTGACGTGGCGGGCGAGGCGCTGGTCGGCGCCTTGATCGCGCAACTGGAAGGCGAAGGCACCTTGCCGGTCGAGTTACCCACTGAACTGGTATTGCGACAAACGGCCTAGCCGGTCACGCCGGTTATGCACCCCGCTTGAGCAGCCAGTCCTCCAAGGGCCCTGGGCGCGCCAACAGATAACCCTGCAGGCAATCGCATCCAGCGGCAACCAGAAAGTCTCGCTGCGCCTGCGTTTCAACGCCCTCAGCCACCACGCGCAGGTTCAAGTGCTTGGCCATCGACACCACCGCCTCGACGATGACGGTGTCATTGGGATCGCTGGGCGTGTCCTGCACAAAGCTCTTGTCCACCTTGAGCTCGTACAGGGGCAGCTTCTTCAAATACGCCAGGCTGGAGTAGCCGGTGCCAAAGTCGTCAATGGAAAACCGCAGGCCCATGGCGCCCAGCTCGGACATGCGCGCAATCGTGTCTTGCCAGTTCTCGATCAACAGCCCTTCAGTCACCTCCAGAATGAGAAACGAGGCCGGCGCCCCGGTTTCAAAGATGATTCTTCTCAGGCCGTCGACAAAATCATCTCGGCGGAACTGCCGCGGGCTGACGTTGACCGACAAGCTCTGCAAACAACCCGCCTTCTGCAGGCGCGCCAACGCCAAGCAAGCCTGACGCAGCACGCGGTTGCCCAACTCGATGATGAGCCCAGAATCTTCAGCCACCGGGATGAACTGCAAAGGCGACACGGCGCCACGCAGCGGATGTTGCCAGCGCAGCAGCAACTCGCCACCAATCTCCGTCCCCTCGGCATTGAACTGGGACTGCAGATGCAGGTGGAACTGCTCCAGCAACAAGGCCTCTCTCAGATCGCGCTCCAGGTGCAGGCGGTCTTGCACTTCCACATGCATGAGCGCCTCGAAGAAGGCCACGCGATTGCGGCCCGCCGCTTTGGCGCGGTACATGGCGGTGTCCGCCTCGCGCAGAAGGTCGTCCACCGCCTCCGCCCCTTTGGGGAACAAGGTGATGCCGATGCTGCCCGACACGCTATAGCTGTGGTCATTGATGCGGTAGTCCATCACCAGCACCTCACGCAGCTTCTCGGCCACCGCCATGGCGTGGCGCGATGCATGCTCGCCGTCCAGGCCCAAATTGCTGACCAACACCACAAATTCATCCCCACCCAGGCGAGCCACGGTATCGCCTTCGCGCGCGACTTTGCGCAGGCGCTGCGCCACCTGCTTGAGCAGGTCGTCGCCGACCGAATGGCCCAGCGCGTCGTTGATGTGCTTGAAGTTATCGAGGTCGATGAACATCACCGCCCCCTGCTGGCGCGAACGACGCGCCACCGCCAAGTCATGCGCAATGCGGTCCAGCAGCATGCGCCGGTTCGGCAGGCCGGTCAGCACATCGTAATAAGCCAGCCAATGGGTGTGCTGCTCGGATTGTTTCCGCTCGGTGATGTCGGTCAAGAAGGCGTGCCAGAGCACACTGTTGTCGGCCAGGCGCTCCGGCTGGCCACTGCCCAGGCGCCAGCGCAAACCCTGGCGCGGCAACATGACCCGAAACTCGTGATGCCAGGGCTGCAACGTGGCCGCGGATCGCCGTATTGAATCGGCCAAGTCCGCCGCATCATCGGGGTGCACGCGCTGGCGCACCAAGACGTCGTTGTTGCGAAGGTCTTGCGGGCTGACTTCGTAAATGTTGTAAATGCCCTCGCTGCAATAGGGATAACTGGCGCTTCCCTCGGCGTCCAAGCGGTACTGAACCAGGGCGCCGGGCACCCGCCGGGCGAGATTGCCCAACAACTCCAGGCTTTGCTCGACCTTTCGGGCCCACACGCGCCGCTCGGTGACGTCGCGAAACACCACACTGGCGAAATCCTCGCCCGCTTCGTCACGGTAGGTGACGATGGAAATGTCCGCTTCAAAATACTCGCCGTCGCCGCGAATCATGGTGACCTCGCCGTGTGCTTTGCCCATTCGCTCGAGTTCGTTCAAAAGCGGGGGCAGCCGGGGATCGTCCAGTTTCAGCAGCTTCTTGCGCGTCATGCCGCACAACTGATCCTCGCGCAAACCAAGGATCTCGCAGGCCATGGGATTCGCGCTCAAGATGACCGAATGCGAACGCGTCTGCAAGACACCGTCCATGCTGTTGGCAAACAGCAGGGCGTAAATAGCCTCACTCTCGCGGCGCTTGGCGTCAACGTGCTGGATTTCAGTCAGCGTGTCGGTCAGCTGCCTGTTCTGGCGCCGCAGCATCAATTGCGACATCACTTGGCGGGCCAATTGCTGCAGGCAAACACACTGCTGCGCGTCAAAACTGCGAGGCCGGGTGTCCAGGATGCACAAACTTCCCAGGGCAAAACCTTCCGGCGTGATCAGCGGCGCGCCCGCATAAAAACGCAGTCCGGGGGGCCCCGTCACCAAGGGATTCTGGGCGGTACGGTTGTCCAGCAATGCGTCTTCAATCACCAGGACTTCAGCGCCTCGAATGGTCAGATCGCACATCGCGACGGAACGGGGTGTCTCGCGGATGGCGATGCCTTGACAGGCTTTGATCCATTGGCGATTGCCGTCAATGAAGGTGACAAGCGCAATGGGCGCCGCAAACAGCTGCGCCGCCAACTGCGTCAAGTCGTCAAAAGCAGGCTCGGCTGCTGTGTCCAGTACCGAAAATTCATGCAATGCCTTCAGCCGCTGAAGTTCTTCGTTACTGATGTCGACGGCATTGGCCATCCCATGCCCTCTAAGTAAGCAGTTATCACTGCGTCAATGATGGCATGCAAATGCGCGCAAAAACATCCGATCAGCCCCGGGAAAGCCCCGTGAAATGTTGCGATCGACGGTGATTCCGCCGCTTATTTGACTACTTGATCACAAACACCGGTACCGTGGCCAGGGTCAACACCTTCTGTGCCACGCTGCCCAGCAGCACAGCGTCCATACCGCGCCGCCCGTGGGAGCCGATCACAATCAGGTCGCAGCCACTGCTGCCCGCATGGGCCACGATGGACTGCGCCGGCCCGTGCTCGCGCAGCACATGGCTGGTGAAGCTCACGCCCGCGCTGCGCGCCGCGTCTTCGGCGTGCTCAATGCCTTGGCGGGCCGCGGCTTCGCTCGCTTCCATGTAGTACGCCATGGCCTCCCCTCCGGCGTCAGGAAAGTACAAAAAAGGTGAGGGGTCGATGACGCTGACAATGTCCAGTACAGCGCCATAACGCTTTGCCATATCGGCAGCCACCAAGGCGGCGCGCTGGGCCGTGGCGGATCCGTCGGTCGGTACAAGAATACGGTGAAAAAACATGGCAGCCTCAGCAGTTCAGGGTTTGAATTCTGTTTGATCTTCCTGCCGGCGGATGGGCGTCGGCTTGTCATGGATCAAGCCAAACGTGTTTGTTGAACGAGCCGCTGACTGAGCAGCTCCACCGAACATGGCCCAGTCTCTTGCCGCAAGCGCTTGAGCGTGCGCTGAAGAATGAGCGCATCGGTGCTGGCGCGGTGCCGCGTCAAGGCGCACTCGCCCCGCACCTGCTCCAACGCGGTTTGCCAGGCCGCTTGTTCGTCCTCGCTGAGTTCGCTGCGCAGGTCGGCCAGTTTGAAACGCGGGAGGCAGCCACCCGCGTCAAACAGACGCGCCAACCAGGGATAGTCATGCCCCCAGGCATCGCAATACACCACCTGCCCCTGCAGGCGCTCGTTGAGTTGCTGTGCCACCCAGCCGGGCGGCTTGCCATGTTTGAGCAAGACCTCCCGGCTGATGCCGTGCAGATTTTCAGCCGACGGATCCCAGTGCTGCCATTCAGGCTCGGGCTGAATGAGCGAGCAAAACAATTCGCCCGCCGCATCGACAAAACCTACCTCAATGGGGTAGCTGCCCCGCCCGAAACCGGAAGCCTCGACATCAAGGATGGCCGGGATGCTCATGCAGCCAGCATAGCAAGGGCGCGTGCGCTTGTGTCCCCCTACCCAAGAGGGCAAACCCCGAAACTCAGCGGGGCCGGAAACTTAGGCGACAGGCGGTGAAGCGTCGAATTGGCGATCAACCCGCTTACTCGTTGGGTCCCTGACTCCACTGAAAGTTTGTTGTTTGTTGACCTCAATCAATCAATGTTGCTATTGCGAATCGTTATCATGTAGATCAACAAATAAAGATTTCCCAAAGTTGCCATGCAGACGCCGCGTTCGTTTCTCCACCCGCTTCTCGCCCCCTTTCCCCGCCCCGTCCAGCAGCTCCGTGGGCGCACTGTGGGGCCGTTGCTGTGCGTGATGTTGAGCGCCTTGCTGGCGGCCTGTGGCGGCGGCTCTTCAAGCAATGACAGCACCAACAGCAGCGGCAATAACGCCACAACAACGTTGAGCAGTACGGCCGCATTGGGGGAAAAGATCTTCAAGGACGTGTCGCTCTCCGCCTCGGGCCAACAGGCTTGCATCAGCTGCCATGCCCCCGACACAGGCCATGCCTCGCCCAACAATTTGTCTGCGCAGCTGGGCGGCGCCAAGCTGGATCTGCAGGGCGGCCGCAACTCGCCGGGCATGCGTTACCTGGTGAGCAATACAGCCTTTTTCTTCGCGGCGGATGGCACACCCACCGGCGGTTTCTTCTGGGACGGCCGGGTCAACTCCCTGCATGAACAGGCCACCAAGCCTTTTCTGAATCCCAAGGAGATGGCCAACGAGAGCGTGGAAGCGCTGATCGCCCGACTGTCCAAGGCGAGCTATGCCGACGAGATGCGCAGCCTGTACGGCGCCGACATTTTTTCTCGCCCGCAAGATGCGTTGCAGCGGGTGGGCCTGGCCCTGCAGGCCTACCAGCAAGAAGATGCCGACTTTCATCCCTACGACAGCAAATACGACCAGTTCCTGCGCGGCCAGGTCAGCCTGAATGACCAGGAGTTGCGCGGCCTGGCCTTGTTCAACGCCAAGGACAAGGGCAATTGCGCCGCCTGCCACCCTTCAGCCAAAGGGGCTGACGGCAGCTTCCCGCTGTTCACCGATTTCACCTACGACAGCCTGGGCGTGCCGCGCAACGCCAAGCTTGCTCAGAACCAGGACGCCAGCTTCTACGACCTCGGCCTGTGCGCCCGCGATGGGGACGATCTGCTGTCGCGCCAAGACCTCTGCGGCAAGTTCAAGGTGCCCACGCTGCGCAATGTCGCCGTGCGCAAAGTCTTTTTCCACAACGGTCGATTCGACAGCCTTCGCGAGGTGCTGCAGTTCTATGTACAGCGCGACACCAACCCGGAGAAATGGTATTCACGCAACGCCGACGGCACGGTCAACAAGTTCGACGACCTGCCCCTGGCCCTGCGCAGCAACGTGAATGTGACAGAAGGCCCCTACAACCGCGTGCCGGGTCAGGCGCCCGCGCTCAGCGAGGCCGAAATTGACGACGTGATTGCCTTCCTCGGCACGCTCACGGACGGCTACAAGAAATAACCAATAACTCCGTAAATCTACAGGACCTACAGGACCCTTTCATGAAGACCCCCATGATCCGAACCACCCGTCTCTGCCTCGCCTTGGCCAGCTGCTTTGTCATGGCCGGCGCACAGGCCCAAAGCGCCACCGAGCAAGAACTGCTACGCCGCGTCGACCAACTCGCTGCCGAGCTGGGCAAACTGAAGTCGGAATTGGCCCAATTGCAACAACAGCGCCCGCCCGCGGTGGCGGCCAGCGCCGCGACAACACCGGCCGCTACACCACCGGCCGCAGCAAGCGTCAGCACAGCGGCTGAAGCCCAACCCGCCACCGTGATCACGGGTTATGCCGAGGTAAATTACAACCGCCCCTTCAAGTCCAGCAAAGACGCGCAAGCCGACATCCGCCGCGGCGTGATCGGCTATCAGCACCGTTTTGACGACAAGACCAAGGTCGTGACCGAGATCGAGGTGGAGCACGCCGTAGCCTCTGCCAGCGACCCCGGTGAGGTGGAAATCGAGCAGGCCTATATCGAGCACCAGATCAACCCGACCTACGCGGTGCGCGGCGGCTTGTTCCTGATGCCCGTGGGCTTGCTGAACGAGAACCATGAGCCCACGCACTACTTCGGCGTTGAGCGCAATTTTGTTGAAACCGCCATCATCCCCAGCACCTGGCGCGAAGGCGGCTTTCAGCTGATCGGCAACTACGACAACGGCCTGACGCTGCAAGCCGGCGTCACCACCAGCTTCAACCTGAACAAATGGGACGCCACCTCGACCGAGGGCAAGGAGTCGCCGCTGGGCGCCATCCACCAGGAAATGGCCCAGGCACGCGGCCATGACCTGGCCATGTTCGGTGCGGCCAACTGGCGCGGTATTCCGGGACTGTTGCTGGGCGCCAGCGTCTTCAGCGGTGAAGCCACCCAGAAGCAGACCGCCATCGACTCGCGCATCACGCTGTGGGACATGCACGCCCGCTGGACCCCGGGCCGCTGGGATCTATCGGCCCTCTACACCCGGGGCACCATCAGCAACACCGCCTTGCTGAATGCGCCCCTGGTGGGCAGCGCCACGCTGATTCCCGCAAGCTTTGACGGCTGGTACGCGCAAGCCGGCTACAAGCTGTGGGAGAGCGGCAGCTACCGCCTGCTGCCCTTTGCCCGTTGGGAGCAGTACAACACGGCTCGCAGTTATGCCGACCTGGGCCAAGGCCTGACGCCGGACGCTGCCGCCACAGAGCGCGTGCTGACCCTGGGCGCCAACTTTGAAATCGCGGAAGGCGTGGTGTTCAAGGTCGACGTTCAGCGCTTGCGCGAAAACAAGGATGCCGACCGGCTCAACCTGGGCGTGGGCTGGAGCTTCTGATGCGCTTGACCCTCTCGGCAACGGCCTTGCTCGCCTTGGCGCCCACCGCGGCTTTTGCGGTGGACTATATGAACGCCGAGCAGGCCGCACGGCAACTGTTTCCTGAGGCCGAGCGCTTTGAGACCCGTGAATGGCTGCTCGACACGGGCATGCTGCAAAAGCTCGTCGAGCAGGGCCTCAAGCCGCGCAGCGCCGCCACAGGCAGCCATGTCACCGCGCGGTTGGCCTGGCGCGGCAAGGAATTGCTGGGCGTGCTGGTGGCCGACCAGGTGCTGGGTAAATTCGAGCAAATCAGCTATGCCGTCGGCGTTGCTGCCGATGGCCGCATCCGGGGCGTTGAAATCCTGGCTTACCGCGAGAGCCATGGTGGCGAAGTGCGCCTGCCGGCCTGGCGCAAACAGTTTGTCGGCAAAACCCAGGCCGCGCCCATTCAGGTGGGAGAAGACATTGCCAATATCTCCGGCGCCACGCTGAGTTGCACCCATCTCACCGAAGGCGTGAAGCGCGTGCTGGCAGTGTTTGAGTTGGCCCGCAAGGGTGGGATGTTGAACGCGGTTTGAGCCGATCAAGAAGGTTCTTCCGCATGCCGACCTTGCCACAGTCAAATGAGACTGAACCCGAGGCACGGCGCCGAGCCCAGGCGCTGCTGGGCACGCTGTGCGAGATCAGTTTACCGGGCGACGCCACGCCGCAGCAATTCGAGGCTGGTTTTGCCGCGCTGCGGCACGTGCAGGCCCTGCTTTCAAGGTTCGAGCCGAGCAGCGATATCGCCCGCTTCAACGCATTGAGCGCGGGCGATAGCGTGGCGCTTGCGCCTTTGAGCGCCCATGTGCTGCGGGCGGCAGCGCTGCTGCAGCGCCTGAGCGAGGGTGTATTCGACATCAGCCAAGGCACCGGTGCGGCCACCGTTGCCGCCTCTGCCGCCGAAGCCTGGTCAGTTGACCTTGGGCGTTTGCACAAGCACAGCCCCGACGTGCGGTTGGACTTGGGGGGCATTGCCAAAGGCTTGGCGGTGGACCGTGCCGTGGCGGCGTTAAAGCGTGCCGGCTGCGCGTGGGGGAGTGTCAATGCCGGTGGCGATCTGCGCGCATTTGGCCCGCGCGCGGTACGCCTGCACCTGCGGGATGAGCAGTTGGGCGGCACGCGTGAGTGGGGCAGCCTGAGTGAAGGCAGCTTCGCCAGCAGCCACCTGGGCCCCAGCAGCCGCAGCCAGTTGCACGGCGGCTGCGTTGATAATGCCGCCCACATCAGCGTGGCCGCGCCGCGCTGCATCTGGGCCGATGCGCTGACCAAACTGGTGGCAGCCAGCGGCAATGCCCAACACCCGCTGCTGGCGCGCTTCGGCGCCACGGCCTTCATCCATCCGCCTGCATGAGACACCACCGCCCCCGCCTGAAATTGAGCCCCTGGCTGAAGCGCTGGCTTTATGCCTCGGGCTTTGTTTTGCTGGCGAGCGGTGCGGGTTGGTTGCTCATTCACTACCTGCTGAGCGACCCCGAGGGCCTGCCTTCACCCGCCGAGCCCTGGCTGATGCGCCTGCACGGCCTGGCCAGCTTCAGCGCGCTGCTGAGCCTCGGCGCGGTCGCCGGCCAGCATCTGCCGCAAGGCTGGCGATTGACGCGCGAGCCCAACCGCCGCCCGCAACGCCGCACCGGCCTGGTCCTTTGCAGCCTGTTGGGCGCGGTGGTGGCGCTGGCCTACGGCTTGTACTACCTGATTCCGGAATCGATGCACAACGGCTTTGGCCTGCTGCACACCGGCTTGGCGCTGGCCTCGCTAGCGGCTTGGCAGTGGCACCGGGCAGGCGCGCAGGGCTGATCAACGCGGGGCCAAAATACCTTCACACAGCATCTTCACACACAGCGCCGTCACGCATCGCCTTCAAATAACGAGATGGCCGTACTGACCACCCGCTGGGTGTCGTAGAAGGCATAGGCGCCTACAGCCGCCGCACCAGCCAGCGGTATCCACCGCGAAATGGACTTGCGCAGCAGGCTCTCGCTCAAGCTCACGCCGATCTTGCTGCTGATGATTTTCAGCATGCCCGCCGTTGCGGGTTGAATCACCACCCGCTCGCCCATGCGCACCGCCAAGTCACGCACCGCCTGCGCGGCGGTGTGCCTGAACAGACAGTAAAGCATCTGCTCACGCCCCAGATCGGCCGAGCGGCCGTAGATGGCCGCGATGTCGGCCACCGCCTGACGCTGGATGCGCCACACGGTCAACAACTCGGGCAACACGGTCAGCCAGCCTATCGCGCCGGGCGGCAAAGCCAGAGAGCCTGCGGCCAAGGCCGCTTTGCGGGCCGCCTGCTCTACAACGCCCTGGGCCGCACGTGCCGCGTCGCTGGGCTGCGCGCTGGCTGACCGCTGGGAGCTGGGTCGCGTCGCCACCAAGTCCAACAAGGCCGCCGACACGCGCGCGGCCAAGCCGCCATCGGCGTCTTGCGGCAGCATCGGCAACATCGACGCGGGCCGATCAGGATTTCCGGGCGGCGGGTTCTTGGCGCTCATCTTTTTCCAAATGGGGGCTCGCGCGCTGGTTGCAAGACCTCGCAAGGTGTCAGCAGCGCCTCAACAGCGTACCAACAACGCACCAACAACGCATCAGGCCTTGGTTTGCAGCATGGCGGCCATTTTCTGGTGGATCAGATTGATTGCCTTCAACGGCCGCAGCATGACCTTGAAGTCCACGATCTGCCCGGCCTCGTTCCATCGGATGATGTCAACGCCGTTGACCGCCACGCCGTCAATGTCAGTCTCAAACTCCAGCATCGCATCACTGGGGCCCACCACCTCGCGCACATAGCGAAAGCTGGGGTTGAAAAACACCTGAAAGGCGGCGCCCAAATACAGCGCGGTGAGCTTCTTGCCCCGCTGCGGGGTGTGTACAACGGGGGAGTGAAAAACAGCCTCCTCCGCCAACAACGCGTCCAAGCCCGAGGGATCGTGGCTGCGGACCATATGGTGCCAAATGTCCAGGGGATGCGGGGTGTTCATCGTCGACGGGTCCTTGTCCATGGGGGGAGATTAATAGGGGTTTTAGCCGAGAGGCGCACCGAAGAGCCTGCGCCCCTGCTATTTGCCTATTACGGATAAGCAAATGCAAAAACAATCGTTCCTGTAATAAAGACTTCAAGGCATTCTGCACAGCTTCGCTGACTCTTTGCCTGAGGATTTCCATGACGAACAAGCTGTCGCTCATCCCCCGTCGCGCTTGGCCCACGGGCGCCCTGCTGGCGCTCACCCTGGCGCTGCCCGCCTGGGCTCCGGCACAGGCACAGACTCAACCAGCAGCAGACACCTTGTTGAATGTGTCCTACGACGTCAGCCGCGAGCTCTACAAAGAAATCAACCCGGCCTTTGCCGCGGCCTGGAAGGCCAAGACCGGCAAGTCGGTGACCTTGAACCAATCCCATGGCGGCAGCAGCAAGCAGATTGGCTCTGTCATCGGCGGGCTGGAGGCCGATGTGGTCACCATGAACCAGGCCACCGACGTGGACATGCTGGCCGAAAAAGGCCTGACTCCGGCCGACTGGCGCAAGCGCTTTCCGAACAATGCCGCGCCCTACAGTTCGACCATTCTGTTCCTGGTGCGCAAGGGCAACCCCAAGGGCATCAAGGATTGGGCCGACCTGACACGCCCCGGCGTGCAAGTCATCATCCCCAACCCCAAAGTCACAGGCAACGGGCGCTACAGCTATTTGGCGGCCTGGGGCAGCGTGATTGCCAAGGGCGGCAACGAGGCGCAGGCCAAAGAGTTGGTCAGCAAAATCTTCGCCAATGTGCCGGTGCTGGACGGCGGCGGGCGGGGTGCCACCACCACCTTCACGCAACGCGGCATCGGTGACGTGCTGCTGACCTTTGAGTCTGAAGCCGAGCTGATCGAGAACGAATTCGGCAAGGGCCAGTTCGACGTGGTCGCGCCCAGCATCTCCATCGACGCCGAAGCCCCGGTGGCCGTGGTTGACAAGGTGACCGCCAAGAAGGGCACCGCCGTGCTCGCCAAAGCCTATTTGGACTTTTTGTACACCCCCGAAGGCCAAGACATCATCGCCCGCCACAACTTTCGCCCACGTGACCCGGCGGTGTTGAAACGCCATGAAAAGCGCTTTGCCGCCATCAAGCTGTTCTCGGTGGATCAAGTGCTGGGCGGTTGGCCCAAGGTCAGCAAGACCCATTTTGCCGATGGCGGCCAATATGACCAGATCATCGCCACGCTCAAGCGTTGATGCCCTAGAAAGTCGATCAAAGCACGATGGAATCTCTCGTTATGACTCAGGCCGCCAGGCCCCCCAAACGCAAGCCCCGGCGCGTGCTGCCGGGCTTTGCGCCGACGATGGGCTTCACGCTGTTCTACCTGTCGCTGATCATTTTGATTCCGCTCTCGGCGGTGTTCATCAAATCGGCAGGCCACGGGTTTGAGGCCTTCTGGGCGGCGGCCACTGCGCCGCGCGTGCTGGCCTCTTATCAGCTGAGCTTTGGTGCTTCGCTGCTGGCCGCCATCATCAACGTGGTGTTCGGCCTGATCCTGGCGTGGTGCCTGGTGCGCTATGAGTTTGCGGGCAAGAAGTTGGTGGATGCCCTCGTCGACCTGCCCTTTGCCTTGCCCACGGCCGTGGCTGGCATCGCGCTGACGGCCCTGTATGCGCCAAACGGCTGGCTTGGGCAGTGGCTGGCGCCCTGGGGCATTCAAGTGGCCTTCAAGCCGTTGGGGGTGCTGGTGGCCTTGATCTTCATCGGCCTGCCCTTCATCGTGCGCACCGTGCAGCCCGTGCTTGAAGACATGGAAACCGAGCTGGAAGAAGCCGCCGCCGCCCTGGGCGCGCACCGCTGGCAGACCTTTCGCTTGGTGGTGCTGCCCACGCTCACCCCGGCGCTGCTGACCGGCTTTGCCCTGGCCTTTGCACGGGCAGTGGGCGAGTACGGCTCGGTGATTTTCATCGCCGGCAACTTGCCCATGGTCAGCGAGATCACGCCGCTGATGATCATCTCCAAGCTGGAACAATACGACTACGTGGGCGCCACCGCCATCGCTACGGTGATGCTGATCTTCTCCTTCGTG
Organism: Roseateles koreensis; assembly: GCF_028595305.1. Lineage (GTDB taxonomy): Bacteria > Pseudomonadota > Gammaproteobacteria > Burkholderiales > Burkholderiaceae_C > Paucibacter_A > Paucibacter_A koreensis. The sequence goes on along the minus strand of NZ_JAQQXS010000007.1, from coordinate 101,351 downwards.
CTGCTGCTGACCATCAACGGTCTGCAAGCCTGGAGCTCCAAACGCAATGGCCAGGAGGGTCGTCGCTGATGGCTGCCGCAATCTCGTCGCTGGCGAAGGGGCCGGCAAAAACTCAATCGGCTCATGCAGTTCAATCGGCTCGAGCGCCCCTAGGCCGCTACCAAAGCAACCCCGCCACCCGCGAAGCACCCTGGGTGCGGGCCACCCTGTTGGCGTTGGGCCTGGGTTTTTTCGCGCTGTTTCTGGTACTGCCGCTGGTGGCGGTGTTCACGGAGGCTTTGCGCAAGGGGCTCGACGTCTATCTGGCCGCCATCACCGAGGCGGATGCCGTCGCGGCGGTCAAGTTGACCCTGATCGCCGCGCTGGTGTCGGTACCGCTGAACCTGGTGTTTGGCGTGAGCGCTGCCTGGGCGATTGCCAAGCACGAGTTTCGCGGCAAGCAGTTGCTGATCACCTTGATCGACCTGCCCTTTTCGGTGTCGCCCGTTGTGGCCGGCCTGATCTACGTGCTGCTGTTTGGCGCGCAAGGCTGGTTTGGTCCCTGGTTGCAAGCGCATGACTTGAAGATCATCTTTGCCGTGCCCGGCATTGTGCTGGCTACCGTGTTTGTCACCTTCCCCTTTGTGGCGCGCGAGTTGATTCCCTTGATGCAAGCCCAGGGGCGCGATGAAGAAGAAGCGGCCACCGTGCTGGGCGCCTCCGGCTGGAAGACCTTCTGGCTGGTGACATTGCCCAATGTGAAATGGGGCTTGCTGTACGGCGTGATTCTTTGCAACGCACGCGCCATGGGGGAGTTTGGTGCGGTGTCGGTGGTGTCGGGCCACATTCGCGGCATGACCAATACGCTGCCCCTGCATGTCGAGATTCTGTACAACGAGTACCAGTTCGCCGCGGCCTTTGCGGTGGCCTCGGTACTGGCGCTGTTGGCGCTGGTGACCCTGGTGTTGAAACAATTCATCGAGTGGCGCGCCCATCGCGCCCGGCACGACTGAGAAACCCGGCGCGCCTTCAGCGGTGCGCCGAACGGCAGTAGCCGTTCACAACCATCGAGAGTTCATCCTTATGAGCATTCAAGTCAAGAACATCCACAAGAGCTTTGGCGCTTTCACGGCGCTGGGTGACGTCAGCCTTGACTTTCCCAGCGGGGAGCTGGTGGCCTTGCTCGGTCCGTCAGGCTGCGGCAAAACCACCCTGCTGCGCATCATTGCCGGCCTGGAAACTGCCGATCATGGCCAAGTTTTGCTGGACGGCCAAGATGCGTCAGACACCCATGTGCGTGAACGCCAAGTCGGCTTCGTGTTCCAACACTACGCGCTGTTCCGGCACATGACGGTGTTCGACAACGTGGCATTTGGCCTGCGCGTGAAGCCGCGCAAAGAGCGGCCCAGCGAGAGTGCCATCAAGAAAAAGGTGCACGAACTGCTGAGCCTGGTGCAGTTGGATTGGCTGGCCGACCGCTTTCCGCCGCAGCTCAGCGGTGGGCAGCGCCAGCGCATTGCGCTGGCCCGCGCCTTGGCTGTAGAGCCCCGTGTCCTGCTACTGGACGAGCCCTTCGGCGCGCTCGACGCCAAGGTGCGCAAGGAATTGCGGCGCTGGCTGCGCCACCTGCATGACGACCTGCACATCACCAGCGTCTTCGTCACCCATGACCAGGAAGAAGCGCTTGAAGTCGCCGACCGTGTGGTGCTGATGGACCACGGCCGGGTCGAACAAGTGGGCACGCCGCAAGAGGTATACGAGCGGCCGGCCACGCCTTTTGTGTACGGTTTTTTGGGCGCGGTGAATCGCTTTGAAGGCCAAGCCGAAGGTGACATTTTGCACATCGGCGAGCACCAACTAAGCCACAACACGGGCGGCAGCACCCCCTTGCAAGGCCGGGTGCAGGCTTACGCCCGCCCGCATGAATTGCAGATTCAGGTTGCGGCCGACGCGCAAGGGCTGCGCGCCACCGTGGAGCGCGTGCTGAGCTTTGGCGCAGCCGCGCGTGTGGAACTGCTAGGCCCGGACGGCCAGCATCTGGAGGCTGAATTGAGCCGCGAACAAGCCCTCGCCCTGAACCTGCAGAGCGGCCAACACGTGCGCCTGAACGCCTCACGCCTGAGCCTGTTTGACCTGCAGGACAAGGCCCGCTGAGCCCCTCGCCGCGCAGTTACAACCAACGCCATACACGCAAGAGCCACACGGGCACATGCTTGGCAGGAAGGGGCGTATAGGTCTGACGGTAGAGAGAAGACATGATGGAGAACCTTTGCGGGTGCTTGTATGCTGGCGTCGGTGTTCACAAAAAGTACTGTATGGGTATACAGCATATCGCCAGATCAGGCCCTTGCCAAGCCCAACTTCGGAGAAATTTGATGAAACGTTTGTCGCGATCAGCCCCCCTCGCCATGTTTGTGGGGCTGAGTGCCTTGCTGGCCGGCTTGCTTGTTGCAACCCCCACGCAGGTGCAGGCGCAAACCTTGCGCTGGGCCTCCAGCGGCGATCTGCTGACGCTGGACCCCTACGCCCAGAACGAGACCCTCACCAACCAGCTCAACGGTCAGATCTATGAGTTTTTGGTGGCACGTGACAAGCAGCTGAACTTGGTGCCCTTGCTCGCCACGGAGTGGAAGCAAACCGCGCCGCTGAAATGGGTCTTCAAACTCCGGCCCGGCGTGAAGTTTCAAGATGGCCGCCCCTTTGTTGCGGAGGACGTGGTGTTCTCGCTCAACCGGGCCAAACAAGCCAGCTCGCAAATCTCGACCTATGCCAACGCCATGGGCGAAGCGCGCGCCGTCGACAAACTGACGGTTGAGTTCACCCTCAGCCGGCCTAACCCCATTTTTCTGCAGCATCTCAACACGCTCTACATCATGAGCAAGAGCTGGGCAGAAGAGAACAAGGCCACGCGAACCCAGGACTTCACCAAGAACGAAGAGGCCTATGCCGCCTTCCATGCCAACGGCACTGGCCCCTTCATGCTGGTCAGCCGTGCGCCCGACAGCAAGACCGTATTCAAGCGCAACCCGAACTACTGGGGACAGATTGAAGGCAACGTTCAAAACGTGATCTACACCCCCATCAAAAGCGACGCCACCCGCACCGCGGCGCTGGTCTCGGGCGAGATCGACTTCCTGCTCGATCCCTCCCCGCGCGATCTTGAGAGGCTCTCCGCAACGCCCGGCGTCAAAGTCGTCAGCGGCCAGGAAAACCGCATTATCTTCATCGGCATGGACCAAGGCCGCGACGAACTGCAGGGCAGCAATATCAAGGGCCGCAACCCCTTCAAAGATGTGCGCGTGCGGCGGGCGCTGTACCAGGCCATCGACATCGAGACCATCAAGACCAAGCTGATGAACGGCCAGTCCAGCCCCACGGGTGCGCTAACGCCCTCACCGCTCGGTGCCTTCAACGACCCCACCATCGAAGCACGCCTGCCCTACGACCCCGCCGCAGCCAAAAAGCTGCTGGCAGAGGCGGGCTACCCCGACGGCTTCGAGTTCACGCTGGACTGCCCCAACAACCGTTACGTGAATGACGAGCGTCTTTGCATCACCCTGGCCTCGCAGTGGGCCAAGGTCGGCGTCAAAACCCGTGTGAACGCGCAGCCCAAAGCGCTCTTCTTCAAGAAGGTCGAGCTCATAGACACCAACGCCTACTTGTTTGGCTGGGGCGGCTCCATCACCGACGCCGAGGTGATCTTCACCACGCACCTGCGCAACCGGGGCGAGCAAGGCATGGGCGAATACAACCGCGGCAACTTCAAAGACGACACGCTAGACGCCCTGGTGGCCGCCAGCAGCAAAGAGGCTGACCCGGTCAAACGCGAGGCGCTGATCCGGCAAATCTTCAAGCGCGAAGCTGAACAGGTGCACTACATCCCCCTGCACCGCCAGTTCATCCCTTGGGCCGCACGCAACACCGTCAGCGTCGTCCACCGCCCGGACAATTGGCTGGAATGGCGTTGGATCAATATTGCGCCGTGACAAAGGCACCACACTGAGCACTTCGACTGCGTTGAACGCTTCGCCGATCTCAATGCCCTAAGCGCTCAACCCAGCTGACTGGGTCAGGCCCTCTCAACTTCGATTGAAACACCCGATGAGCCATCCAACCTCACGCCCAAGCACGCCCGGTACACCCGCACACTACGACCGCCGCACCATCATCTTCCATTGGCTCAGCGCCCTGTTGGTCCTGGGTTTGTGGGTCGTCGGCCAGACCATTGACAACTTCGCCAAGGGCGACCCGCGCGTGATGGTGCGCAGCCTGCACATCAGCTTGGGTGGCGTGCTGGCGATGCTGCTGGTACTGCGTCTGCGCTGGCGTCGCAACGGCGGCACCCAGCTGCCCGCCGCCAACCCGGGCCTGCAAGGCCGCCTGGCCATCGGCGTGCACCACCTGCTCTACCTGCTGCTGGCAGCCGTGCTGGCGGTGGGCATCGCCTGCGTCTGGATTCGTGGCGACAACTTGTTCAACCTTTTCACCGTGCCGGCCTATGACCCCGCCAACAAGAGCTTGCGCCACGACGCCGTGGAGTTGCACGAACTGCTCGCCAACACCCTTCTCGTCGTCGCCGCCCTGCACGCCGCCGCCGCCCTGGCCCACCACTTCTTGCTGAAAGACGGCGTGCTGCGCCGTATGTGGCCGGGGCGGGGTTAGTCGGCAAACTGACAGCACGCGCGAAAAGCATGTTGACGGTGCCAATCCAGGAATTGCGTCAAGCCTTTACTCACCCGCAAAATTAAAAATAACATCGAGATCAAGATCAAACAATATGGCGGAAAACAGAATCACCAAATCAAGCCACACAAATAATTTTAATTTTCTTAGGCTTGTTTTTGCATCGCTGGTTATCTTGTCTCACTCCTTCGAATTGATCGACGGAAATAGAAATCGCGAGTTACTTACACGCGCGTTCAATACAATCTCATTCGGCGAATTCGCCGTCGACGGCTTCTTTCTGCTTAGCGGCTATTTAATAGTGCAAAGCTGGTCTCAGACGCCAAATATTTATGCATTTTTACTGAAGCGAATATTAAGAATATATCCAGGCTTCATTGCCGCATCATTAATTTGTATTTTTATTGTCGCCCCGCTCGGAGCCAATCCCGCCGGATACTTTGAGCAACTTGACAGCAGAAAATGGCTGCCGGCAATACTTTCATTACAAACCCCTAATACCCCAAGCACCTTCCCGAACAATCCTTACGATGGCGTCAACGGCGCCATGTGGACCATCCACTGGGAATTTTTATGCTACTTGCTTGTTCTGACGCTTGGCGCAATTGGTCTGATTCGACATCGCCTAGGTTGGCTTATGATCACTGCAACAATCTTTGTAGTGATTTTAGCCCAGCGCCTTGTTTTCGTTCGAATTGGGTTTACTCCAACAATCTTGGGCATCAATCTCGGCCTAGATGGCTCATTCTTTCGGTTGGCAATGTTCTTTTTTTCAGGGGGCTCATTCTTTCTGTGCAAAAAAATTCTCAAGCAACCTTATTGGGTTGATGCAATTTTCAGCATTGCACTTCTTCTCGCCATGTTCCGGTGGGCAAGTGCGGAGCCTGCTCTCGCCATACTGGGCGGATTCTTAATGTTTCGATTCGCCGCGGCCCCCATTTCTTTACTCAAACCATTTCAAACCTTGCCTGACATTTCTTATGGCACCTACCTCTACGGCTGGCCTGTACAGCAACTCTTGATATCACAAATTCAAGGAATAACTCCAATTCCACTGATATTTCTATCACTATTTCTCAGCTTCATACTAGGCTTGGCGAGCTGGAATTTAATTGAAAAGCCGTTTATGAAGCTAAAACCTCGTCGAGCTGCCGACTCATCTCGCAGTCAAACCGTAGCAGATCATTCGATTGGTTGAGATGCATTGAGTGGAATGCCCGTGGCGGATGGCGCCAGTCAGGCAGAGACCACCCGGCGCCAACACCGGCCTCAGAACTTGAATCGCCCTTCAGCCACAATCTCGCTCAGGGGCTTGCGGGGGCTGGGGGTTTCGCGGGCTTGCAGGGGCTCGGGCAACATGGCTTTGTCGCCGCGCTTGCCGATGGCGACGACGCAGTGGGTGGCAAAACCTTCGGGAATGGCCAAAGCCTGGCGCAGCGCCTCGGCGTCAAACCCGCCCATGGCGTGCGTGACCCAACCGGCATGTTCAGCTTGCAGGGCCAGATAACCCCAAGCCGCACCGGTGTCGAAGGCGTGGGTCGCGAAAGGAATGGCCTCTTGCGTACCGTGAGGCAGCCAGGTTTGGGCGGAAATCACCGCCACCAGGGCGGAGGCGTTCTTGGCCCAACCTTTGTTGAAATCAACCAAGCTGCCAAAGATCGCATCAAACCCGGGCGTGCCCTTGAGGCCGTAGACGAAGCGCCAAGGCTGCACATTGGAGGCCGAGGGGCTCCACCGCGCGGCTTCGAAAAAGCTCAGCAGGGTGGGCAACTCAATCGCTTCGCCGGTCAGCGCACGCGGACTCCAACGGGTCGTGAATTGGGGATGAATGGCATGTTCTGTTTCGCGGGTCATCGGTCACCTTTCATGCACCGCCGACAGTGGCAGGCTGTGCATTGTGACAAGAGATGCGAGCCCGCTGAGCCTGGGGGTCAGGCAACGCGCTATTGGCTTAATCGGCCTTAGGCCGCCTCGGGCAGCCGCCAGTCCCCATGCGCCGTACCCAGGGCGAAGTCCACGGCAGCCAGTGCATGCAAGGCAGTGGTGTCGAACAGGGGCTGCGCCACGTTGGCCTGCGACAAGGTCAGCGGCAGTTCGGTACAGCCCAGGATCACGCCTTCCGCGCCGCGCGCCACTTGGCGGGCGATGATATCCATCAGGCCTTGGCGAGACTGCGCCGAGCACTCGCCTTTGCACAATTCTTCGAAGATCACGCGGTGCACTTCTGCGCGGTCGGCCTCATCAGGCACCACGCACTCAATGCCGTAGCGCGCCAGGCGCTCCACATAGAAGGGCTGCTCCATGGTGTAGCGGGTGCCCAGCAGGGCGACGCGCTTGCAGCCCGCCTTCACGATGGCCTCGGCCGTGACATCGGCAATGTGCAGCAGAGGCACGCCGATGGCGGCCTGAACCGGCTCCGCCACCCGGTGCATGGTGTTGGTGCCGATCAGCACGCAGTCGGCACCAGCAGTTTGCAGTCGTTGTGCCGCATCGCTCAACAGCGCTGCCAAGCCATCCCAATCGCCCGCCTTTTGCCCCGCCACCACTTGCTCAAAGTCGAGGCTGATCAGGTGCAAGGGAGCCGAGCGCAGGCCGCCCAGGCGTTTGGCCACCTCGCGGTTGATGATTTGGTAGTACAGCGTGGTGGATTCCCAGCTCATGCCGCCGATCAGGCCAATGGATTTCATGGTGTGCTCCGATGCAGTTTTCAATGCCCGAATTCTGCAAGGCATGACCAGCAACTGGCATGCGTTGTAGACTCAGAAAAATCAAACATTCGGAATTTCATTCCAACAATTAAAAAAATTATGAAACTAGATGCTATTGACAGGAAAATTCTTGAAATTCTCCAGATAGATGGAGAACAACAGGTGGCGCAAATCGCCAACCAGGTCGGTCTCTCGCAGACCCCGTGCTGGCGGCGCATCCAGCGGCTGAAAGAAGCCGGCGTCATCACCCGCAATGTGATGCTGGTCGACCCGCACAAGGTGAATGTGGGTGTCACGGTGTTTGTGTCGGTGCGCACCAGCACGCACAGCCAAGCCTGGTTCGAGCACTTCAAGGCCACGGTGCAGGCCATCCCTGAGGTGGTGGAGTTCTATCGCATGAGCGGGGATATCGACTACCTGCTGCGGGTGGTGGTGCCGGACATCGCCGCCTATGACACCGTCTACAAGCGCCTCACCGCAGACACCCAATTGTTTGATGTCAGCTCCAGCTTTGCCATGGAAGAAATCAAGTTCACCACCGCCTTGCCCTTGAATTACGCGAACTGAGGGCCGGGTTGCAGTTGGCGGTTCATCGCCGGTAAATCGGCGCCCGACAGCCGACTTGGAAAAATATTCCGTCGAGTCGCAAAAATTGGGAACCAACTTCCAAATTTAAGCGCTCATACGCCTTTGAACGCAAGCCCATTCCTGCAGGCAGCCCGCAGAATTTGCGCCTTTGACTGTGCCGCGAGGTTCGGCAACTGGGTGGCACCTGCATGCGGAGCCGCTGGCGGCCGCCCGGCACAGCGCCACAGACGAATCGGGCTGCCCCATGGAAATCTACCTCGACGCCAATGCCACCACGCCTGTGCTGGCGCAGGCTCGCGATGCCGCGATGTCGGCCTTGACCGACACCTTCGGCAACCCCAGCAGTATTCACAGCACCGGCCTGAAGGCCCGGACGCTTCTCGACGCAGCGCGTTTGAGCGCACGCCGGGTATTGGGTGCGCCTTCGGGCCGCCTGGTGTTTGTCAGCGGCGCCACCGAAGGCATTCAAACCGCCGTGCTGTCGGCGCTGAAGGATCTGCAAGACCGGCAAAGCGCCCCCGGCACGCAGGGCGACGCGCTGGCCTGGCTGCTGTACGGCGCGACCGAGCACAAGGCCGTGCCCGAGGCGCTGAAGCATTGGAACGAACTGCTGGGCCTGGGCTTGCAGGTGTTGGCCATTCCGGTCGGCCCCGATGGGCGGCATGACCTCGCTTGGCTGCGCGCCCACGCCTCACGGGCAGGCCTGGTGTGCACCATGGCTGCCAACAATGAAACCGGCGTGGTCAGCGACCTCGAAGGCATCGGTGCGGTCCTGGCTGACAGCCCCGCCCTGTGGCTGGTGGACAGCGTGCAGGCCTTGGGTAAATTGCCGCTGCGGTTGAATGGGCACTTTGCCGGCAAAACGATCGACTACGCGCCCTTCTCCGGCCACAAGCTGTATGCACCCAAAGGCATTGGCATGCTCTACGTCAGAGAAGGCGCCCCCTTCACGCCGTTGATGGCCGGTGGCGGGCAGGAAGACGCCTCGCGCTCGGGCACCGAAAACATGGCCGGTATCGCCGCGCTGGGCGCCGTGTTCGATGCCATAGAGGCGGGCCAGGTGCTCAAGTCCCCCGCCACGCTTGCCCACTACCGCGAGCAACTTGCTGCAACCCTGACGCAGACCTTCAACGGGCTGATCTTCAACGCGGACTTCGACTTGAGCCTACCGACCACGCTGAACTTTTCGGTGCCGGGCTTGAGCGCCAAATTGCTGCTGGATTTATTCGATGCCGCCAACGTGCGAGTCAGCGGCGGCTCAGCTTGCAGCGCCGCCAAGGCCCAGCCCAGCCACGTGCTGCAGGCCATGGGCTTACCCGCGTGGCAGGCGGCATCGGCCGTGCGCCTGTCCTTCGGTCCTGCGGCCGAGCAAGCCTTCATCGACGAAGCCTGTGCACGCATCAAGGCCTGCGGTGCGGCGCTGCGCGCCAGCTGCCTGAACCCGCCCATGCCGGCGCTGGCCACGCGCGAGCGCCCCGAAGCCCCAGTGGGCTTGACGCGTTATGCCGTGAATGGCGCCTGCTGCTACGTACTTGCCGATGCGTCGAGCCGCCGCTGTGTCGTGATCGACCCGCTGCCCGAGTTGACCGAGCCCCTGTCGCAATGGCTGCGTTGCCAGGGTTACACGCTGGCAGCCGCGTTGGACACGCACAGCCACGGCGATCACACCTCAGCCGCCGCCGACTTGCGCGCGGCAGTGCCCGCGGCGCAGCAAGACAACACACCGTTTGGCGCCTTGGGTTGGCCCGAGAACACTGAGCGGATTGTCCTGGGCGAACAAGGCCTCACGCGTCTGGCCCTCCCCGGGCACACCCAGGACTCCACCGCCTACTTGCTGCATGAAGGCGCAAGCCTGCGCCTGGCGTTTGTCGGCGACATGGTGATGCCCGGCGCCCTGGGCCGCAGCGACTTCATGCAAAGCGCGCCCTTTGAATTTGGCCCGTCCTTGCTCAAGCTGCTGCACACCGTGGGGCCCGACACCCTGCTGCTGCCTGGCCACGACTACGACGACCGTCACGCGACCTGTTTGCGCACCGAAATTGGTGCCCAGCCTTTGCTTGCAGCGGTTCTGCAAGACGGCATGGACCCCGCCGTCTTCGCCGCCAGCAAAGCCAAACTGGAGCAGGGCCTGGGGCTCACCGTCCATCAAACCCTCGCCTGCGGTGCCCGCGTGGACCGTGCCTGCGCCAACGAGGCCACCGACACCGTCGAGCTTTGCGGCGAGGCTGTTGCGGCCCTGCTGCACACCCACCCTGGCCTACACCTCGTGGATGTCCGCGAAGCCTACGAACACCGGGTCGGCACAAGGCCCGCATTCGGCCGCGCCGCGCATCATCGCGCCGTGCCCCTTTCAGGCCTGATCAACGTCCTGCCCGAATGGCTGGCCCTGCCCGCTGACACCCCGGTGCTGTTTTATTGCCGCAGCGGCAACCGCAGCGCGGCCGCCGCCCAGGCACTGCGTCGCCTGGGCCACCGGCAAGCCTGGAGTCTGAACGGGGGGCTGGCTTTGTGGGCGGACACCAGCCGCGTCACCCAAGCACACTGAACCAGCGATAACAAGAACAGTTGGACGGCGCAAACCTATGCGCCAACAGCCCAGGGTCGTTGGCGCTCAGGTTTAGATTTTGAACAACGCCACCGACTGCACCATGGTCTGCGCCTGCAGTTCCAGGCTGCAGGCGGCCGCGGCCATCTCCTCAACCAAGGCCGCATTCTGCTGGGTTGATTGATCCATCTGCGCAACCGCCTGGTCAACATGGCGAACGCCGGTGGCCTGCTCGCCGCTGGCGCTGCGGATGTCGCTCATGATGCGCGTCACACGCTCGATGCTGTTGACCACCTCATTCATGGTGATGCCCGCCTGATCGACCAATTCGCTGCCACGCTCGATGCGATTAACGCTGTCGCCGATCAGTTTCTTGATCTCCTTGGCGGCTTCGGCGCAACGCCCGGACAAACTGCGAACTTCAGTGGCGACCACCGCGAACCCCCGACCAGCGTCACCCGCACGAGCAGCTTCCACCGCCGCATTCAAGGCCAGAATATTGGTTTGAAACGCGATGCCATCGATCACAGAGGTGATGTCTTCGATTCGCTTGCTCGACGTAGTGATGCCCTTCATGGTGTCCACCACCTGTGCCACCACCGCTCCGCCCTTGCTGGCCACCTCGCTGGCGCCTGCTGCGAGTTCATTGGCCTGGTGCGCAAAGTCCACATTTTGCTGAACCGTACCGCTGAGTTGGCGCATCGAGGCGCTTGTCTGCTCCAGCGCACTGGCTTGGCTCTCGGTTCGCGCCGAGAGATCCTGATTGCCACTGGCAATCTGCGCACAGGCGGTAGCGACATTGTTGGCGTTTTCACGTGCCGAGTCGACCACCGTGGTCAGGCTCTCACCGATGCGGTTCATGGCGGCCACCAGCGCCCCGATCTCGTCACTGCGTTGAACTGGCAAACGCACCGTCAGGTCCCCCGTGGCCAGATGCTCCGCCATGTCCTGCACTTGCGCCAAGGGCTGGCTCAACATGCGGCGCAGCAGGAAATAGGAGGTGGCACTCATGCCTGTCACCAGGAAGATTGCCAGCACCACATAGGCGTTGCGCTGATGCCGAATCTCAGCGGTGTATTCGTCCACATAAGTACCACCCGCGATGACCCAGTTCCAATCCTTGAAATAGGTAAACGACACGGCCTTGTCACGCGGTGCGGTCTCGCCACGCTCCGGGTTCATGTAGGCGTAAGTGATGGAGCCCGACTTTTTCTCGAGGATTTCCTTGATGAACTCTCGGCCATTTGCATCCTTGAGATCGAGCTGATTTTTTCCCTCCAGCGTCGGGTGCACGACCATGTTGCCGAAGCTCTTGCCAGGCCGGGCATCCAGGGCGAAGAAGTAGCCGGTCTGGCCGATTTTCAAGTCGCGGACGGTGGCCTTCAAGGTCGCCAGGTATTCAGTGAAATCCAGGCCCACGAAACTCAGGCCAATGGTCTGGCCCGCCGCGCTGCGGATCGGGTCATAACGGGTCATGTACTGGCGCCCGAACAAGGTGGCGACACCCACAAAGCTGTCGCCCGCCATCACGGCCTTGTAGCCCGGATGCTCGCGGTCCAACAAGGTACCCACCGCACGCTCGCCTTTCTCATTTTTCAAGGACGTTGCGATGCGGACAAAGTCATCCCCGGTCTTGGCAAACACGGTCGCCACGGCGCCTGTCGTTTCCGTGAAAGGATCCACAAACGAGAAGTCGAGATTGATAGGCCGGCCATTCAAAGCCAATGTCGGTGTCGCACGGCCCTTGATATCAACCGTGCTGTCAAGCAACGTCATCTGGCCTTTCAGCGTGGCTTGAAAAGCCTGGCCCAATGAGTTGCTGCGATAGCGGATGTCTTTATCAGAGGCTTCAACCAGTTTGACCAGCAACTGAGTCTTCTGCTCAACCTCGTCAAATGCACGCGCCTCAATAATGCGGGCGCTGGAATAGCTGGCCGCCCAGACAAACAATCCCACAACCCCCGTGACCAGCGCAAAATTTGCCGCAGAGAGCTTCGTACCCAGGCTGGATCGTTTAAGCCAATTCGTCATCATCAACAGTACTTCCAAAAATTCATGAGAGGATGAACTGCCCTGAATTTCAGCCTAAGGCCCTTCCAGACAGTTCCACAGCCAAGCGCACTCCTGCCCAGCGTGCAGAGCAACTGCAAGGAGGCTTGTGCGAAATCTTGGGATGCGATCGTTTGTGTGAGTACGCGGCGGAAATGAACCACCGCTGATCTCAACTTCGGCTGGCACTGCAGTGAAAGGCAAACCGCGCAATCGCTTGAGGCCAAGCGATTGAACTCCAGACGCAGTCAAGCATCCAGAGGCAGCCCCGCTGTCATGCCCCTCACGGGAAGTAGACCGGAAGCTTTGTGACCCTGCCTTTCGCACAGGTGTACCAACGCCGTCAATTGTCAGACAAATGACTGTGCCAGATCAAGTGCGGAACGGCCGATCTGTGGGTGAACGTGCATTTGTCCACGCTCTACTGGACGGTACCAAGACCCCGAGCAAGCGCCAAGTAAGCCAGGAGTGCATCCACCTCGGCCCCGCCCATCTCAGCTGGATGGCGCAAGCCGAGCCGCCGCACAACCGCCCAAATTATCGGCCCGCTTACATCTCAGCCGCACTGCCCCACGTACCCACAGGCGGTACAAAAGTCGCAGCCGTCTTTGTGGATCATGGTGGCGTTGCCGCATTCAGGGCAGGGCTTGCCGGCCATGGCCTGGACGGTGTTGCCGCTGGCGGCCTGGGCGCGCGGGGCCTGGAGCAGGCCCATGTCGACCAAGGGCAGCCCTTGCTCGTCCAGCACGCCCAACATGGCGTACCGATGGATGATGAGGCGGGCGACGTAGGCCACGGTAGAGGGCCAGATTTGCTGCCGCCGTTCGCCCGACAAGGTGGGCACGGGCGCCATGAAGTGGCCCAGCGGCTCGCCCACGTTCAGCAATTTGCGTAGCTTCATGCCGATCCAGGCAGGGTCGACCACGCGCATGTCCAGCGAGAGCAGGCGCGCCATGCCGTCCAGTGCCTTGGGGTAATTGCCGGAGAAGCCCATGGCGCAGGGACGGGTCACCACGCCACCTTCTGGCGTGGGCAGGCTGACCTCCTTCAGGGTCAGTGTGAATTGCTCGTTAGTGGCAGGGTTGTCCACGTCCACCGCCCAGGCCAGCGTGCCCATGGTGCTGGTGCGGGGCTCTTCGCGGCTGAACATGGCATCGAGCACCGGCGTGGGGCCCCCTTCAGCCAAGGCGCCGAGTTGCTCGCACCGCCAGCGAATGACCGCCGCCGTGGCCGCGACCACGCCGGGGAACAAGCGCTGTTCGCCGCCGGGGGGCATGGGCATTTCAAAGGCACGTTCTTCCGCAACGGTGGCGAGGGCGTCGAGCTTGAGCCGCAGCCAAGCGGCGTCGTTGCAGCGCAAATCCATGGACAGGGTTTTGGCCACTGCTGCCAAACCACGCGGTTGTTCAGCGCCGTTGACCCAAACCTCAAAGGGCAGGTTCTTGCCGAACAAACCGGCATCAGGGCCCACCGCCGGCAATTCGCCCACGAAGAGCGCGAAGTCGCCATGCGGGTGGCGGATCATGTAGCTCCAAGCAGGATTACCGCCGGGCAACTCGGGGCGGCTGGGCCAGCGCAGCGAGGCCAGCACAGCATTGGGCAGGCGGGTGAGCAGCATGCGCTGATTGCTGCCGCTGCTGCTGCCATTCACGGGCTTGAGTGGCTCAGGTGCTGTGGATGCCGATGCGGCGGCTGGAGCCACCGGTGCATCCACGCTCAGCACCGACCCTAACACGCTATTAGGACGGTAGGTGGCCAGCCCTTTCAGCCCGGCCTTCCAGGCCTGGTGATAGAGATTTTGAAACTCGACATACGGATAGTCCGCCGGAACATTGACGGTCTTGGAAATGGAGGTGTCGATATAGGGTGCCACCGCCGCCACCATCAAGGCGTGGTCTGAGGCACTCAGCTCCAGCGCGGTGACGAATGCTTGGGTCAGCGGCGCGCTGGCGCCAAACATATGGCGGTACAAACGCCAAGCATGGTCTTCGACCGCGTACTCCTTGTAGCCGCCATCAGGCATGCGCTTCTTGCGGGTGTAGCTCCAGCTGAAGGCGGGCTCGATGCCATTGGAGGCATTGTCGGCAAAGGCCAGGCTGATCGTGCCGGTGGGCGCGATGGAGAGCAGGTGCGAGTTGCGCAGGCCTTGCGCGCGGATCTTGTCCTTGATGCCTTGCGGCAAGCGCGATGCGAAGTTGCCGCCCGACAAATACAGGTCGGCGTTAAAGAGCGGAAATCCCCCGCGCTCCACCGCCAGATCAGCCGATGCTGAATAGGCGGCGTCACGCATTACTTCACTGATGTGCCGTGCCATGGCACGGGCCGCCTCGCTGTCGTAGCGCAGGCCCAGCATCACCAGGGCATCGCCCAGACCGGTAAAGCCCAGACCCACGCGGCGCTTGTTGCGCGCTTCTTGCTGCTGCGCTGGCAGGGGCCAGGGCGTGACGTCCAGCACGTTGTCGAGCATGCGTGTGGCGACACGGCAAACCTCGGCAAATCCTTCGGCGTCGAAGTGAGCGTCGGCGCCAAAGGGATCGCGCACAAAGGTGGTCAGATTGACCGACCCCAGGCAGCAGCAACCGTAGGCCGGCAGCGGCTGCTCAGCGCAGGGGTTGGTGGCCGAAATGGACTCGCAGTAGTGCAGGTTATTGTCGGCATTGATGCGGTCAAGAAACAGCACGCCGGGCTCGGCGTGGTCGTAGGTGGACCGCATAATCTGGTCCCACAAATCACGCGCCTTGAGCTTGGCATACACCCAGAGACCGTCCGCGCGCTGGTAGGCGCCAGCTTCACGTTGCTTGACGCCCGGCTCGGCCTTGTGGGTCAGCTCAATATCGGCGTTATCGTCAACAGCCTTCATGAACGTGTCGGTCACGCCCACCGAAATATTGAAGTTCTTGAGGTCGCCCTTGTCTTTGGCGTGGATGAACTCCTCGACATCCGGGTGGTCGCAGCGCAGCACGCCCATCTGGGCGCCGCGCCGGCTACCCGCGCTTTCAACCGTCTCGCAAGAGCGGTCGAACACGCGCATATAGCTGACCGGGCCGGAGGCGCTGCTCTGGGTCGAGCCGACCCAGGCGCCCCGGGGACGGATGCGGGAAAAATCGTAGCCCACGCCGCCACCCCGGCGCATGGTTTCAGCGGCTTCGGTGAGCGCTGTGTAAATGCCCGGATGCCCGTCGTCCATCGACGCGATGGAGTCGCCCACCGGCTGAACAAAGCAGTTGATCAAGGTGGCACTGAGGTCGGTGCCGGCGGCCGAGTTGATGCGCCCGGCCGGCACAAAACCACGCCGCTGTGCGTCCAGAAACTTGCGCTCCCAATCAGCTCGCGCCTCAGGTGCCTCGGCCTGTGCCAAGGCGCGCGCCACGCGCTGGCGCAAGTCATCCAGCGTCTGCTCATCGCCTTTGGCATACTTTTCCAACAGCACCTCGACGCTGATGTCCTGACCCGGCAACGCTTGTGCCGAAGCCATCAAGGGCAGCTGACCAGTGATGGCCAGGGCCTCATCAAAACTCTGTTGGGTGGGGTTGGGCGAGCTCATCAAAATCTTTCCGAAGAATGCGGGACGGGGGGCATCATGCGGCCATCTTAGCCAGCCTGAATTGATGGGCGTCAGACCCTCGGCAGCTTTCTTGCTGATGCTTTTAGCGCGTATTTTCATGCCCAATATTTGTTAGTGAGCACATACACCCACAACAACAACGCCTCGACGCCGGCGCCGCGCGGTACCGCCCGCAAGTTCAGGCAGATTCTGGCGAAATCTAAGTTGAGCCTCTTAAGATGTCCGTTTTGCCAATTGAGAAAATTCATGAGCAGATCAATGATCATCGAAGGCACTGAAGTCTGGATTGACGACACCCGCTGCCCGCCCGGAGCCCCAGCCCTGGTGATGATCCACGGTTGGCCCGACACCTATCGTGTGTGGGACGCTCAGGTCGAGTTTTTTCGCGACCATTACCGCTGCATCAGATTCACCCTGCCCGGCTTCGACGCCTCACAAGCGCCCCAGGGGCATTCGCTGGAGTCGCTGATGGCGCTGTTCAAGGCCATCGTCACCGCCGTGTCGCCCGACGCGCCCATCGTTCTGATGCTGCATGACTGGGGTTGCATGTTCGGCTACCAATTCGCCATGCAGCAGCCGCAAAAAATCAGCCGACTGGTCGGCGTGGACATTGGTGATGCCAGCAGCGCGGCCTATTTGCACAGCCTCAAACCCAAGGTCAAACTCATGATTGCCGCCTACCAGTTGTGGCTGGTGTCAGCTTGGCGCCTGCGGGATTGGTTTGGCGGGCGCCTCAGCCTGCGCATGACGCGCTGGATCGCGCAAGCCCTGCGCTGCCCAGCGCCCGCTGAGCAAATCGGAATCGGCATGAACTATCCCTACGACATGCAGTGGACCGGCAGCTACGGCTCGCTTCGAGGCCTGCTGCCCATGAACCCGCCCTGCCCGATGTTCTTTGCCTACGGTCGAAAAAAGCCCTTTATGTTCCACAGCCAGAGCTGGCTTCAGGACATGAGCGAGGCCCCACAACATGCGGTGCAAGGCTTTGACACCGACCACTGGGTAATGGTTCGCCAACCGGCGGCCTTCAACCGGGCCGTGCAGGATTGGTTGGCGACGCCGACGGCTTGGCCAACTCCGGCAGCCCCAATGACTCCGCCCAACGCCAGAAAAAATTCGCCATTGAACTGATCTGGGCAAGATTTGTCGAACAAATCGATGACCCGGCGAGCAGTGGTTCTGCTAGCATCAAAACAGACTTTTGGGAGTCCGCCATCAATACCGAACGCCGCAATTTCACCCGCGTCGCTTTCGACGTCGAGGCCGAGTTGATCACCACGCACGAACAGATCAAGGCGCATGTGCTGGACTTGTCTCTCAAGGGGGCGCTGTTGAAGCTGCCGGAGTCCGCCACCGATGAGGCGCACCCGTCGCGCCTGCTGCCAGGCCAGCCCTGTTTGCTCAAGATCACCCTGGCCGACAAAGAAACCACCATCGCGATGGCGGGCGAGTTGGCACACGTCGAATCAACATCCGCCGGGTTGCTGTGCCGCAGCATCGACATTGAAAGCATCACCCATCTGCGCCGCTTGGTCGAAATGAACACCGGCGACGCCAGCTTGGTGGAGCGCGAGCTGGGCGCGCTGATCGGTTTTTGACGCGGGCGTTGCGCACCCTTCTTTCGCCCGCGCTGCCCCCTCCCCCCCGGTAAAACACCGAGTCTCCTCGCACGCGGGCTGTCGCCAAGTCGACGCGGCCTAGGCGCCTGGGCGCCCACAATCGCTGCCACCGAGGAGATTGCCATGCCCGCTTCTGAAACCGCTGCCCAAGCAGCCGCCACCGCTGCTGCCGTCACCACACACTACCGCATCTGCCCCTTGTGCGAAGCCTGTTGCGGGTTGGAAGTACGCACGCAGGGCGAGCAGGTCATCAGCATCCGAGGGGCCAGCGATGACGTCTTCAGCAGCGGCTTCATCTGCCCCAAAGGCGTCAGCCTGAAAGACCTGCACGAAGACCCGGACCGCCTGCGCCAACCTCTGATCAAGCGCAACGGCCGGTTCGAGCCCGCCAGTTGGGACGAAGCGTTTGAAGAGATCGAACGCCGGCTGCTGCCCATTCTGCAAACCCATGGCCCCGACGCCGTGGCCACCACCATCGGCAACCCGGCGGCGCACAAGATCAGCCTGATGGCCTACTTCCCGCGGCTGGCGCGGGCCTTGGGCACCCGCAATTTGTTCTCGGCATCCACCCTGGACCAAATGCCCAAACAACTCAGCGCAGGACTGATGTTTGGCCATTGGCTGAGCGTGCCGGTGCCCGATTTACCACGCAGCGATCTGCTGATCATCCTCGGCGGCAATCCCATGGTCAGCAACGGCAGCATGTGGACCGTGCCGGACTACCGCGGCAAGGCCCGCGCCATGCGGGAGCGCGGCGGTCGCATCGTCGTGATCGACCCCCGCCGTACCGAAACCGCCCAGGCCGCCGATGAGCACCTGCCCATTCAACCCGGAGGCGACATCTACCTGCTGCTGGGCATGGTGCACACCCTGTTCGACGAACAGTTGATCCAGCTCCGGCATTTGCAAGCGCACCTCAAGGGCCTGGACGAGTTGCGCACGGCGGTAGCCCCCTACAGCCCGGAGCGCATGGCTGCGGGCTGCGGAATTGCCGCCGCCACGCAGCGCCGTCTCGCACGCGAGTTGGCAGGCACCGACCGGGCGGCGCTCTATGGCCGCATCGGCACCTGCACCCAGCGTTTCGGCACGCTGAACAGCTGGCTGGTGGACGTGCTCAACATCTTGACCGGGCACCTGGACCGCGAAGGCGGCGCCATGTTCCCCAAAGCGGCGGCCTTTGCACCCAACACCACCGGCAAGCCGGGCATCGGCAAGGGCATCAGCGTCGGCCGCCGGGTCAGCCGGGTCAGCCAGGCGCCCGAGGTGTTTGGTGAATTGCCCATCATCTGCCTGGCCGAAGAAATCGAGACGCCTGGCGCGGGCCAAGTGCGCGCCCTCATCAGCATCGCCAGCAATCCGGTGCTGTCGGCGCCCAATAGCCCTCGCATCGACAAGGCCCTGGCCTCGCTGGACTTCATGGTCAGCCTGGACATTTACCTGAACGAAACCACCCGCCACGCGGACGTGATCCTGCCGGGCCTGTCGCCCTTGGAGGACCTGCACTTCGACATGGTGTTCCCGCAGCTGTCGTGGCGCAATCACGCCCGCTTTTCCGGCCCGGTCCTGGAGAAGCGCGTTGGGCAGGCTGAAGAGTGGGAGACGCTGATCCGGCTCGCTGCGCTGATCGAAGGAAAAGACTGGCGCGGCGATGTCGATGCGCTGGACGAAGCCGCCGTTCGGGCAGACGTCGCACGGCAGGCCGGCGACCAGGCAGACGCCGTGATGCAGGCTTTGTCGTGTTTGCGCGGCCCGGAACGGTTGATCGACCTGGCGCTGCGCAGCGGCCCTTATGGCGACCGCTTCGGCCTGCGGCCAGACGGCTTGACGCTGAACCGGGTGCGCAATGCCGCCGGCGGCATTGATCTCGGCGCCTTGCAGCCCCGCATCCCCGAACTGCTGCGCACGCCCAGCGGAAAAATTGAGCTAGCGCCCCCGGCCCTGCTGGCGGACCTGCGCCATGTCGACGCCGCGCTGGCGGCCTCTGCTCCCACTGCACCCACAACACCCGTCACCCTGACCTTGATCGGGCGGCGCGACATGCGATCCGGCAACAGCTGGATGCACAACCTGCCGGTGCTGGCCAAAGGCCCACAGCGCTGCACCTTGCTGGTCCACCCCGACGACGCCCAACGCCTGAACCTGCAAGACGGCGGCCAAGCCTTGCTCAGCACGGCGACAGGCCAGCTTCGCGCCACCGTCAACATCAGTGCGGACATGATGCCGGGCGTGGTCAGCCTGCCGCATGGCTGGGGACACGATTTGGCCGGCATCCGCCTGGGTGTGGCCGCTGAGCGGCCAGGCGTCAATCTCAACAGCCTGCTCAGTGACACAGTGCGAGACCCTCTATCAGGCAACGCGGTGTTGTCAGGCGTGAGCGTGCAACTGCAAGCGGTGCAGGCCGTGCCAACAGCGCAAACCGCCTGACTGGCATATGGCTGGGCAGGCTGCCCTTTGCCCGCCCCCCAGGTTCAATTAGGTGATTTGATTTGGTTGTGTTAGACTCGGCGGATAGATACGCACAAGACCGTTTCTTCAAGGTCTTCAATCTGCAGCCCCCACCGCCCAACGGTCGTGAAATTTGAAAAGATTTTGCGCAACGGTCGCGACAGGGCTCGCTTCAGTTTCAACTCCCCGTTTGACTGTTCTTGAGTGTTTCTGTCTTCGCAGGCATAGGCACGTGTTTTTTCGCACGTGTTGAATGGCAAGCGCCGCCGCGAAGGGTTTTTCAATTTGTTCAAAAGGAACACATCATGACGACAATGCAAACTGGTACCGTGAAATGGTTCGACGACGGCAAGGGCTTCGGCTTCATCACGCCTGAAGACGGCTCCAAGGATCTGTTCGCCCACCACAGCGAAATCCGCAACAACGGCGGCTTCCGCACGCTGGCCGAGAACCAAAAGGTTGAATTCGAAGTCAAGCAAGGTCCCAAGGGTCTGCAAGCTTCGAACATCCGCGCTCTGTAATGACCGCAGGGCGGGACGGTTTCACGACCAACCCGCCCACACTTGACGCGTGAGCGCCAAGTTGAAGTCAAAGGCACCCTTCACCGGGTGCTTTGTTTTTACTCTGTGCCCTGCCAAGACCAAAAGAATCAAAGGCTGACACAGAACTCCTGAAAGGCCAGGGCATCTCAAGCCCGCCTTGTCCGTTTGAGGCCTCGAAGACTCACGGACCGCTACACGCGCCATCGCGTAGTATTTTTCCCTTCGCCATTCGCACCGCAACGCGTCCATTTCTGACGCAAGCCCGTCACGGCTTGACTCGCACCCCATCGCCTGCACATGCATTCAATGCATGCCTCATGGCCATGCGTCGCCATTCCAGCCCGACCCGTTTGCCCAGTCCTCGTGTAACGGTGCACACCTCCTTGAATCATGCAAAACAAAACAAGCATCGAGGTGGGCAAATATCTTGTCTCACCGATCATCAAAGCTCAAGACGACGGCAGTTTTGCCGCCTCTGTCTCTATCCGTTCCGGCCGCGGTTCGGCCAGCCACGACCGGGTGATGCGCTTCACCAAGCGCTTCCACACCCAACGTGCCGCCGTGCGTTACGCCACCGCCGAAGGCCTGGCCTGGATCCACGCCGTGCACTGAACGGCGTTGTACCTGCCATAAAAAAGGCGCCCGGTGCGGTGCACGGGCGCCTTTGAAAAGAAACTGGGGCCGACTTGAACGGCCCCTTTTTTCGTCAACCTTTCTTAGGCACCTCAACTCCACCGCCCAGCGCCTTGTAAAGGTTCACGCCATTGAGCAAGGCGGCCAGGCGCAGTTGCACCAGGGTTTGTTCCGCCGCAAAGCTGGAGCGCTGTGCGTCAAGCAACTCCAAGCTGTTGGATGCGCCATTGTTGTAGCGCAACTCGGTCAGCTTGAGCCGCTCGGCCTCAGCCCGGGTCTGCGCACCCTGCGCCTGCAATTGCTCGCCGTAGGTGGCGCGCCCTGCCAAGCCGTCTGACACCTCACGGAAGGCGGTTTGCACCGCCTTTTCATACTGGGCCAGCGCAATGCCCTGCGCCGCCTTGGCGGAGTCGAGATTGGCTTGGTTGCGGCCTGCGTCAAAGATCGGCATCAAGGCCTGCCCAGTGAGGGTCCAGACCGAGTTCTTGAACAATTCCGACAGCGCCGAACTGGCCGTGCCGTAATTGGTAGTCAGCAGGATGCTCGGGAAAAACGCGGCCCGGGCGGCGCCGATATTCGCATTGGCGGCCATCAACAAGGCTTCCGCTTGCAAGACATCCGGGCGCGTCGCCAACACCTCGGACGGTACGCCTGCTGGCACATCGGCCAGCGACTGTGCCGCCAAGCCGCGTCCCGCCGGCAAATCCGCCGGCAAAGGCTGGCCAACCAGCAAGGTCAGCGCATTGTTGTCTTGCGCCACGTTGCGTTTGGCCTGCGCCAAGCTGGCCAGGGTCGCCGCGTAGGCCGACTCAGCCGCGCGCAGGTCCAGCCCGGAGGCGGCACCGCCGTCGAACTTCAACTGCGTCAGGCGTAAAGATTCCACACGGCTGGCCAAGGTGTCTTGCGTGAGCTTGAGCATCTCGCTATCGGCCACCCAAGCCAGATAAGCCGAGGCCACACCCGAAACCAGGCTGATCTGCGCCGCGCGGCTGCCTTCACTGCTGGCCAGATAACGTGCGCCGGCCGCGTCGCTCAGGTTCTTCAAACGGCCCCACAAATCGACCTCGTAGGACGAAACTTGCAAGCCGGCCTGATAGCTGCTGACATTGTTGCCCGCACTGTTGGGCGAGCGCGAGCCCTGCAGCCCCAGATTGATTGTCGGCCACCGATTCGCATCAGTGGCGCCCGCCAACGCCCGCGCCTGCTCGACATTGAGCACCGCCACACGCATGTCGCGGTTGTTGGCCAAGGCCAGGCGAATCAGTTCGGCCAAGCGGGCGTCGCTGCCGTAAAAACGCTGCCAAGACAACTCGGCGGCGGGGGTTCCTGTACCGGTCACCGCCACATCCGAGGCTGGCCAAGCCTGCGCCACGGGCGCGGCGGGCCGCTCGTTATTGGGCGCCAAGGCACCGCAAGCACTCAACATCACGCCAGCAGCCAGAGCCACGCCAGTACGAACCCAGGAAGATTTTTGAAGTTTCATCATTTTCAGTGCTCCTCGGCTTGAGGGGCGGGCGCGGCGTGACCAATCTTCGCGCCATGGCCTTTGGCGGGCGCCTTGAAAATCCGCCGTACCACATAGAAGAACACCGGCACGAACAACACCGCCAACACGGTGGCCGTCAACATGCCCGACAGCACGCCCGTACCAATGGCGCGTTGGCTCGCCGAGCCCGCGCCGCTAGCAAAGTACAGCGGCACCACACCCAGGATGAAGGCCATTGAGGTCATGATGATGGGGCGGAAGCGCAGATGACAAGCCTCCAGGATGGCTTCAAGCAAGCCTTTGCCCTCGGCCTGCAGATCCTTGGCGAACTCGATGATCAAAATCGCGTTCTTGGCTGACAGGCCGATCACCGTGATCAGGCCCACCTTGAAGTACACGTCGTTGGGCAAACCGCGGAAGGTCATGCCCAGCAACGCGCCCAAAATACCCAGCGGTACCACCAGCAGCACCGACAGCGGGATCGACCAGCTCTCGTACAGGGCCGCCAAGCACAAGAACACCGCCAGCAGCGAGAACATCAGCAGCACCATGGCTTGCGAGCCGGAGAGCTTTTCTTCGCGCGACAGGCCGGTCCATTCGTAGCCAATGCCGGCAGGCAATTGCTGGGTCATTTGCTCCAGCGCCTTCATCACGTCACCGGTCGAAGCGCCAGGGGCGGCATCGCCGGCCAGACGCATCGCGGGATAACCGTTATACCGGACGGCCTGTGTCTGGCCGGTAATCCAGTGCGTGCTGGCAAATGCCGAGAGCGGCACGTTCTTGCCCTGCGCGTTGACGGCGTTCAAACGCAAAATGTCTTCCGGCATCATGCGCGCTGCCGCGTCGGCCTGCACCATCACACGCTGCAGGCGCCCACTGTTGGGGAAGTCATTCACGTAGGCGGAACCCAGCGAAGTGCTGATCACCGCGGAGACTGCGTCGTAGCTCACGCCCAGGGCATTCGCCTTGTCGCGGTCCACGTCGATCTGCAGCTGGGGCGAGTCTTCCAGGCCGTCGGGCCGCATACCCACAATCAGCTTGTTCTGGCTGGCCATGCCCATCAGCTGATTGCGCGCATTCAGCAAAGCCGCGTGGCCCAGATTGGCACGGTCTTGCAGGCGCAGCGAAAAGCCGGTGGCATTGCCCAACTCAGGAATGGGTGGTGGGCTCAGCGGATAGATGAAGGCATCACGCACCTGCATCATCATGGCGCCGAAGGCCCGGCCGGCCAGCGCGCTGGCGCTGTGCGCGGCGCCGGCACGTTCTTCCCAAGGCTTGAGGGGGACGAACACCAGCGCGGCATTCTGACCCTGGCCCGAGAAGGAGTAACCGATCACACCCACGGTGGACTCCACCTCAGGCTGTTTGAGCATGAAGTCTTCCACATGCTTGACGGCGTCTTCGGTCCGGTTGGCGGTAGCGCCCGGCGGCAACTGCACATTGACGATCAAATAACCCTGATCTTCATTGGGCAGGAAGGAGGTGGGCATGCGCACATACAACCAACCCACGGCCAGCAAAATCACGCCGTAAACCACCAGCATGCGTCCGCTGCGGCGCAGCAGCTTGGCGACCCAGCCTTCATAGCCTTTGGCGGTGCGTGAGAAACCCCGGTTGAACCAACCGAAGAAGCCTCTCTTTTCATGGTGGTGCCCCGCCTCGACGGGCTTGAGCAGGGTCGCGCACAGGGCCGGTGTCAGGGTCAACGCCATCAGCGCCGACAGCAGCATCGACGCCACCATGGCCAGCGAAAACTGGCGATAGATATTACCCACCGAACCTGCGAAAAAGGCCATGGGCACGAACACCGACACCAGCACCACGGTGATGCCGATGATGGCGCCGGAGATTTGCGTCATCGCTTTGCGCGTGGCCTCCAAGGGCGACAAGCCCTCTTCAGACATGATGCGCTCGACGTTCTCCACCACCACGATCGCATCGTCCACCAGAATACCGATGGCCAGCACCATGCCAAACAAGGTCAGCACATTGATCGAGAAGCCCAAGGCCAGCATGGCACCAAACGTACCCAGCAAGGCGATCGGCACCACCAGCGTCGGGATCAGCGTGTAGCGCCAGTTCTGCAAGAACAGGAACATCACCAGGAACACCAACACGATGGCTTCCACCAAGGTCTCGACAACCTGGCTGATCGACACCTTGACGAACTTCGAGGAGTCGTAGGGCACGGCATACACCACGCCTTCGGGGAAGTACTTCTGCAACTCAGCCATGCGGTTCTTCACCGCCGTGGCTGCCGCCAAGGCATTGCCGCTGGGCGCCAGCTGAATGCCGATGCCGGTGGCCGGCTTGCCGTTCAGACGCGAGTAGGTGCCGTAGCTCTGCCCGCCCAGCTCAATACGGGCGACGTCTTTCAGACGCACCGTGGAGCCGTCGGTATTGGCCCGCAGCACGATGTTCTCAAACTGGCGCGCATTCTCCAGCTGGCCATTCACCACCACGGTGGCGGACATGGTCTGGCTGCTCAGATTGGGCAGATCACCGATCACACCACCGGGCGTGAGGGCGTTCTGCGCGCGAATCGCAGCGTTCACATCAGCCGCGCCCAGGCTGTAGCTCAGGAGCTTGGCGGGGTCCAGCCAGATGCGCATGGCATGTTCACTGCCGAACAACTGTGCCTGCCCAATGCCGGGAATGCGTTGCAACTCAGGAATGATCGCGCGTGCGGCGTAATCGCCCAAGGCGACCGGGCTCTTCGAGCCGTCTTTGCTCGACAAGGTCACGAACAGCAAGAAGTTGTTCTGCGCCTTGTCCACGCGCACGCCTTGCTGCGTCACTGCCGAGGGCAGGCGCGGCGTGGCACGCGAGAGCCGGTTCTGCACATCAACCTGCGCCAGGTCGATATTGGTACCCGGCTCGAAGGTCACGGTGATCGAACCCGTGCCATTGGCCTGCGACACCGACTCCATATAAGCCAGGCCGGTGGCGCCGTTCATCTCCTGCTCGATCACGGAGATCACGCTTTCGTCCAGCGTCTTGGCTGAAGCGCCCGGGTAAGCCACGTTGAGCACCAGCGACGGGGGCGCGACCTTGGGGTACTGCGACACCGGCAGCACGGTAACTGCCACCGCGCCAAACACCAGGATGAAAAGTGCAATGACCCACGCAAAAATGGGCCGATCAATAAAGAATCTTGACATGAGCAGCCCCTTTTAGTGGGCAGAGCCGCTGGCGGCTGCGGACGCAGGCGCTGCGGCCGGCGCTGCCGAACCCGGCTGCCAAGGCACCGGAGTCACCGGCGAACCGGGCACGAACATCTTCTGGAAGCCATCAGCAATCACTTGTTCGCCCGGCTTCAAGCCATCCAGCACCACCCACTGGTTGCCCTGCGCCTGGTCGATCTTGACCTTGCGCTGCATCGGTTTGTTGTCAGCGCCCACCACCAGCACGCTGTCACCCTGGTTGCCGCGCGTCACAGCCTGTTGCGGCAGCAAGATGCCCGAGGGCAATTCGCCCTGGCTCAGGCGCACCCGTACATATTGGCCCGGTAGCAGCTGGTTGTTGGGGTTAGGAACTTCAGCCCGCAACGTCACCTGACCCGAACTGGCGTCCACCGACAAATCGGTGAACAAAAGCTTGCCCGGCTTGGAAAACTCGGTGCCGTCGTCCAGCACGATGCGCACTTGCGCCGCCTGTTGGCCGTCCACACCGCGCAGCTTGCCGGCGCTCATCGCGCGGCGCAATTGCTGGACTTCATTGGCGCTTTGGGTGAAGTTGACGTAGACGCTGCTGGTCTGCTGGATCAAGGCCAGCTGCGTCGCTTCGGACGCGCTGACCAACGCGCCTTCAGTCACCAGGGCGCGGCCAATACGGCCGGCAATCGGTGCCGTCACGGCGGCATAGTCCAAGTTCAGCTTGGCGCTTTGCACAGCAGCCTTGGCTGCGGCCACATCGGCCTCAGCCGACTTCGCCGTCGCCACCGAAGTGATGTACTCCTGCTGGCTGATGGCCTTGCCTTCTGCCAAGGGCTTGTTGCGCTCCGCTTGCGCGCCAGCCTGAGCCAAATTGGCCTGCGCCTTGACCAGGCTGGCCTGCGCGCTGTCCAGTGCGGCTTGATAAGGAGCGGGGTCGATCTGGAACAAAGGCTGACCGGCGCGCACTTCGGCACCCTCGGTGAACAAGCGCTTGAGCACCACACCATTGACCCGTGCCCGCACCTGCGCCGTGCGCAGGGCTTCAACGCGGCCCGGCAACTCCGTCTGCAAGGCCACGGCCTGCATCGTTGCGGTGACCACGCCCACCTGCGGGGGCGGCATGCCGCCGGCACCGCCAGCAGCAGCGGCCTTGTCAGCACCGCCGCAGCCGCTCAGCGCTGCCACCACGGCAATCGCCAAGGGCAACAAGTAAAGCGCACGTGCGCCGGTCCCCAAACGGGGCATTGAGGAGGTTTGTTGATAGTTCATGAGGGGCGGGCTGTTGGGGCAGGACATAGACAATTCGTGAACGAACGGCTTGACATCGCGCATCTTGCGACACATCAATCAGTAACCGAAAGACTAAGCGGGGTTTAAACGTGGGATGTCCGCGTTTATACCAGGGTCCGTAGTATATACATACATTCGCGAATGTATGTAATCCAGCGTAAAATAGGGTCATCATGGCCAGAAAAACCAAACAAGAAGCACTTGAGACCCGCATGGGCATCCTGGACGCGGCGGAACAACTGTTCCAGCAGCACGGGGTGTCTCGCAGCTCTTTGCAAGACATTGCGGTCGCCGCCGGCGTCACGCGGGGTGCGATCTATTGGCACTTCAAGGACAAGGCCGAGGTGTTCAACGCCATGATGGAGCGCGCCACCATGCCGCTCGAGGAGGGGCTGAGCCTCGCTCCCGATGACACTTCGGCCACCCCAAGCGCCAAGAACAAATTGCCGCCCGGCATATCGCTGACAGAGTTGCGCTGGGGCTTGGTGAACGTGTTCCATGCGGCCATGCACAACGAGCGTGCCCGCTGCGTGTTTGAAATCGCCATGCAAAAAGTGGAGTACACCGGCGAGATGCAGACGCTGCGGGAGCGGAAACTGACCTCCCATCGCCAATGGCGAGACCAGAACCAAAGCGCCTTCGAGCGGGCCAAGGCACAAGGCCAGTTGCCCGCCAGCCTGGACACCCGAACGGCGGCCGTGACCCTGGTCGCACTGGTGGATGGCTTTCTGCACCAATGGATCATGGACCCGGAGGCCTTTGATCTGGTCGCCGTTGGGCGCACCGCCGTCGAAACCTATCTGACCGCTCTGAGTCTCACCGGCAAGCCGCTGCTGCCGCCTATGACAGCGGAAGAACTGGCGCGCCTGGGCCAAGGCAATGTGTGTCCGAGCACCCGATGACCCAGTGACCCGGCCGGCCGCGCGGCCGAGGCCCGCGACGAACTGAGGCCGCCAAGCGCTGTCAATCCGCGAAATCGGCACAAAGCCCGCCGCCAAGTCCCCCTAAGCCCCTGAAATCCATAGGCTTTGTACGGGTTTGACCCAGGACAAGGGACAATCACCCCCTCCCCCAAATCTAGAGCGTGATCTGGCTGGCCCCTGCCCGCCTGATCCTTTGCCGCGCCAGTTCAGCATGTCAGCCCAAAAAACCAACGCCAAATCCACCCCAGTTGCCAAGGCACTGACCGCCTATCGGCCGTTCTGGGCAAAGCGCTTTGGTCACGCCCCCTTCCTGCCCATGAGCCGGGCCGAGATGGAGCAATTGGGCTGGGACTCGTGCGACATCATCATCGTCACCGGTGACGCCTATGTCGATCACCCTAGCTTCGGCATGGCCGTGATTGGTCGCACGCTGGAGGCCCAGGGGTTTCGCGTGGGCATCATTGCGCAGCCGGACTGGCAGAGCGCAGACCCCTTCAAGGTGCTGGGCAAACCCAATCTGTTCTTTGGCATTGCGGCCGGCAATATGGACTCCATGATCAACCGGTACACCGCCGACCGGAAGATCCGCAGCGACGACGCCTACACACCCGGCGGCGAAGGCGGCCGGCGGCCCGACCGCGCCACGCTGGTCTACACCCAGCGCTGCAAAGAGGCCTGGAGCGATGTGCCCATCGTCATCGGCGGCATCGAAGCGTCCCTGCGCCGCATCGCCCATTACGACTACTGGCAAGACAAGGTGCGCCGCTCCGTGCTGGTTGACGCCAAGGCCGACCTGCTGGTGTACGGTAACGCCGAGCGTGCCATTGTTGAAATCGCACATCGCCTGGCGGCCCGCAAGCCCATCGAGAGCATCACCGATGTGCGCGGCACCGCCTTCATGCGCCGAACCAACGACCCAACAGCAGACGGATGGTTTGAGATCGACTCCTCGCAGGTGGACCTGCCCGGCCGCGTCGACGCCCACATCAGCCCGTACCAAACGATTGAGCAAACCGCTGAAGACAAGGCTGCAGGCTGCGTGACAGGTCAAGTCAAGGTGCCTCATGCCGATGGCAGCCAGCCCATCACGATTCATCGAACCAGCACCGCAGCCGCAGCGCCCTTGGCGGGCAAGATCCAGATGCCGCCGCGCGAGCGCACCGTCATTCGCCTGCCCGCCTATGAACAGGTCAAGAGCGACCCTGTCCTCTACGCCCATGCCAACCGGGTGCTGCATCTGGAAACCAATCCGGGCAATGCACGCGCCTTGGTGCAGCGCCACGGCGACCGCGATGTGTGGATCAACCCGCCACCGATTCCGCTGTCGACGCCGGAGATGGACCACGTCTTCGACCTCAACTACGCCCGCGCTCCGCATCCCGTGTATGCAGATGAAACAGGCAGTCACGAAGGCAGCACCAAGATCCCCGCATGGGAGATGATCCGCTTCAGCGTGAACATCATGCGCGGCTGTTTTGGCGGCTGCACCTTCTGCTCGATCACCGAGCATGAGGGGCGCATCATCCAGAGCCGCAGCGAAGACTCCGTCATTCGCGAAATCGAAGAAATGCGTGACAAGGTCAAGGGCTTCACCGGCATCATCTCCGACCTGGGTGGCCCGACGGCCAATATGTACCGCATCGGTTGCAAATCACCCGAAATCGAGGCGGCCTGCCGCAAGCCTTCCTGCGTATACCCCGGCATTTGCCAGAACCTGAACACCAGCCACGACCCCTTGATCAAGATGTACCGCCGCGCGCGGGCCTTGAAAGGCGTCAAGAAAATCCTGATCGGCTCTGGCCTGCGCTACGACTTGGCTGTGCAGTCGCCCGAATATGTCAAAGAATTGGTCACCCACCACGTGGGTGGCTACCTGAAGATTGCGCCCGAGCACACCGAAGATGGCCCGTTGAGCAAAATGATGAAGCCGGGCATCGGTACCTATGACCGCTTCAAGAAAATGTTCGACGCCGCCAGCGAGGAAGCCGGCAAGAAGCAGTACCTCATCCCCTACTTCATCGCTGCCCACCCTGGCACCTCTGATGAAGACATGATGAATCTGGCGGTCTGGCTGAAGAGCAACGGCTTTCGTGCCGATCAGGTGCAAACCTTCTACCCCAGCCCCATGGCCTCAGCCACGGCGATGTACCACTCCAGCAAAAATCCGCTGAAAAAAGTCACCCGCGACAGCGAAACCGTGGACATCGTGCGCGGCGACCGGCGCCGGCGGCTGCACAAGGCGTTTTTGCGTTACCACGACGCCAACAACTGGCCAATGTTGCGTGAGGCGCTCAAGACCATGGGCCGCAGCGATTTGATCGGCAATGGCAAGCACCACCTGATTCCCACCTACCAACCCGTCACGGATGGCAGTTATGAGAGTGCGCGCCGCAAAAACTCCACCCCAACCTCGGCGGCGGCGCGTCCCTTGAACAAGCAATTGCACCATCCGTCGCAGTCACGCCCAGCCCCGGGCCAGATCATGACCCAGCATACCGGGCTGCCCCCTCGCGACAACGGGTCTCGCCCCACCGCCGCAGGCGGGGCGCGTCGCCCCGCCTCGGCCAGCCCCGCGAAGCCGGGGCCGGCCAACAAGCGCGGTCGTTGAGCCCTCATTCGCAAATCGCCGCGCTCGTGCGGCCTGCGGCTACTTCGCTTGCCGAACCAGATTGACGACTCGCAGCGCCAGTTGAACAAACGCCAGCCAGCGAGGGCTGCCAAGCCCC
This sequence comes from Roseateles koreensis, assembly GCF_028595305.1. GTDB lineage: Bacteria > Pseudomonadota > Gammaproteobacteria > Burkholderiales > Burkholderiaceae_C > Paucibacter_A > Paucibacter_A koreensis. Next base: position 70,415 of record NZ_JAQQXS010000007.1, on the reverse strand, counting down.
TGACTGCGCATATTGCGCATGAGCAGGGCGGCTCCCACGGCGCCGCCGGCCAGTCCCCACCACCCCAAGGGCTGAGACAGGCCGGCCAACTCCGTTCGGATCTGCTCACGTAACTCGATATTTCGCAGGCGCAAGGCCAATTGCTGCTGCCTGAGGTTTTGGAGTTCTTGCTTGAACATAGTCAGGCTCCCATTGCTTCACGGTCTCGCGCCAACTCAGCCACCGAACCGGCAAAGGCACCGCCCGGCTGACTCAGGCCACGGCGCGCGCAAGCCCAGCACCACCAAGCCAATGCTCCGTGGACCAGCGCCAGCCCTAACGCGACAGACCAACGCCATGCATCCGGGCACAGCAGCAATAGGCTGAGTGTCAGCAAGCCCAGCGCGGCGACACCCAACAGCAGAGCCATCAAGGCCTGAGCCACTGAAGAAAACAGGCGCAGTTTTTCAGCCTCAAGCTCGATTGAAAATAGTTCCAACCGAACTTGCAACAACTCCATGCCCTGCAAACCCACGCGGCGCAGGCCGCTGAACAACCCCGAGCCCTCGATGGACGCAGCGTCCGAGGCTGCCGCCGGGCCTGCAGGCCTTTCTTGCTCATCTGTCATGCCAATTCCCCCATCACCCAATCAACACACCCGCATTGCAATCGAACGGGAAACCTCGAAAACTTTACAACCTTCTGTAAAACTGTTGCGATGTTTCCCCTCCAAAGGTATGCGAGCATGGCGAGGGTGCTCAGAATCGAATACCCTTGCGCTTATTGTCAATCTATCGGCTGGAGCATAGCCCCCATGCAAGAGACAAACAGTCCGATTCACTCTGACGAACAGGGTGACGACGATTTGCTGGAATTCCTAGATGGCCCGGAACCGGGAGAGCAAGAAGGCGGCTCGTCTGCCGCTTCTTGGCGCATCCTCATTGTCGATGACGACAGCGACGTTCACAAAGCCACCGAATTGGCCATGCAGGGCCTGCAGGTCGAAGGTCAATCGCTGACCTTTCTGCACGCCAGGTCTGCTGCGGAAGCACGTTATGTGCTCGCGCACGAAGGCGACTTGGCCGTTGTTTTGCTCGACGTAGTGATGGAAACCGAAGACTCCGGCCTTCAATTGGTGCGCTACATCCGCGACGAATTGCGGCTGGACTCCATCCGCATCGTGTTGCGCACTGGCCAGCCCGGTTACGCGCCCGAGATTGAAACAGTACAAGCCTATGACATCAACGACTACAAGACCAAGTCTGAACTGACCCGCACCCGGCTGTACACGGTGCTGACAGCGGCAATTCGCTCCTACCGCCAGATCTGCGCGCTGGAGGCCAATCGCCGTGGCCTTGAAATGATCGTCGAGGCCAGCACCGAATTGAGCCGCCTGCGGGGCCTCCACCGTTTCTCTGAAGGGGTGGTCACGCAGATTTGCGCCATGTTGGGTATCTTGCCCGAAGGCTTGGTCTGCGCCCAGGTCGGCTCTGAGGCTCTCTCGGATGTGCGCATCGTGGCAGCAGCCGGCCAGTACAGCGGGCTGATGGACCTGCCGCTCTCGGCCGTGCCGATTGCCTCCGTACGCAACCCGCTGCAACGCTGCTTGCAGCTGCGCGAGAACATCTACGACAACGGAACTTGCCTGTATTTCGGCCTCTCCAATGGTCGCCCCATGGCCGCCCTGGTGGATGTCGGCCGCACCCTGGGTGAGATGGACCAACGCCTACTGCGGGCTTTTTGCGCCAATATCGCGGTGGGCCTCGAAAATGTAGTGCTCTACAGCCAACTCTTGGATCAGGCCTACAACGACCAACTCCTGCGACTGCCCAACCGCAACCGCTTCGTTGAATTGCTGGACAAGAACCTCAAAGATCCCGATGGCATTACCCTGGCGCTGATCGATATCGACGACTTCTCGGACATCAACGACGCGTTCGGTCACCAATTCGGTGACCAGGTGCTTCAAGCGGTCGTTGTCCGTCTAGGTGAGCGATTAGGTTTGAATACGTCGATGGCTCGCATCGGTGCGGACACCTTCGGCTTGCTCGGCCCCAGTGCGCTGGTTTGCGCGGAGTCGATCAAGGACGTATTCACCGAACAGTTTGCGGTGTCTGGCGAGCGGCTGCAGTTGTCGGCCACCACGGGGCTGGTTCGACTGGAGGACTCGGCGGCGATCGGCTCTGAATTGCTGCTGGACGCCCAAATCGCGCTCAAGCAGGCCAAGCTGCAACACCGGGGCTCCTCGCAATACTTCTCGCCTGCCATGGGAACCGACGCCCGCGAGCGCTTCAAGCTGCTCAAGGGCTTGCGTGCCGGTTTTGAAGAGAACCGCCTGTTCGTGGTCTACCAGCCGCAAGTGGATCTGACCTCGGGCCAGGCGCTGGGAGCGGAAGCCTTGCTGCGCTGGCGCACCGAGGAAGGCAATTTCGTGCCGCCCGACCAGTTCATTCCGCTGGCCGAGAAGTCCGGGCTCATCATCAGCATCGGCGAATTTGTCCTGCGCACTGCCTGCCACCAAACCAAACGCATGCTGGAGCTGGGGTATGCCGATTTCCGCATGTGCGTGAACGTGTCGCTGGCGCAATTCCGCCATCAGGACTTCATCACCACCTTGCTGCGGGCACTGCGCGATACCGGCGTGGACGGCCGCAATATCGAGCTGGAAATCACCGAGTCAATGGCCATGGAAGACACCGAACTGGTGATGCACATCCTGGCCGACATCAAACGCAGCGGCATCACCGTCGCGATCGACGACTTCGGCACCGGTTTTTCATCGCTGAGCCATCTGCGCCAACTCGACGTTGACCGGCTGAAGATCGACCGCGCCTTTGTGCGTGAGGCGCAAAGTTCCTCCGCGGGCTCCACCATTGCACAAATGGTGATCAACCTGGGCCGCGGCCTGGGTCTCACCGTGATTGCTGAAGGCATTGAAACCGAAGAACAGCGTCTGCAATTGCAGGCGCTGGGTTGCCACGAAGGCCAGGGCTATCTATTTGGCCGCCCCATGCCCGCAGAGCAGTTGGAGCGGTGGATGGCGCAAGGAACGCCGCAATAAAACACGCCGAGACGGCCGCCCGAACCGGCCGTCTCACGTGCCCCTTAGGGCATTGGGGTCTCAGCGGCGGCTGATCAACATACCCAGCAGCAAGCCCACTCCTGCCGCCAGCCCGATCGATTGCCAGGGGTTGTCGTGCACATAGGCATCGGTGGCGCGGCCCGCCGCGCGGGCACGCTCAACGGCGGCATCTTGCAGATCAGCCAGGTTGCGCCGGGCCTTGTCCAAGCTGGCCTGCACCTTGGCCCGCAACTCGGATGCCCCCTCGCCGGATGAGCCCGCCGTGGCTCGCAACAGGCTTTCAGCCTCGGCGACGACTGCATGCAGATCATTCATTAAACGGTCTTTTTGAGCAGAATTCATGTCAGACATGGTGGTCACTCCTGTGATCGGTGGGTGGCACCCAGCCTACGTGGCAAGCGGGTGGTGGTCGTTGATCGTAATCAAGTGGGGTCAGAAGGAGAACCCCCACAAGACACGCACCGCCCTGCGCACAGGATGCGATACATCCCACTCAAGCCAGCAAGCGCTCCGCAGGCACATAGGCGTAACCCAGGTCGCGCGCCACGGCCTCGTAGGTCAGCTGCCCTTGCGCCACATTCAGCCCGGCGCGCAGGTGCGGGTTGTCTTTCAGGGCCTGTTTCCAGCCCTTGTCGGCCAGTGCCACCGCGTGAGCGATCGTGGCGTTATTCAACGCGAAGGTCGATGTACGGGCCACCGCGCCCGGCATATTGGCCACACAGTAGTGCACCACGCCGTCCACCATGAAGGTGGGGTCAGCATGGGTCGTGGCATGTGACGTTTCAAAGCACCCCCCTTGGTCGATGGCCACATCCACCACCACCGCGCCTTGCTTCATGCGCGACACCATGGCACGGGTCACCAGCTTGGGCGCAGCGGCGCCGGGGATCAGCACCCCGCCGATCACCAGGTCAGCCGAAAGTACCGCCTCTTCAACGCTCTGCACATTCGAGTACTGGGTGCTGATGCGATTGCCGAACACCAGGTCAAGCTGCCGCAAGCGGTCCACACTCTTGTCCAACACGGTCACGCGGGCGCCCATGCCCACCGCCATCTGCAAGGCATGCGTGCCCACCACGCCGCCCCCCAAAATCACCACATGCGCCGGCGCCACGCCGGGCACGCCGCCCAACAGCACGCCCATGCCGCCCTTGCTCTTTTCAAGGTGCGCGGCACCCGCTTGGATCGACATGCGCCCCGCCACCTCGCTCATGGGGGCCAGCAAGGGCAAGCCGCCCCCCGGGCCGGTGACGGTTTCATAGGCAACGCAAATCGCGCCCGATTTCACCAAGGCAGCGGTTTGCTCGGGATCGGGCGCCAGGTGCAGATAGGTGTAGAGGATTTGCCCCTCGCGCAGCATGGCGCATTCTTGCGGCTGCGGCTCCTTGACCTTGACCACCATATCGGCCTTGGCAAACACGGTCGCAGCGTCAGGCACCAAGGTGGCACCCGCCGCCGCGTAATGTTCATCCAGCAAGCCAATGGCCGCGCCAGCACCCGCCTGCACCAGCACCTGGTGCCCACGCGAGGTGAGCTCACGCACACTGGCGGGCGTCAAGCCCACGCGGTATTCGTGGTTTTTGATTTCCTTGGGGCAACCCACGGTCATAACGTTTGCATTCATCAGTGTCTCCTGGGCCGCTCGGCCTGCTTTATGTTTGACGCCGTCTGCGAATCGCACAAACAGCGCTACGAGTTGTACGGCTGAAGTGTTTGAAAGGGAATCTGCATCAACACGCCTACACATTCATAAGGGAAACTGATGTGATGCAGTCGGGCGCCGCCCGGCACACTCTGCACATTGCCCCTGCAGGAGACGGCCATGACACCCGCAAAAATCCTCGTTGCCCAAGGCGGTGGCCCCACCGCCGTGATCAATCAATCCCTGGTGGGTGTCGTGCTGGAGGCTCGCCGCCAACTCGCCGTTCAAGCGGTGTATGGCGCACGGCATGGCGTGCGCGGTATCGTGGATGAAGACTTCGTCGACCTCGCTCAGGAAACCAGCCACAACCTCGAGCTGGTGGCCAGCACCCCCTCGTCGGCCCTGGGCTCCACCCGTGACAAACCCGACGCCGCCTACTGCCACCGCATCTTCCGCGTGCTGCAGGCGCACGGCATCACGCACTTCTTCTACATCGGCGGCAATGATTCATCTGACACTGTGCGCATCGTCAGCGAAGAGGCCGCTGCCGCCCACTATCCGCTGCGCTGCATCCACATCCCGAAGACCATTGACAACGACTTGGTACTGAGCGATCACACCCCCGGCTTTCCGTCGGCCGCGCGCTTTGTGGCCCAGGCCTTTGCGGGCGCCAATCTCGACAATGCCGCTCTACCCGGCGTCTACCTGGGCGTTGTGATGGGGCGCCATGCCGGTTTTCTCACCGCCGCGTCGGCCTTGGGCAAAAAGTTTCCCGACGACGGCCCGCACCTGATCTATTTACCAGAGCGGGTGTTCGACTTGCAACGCTTTCTCGACGACGTGAAGGCGACGATGCAAAACCACGGCCGCTGCGTCATTGCGGTGTCCGAAGGCATCCACGACGCCTCAGGCCAGCCGATTGCGGCACAGCTGGCCAAAGACCTGGAGCACGACGCCCATGGCAATGTGCAATTGTCCGGAACCGGTGCCCTGGCCGATCTGTTGTGCGAAGAAATCAAGGCGCGCCTGGGCATCAAACGCGTGCGCGGCGACACCCTGGGTTACCTCCAGCGCAGCTTCATCGGTTGCGTGTCTGATGTCGATCAGCGCGAAGCCCGCGAGGTGGGCGAAAAGGCCGTGCAGTTCGCCTTCCACGGCGGGCGAGACGGCTCGGTCGCCATCAAGCGCAGCGGCTACTACTCGGTGGACTACGTGCTGCTGCCGCTCAACGCCGTGGCCGGCAAAACCCGTGTGATGGAGGACGAGTTCATCAGCGCCAGCGGAACCGACGTGACCGATGCCTTTCGCCTGTATCTGCGCCCGCTGCTGGGCTCCGGCTTGCCAGATGCTTTTCGACTGCGCCCCAACCCGGTCGCCAAGATCTTGAACGCCGAAAAGCCCTGAATACAGCATGTCTGCAGCGCAACCCGAGCCCCGCCGCCATTGATTCACCCGTAGATCGGGTCGCTCTTACGCGGGACAAGCACGTCGGGCATAAGGTTTAGACTCACCGGATTCTCTCCAAGCAACTCGCATGATGACCTTCAACCCACGCACCCTGGCGCTGCTGCCACTGCTGGCCAGCTTGGCGCTGGGCCTGCCGACCGCTCACGCGGACGATAACGCCGCCATCGGCCGGATCAAGCGCGTCAGCGGTCAAGTCACGGTCGAGCGAGGTGGCCAATCACTGCCCGTGCAGTCCGGCATGACCCTGCAACAGGGCGATCGGCTGCGCACCGGCGCTGATGGTGCAGCAGGACTCACCCTCAACGATGACAGCCTGCTGACCGCAGGCCCCAACAGCAGTTTGCTGCTGAGTAATTTCAGCTTCAACTCCACGACCTACGAGGGCGCGCTGGAGGTGAACTTATCCAGCGGTAGCCTGCACATGGTCAGCGGCTTGATCGCCAAGAAATCGCCTGAAAAAGTCAGCATCAAAGCCCGCAGCGTGGTGCTGGGTGTGCGCGGCACGGAATTCATCGTCGACGCGCCCGGGGGTGACATTTGATGCGAACGGCCCCATTGCGGAGCTCATTGCGGGCAACCTTAACGGCCGCAGTGTTGGCCGCACTCATCGGCTGCCAAAGTCCGCGTGAACGCATCATCTTGCTGCCCCAGGCTGATGGCCGAAGCAGTGGCGCCGTGCTCGTCACCACCGAGCAAGGGCAAAGCCTTCTGCTGGAGCAAGCCTATGCGCAGGCCGATGCTGCGGCGGGCGCGCTCAAGCCCAGCATGAGCGACGCCGCCACAGTCCAGAAAAACTACGCCACTTTGCTGGTCATGCAACCTGCGCGGCCACGCAGCTTCATCGTCAACTTTCGCAGCAACTCGAATGAATTGACCGCCGAAACAGCGCCCATCGTCAACCAGGTCCGCGAGGCCCTGAATGCGCTACCAGGGGGTGAGTTGGTGGTGATCGGCCACACCGACCGCGTCGGCTCCGCAGAGGCCAACGACAAACTGTCGCTGGTGCGTGCCCAGACCGTGCGCGATCTGCTGGTGCGCCAAGGCATCCCGCGCGAGCGCATCAGCGTCGCGGGTCGCGGTGAACGCGACCCCCTGGTGCCCACGGCCAGCGGGGTGGCCGAAGCACGCAACCGGCGTGTCGAAATCAAACTCCGCTAACGCCGCAGCCTTGACGCCCGCTCGACCGCCACAATCCGCCTCGCCGCGTATGGCGGCGCCCGACGCTTCAAACCCTGGTGGACCAGCGCGGCGCACGCCCTTTCGCAACGTGCGCAGCGCCGTAGTGCTCTGGCTCGCGGCCTTGGTGTGGTGGGTGCTGCTGCTGGCGCACGCCGCACAGCAGATCGATCTGGCCCCGTTGCGTGCGCTCGACCGCTACCTCTATGACGCGCGCCTGGCCCTGTTCTCGCCCGACCAGCAAGACCCGCGCATCGTCATCATCGACATCGATGAACGGGCGCTGGCCGCCCACGGGCGCTGGCCGTGGCGGCGTGGCTTGCTGGCCGAACTGCTGGAGTCCACCTTCCAGGACTATGGCGCGCTGGTCGTGGGCTTGGATTTGATTCTGGCCGAAGCCGACAAAAGCTCCGGCCTGCCGACGCTGGAGAGACTTGCGGCCGGGCCCTTGCAAGGCAACACAGCTTTTGCCCAGCAACTGGCCGCGCTGCGCCCAAGCCTCGATGAAGACGGCCATCTGGCCCAGGTGCTGCAACGCCACCCTGTGGTGCTGGGCTTCTATTTTTCTGACGGAGACGGTTCTGCCCAAACCGCCACCTTGCCCCCGCCCAGCCTTGCAGCCTCCAGCCCAGGCTTGAAGGACTTGCCCGATTGGCAAGGCCACGGCGGCAATCTGGACCGACTGCAAAGCGCGGCTGGGCAGGCGGGTTTTCTCAATGCCGTGGCTGACGAAGATGGCATCACCCGGCGCAGCCTCTTGCTCGCCCGCCAAGGCAGCGCCGTTTTTGCCTCACTGCCGCTGGCTTTGGCGCAAACGCTGCTGAACGCCCCCAAGCTGCAAAGCGTCGAGTCTCCTGCCGGCAATCTGCTGGGGTTGCGGTTGCAAACCCCGCGTGGCCCTTTGCAGCTGAATACCGATGACAGCGCGGGCGCGCTGATCCCCTACCGTGCCGCCGAAGGCGACTACGCGCATTTTTCAGCCGCTGACTTGCTGGACAAAAAGTTGCCACGCCAGGCCTTGCACGGGCGCGTCGTCTTGCTGGGCAGCAGTGCGCCGGGTTTGCTCGACCAGCGTGCCACGCCCCTGCATCCGTCCTACCCAGGCGTTGGGGTTCATGCCAGCATGCTGACGGGCATTCTCGACGGCACGTTAGCGCACACCCCCAGCAACACCGCCTGGATCGAACTCGGCCTTCTGCTACTGACCGGGCTGCCCTTGATGGTGCTTGCGCCCCACTTGTCCACCTGGCGCAATGCCGGCTTGCTGCTGAGCCTGCTGATCGGCCTCTTGAGCCTGAACCTCTGGGCATGGCGCGGCCTGCACGAAGCCTGGCCCCTGGCCAGCCCCCTGGCCTTGTTGGCCGGCATGGCGGGCTTGCTGCTGCTCATTGCCAACGTGGGTGCACGCAGCGCACGGCGCCAGTTGACCCGCTTGTTCGGCCACTACCTGCCGCCCACGTTGGTGGAAGAAATGAGCCACCGGCCCGATCACTACTCCATGGCCAGCCGCAGTGCGGTGCTGAGCGTGATGTTCGCCGACGTCAAAGGCTTCACCGGCATTTCAGAGCACTTGAACCCCACCGCCCTGGCAGAGTTGATGAACGAGTACTTCACCGCCATGGCTGGCATCATCGGCCAGCATCGGGGCACGCTGGACAAATTCATGGGCGACGCCGTGATGGCCTTCTGGGGCGCCCCACTGGCTGACGAGTTACATGCGCGGCACGCCGTCGAAGCCGCGCTGGCCATGCACGCCAGCATGACCGAGTTGAATCGCCGCTTCGCCGCCCGGGGCTGGCCAACCCTGCGCATCAGCATCGGCATCAACACCGGGCCCATGGTGGTGGGTGATCTCGGCTCGCGCCAGCGGCGCGCCTATACCGTGCTGGGCGACTCGGTCAATCTGGCCGCACGCCTGCAGTCTCTCTGCGCCGAGCGGGGTGCAGAGATCCTGATTGGCGAAGCCACGCAAGCCGCCATGGCGGCGAGCACCGCCGACCTGCCACCCATTTGCAGCAGTGTCAGCCTGGGTCAGCAAGCCGTTCGCGGGAGAGCGGCTTCCGTCGAAGTCTTTGAACTGAAACCCGCGCAGTTTCGCAATTAGGTGAATAAGGGACTGAAAGGGCTAAAGGAGATGCTCAAGCCACGCGCTTGGCCAGCAGGGCACGTGCCACGCGCGATACCGGCGCACGCCCCAAAACGCCGGAGATGAAGGCGCCCGCATCCACCAAACGGTCGATGTCCACCCCGGTGTCTATCCCCAAACCGTTCAGCATAAAGACCACGTCCTCGGTGGCCACATTACCCGTAGCCCCCTTGGCGTAGGGGCAGCCGCCCAGGCCCGCCACGCTGGCGTCGAAGGTGTGCACGCCCACCTCCAGGCTGGCGTAGATATTGGCCAGCGCCTGCCCGTAGGTGTCATGAAAATGCCCGCTCACCTCGGCCAGAGGAAAATACCGCAACGCCCGCTCCAGCGCCTGCTGAACACGGCGCGGGGTACCCACGCCGATGGTGTCGGCCACGCCCAGATGATCAACACCGATCGCGCGCATCAAACGCGCCACGCGCTCCACCTCATCCAGACTAACTTCGCCTTGGTACGGACAACCCAACGCACAAGACAATGCCCCGCGCACCTTGATGCCCGCCGCATGCGCGGCCTGCACCACAGGTGCAAAACGCTCGATGCTTTCAGTGATCGAACAGTTGATGTTCTTCTGGCTGAACGCCTCGGACGCCGCGGCGAACACCACCACCTCATGCGGCAGGGCCAGCAAGGCCGCTTCCAACCCCTTCAGATTGGGAGTTAGCACCGAGTAGCGCACATCGGCACGGCGTTCAATCGCCGCCATCACCGCCAGGTTGTCGGCCATTTGTGGCACCCATTTGGGCGAGACAAAGCTGGTGACCTCGATTTCCGTCAAGCCGGCGGCCTGCAACATGGCAACCAGCGCCGCCTTGTGCTCGGTTGAAACAGGGGTCTTCTCGTTCTGCAGGCCATCACGCGGCCCGACTTCGACGAGGGTGACTTTCTGAGGCAAAGCGTTCATAGCACGAGGTTTCCTGCTTCAATCAGCCGTCTTCAAGCGCAGCAGTTCAGCACCATCGCCGACCTGATCACCCACCGCAAACAACAACTCGGCCACCACACCGTCACGCGGCGCGAGGATGGTGTGCTCCATCTTCATCGCCTCCATCACTGCCAGGGGCTGCCCCTGGCTCACGGTGGCGCCCACCTGCGCCAAAAAAGACACCAGCTTGCCGGGCATAGGCGCGGTCAAACGCCCAGCCTCAGCGGCACCATCGCCTGCATGCGCAATCGGGTCAATCTCGGTCACCAAGGCCGAGCCCTGCGGCGCAAACACGGCGATCGTTTCACCCACGGCATAGGTGTTGACCATCACCCGTGATTGACCCAAGTCGGTGCCCAGCAGCAATTCGTGCGTTTCCAAATTTCGGGAGTTGATCGCAAAGGACAAGGTCTGATCGGCCAACTGCAGCTGCATGCCCCCTTGATGATGGCGTGACAAGCCCACCGTCTGGATGTGATCCCCCACCCGCAGGTCAAAGCGCCGCACCGACGCCCCGGAGAGGCGCCAGCCATCTCGGTGGCTCCAGGGGTCAGCGTCCTGCAGGACCGTCTCATGGGCCAGCTTGTGGGCCACCACTGCGGCTGCGGTGATCGCCAACGGCAGGCCGGGTTGGTCAAACAGGGCTGCACGCTCACGCTCGATCAGCGCGGTGTCCAGATCAGCCTGCGCAAAAGAGGCTGTGGCGGCGCAGCGGCGCAGAAAGGCCACATTGGTCTGCAGGCCGACGATATGGGTGTCACGCAAGGCGGCATCCAGGCGGGCCAGGGCTTGCGCCCTGTCCTCGCCCCAAACGATCAGCTTGGCCACCATGGAGTCGTAGAAGGGGCTGATCTCGTCGCCCTCGCCCACACCGGCATCGATGCGCACCGCGCCGCGCTCGAACGTCACGTGTTCGGGCCAGCGCGCCACCTTCAACGCGCCGGTGGCGGGCAAGAAACCGGCCTCGGGGTTCTCCGCGCAGATGCGCGCCTCGATGGCATGGCCCTGCATGCGCAACTCGCTCTGCTTGAGCGGCAGGGGCTGGCCCGCCGCCACGCGCAGCTGCCATTCCACCAAGTCTTGGCCGGTGATGGCTTCCGTCACCGGATGCTCTACCTGCAGCCGGGTGTTCATCTCCATGAAATAGAAGCGGCCCGAGTCAACAAAGTCGTGCTCGCAGATGAACTCCACCGTGCCCGCCCCGCTGTAGCCCACCGCTTTGGCGGCCGCCACGGCCGCTTCACCCATGGCTTGGCGGCGTGCCTCGCTCATGCCGGGCGCGGGGGCTTCTTCAAGCACCTTTTGATGCCGACGCTGCACCGAGCAATCACGCTCAAAGAGGTAAACGCAATCGCCAAAGTTATCGCCGAAGACTTGAATCTCCACATGCCGCGGTCGTTGAACATAGCGTTCAATCAACACGGCATCATCACCGAAACTATTGATAGCCTCGCGCTTGCAGGAGGCCAGCGCCGCGTCAAACTCCTCCGCCGCCAACACCGCCCGCATGCCCTTGCCGCCGCCGCCGGCGCTGGCTTTGATCAGCACCGGGAAGCCGATGCGCTGCGCCTCACGCTTGAGCAGGGCCGCATCCTGATCGGCACCGTGGTAGCCGGGCACCAGGGGCACGCCGGCTTTTTCCATCAAGCGCTTGGATTCGGCCTTGAGGCCCATGGCCAAAATGGCTTGCGCCGAGGGGCCGATGAAGACCAGGCCGTTCTCAGCACAGGCCTTGGCAAAGTCCTCGTTCTCGCTCAAAAAGCCGTAGCCTGGATGCACGGCCTGTGCGCCCGTGGCCTTGGCGGCGTCGATGATGCGCTGCCATTGCAGGTAAGAGTCTTTGGGGGCGGGGCCACCGATCAGCACCGCCTCGTCACAGGCTTGCACATGCTTGGCGCGTGCGTCTGCCTCGGAGTAAACGGCCACGGTTTTGACACCCATGCGGCGGGCGGTGGCGGCAACGCGGCAAGCGATTTCGCCGCGGTTGGCGATCAGAATTTTGGTGAACATTTTGTTTGTCTCCTTCATTAGCCACCGCTGCTGGTCAGCGCACGCTCAATGTCGTTTTCAAAGTCGATTTCTTGGTACATGCTTACTCGGCTTTTGAGGCGGGGTCAGCCAAGGCCTGCTCGATCATCTCGATGCTGGGCAAGTCGGTCTGTAGCTCGGCGGGCAGCGACTCCAGTAATGGGTATTCCGCCACGCCAATGGGCTTGTTGATATCGCGCAGCGCGTATTCCGCGACCCCCTTGTTCTTGCTCTTGCACAGCAACAGACCGATGGTGGGGGGCATCACTTGCGTGTTTGACCTGGGCATCTACCGCTGAAAGGTAAAAACTCAACTGCCCCGTATGCTCAGGCTTGAAGGGCGTGGCTTTCAACTCAATCACCACGTAGCAGCGCAACTTCAGGTGATAGAACAGCAGATCAATGAAGAAATCATCGCCACCCACTTCCAAAGGCACTTGCCGCCCCACATAGGCAAAGCCGGCCCCCAATTCAAGTAAAAACTGGGTGATGTGCCGCACCAGCGCATCTTCCAGAGCGCGCTCGCCAGCCTCTTTGCCGACGTCCACAAAGTCAAACAGATAGGGGTCTTTGAGCGCCTCGCGCGCCAAGTCTGAACCCGGCTTGGGCAGACTTTGTGTGAAGTTGGTCACTGCCTGCCCTTCGCGATCCAGCAAGCGCCGCTCGATGTGAATGCCCAACATGGCGCGCGACCAACCGTGAGCCACTGCGCGCTGTGCATAGGCGAGCCGCTGCTCAGTGCTTTTGAGCTTGACGAGCAAGACCAGGTTGTGCCCCCAGGGCAATTGTCCAACAGCCTGTTGGACAATTGCCTCGGCCGGCCAAGCCTCGGCGAAGGCCCGCATAGACATCAAGTTAGCCCGGGAAAACCCCTTCATGCCGGGAAAGGTACTGCGTAAATCCTGCGCCAAGCGCTCAATCACCTTGGCCCCCCAGCCCTCGCGACTCTGCCTTTGCAAGATGTCCTGGCCAATCTGCCAGTAAAGCAACACCAACTCGCGGTTGACCGCCAGCGCAGCGCGCTGCTGCGCACTGTGGATGCGGGCTTTCAGCTCAGCCAGCCAAGCGGCGTAATCAGGCGGGAGAGGCGCGATGTCAGGCACGGGAGGGCTCCTGCGTTTGTTCACCGGCGGGAAACTGGCATCCACGCATATCGATTCTGACGATGACTGCGTTGGTCATCACGATTGATCTTTGCACACTGAACCGGTCAACATTTCTTTTGTCTCCTTCATGATCTGGAGGGCACCCCAAGCTGACTTGCATTCATTCAATTCCGCCTGGGCTTCGCAGTTCACTGCGACTAATCCAAGGCCCATGCCGGGATTTCGCCCCGGCGGGCGACCTTCTTTCTTGGGCGCCCAAGAAAGAAGGCAAAGAAACCGCCCCGAATGCCTGGCCCCTGCGGGGTTCGCTGCGGTGCTCGGCTTCAACGGGCCGCGCCCAACTCACTGCAATTAATCAACGAATTCACTCTGACTTCAAAGCCCACGATTTGACGCATTCAAACAAAAAAATCTGGAACTTGAATCGCATTCAGCCATTGTCCTGATTTCCGACTTTCACTTATCGTGAAGCGCATGCAATAGGCACGGCGGTTGGCCGCCGGGCCGAACTCCCGGCCGGGTCTCACCACCAAACAAACTGCAAGGAATCAACAGCCAACTCATATCAAAACCTTGCGATCCTCAAACGCCTTGGACCAATGCAGAACCTCTACCGACGCCCGCAGTCCATGAATCCAGAACGGGTCTGTTTTGAGCAGGCTCAGCACCGCTTCTTTGTCGGCGGCCTCAACAATCCAAAGGCCGCCCTTTGCCGGCTCATCCACTCGCTCACGCAGTGAGCCAGCCTGCAGCACCCTCTCTTCATGCGTTTTCAGCCAGAGCAGATGCGCGGCCATCTGCGACTGGCGAAGCGCTTGCCGCAGAGGGTGGTCGACGAATTGCACGATGAAAAGCATGGCTGGATTCGATGGCTGCGTGAGGCTTGGGCCGGCGGGTCTCGACCCGCTCTAGATCAATTCCCGCTGATACGCCAAAAACACCTCGTCCAGCCGCCAGCCCATGCGCTCATACAGCGCCTGCGCCTGATGATTCGTGCGGGCCGTCGTCAGATCCATGCGTGCCTTGCCGCGCTGCCGCGCCAGGTCTTCGGCGGCTTGCAGCAAGGCGCTGGCCCCACCCCCACGCCGCGCCGTGGGCGTCACGAAGAGGTCGTACAGCACGAAGATGGGCCGGGCCAGCACCGAGCAGAAGCTGGGGTAGAGCTGGCAGAAACCCAGCAACTCCGACCCCGACTCCAGCACGATCAGCTCCGACTCGGCCGCGGCCATGCGGGCACGCAAAAATTCGCGCGCCAAGTTCATATCCGGCGCCTGCTCGTAGAACTGGCGATAGGCGTCGAACAAGGGCGCCAGGGCATCCAGATCGGCGAGCGTGGCGAGGCGGCTTGTTTTCATCGTGAGGGGCTTGCTCATCAGTGCGAAGCGCAGGCCTTGTCGGCATCGTCCCCCACGGCGCCATCCGCCGTGTGGCGGCAGAGATTGACCTTGCCTTCGGCGGCCAGATCGGCCTCCGTCGCGCAGTGCATGCCCAAGCGCTGGAGCAAGGTACGGTCCTTCTCGGCCTGCGGGTTGCTGGTGGTCAGCAACTTGTCGCCATAGAACATGGAGTTAGCACCCGCCAGGAAGCACAGCGCCTGCATGCTCTCGGGCATTTCCTCACGGCCGGCGGACAGGCGCACCATGGCGCGGGGCATGGTGATGCGAGCCACGGCGATGGAGCGGATGAACTCAAACGGGTCCAGGGCTTCAACGCCCTTGTCGGCCAGCGGCGTGCCTTCCACCTGCACCAGATTGTTGATGGGCACCGACTCGGGGTAGGGATTCAGATTGGCCAGTTGCACGATCAGGCCGGCGCGTTGGCGGCGGGTTTCGCCCATGCCGACGATGCCGCCGGAGCAGACCTTGAGGCCCACATTGCGCACGCGGTCCAAGGTGTCCAGCCGGTCTTGGTAGGTGCGGGTGGTGATGATCTGGCCGTAGAACTCGGGCGAGGTGTCGAGGTTGTGGTTGTAGTAATCCAGGCCGGCCTCGCGCAGCTGTTCGGCCTGGCCGTCACCGAGCATGCCGGCCGTTAGGCAGGTTTCCAGGCCCATGGCCTTGACTTCTTTGACCATCTCGCCAATGGCTTCCAGATGCCGCTCCTTGGGCGAGCGCCAGGCCGCGCCCATGCAAAAGCGCGTGGCGCCATTGGCTTTTGCCGCGCGGGCGGCTTCCAGCACTTCTTGCAGGGGGATCAGCTTCTCGGCCTTGAGCCCTGTGTCGAAATGGGCCGACTGCGGGCAGTAGGCGCAGTCTTCTTCGCAGCCACCGGTCTTGATGGACAGCAGGGTGGAGAGCTGCACGGCATTGGCATCGAAATGTTCGCGGTGCACTTGCTGGGCGCGGAACATCAGGTCGTTGAAGGGCAGGTCGAACAAGGCCGTCACTTCGTTCACCGTCCAGGGCTTGGTGTTGCAGCGGTCTGCGTCGCGCGTGGGCGTCAAGGACTGAATTTGATTGGCAGTTTGGGTAGGGTGGCTCATAGCGATGATTCCAAAACGGGCGAAAAAGACGGCGGGGTCAGATGGGCGGCCACGGCCACCGCTGAGGGGATCGGTAAGCGAGGCACATGGCCCCAGGAGGGTGCAGCCAGTGCGGCATCCAGTGCAGCCAGATTGTCGGTGACATGGGGCATGCTGGCGTCAACGGTGTTCGCAACCCACCCCGCCAGCGTCAAGCCACGTGCCCGGATGGCCTCAGCCGTCAGCAAAGCATGGTTGATACAACCCAGGCGCAGACCCACGACCAAGAGCACCGGCAGGGCCAGTTCAACCGCCAGATCGGCGGTATCAAAACCGGCACACAAGGGCACGCGGAAGCCCCCCACACCTTCCACCAAGGCAAGGTCGCCCAGTGCGGCGCTGGCGCGGATCGCCGCCAGGAGCGGGGCGCGCTCAATCGGGCGCCCCTCCGCGGCGGCGGCAATATGCGGTGCGCAAGCGGCGCGAAACTGCAGCGGGCCAACTTGCTCGGGGCGCATGCCTATCGTCTGCGCGGCGTGCAATTGCTGCACATCCTCATTGATCCAAACGCCTTCCACCCGCTCCTGCCCTGCAGCCAAGGACTTGATCGGTGTGACGCGCAAGCCTTGCTGCGTGAGCTTGTGCGTCAGGCCTGCGGTGATGCAGGTCTTGCCGATCTCAGTGTCGGTGCCGGTGATGAAAAAGCCCCTCATACAGCCGCCTGATTCATGTCAAGCGCGGCATCGGCCAGAGCTGCAACCAGCTCATCCACATCAGCCAGCGTGTGCGTGGCGCACAAGGTGATGCGCAAGCGGGCCTCGCCTTTGGGCACGGTGGGTGGGCGAATGCCGGGCACACGGATGCCACCAGCCTCCAGGCGCGCGGCCAGGGCCATGACCTCGGCGTTGCCGCCGATGATCAGAGGCTGAACAGGGGTGTCGGACGGCGCCAAACGCCAGCCCAGGGCCGGATGCCGCTGCAAGATCGTAGCAATGCCTTGACGCAGCCGCGCTTGCAGCAGGCGCAGATTGGCGCGCCTCGCCTGACCCAGCTCGCCCACCATCAGGGCGAAACTGGTCAAGAGCGCGTGTTCCACGGCGGGGGGCGAGGCGGTGGAAAAGATGTAGTTGCGTGCGGCCTGCAAAAGGTATTCGGTGATGGTGGCATGGGCCACCACAAAGGCGCCGGCCAGGCCCGCAGCCTTGCCCAGAGTGCCGACCAGAATCAGGCGCTCGCTCTTCAGATTGAAATATTCCAGCGATCCTCGGCCCTGCTCACCCAGCACACCAAAGCCATGGGCATCGTCCACGATGAGCCAGGCATCGAACTCTTCGGCCAACGCCAGCAATGCGGGCAGCGGAGCCAGATCGCCGTCCATGCTGAAGACGGCGTCGGTGACGATGAGCTTGATAGGCGCCGTGCTGGCGGCCAGCAGCTCACGCAAAGCCCCGACATCGGCATGGCCATAACGTTTGACTTCAGCGCGTGCCAGGCGGGTGCCGTCGATCAGTGAGGCGTGGTTCCAGGACTCGGAAAAAATCTCTGCGCCCTCATCGCCCAGGGCCGTTACCACGGCCAGATTGGCCATGTAGCCGGTGCAAAAACCCAGGGCACGGGCCTCAGGGATATTGGGTAAAAGCAGGGTGGCCAAGGTCTCGGCCACCTGCTCGTGGGCACGGCTGTGGCCACTGATCAAGGGCGAGGCGCCGGAGCCACCGCCGTACAACTTGGCCCCTTCGATCAGCGCGGCCTGGATCTGCGGCTCGGCGGCCAAGCCCAGATAGTCGTTGGAGCAGAACATCAGCAGCTCGCGCGAGCGGCCGTCGGCACCCCGCACTTGCTGGCGCGGTGCCGTGGCGCTCTCGGCTTGGCGCAAAAAACGGGTGAGGCTTTGAGCCTCGATGGCGCGCAGCTTGGCGCTCAGGTGATCAAGCAACATGGGGCTGGTCCGGGCCATGGGCCGGACTGTGGGACTCGGGAGATTGGGACAGAACTTCGTCCAGCGTGAGGGTTACGGCTTGGGCCAAAAAGGCCGCAGTATCCGCGTCGATCACGTAAGGCGGCATCAGATAAACGGTGGTGCCAATGGGTCGGATCAGCAACTCATGGGCGCGGGCGGCCAGATGAAAGCGCTCTGCGAAACGCAAGCCCGCCGCTTGCACGTCAAAAGCCAGGATCATGCCTTGCTGCCGCAGATGCTTGACGTTTGGATGTGCGGCCAGCGGTGCAAAGGCCGCGCGCAGCAACTCGGCCTGCAGCGCATTGGCCTGCAGCTGACCCGCATCAAAACGGTCCAATACTGCATTGGCTGCGGCGCAGGCCAGGGCATTGCCGGTGTAGGAATGCGAGTGCAGAAAACCGCGCGCAACGTCTTCACTCCAAAAGGCTTGGTAGACGGCCTCGGTCGTCAGCACCAAAGACAGGGGCATGGTGCCGCCGGTGATGCCTTTGGAGAGGGTGATGAAGTCGGGCCACTGGTCTGGGCGCAGTGGACCCGCATGTTCCCAAGCGAAGAAAGTGCCCGTGCGGCCGCAGCCCATGGCGATTTCATCCACGATCAGGTGAACGTTGAACTCGGTGCACAGCGCCCGCAGTCCGCGCAGATATTCAGACCCATACATCACCATGCCGGCGGCGCCTTGCACCAGAGGCTCAATGATGACGGCGGCAATCTGGCCGGCGCGCTCGGTCAGCAAGTCACGCAGGGCGGCGAGTGCCTGGGCCTCATTGCCCAGGCGGGCGTCGGGTGATTCAACGATGTGGGCTCGCATCAAAAGCGGGTCGTAGGCATCGCGGAAAACCTTGACGTCGGTGACGGCCAGGGCGCCAATGGTCTCGCCGTGGTAACCGTTCTTCAGGCAGACGAACTCGCGCTTCTCGGCCCGACCGCGATTGCGCCAGCTATGGAAGCTTTGCTTGAGCGCAATCTCCACCGCGCTGGCTCCGTCACTGCCGTAAAACACATGGCCCAAAGCGCCACCCGTCAGCGCGCTTAAACGCTCGGCCAAACGCACGGCCGGCGCATGGGTGCAGCCCGCCAGCATCACGTGGGGCAAGGTGTCAAGCTGTTGCTTGATGGCGGCATTGATGCCCGCATCGGCATGGCCAAATAGATTGACCCACCAAGAGCTGTTGGCGTCGAAGTAGCGCTTGCCGTCGAAGTCAAACAGCCACGGGCCGGCCCCGCGTGTGATGGCCAGGGGTGGCAACACGGCCGCTCGGGCCATCTGGGTGCAAGGGTGCCAGACGGCAGCGAGGCTGCGCTGTTGCCACTCCTGCGTCAACGGCGAGGTGGTTTGCATCGGGGGTTGCGTCATCTCAAGCCCCCTCCCCGGCCAGCCAGGCCGGGACACGCCGGGCCAGAAAACTCTGCACGCCTTCACGCCCTTCATCGCTGGCACGGATGTCTGCAATGCGGCGGGCGGTGTCGTCGCGCAGCTCGGGCGTGATGGGTGCATGGGCCACGTCTTGCACCAGCTTTTTGCAGGCCCGCACGGCAGCAGGGCCGTTGGCCACGATGGCTGTGACCAGCGCTTCGACGCGGGTGTCCAGCGCCTCGGCCGGTGCCATCTCATGCACGAGGCCCAAGCGCAAGGCTTCAGCGGCTGAAAAACGCTCGGCGGTGACAAAGTAGCGGCGCGAGGCCTGCGCGCCCAGGGCGCGCACCACGTAGGGTGCAATCGTGGCCGGCAACAAGCCCAGCTTGGCTTCAGAGAGGCAAAAGCCGGCACTGTCCGCCGCCACCACCACATCACAGGCCGACAGCAGGCCGACGCCGCCCGCGTAGGCATCGCCCTGCACCCGGGCGACCACGGGCACGGGGCAGCTGTAGAGGGTCCACAACATATGCGCGAGGCGGGCGGCATCGGCATGGTTGTCGTCCCAGCTGTAGCACGCCATGGCCTTCATCCAGTTGAGGTCGGCGCCTGCGCAAAATGCCTTGCCTTGAGCGGCCAACACCACCACACGCAGATCCGCCAACTTCGCCAGGGCGCTGAATGCCTCGGTCAGTTCAGCAATGGCTTTTTCATTGAAGGCGTTGCGCAACTCAGGCCGCGCCAGGGTGACGCGCGCCACCGCGCCCTGGCGCTGCAGGGTGATGGTTTCAAAGGAAGCGCGAAAGATGTCTTCAAGGGCATTCATGGCTTGGCTCATTCGTTCAGTCTTTCCAGACCACCTCGTTGTTGACCGCATAAAAGCGGCAGGCGAGGCCGGTCTTGCGTTGGCAAAAGCTCAGGGCGCGCGACAAGGCGTCGTCGCCCGTGGCGTAACCCCAATTTCCAGCGGTGCCCAGCACGTAGGCACGGGGCAAAGGCGCGGCTAGAAATTTTCGATAGCCCTCGCGCGCCGCGTCCGTGGCGCCCGGCAAGGCCATCACCTCCGTCAGGGGCGCGAAGTTCGACGCAGGGGGGCGCGAAATAACACCCGGCCGGGTAAAACCTTGGCGGCTCAGGAATTCGTCCACCAGCGGCTGCCAAACGTCCTGGGCCGCCGCAAACAGCTTATGACCGTCATCGCCCACGGGCGGCAAAAGCCGATAGTCGAGCGGCCCGCCGGCTTGCCGATAGGCCTCGGCCCATTCGGCGGAACGCTTGGGGGCGAAGTACTGGTCGTTCTGCGTGTAGACCCACAACATGGGTGGCCGGCCCGCAGCTGACGCGCCATCGCCGCCCCCGTCAGCCTGCTGCGCATTCAGTTCGCCCCAACGGGCGTACAAGCGCCGCAGTTGGCTGGCTTGGCATGGCTCACCGGGGTGAGCGCTCGGGCTGCCGCCATGGCCGCCCGCGAAGTTGATCGCCGCGACCAAACCAGGCGGATGCATCGCCGCGGCCGCCACGGTGGCGATGCCGCCCACCGATTGCCCCACCAGCACGAGCCGCGTGGGGTCCACATCCGGCTCGGCCACGAGGTACTTGGCTACTTTGATGATTTGCTGCGCAGCAGCCGCCACGGCGGGTGCATAGCGCGGGCTGTTGCAGCCCTGGCTGTCTTCCGGGTCACCGGCCTCCGCCATTTCGCCATAACCCAGCCGCAGCGGCACCGCCACGACAAATCCCTTGCGCACAAAGAATCGCGCTGCCGACTCAAAGCGCTGCCGCGGATAGGCCGCTCGCTGTTCAGAGCTGCGGCCGTGGCTGATGATGAGCAGAGGATGTGGCCCCGCACCATCGGGCTTGAACACGGTCACCGGGATATCGCCGCTCATCTCGCGCCCATACGCATCCGTCACGCTGACAGGCACACGGATCACCGCCTCGTGCAAGTCAACGTGCAAGGGCAGATCCGCCGCCGAAGCCTCGGCATGCACGCCGCATGGCACGCCCCCCAAGGCGAGCAGCAAGGCGAAGCGAAGCCTTGGGCTCTTCAAGTAACGATCACTGCGCAAGGCCATGGCGCCAGCCACATCACATGCGGAACACGCCAAAGCGCGTTTCGCCGATGGGTGCGTTGAGCGAGGCGCTCAAGCCCAGAGCCAGTACGCGGCGTGTGTCGGCGGGATCAATCACACCGTCGTCCCACAAACGCGCCGAGGCGTAATAGGGGTGCCCCTGGTCTTCATACTGCTGGCGGATCGGTGCTTTGAAGGCTTCTTCTTCCGCGGCACTCCATTGGCCGCCCTTGCCTTCGATGCCGTCGCGCTTGACCGTCGCCAGCACCGAGGCAGCTTGCTCGCCGCCCATCACCGAGATGCGGGCGTTGGGCCACATCCACAAGAAACGCGGGCTGTAGGCGCGGCCGCACATGCCGTAATTGCCGGCGCCAAAACTGCCGCCGATGATGACGGTGAACTTAGGCACGGCGGCACAGGCCACGGCTGTCACCATCTTGGCGCCGGCGCGGGCGATGCCTTCGTTCTCGTACTTGCGCCCAACCATGAAGCCGGTGATGTTCTGCAAAAACACCAGCGGAATCTTGCGCTGGCAGCACAGTTCGATGAAGTGCGCGCCCTTGTTGGCGCTCTCGGCAAACAAAATACCGTTGTTGGCCACGATGCCCACGGGCATGCCTTCGATGTGCGCAAATCCGCAAACCAGGGTGGCGCCGTAACGGGCCTTGAATTCATCGAAGTCTGAACCGTCAACGACACGCGCGATCACCTCGCGCACATCGAAAGGCTTGCGAGTGTCTGTGGGAATCACGCCATGCAATTCGGCTGCGTCAAACAAAGGCGCACGCGGCACCAGCAGGGCCAGTTGCGCCACACCCTGTTTGCGCCAGTTCAAACCTGCCACCGACTGCCGCGCCAGCGCCAGCGCATGGGTGTCGTTGTGCGCCAGATGGTCTGCTACGCCCGAGAGGCGCGTGTGCACATCGCCGCCGCCCAGGTCTTCAGCCGTCACCACCTCGCCGGTGGCCGCCTTCACCAAGGGCGGGCCGCCCAAAAAGATGGTGCCCTGGTTCTTGACGATGATGGTTTCATCGCTCATGGCCGGCACATAAGCACCACCCGCCGTGCAAGAGCCCATCACCACCGCAATCTGCGGCACCCCCTGCGCCGACAGATTGGCCTGGTTGTAGAAGATGCGACCGAAATGGTCACGATCCGGAAAGACTTCATCTTGATTGGGCAGATTGGCACCGCCCGAGTCCACCAGATAGACACAAGGCAGGTGGTTCTGCTGCGCAATTTCTTGAGCGCGCAGGTGTTTCTTGACGGTGATGGGGTAGTAGGTGCCGCCCTTCACCGTGGCGTCGTTGCAGACGATCATGCAATCCACGCCCGACACCCGCCCGATGCCGACGATGAGGCCGCCGCCCGGCGCCGCGTTGTCGTACATATTCAGGCCAGCCAAGGGCGCCAGCTCCAGAAAGGGCGTGCCGGGGTCCAACAGCATCTCCACCCGGTCGCGGGGCAACAGCTTGCCGCGCGCG
The DNA here is from genome assembly GCF_028595305.1 of Roseateles koreensis. Classification (GTDB taxonomy): domain Bacteria; phylum Pseudomonadota; class Gammaproteobacteria; order Burkholderiales; family Burkholderiaceae_C; genus Paucibacter_A; species Paucibacter_A koreensis. The sequence goes on along the minus strand of NZ_JAQQXS010000007.1, from coordinate 47,530 downwards.
GTGTGCTTGGCACGAGCCGCCTCGCCACCGCCCTGGGCGATTTGCGCCAATCGGGCGTTCAAATCATCCAACAAACCACGCATGGCGTCGGCATTGGTTTTGAAATCTGCCGAGCGGGCATTGAGCTGAGTGCTAAGTACGGCCATAAAGTCTCCGGCGGCAATGATGCCAGCATATTTTGAGTCAGGCTCAATTCATTGAGGAATCAACCACCAAGGCGCGTCAAAACGCGGCAAATCAAGCCACTTCAACTCAAGCAGCCGCTATTTCATCGACGCGCCCCGTGATTTCAAACATCACTTGAGCTTTACTCAATTATTGCGCAGAATTACACCCGTGACCACCCCAACCCTGCACAACCCCATCCCCCAGCCCACCGGCCGCCGCACGCCTGCCAGCGCCAAGGCAGAGCAGCGCGTGCGCGACATCCTGCGCGTCGGCCGCCAGGTGTTTGCCGAGCGCGGCTACGAGCACGCCACCACGATTGAAATCGCCCAGCGGCTAGGCATCTCGGAAGCCACCGTCTTCACCTACTTCCACGGCAAGCGCGAGCTGTGCATGCGGGTGATCAAAGACTGGTACGAGGAGATCATCGCCACCATTGAGGCGGGACTGCCCCGTGAAGCGTCGCTGCGCGAGCAGTTGGAATTCATCGTGCGCACCCATCTGCGCCTATTTTTGATCCAAGGCACGGGGTTGTGCGCCCTGGTGTTGTCGGAAGGGCGCAGCCCCGGTCAAGCCCTGGGAGAGTCCTTTGTCGAGCTGCAACGGCAGTACACCGCCCCCCTGATGGATCTGCTGGCCCGCGGCCAATCCTCAGGCGAATTGCGCCAGGACATCCCGCTGCGCCTCATGCGCTCGCTGGTGTTCGGCCCGATGGAGCACATGCTCTGGGAAGTGGTGCTGACGAACCGGCAAATCGACAACGAACGCAGCGCCAAAGACTTGGTCGCCCTGCTCTGGCCCGCGCTGCAAGCCCCCAACCACGAACTGCTGACCCTGCGCCGCCTGCGCAGCGATCTGGAGATGAGTTTGGGCCGGGCCTGAGCGAGCGACAAGTTCGGGGGGGCTTCCATACAGCGGCAAATTTATATTCATAGATGTTTAATTTGCATTATTTTAAATCTATCTATGAATAATTTAACCAGCCAAGGCGGGCCTCCCCCGCTTGTGGCCTTGTATAACAGCAACCTCATGATGCATTTTTGATTGCGCACAAATTACTCATAGAGTTGCAAAAATACGCAATTTCTATAACATCTATGCATGCCAAGACAGAACACTAGTCCCGCTGACTACCCTCGCGCTGTTTTGCTGATGATTGAGCAGTTGGCGCAGAACATCGTCATTGCGCGCAAGCGGCGCGGCGAGACGCAGGCGCAATGGGCGAAAAAACTGGGCGTCTCACAACCGACGATGGCACGCATTGAGCGCGGCGACCCGGCCGTGGCCATGGCTTCTTATGTGATGTGCATGTGGCTGATCAACCCGGCCGAAAGCTTGGCCGATCTCATCGCCCCACTCAAGGACCACGCAGCCCTGGAGCGCGAGGTGAGCAAGGTACGCAAGCCGGGCAAACAAGCCCCAACGCCGGCCTTGCCTCTCGTCCAGGCAAAGCCCGCCGCAATTGATGCCGAACCCGGTGAGGTCGTCAATCTGCCCCCGCTCCGACCAGCCCCCCTGCGCTATCCAACAGCCATCCCGAACGCCGCGCGCCTCGTTGCTGAACCCTTGGCCGCCCTCAAAAAATACCCGGCGCCCCCATCTGGAATAGGCAATGCAACCGCCGCCGGTTTGGCCGATCTGCTGCTGAAAGCCCAGCCGAAAGCCAAATGACGCACGCAGGCATCACCTCGCAAACCTACGTTCCCCAAGACCGCCTGTACCTTTGGGTGTTGGTGAACCCTGCGGCCCCCACCTTGGCGGGAGAGATCAAGCTGTCGCAACTGGTGTCGGACTGCGCAACCTTTCGCTACGACGCGCAGTGGTGGAATTTTCCGCTCAGCGAAGACTTGCCTCTGGTGCAAGGCCAGGAATTCACCGCGGGAGAGAGAGGCAGCGCCCCAGGCGCGGTGGACGATGCGCGGCCCGACCGTTGGGGCGAGCGCATCATCCGCCACATTGATCGCCCGGCCCGCCTGTCGATTCTGGAAATGCTGCTGTTTGCCGGCGACGACCGCTTCGGCGCTTTGGGCGTTTCGGTGTCGGCTGAACATTACATCCCGCGCTACCTGGGCCCGTATCCGCAGTTGCGCGACTTGGCCGCGCTGAGCGCCGCCATCGACGACGTGCAGAGCCAAACGCCCATCACCGCCGAAATGCGCCGCTTGATTCAGCCCGGCGTCACCCTGGGCGGCGCGCGACCCAAAGCCTTGTTGCAAGTGGACGATGCCTCGTGCGTCGTCAAGTTCAGCGAGCTGGACGACGCTGTGGACACCCCCTTGGTTGAGCACGCCACCATGACACTGGCGGCCCGAGCCGGCATCACAGCCGCGCACACAGGTGTGCTGCCCATCCCGCCGCGCCACGGCCAAACGCGCCACGCATTGACCATTCAACGCTTCGACCGCGCTGGCCCCTACCGCCTGCACTGCCTGTCGGCCAAAACCGTGCTGAAGGCCGCGCGCCTGCCCGAGAGCTACAGCGCCTTGGCCAGCGTGCTCCTGCGCCTGGGCCACCCCGACCGCCAGCAGGCCATGCGCGAAGAGTTGTTCAAGCGCATGGTGTTCAACATCCTCATCGACAACACCGACGACCACGAACGCAATCACAGCCTGCGCCTAGGCTTGGACGGTTATTACGAGCTGGCCCCCGCCTACGATGTGGTGCCAACCTTACAGAACCTGGGCTACCAAGCCCTGTCAGTGGGCCGCGCCGGGGCGGAGTCCAGCCTTGAAAACGCCCTGACCGAACTGAATGAATTCGGCGTTCAACGCGCTCGAGCCCTCGAATTAATCCGCCAAGTAGCCCGCACTGTCGATCAGTGGGAAGACCACTTCAAGCACACCGGTGTGAGCCCGGGCGATCTGGATCTGCTGCACGCCAGCATCGACCGCGACACCTTGCGGCTGCAGAGAAAAGCCTTCTGCTGAATCGCCAGATTCAGTACACGCCCAATTCAAGCCTCGTGGCACACCGCCTCAATATTGTGCCCATCCGGGTCGAGCACAAAGGCGCCGTAGTAGTTCGGGTGATAGTGCGGGCGCAGGCCCGGGAGGCCGTTATCGGTGCCACCGGCGGCCAGGGCGGCTTGGTAGAAAGCATCCACCACGGCCCGCGACATCACCCGAAAGGCGATGTGGATGGGTGGCTTATTGGCTTGGCCTCGGCTGATCCAGAAGTCGGGCTTGGGCGCTTCACCAAAACCGGCAACGTCAGTATGGCCAGTTACCGATGCGGGCAACTCCATCAGCAGGGCATAGCCGATGGGCGCGAGCGCCTGTACGTAGAACGCCCGGCTCTTGTCGAAGTCGCTGACGACAAGGCCTGTGTGATCGATCATCGGTACCTCCAAGTGCAAGAATTTATCCACCCATCCAGCGTGCAAGGCGGCGTGGAACCCGCTGGCTCTGCCGGCCATTTATACCGCAGGCAAATGTCCCGAGAACGCGGTACGCTCTCACCTCCCATCCGGTGCCCGAGGCGGCCCGGCCTGTTTTGTGTGCACTCAATCCAAGCCTGGAGTTCACCCCATGATCAAATTCACCGTCAATGGCCGCGCTGTGGCGCTGGAGTCCGACCCCGATCAACCGCTCTTGTGGGCCCTGCGCGAAGACCTGCAATTGACTGGCACCAAATTTGGCTGCGGCATGGCGCTGTGCGGTGCCTGCACGGTGCATCTGAATGGGCAGCCGGTGCGAGCCTGCTCCACGCCGCTGTCAGCGGCAGCGGGTAAAAAAGTCACCACCATCGAGGGCGTGGGCGCCAGCAAGACCGGCAAGGCCGTGCAGGCTGCCTGGGTCAAGATCGACGTACCGCAGTGCGGCTACTGCCAAAGCGGCCAGATCATGAGTGCCTGTGCGCTGCTGGCCAGCAAAAGCCAACCCAGCAACGCGGACATCGACACCGCCATGAGCGGCAATATTTGCCGCTGCGGCACCTACAACCAGATTCGCGAGGCCATTCACGTGGCAGCCGACTCGTTGAAGGGTTCGGCCAAGGCCACCCGCAAGGCAGGAGTTTGAAATGGACAAGGTCATTCACGCCGCATTCCAAGCCGCTGCATTGAACACACCGCCGGCCGAGCACCCTACGGCGAGCGGCCCCTCACGCCGTGGATTCTTGAAGTCAGGTGCCGGCTCAGCCCTGGTCATCGGCTTCACCTTGCCTCTGGGTGCCGGCTTGGCGAACAAGGCGCAGGCCGCGTCGCCCATAGCGGCACCGAGCAACACCTTTGCCCCCAACGCCTGGCTGCGCATCACGCCAGACAACCACATCACCGTGATCTGCGGCTCCGCTGAAATGGGACAGGGCGTGCTCACCGCCATCCCCATGCTGGTCGCCGAAGAACTCGACGCCGACTGGAAGCTGGTGTCCGTAGAGCAAGCCCCGGCGGACAAAGCCTACAACAACCCGCTTTTTGGCATGCAGGCCACCGGCGGCAGCACCACGGTGCGGGCGCACTGGACACCCGTTCGCCAAGCGGGCGCCGCCGCACGCGAAATGCTGCTGGCCGCCGCCGCCGACTTGTGGAAAACGGACGTGAGCCATCTGCGCACCGAGCGCAGCCATGTGATCGCCCCCGGCGGCAAGAAGAAGATCGCTTATGGCGCCCTGGTGGAAGCCGCCGCCCGGCAAAGCGTACCGGCCACCCCCACACTCAAGTCCAGCGCCGACTTCAAGATTCTGGGCAAACCCACGGCCCGGCTGGACACGCCGGCCAAGGTCAACGGCCAAGCCAAATTTGGTTTGGATGCTCACATCGACGGCATGCTGGTGGCCGTGATGGCCCGCGCGCCCTTTGGCGACACCAAGGTCAAGTCCATGGACGAAGCCGCGGCCAAGGCCATCAAAGGTGTGAAGAAGGTCATCGCCATCCCCAACGGCGTTGCCGTACTGGCAGAAGGTTATTGGGCCGCCAAAAAGGGCCGTGATGCCTTGAATGTGCAATGGGAGATGGGCGAGCGCGCGCAGCTGAATTCCGCCAAGGTCAGCGACATGCTGAACGACGCGGCCAACAACGCCAGTGCCGTAGCGGTGGACAGCGGCAACCTCAAAGACGCCGCCGCCAATTCAGCGCAGCAGTTGAGTGCGCAGTACGAAGTGCCTTATCTGGCCCACGCCTGCATGGAGCCACTGAACTGCCTGGCCTGGGTCAAGGGCGATGAAGTCACGATCTGGGCCGGCACGCAAAGCCAAGGCCCGGCCCAGGGCATCCTGAGCCAGGTGGCTCAGGTGACGCCGGCCAAGGTCAAGGTCAACACCTTGCTGCTGGGTGGCGGCTTCGGCCGCAGGTTTGCGCCAGACTTCACCATCGACGCGACCCTGCTGTCCAAACTCAGCGGCAGCCCAGTCAAGCTGATCTACACCCGCGAAGACGATATGGCGGCCGGTTTCTACCGCCCGGCCGCGCTGGTTAAGTTCGAGGGCGCGCTGGACGACAAAGGCGCGCTGACCCTGCTGCGCGCGCACGTGGCCGGCCCCTCCATCATGGCGGGCTCGGGTTTCATGAAGCTGCCCGACAACGGGGTGGACACCATGGCCGCTGAGGGCTTGGCCGATCACCTCTACGACATTGCCAACCAGCGCATCGCCTATGGCCGCACCGAGCCGGGTCCGCAGGTGTGGTTCTGGCGTTCGGTCGGGCATTCGCAGAACGCGTTTTTCATCGAAAGCTTCATCGACGAAATGGCCGCTGCGGCCAAGGCCGACCCGCTGCAATTTCGCCTGCAGATGCTGGACAAACACCCTCGCGCCAAAGCGGTGTTGCAAGCCGCCGCGACCCAAGCCGGCTGGGGCCAACCGCTGCCAGCGGGTGTCAAACGCGGCATTGCGCTGGCGGAGAGTTTTGGCAGCTTCGTCGCCGAGGTGGCCGAGGTTTCAGTGGGGGCTGACGGTGCGCCCAAGGTGCACCGGGTGGTGGCTGCGGTGGATTGCGGGCAGACCGTCAACCCGCAAACCATCGCCCGCCAGATCGAGGGCGCCATCGTCTTTGGACTGACCGCCGCGCTGTACGGGCAGGTCACCCTGAAAGACGGGCGCGTGGAACAGTCCAACTTCCACGACTACCCGGTGCTGCGCATGAACGAAATGCCCAAGGTGGAGGTGCACATCATCCCCAGCATGGCCGCGCCCGGCGGCATTGGCGAGCCCGGCACGCCGCCGATTGCGCCAGCCGTCACGAATGCGATCTACGCGGCCACCGGCGTGCGCATCCGCAAGCTGCCCATCGACACTGGCCTGCTGAAAAAGGCCTGAGTCGGCGCAAAGCCAGCGTCGATCAACCGCAAGCCCACTGGGAGTCAGTCCGGCAGATCAGGCGGGCGGGTAACCCGCCTCGGTCAACGCTGCCACCAGCGGCTCGCGGGGCAGCGCTGTCTGCACCTGCAACTCCCGTGTATCGCGCTTGAAACTCAAGCGCACCTGTGGGTCCAGCGCATTCAAGGTTTCGGTGATGGTGGTCACGCAGTGGCCGCAACTCATGTCAGGCAGTTTGAAATCAAAGGCGTTCATTTCCGGTGTATTCCTGGGTTGAAGGCTAGAAAAACGTCAACAAAGCAATGCTCAGGCTTGCCGTCATGGCAAGGTCATACACCCCGGCGCAGGCGGGGGCATCGCCTTGCCCGCCCGATTCGATGAAGCTGTTCACGCTCTAAGATGCCGGGTGCTGCATTCCAGCAGTTTCGCATCGCTCGGAGAACTTCCCCTATGCCCAGGCGCGCAAGCCGCCACCAAACCCCCAACCGCTTCGCCGCCAACCCAAGGCGGCGGGCTCTGTTGAGCCTGGGCAAGGCGCACAGCCTGTTCAGCCTGTTCAGCTTGCTGGCTGGCTTGGTCGCCCTGCCCTTGCCCGCCACCGCACAGGCGCCGGACCCTGGTGGCTATCCACAGAACTACCCGTCCACTTACGCGGAGTTGTTGAAAGCCGCTCGGCGCGAGGGCAAGGTGGTGGTCTACGCCACGACCGATCTGTCTGCCGTTTCCGGCTTGATCAAAGATTTCGAGGCGCGGTTTCCCGGCGTGCATGTCGACTACCAAGACCTCAACAGCGCCGAGTTGCACAACCGCTACTTGGTCGAAACCCGCTCGGGCAAGCCCTCGGCTGACGTGCTGTGGAGTTCAGCCATGGACCTGCAGATCAAGCTGACCAACGACAGCTACGCCGCCGCCTACAAATCGCCCGAAGCCCCCCACCTGCCCGAATGGGCGGTCTGGCGCGATGAGGCGTATGGCACCACCTTCGAACCCGCCGTATTCGTCTACAGCAAGCGCCATGTGCCGCCTGCCGATGTGCCCCAGACCCATGCCGACTTCGCCTTGCTGCTCAAGACGCAGCGCGCCAAGTACGCTGGCAATGTGTCCACCTATGACGTCGAGCGCTCCGCGGTGGGTTTTTTGTTCGCCAGCCAGGACAGCCGGGTGCAATCGGACTTTTGGGACCTGGTCAACAGCCTGGGTCGCAACACGGTCAATCTGGAGGTCAACACCTCCGTGATGGTGCAGCGCATCGCTTCTGGCAAAGACTATCTGGGCTACAACCTCATTGGCTCGTATGCCATGACACGGGCCCGGCGCGACCCGGCCATCGGCGTTGTTTTGCCCAAAGACTACACGCTGGTGATGTCGCGCATTTTGCTGATTTCAAAAACAGCCAGCCATCCCAATGCTGCCCGCTTATGGATGGACTACCTGCTCTCACAACGTGGCCAGGGCCTGCTGGCCTCGCAGGCCGAATTGTTTGCCATCCGTGACGATGTGCCCGGTGAATTCACCGCCAGCACGCTGCGGAAAACGCTGGGCGGCAGCCTCAAGACCATCAACGTCGGGCCCGCGCTGCTGGTGTTTCAGGACAAAGCCAAGCAACAGGATTTCTTTCGCCGCTGGACCTTGGGTACGCAAACCCCGCTGCATTCACAGCCCTGAAGTTGCGATGAATTTGCGCTGAACTCAAGTTAAAGCTTCAGCTCAAGCGCCGCTGGCCCTGAACGTTATGCGCACGCGCAGGCCGCGCCCATCGGTGCCGGCCAGCAAAGTCAGTTGCGCACCGTGCGCCACGCAGATGTCATGCACGATGGCCAGGCCCAAGCCGGTGCCCGAACCCGCGCTGCCGCTAGGTCGGTAAAAACGTGTCAGCACCTTGGCGTGTTCGGCTTGCGGTATGCCGGGGCCTTGGTCTTCCACCTCCAGAACAGGCACGACAGCGGCGGAACGCGCGGACGTGGAGGATGAACCCGCCTCCGCGATGCGCTCACATGATGCGTCATGCACACTGACCGTCACTGAGCTGCCCGGCGGGCTGTAGGCAATCGCGTTATCCAGCAGGTTGGCCACCAACTCGTAAATCAAAGGCCCGTGCCCGCGCACCGTCATCGCTGACGGTGCGGCGTCAAAATTCAGCATGATGGATTTGCGCCGGGCCGCCGGCACAAAGTCGGCTGCCACCGTTGCGACCAGGCCGTTCAGCTCCTGCGACTCCATCTGTTGAGAGGCAAGGGCGCTGGGCTCTGAACGCGCCAAGGCCATCAACTGCGCTACCAAGCGACTCAGGCGGCCGATATCTTCATGCACATCGCACAACGTGGCCTGGGCCAGCGCAGCATCGCCTTGGCGCTGACAAACTTCAATCTGCGTGCGCATCTCGGCCAGGGGCGTGCGCATCTGGTGCGAGGCATCGGCAATGAAGCGCTGGCGGCTTTCCAGCAACTTCTGAATGCGGCTCATATGATGGTTCAGCGCCTGGACCAGGGACTGAACTTCGACCTGCACATCTTGCGCGGCGATCTCGTTCAAGTCAGAGGGTGAGCGGTTGGCAATCGATGCACTCAAGCGGGCCAAGGGCCGCAAGCCCCGGTACAGGCCCCAGCCCACCAGCACCACGGCCGCCGCGATGATCAGGCTTTGCCGCCACAGCCCCTCCAGCCAGATCTGCCGAGACAAGGCGTCGCGCGCCTCGCCGGTTTCGGCCACGATGACTTGCACGGGCATGGAACTGCCGCTGCCGTAGATCTGCTTGTTCAAGGCCACCAGGTACACCGTGTCACCGTGGTAGCGCGTGCTGTAGAGCATGGAACCGGGCTCCGGCACGGGCCGGGCGGGTGGCGGCAAGTCCTCATAGCCGGTGAGCGTTTCGCCCTGTGGCCCGATCACGCGGTAGAAGATGCGCTCCTGGATATTGGACTCCAGCAGTTCCAGCGCCGCGTAAGGCAGGTCCACCATCAGCAAGCCGTCTTTGACGGAAACATCTTCCGCAATGGCATCTGCCGAGGCCAGCAGCAGCCGGTCAAACGCCATATTGGCGACCGCCTCCGCCACCCGGTTGCTTGAATAGGCATTGATGGCCAGCAAGACCATCAAGGGCAGCAACAACCAGGCCAGCAACTGCCGGCGCAGGCTGGGCGGGCGTGCAAACAGCCAGCGCAGGCTCAAAGGCATGGCTGCAGCCAGGCAGTGCGCATCATGGCGCCAGCGCCTGGGCCTGGGCCTGGGCCTCGAGCACATAGCCCAGGCCGCGCAAGGTGACGATGGCCACGCCGGAATGGGCAAGCTGGCGGCGCAGGCGATGGATATAGATTTCCACCACGTCCTGGCCGGTGTTGTCGTCGATGGAGAACACATGTTCGTACAACTGGCTCTTGCTGACCGCCTTGCCAGCGCGCAGCATCAGCGCCTCCAGCACGGCGTGCTCCTTGGGGCGCAGCAGCAGCTTCTCGCCCTTGAGCGTGAACAGCCGGCCGCTGCTCTCATACGCCAGCGGCCCCAGATTGAGCACCGGTGCACCGCCGCCATGAGCCCGGCGAATCAAGGCATGCAGGCGCGCCTCCAACTCCACGAGATCGAAGGGTTTGGCGAGGTAATCGTCGGCGCCCATATTGAGACCTTTGACCCGGTCCTCCAATTCTCCCCGGGCGGTCAGGGCCAGCACGGGCGTCTTGTTGTTGCGCTCACGCAAACGCGCCAGCACGTCCAGCCCGTCCATGCCGGGCAGCGAGAGGTCCAGCACCACGGCGTCGTAACGCTGGGTGGCCAGCAGAAAGTCTGCCTCCAGGCCGTCCATGCTGCAGTCCACCGCATAACCCCCTTGTTGCAGGGCTTTCTTCAGCAGCGTGGAGAGTTTTTCGCTGTCTTCAACGAGAAGTAGACGCATGGATTCAGAGACACAAAAGCCGCAGGGGCACACCCAAAGAGCGGCGCTCCCGATCAGCGCCCGCAAAGCATGCTGAGGCATTTTCGCAGGGGCGCAAGTTCGCATTTCCCCTTATCCGCACTAAAGCATTCTGAAAGGTGATGGCTTCAAGAATCGCCCCGGTCGAACCTCAACAGCCTCGCTGCGGGGTTTGCGCATTGCCCCCGTGTTGATCTAACTACAAGGAGACATCCCATGAAGAAAACACTCATTTACACCGCCGTGCTCAGTCTGCTGGCCGCCGGCCTGCCTGGCGTCGCTGGCGCGGACGAACTCTCCGACCTGAAGGCCGAGATCGCCTCGCAAAAAGCCCTGGCCGCTGCCCAGAAGGCCCGCCTCGACGCGCTGGAAACCAAGCTGAACTCGGTGCAAGCCGTGCAAACCCAGCAAGCCGCCGCCCCGGCCGCTGCAAATGCCAACACCGGTGTCTCTTTCGACAAGGGTGAAGGCCTGAGCTACAAAACCCCCGCCACCACCGTCACGCTGTACGGCCTGATCGACATGACCTTGTCGAACCAGAACCACGCCAACGCCGCCGGCGACAACCTGACCAACTACCGCGTAGCCTGGTTCAGCGGCAACCGTTGGGGCCTGACCGGCAAGCACGACCTGAGCGCAGGTGGCCTGAACGTGATCTTCCGCCTGGAAAGCGAATTTGAAACGCCCACCGGCAGCATGGACACCCCCGGCGTGTTGTTCAACCGCGACGCCTGGGGCGGCCTGCAAAGTGAAGAACTGGGCAAGCTGACCTTCGGCCGCCAGAACGCACTGGGCCGCGACATCTCGGCCATCTATGGCGATGCCTACGGCGGTGCAGCCGTGACGACCGAAGAAGGCGGCTACACCAACAACAACAACTTCAAGCAACTGATTTTCTACGCAGGCAGCGCCACTGGCACGCGTTACGACAACGGCCTGGTCTGGAAGAAGTTGTTCAAGAACGGCGTCTTCGGTGGCGTGGGCTACCAGTTCGGCGGCGTAGCTGGCGACTTCGCCAAGGGCTCCAGCACCACTGGCGCGCTGGGCTACAACGGCGGCGACTACAACCTGGCCGGCTACTACACGCAGGCCAATGTGGCAGGCGCCACGCACCGCTCGTACTCACTGGGCGGTAACTACACGATGGGCAGCGTCCGCGTGAACGCGGGCTACTACCACTACACCGCCGCCTCACAAGGCGCCCTGGGCGCTTTGGGTGACCGTACCGACAAGGCCTACACCTTGTCCGCCAAGCTGGCACCGCAAGGCAGCAAGCTGGACTATGAACTGGGCTACCAGATCATGAAGGCCAGCAACGCTGCAGTGAACGGTGGCGGCAATGTGCTCAACGCCTTCGGCAACGCCGCCTCGGCCACCGCCACGGCCACGGGCGACCGCTCGACGGTCTACGCCTCGATGTTCTACCACTTCGACAAGACCACCGAGGTCTATGTGGCGGCAGACTATCTGAAGCTGGGCGGCGGCTACAAGGTCGGCGCCACCAACGGCTTCGACAGCCAGACCGAAGTCGGCGTGGGCATGCGCACGCGCTTCTAAGCACCCGCTTGGCTCTAAAGCCCGCCCGGCAACACGTACCGCACGTGGCCGGGCGGGCTTTTTCATGGGTGCCGCTTGACCTTGCCATCATGGAAAGCTTGATACTGCACCCATGAGTACCCCGCCTAACGTCAACGCCACAGCCACCACCCCATGGACCCTGCCCATCGAGGGCATGACCTGCGCCTCTTGCGTCAAACGCGTGGAAAAGGCCCTCAAGGCCGTGCCCGGAGTGGTGCAGGCGGAAGTCAATCTGGCCACTGAATCGGCCCTCGTCAGCGGCGACGCGCCACTGGCCCTGTCCGCCCTCAAAGCCAGCCTGGACAAAGCGGGCTACCACCTGCGCGAGCAAACGCTAACGCTGCTGATTGGCGGCATGACCTGCGCCTCCTGCGTGGGCCGGGTCGAGCGGGCGCTCAAGCAAGTGCCCGGCGTTCTCGAGGCCGAGGTCAATCTGGCGACCGAACAGGCCAGCATTCGCGCCCTCGCCTCGGTCGAGCCCGATGCTTTGCTCGCGGCCGTGCTCAAGGCCGGCTATACCGGGCAGCTGGCCCATTCTGCAGACGGCTTGACCGAAGCCGTCGCGGCGCCCGTCGCCTGGTCGCGCAGTGGTTGGCCGGTGTTGGTGGCCGCCCTGCTGGCCCTGCCCCTGGTGCTGCCCATGGTGGGCGAATGGTCGGGACAGCACTGGATGCTGAACGGCTGGTGGCAATTGCTGCTCGCGGCACCTGTGCAATTCATGCTCGGGGCGCGCTTCTACCGTGCCGGCTGGGCGGCCGTGCGGGCGGGCAGCGGCAATATGGATTTGCTGGTGGCATTGGGCACCAGCGCGGCGTTTGGCCTCTCGGTGTACGAGCTGATCGTGCACGGGCCGATGACAATGAACTTGTACTTCGAGTCCGCCGCGGTGGTCATCACCCTGGTGCTGCTGGGCAAATGGCTGGAGACACGCGCCAAACGCCAAACCACCGAGGCCTTGCGCGCCCTCAAGAAGCTGCGGCCCGACGTGGCACGCGTGCGGCGCGAGGGCGTGGATGCCGAGTTGCCCATCGCCGCCTTGCGGCTGGACGACCTCGTGGTGGTGCGGCCCGGTGAACGCATCCCCGTGGACGGCGAAGTGATTGAAGGCGCCAGCCCGGTGGACGAATCACTGATCACCGGCGAAAGCCTCCCCGTGGACAAACACCCCGGCGATCATGTCGTGGGTGGCGCCGTCAACGGCGAGGGGCAATTGCTGCTGCGCACCACCGCGCTGGGCGCAGAGTCCACCCTGGCCCGCATTGTGCGGCTGGTTGAATCGGCGCAGGGCAAAAAGGCACCCATCCAACGCATGGTGGATCAGGTGAGTGCTGTCTTCGTGCCCGTCGTATTGGGTATCGCCCTGCTCACACTGCTCGCCTGGGGCCTGGGCACCGGCAACTGGGAGCATGCCGTGCTCAACGCGGTGGCTGTGCTCGTTATCGCCTGCCCCTGCGCGTTGGGCCTGGCCACGCCCACCGCAATCATGGTGGGTACCGGCATTGCTGCGCGCCAGGGCATTTTGGTCAAAGACGCGGAGGCTTTGGAAATTGCCGCGCAACTGCGCTGCGTGGCCTTCGACAAAACCGGCACGCTAACGCTGGGCAAGCCGCGCCTGACGGCCCTGACACCGGCCCCCGGCATCACCGCAGCCCAGGCCCTTTGCTGGGCGGCGAGCTTGCAACAAGGCAGCGAGCACCCCTTGGCCAAAGCCGTGCGAGAAGACGCCGCCGAGAAGGGCATTGACGTCCCCCCGGCCACCGGTTTGCGCGCGCTCCCGGGTCGCGGCATTACCGCGCAAATCGACGGACAGGCCTACACCTTGGGAAGCAGCCGCTACATGCGCGAACTGGGGGTTGAACTCGCCGCCTTGCAGGGGGCGGCGGATGCGGCACAAGCGCAGGGGCACAGCATTTCCTGGCTGACCCGCCAGGAGGGGCCACCAGACACCGCCTCGCTGTTGATCGCCGCGCTGGCCTTTGGCGACAGCCTCAAATCCAGCGCCCTGCCCGCCATCAAGGCTTTGCACGGCATGGGGGTCCACAGCGTCATGCTCAGCGGCGACAACCAGGCCGCCGCTCAGTCGGTGGCCCGCCAGCTGGGCCTGGACGAGGTGCGCGCAGAAGTCCTGCCCGAGGACAAGGCACGCATCGTCACCGAGCTCAAGCTCGCTAACGCCTCAAACCCCCGGCGCGTCGCCATGGTGGGCGATGGCATCAACGACGCCCCTGCTTTGGCCGCTGCCGACGTGGGTTTCGCCATGGCGACCGGCACCGATGTGGCCATGGCCGCAGCCGGCATCACCTTGATGCGGGGCGATGTGTGCCTGGTGCCGCAGGCCATCGATTTGTCGCGCCGCACCGTCGCCAAGATTCGCCAGAACCTGTTCTGGGCCTTTGCCTACAACGTGGTGGGCATCCCCCTGGCCGCGATGGGCGCGCTCAACCCCATGCTGGCCGGTGCGGCGATGGCCTTGTCCAGCGTTTCGGTGGTCAGCAATGCCCTGCTGCTCAAACGATGGAAGCCGCGCACATGACGCCAATCTTAGGAAGTCTTGCGCGCCCGACGCACCCCGACCAGCAGCGCCAGCCCCAGACCCAGCAGCGCATAGCTTGAAGGCTCCGGCACCGCCTGCGCAAATTCTTGCGCGTACACCGCATCGGCCAGCAACTGGTGACCCACGGTGGTGGGGTGAATCGAGTCATAAAACAACGAGGTGCTCAGGTCGCACTGCAGCGCCACATTGCCGCAGGCGTTGGTGACATTGCTCAGGCCCAGCGCATTGGCCGAGGCCACGGTCTGCGTGAGGAAGGCATAAAAATCAAAGGTTAGGACGGCGGTATCGCCGCCCAAGCTCGCGGCCAATGCAGCATCCATCGACCCGGAAATCAAAGACCCCAAGCCCTGCACGCCTGCGCTCAGCGCGGCCGGGGTCAGGCCGAAGTTGGGCGTGTTCACAACGAGGATGTGCCGGGCGCCCTTGGCCTCTAGCGTGCTGACCATGCTGCTGATGTCGCTGGCGTAATTGGCCGCGGCGGCGCCGATGATGGCTGTGGCGTTGGCTGGATTCAAGGCCAGATCGTCCAGCGTGGCGCGCACATTGTTGCCGCCCCCCGAGATGATGAAGAGCTCGCTGCTGTTCACCGATTGCATAGGGTTCGACAGGAACATGTTCAGCTGGGTTTTCATGCTGAAGGGAAAGCCGCCTGGGCCATCGGTGCCGTCGATGCCTGTCTGCGCGCCGCCAAACGCATAGTTGCCGCCGCCCAGCATCGAGGGTGTGGCCTGCAGGCCCAGGCGGGCGGCGAGATATTCGGTCCACACGGGGCCGTTGCTGTAGCGCCCCGATGCGTAGGGGATCTTGGAAAACTCTTGGTCACTGGTTGGCGGCGTGCCGGTGTTGCCCACAAGTGCCGCGTTGTTGCCCGAGTCAGAGAGGCTGTCGCCAAAGATGACCAGGCCGCTGTAAGTGCCGGCTTGCGCCAGGCTCGTCGAGGCCGCCAGGGCGACCCACACGCTGATCACGGCGAATTTGCGGGAACACTGATTCATGGACACTCCGGAACGGTAAGGCTGTACGGCCAGGATGACCGTCAAACGCGCGCTGTGTGCGAACGTTCTCCCAACGGCCGACTGCAGATTCTCCCAACCACGCGCCCCCTGTCAATGTGAAGAAGCCCCCTAGAACCGAGATGAGCCAAGCGGCGCAGGGCTTGTCATGGGCCTGGCACGAAGGCATGGCATAGGCCACGCGGCGGCATCACCCCAAGATACCGCTGAAATTCAGCGTTTGGCCAGTGATTTGCGGGCACGCGGGGCTTGTGGCCGCGATGGTGATTGCAGTTCTGGCTGTACCGGGAAAAACGCCGCGCGCTCCAAGACCATGCGGTCGGACTGCCGGGCAATATTCCCGCACACCAGATCGCACAGCTGATAAACCGACGCATCGGCAATCCTGAAATACGCGCTGGTGCCTCGGCTCTCACGCTCCACCAAGCCGTGCTGCTGCAACACCGCAAGATGGCGCGAGATATTGGCCGCGCTGAACCCGCAAAGCTCCGCCAGATCACCGACGCGGCGCTCTTCTTGCCGCAGCAAATTGAGGATCTGCAACCGCGTGGGCTCAGCCAGAGCCTGGAAGTAGCCAGCAATTTGAACCAGCGCAGCTGCAGGCAGATCTTTCATGGTCGCGAGAGCCCGCCCTGCGGCAGGTCAGAAATACACACAGACACCAGTTTAGTTGAGTTCTTGTGAAATTTCATTATTGACTATTTGCATGATTACGCAAACAATACAATAACGCACACAGCAAAAGCTGCAGGGACAAGACGTCCCTCGCTAGGAGCACGTCACCATGAAGCCCATCATCACCCCACCGCCATCTTCCGGAATCGGCCAAAGACTGAGCCATAAGTGGGGATTCCCGCCGGTGGAACGCCGCACGCACCGCACACACTCCATGCGCCACATCGCACGGACGGGGGGTTTGGCGTTGGGCTTGGCCCTGCTGGGCGGCTTGGCGCTGCTGATGCTGAACCCCCACGGCAAGGCCAGCGCCATGGCCGCGCCGCCGCAAACCCAAACCGGCAGCCCGGCACTGGCGAGCTATCTCGTGACGAGCGGCGCGCAAGCCAGCCGCCGCAGCTTTGATGGCGTGGTGGAGGCCCAGCGTCAAACCGTATTGGCCGCCCAGGTGGCCGGTGCCATTGAGCAGCTGAATGTAAAAGTGGGGGACCGCGTCGAGGCCGGCCAGGTGCTGCTACGCATCGACGCCCGCAGCGCCGCCGATGCCGCCCTAGCCAGCGAAGCGCAAGCCCAGGCCGCCCGCGCCAATCTGCAGTTGGCAACACGCGATTTCGAGCGCCAGCAACAGCTGTTCCAGAAGCATTACATCAGCCAGGCCGCCCTGGACCAAGCCGAAAGCCAGTTCAAAGCCACCCAGGCCCAGGTGCACGCCCAACTGGCCCAGTTGGGCGGTGCTCGCACGCTGAGCAGCCTGCACGTGGTCCGCAGCCCCTACAGCGGCGTGGTGGCCGAAGTGCCGGTGAACCTGGGCGATATGGCCCTGCCCGGCCGACCGCTGCTCACCCTCTACGATCCGCGTAACCTGCGTGTTAGCGCGAGCTTGCCGCAGCAAGTGGTTGCCGCCTGGAAGCCGGGCGCAGCGCCCCAGTTCAGCGTCATGCTGCCGGGGAGGGAAGAAAGTGTTGCCGCTGGCGTGGCCCCCACCCGGGTACAGGTCTTGCCCACGGTGGATGCCGGCACGCACACCGTCGCACTGCGCCTGGACCTGCCGCAAGCCGGCCCGAATACGTTGAGTGCCGCACCCGGCATGTTTGCGCGGGTGTGGCTGCTTGAAGCGCCGGACTCGCCCGGTGCAATCGACGCATCAGGCGCACTCAAGCCCCCCAGTGATGCCCGGATCATGGTGCCGCGCAGCGCCGTGCTGCGTCGCACCGAGTTGACCGCCGCCTATGTACTGAGCGACTCGGGGCGGCCCGAATTGCGCCAACTGCGCTTGGGCGCCGTGCAGGGCGACCGCGTCGAGGTGTTGGCGGGGCTAAGCCCCGGTGAGCGCATCGCCAGCCAACCCGCTGAAGCTGCACGGCAGGCCCGGCCATGAGCACGCACACCCCATTGACGCAGCCTGAGCACCCCGCGCCCCTGGGTTTCAGCGGGCGCATCGCCGCCTTCTTCCAGTCTGCACAGATCACGCCCTTGCTGGCGCTTGTCGCCTTGGCGCTGGGCCTGTTCGCAGTGCTGGTGACTCCGCGTGAAGAAGAGCCGCAGATCAACGTGACCATGGCCAACGTGATGCTGCCGTTCCCGGGCGCCAGCGTGGCCGATGTGGAGCAGATGCTGACCTCGCCCGCTGAACAGGTGTTGTCACAGATGGCCGGCGTCGAGCACGTGAGCTCGGTCACGCGCCCGGGCTTGGGGGTGGTGACGGTCCAGTTCAAGGTCGGCGTGCCCCGCACCGAGGCGCTGGTGCGCCTGTATGACGCCGTCAACAGCCATGCCGACTGGTTGCCGGCCGGGCTTGGCGCTTTGCCGCCGCTGATCAAGCCCAAGGGCATTGACGATGTACCCATCGTCACCTTCACCCTGACAGGCAAAAGCGTGGACAAGAGCCATGCAGAGGTCGGCGCCTTCGATTTGGAGAGAGTGGCGCACAGCCTGGAAGCCGCACTCAAACGCGTGCCCGGCACCCGCGAAGTCAAAACCCTGGGTGGCCCGGGGCGTGCCATCAACATCCGCTTGGACGCCGCCCGGCTTGCCGGCGTGGGCCTGACCGTCAACGAGTTGCAACAGGCGCTGCAAGTCGCCAACGCTGGCGCGCCCTTGGGCGAATGGCTGAGCGGAAACCACAGCGTTGCCCTGGAGGCAGGTGCATTCTTCACGTCTGCCGATGACCTGGCGGAGCTGGTCGTCGGCGTGCGCGCCGGCAAGCCCGTGCAACTGCGCGATGTGGCCGACATTCAAGATGGCCCTATGCAGGCGACACGTTATGTCTGGCACAGCGAAGGCGGCGCCAGCCGTGCGGCCGTCACCTTGTCCATCACCAAAAAGGCCGGCGAAAACGCCATCGACGTGGCGCAGGCCTTGAGTGCACGCGTAGCCGACCTGCACAACAGCCTGATCCCCGCCAATATGCAGGTGATCGAGACCCGCAACTATGGCGCCAGTGCCAACGACAAAGCCACCCAGCTGATTCGCAAGCTGCTCTTCGCCACCGCCTCGGTGGTGGCGCTGGTCTTCATCGCCCTGGGCCGGCGCGAGGCCGCGATTGTCGGCACAGCGGTCATCCTCACGCTGACTGTCACCTTGTTCGCCTCGTGGGCCTGGGGTTTCACGCTCAACCGAGTCTCGTTGTTCGCGCTTATTTTCTCCATCGGCATCCTGGTCGACGACGCCATCGTGGTGGTCGAGAACATTCATCGTCACCTTGCGTTGGACGACGCCCCATCCGCCGGCAACTGGCGCGATCACCTGAGCCGCGTCATCCCCGCAGCGGTGGACGAGGTCGGCGGCCCCACCATCCTGGCCACGCTGACCGTCATTGCGGCGCTGCTGCCCATGGCCTTCGTCAGCGGCTTGATGGGGCCGTACATGAGCCCCATTCCCATCAACGCCAGCATGGGCATGCTGCTGTCGCTGGCCATCGCCTTTGTGCTGACGCCTTGGTTGGCACGCCTGTGGATGAAGGCCCTGCCCGCAGGACATGGCTCGCATCAGTCGAACCCTTCCGCGCACGGTCTTGGCGCTCGCCTGGGGCCCTTGTTCGAACGCATGTTCACCCCGCTGCTGGACCCACAAAAGGGCGCCCGCAACCGCCGGCTGCTGGGCCTGGGGGTTGCGGGGCTGATCGTCTTTTCGCTGGCCTTGCCCATGAGCGGCGGGGTGCGGCTGAAGATGCTGCCCTTCGACAACAAATCAGAATTGCAAGTTGTGGTGGACATGCCCGCCGGAACGCCGCTTGAACAGACTGCAGCCACCTTGCACGCACTGGGGCGTTACCTCGACGGTGTGCCGGAGGTGCGCCACTACCAGGCCTATGCCGGCACGGCCTCGCCCATCAACTTCAATGGCCTGGTGCGCCAGTACGACTTGCGGGCCGACCCCCACCAAGGCGACCTGCAAGTGAACCTTGTAGACAGCCACCACCGCAAGGCACAAAGCCACGCCATCGCCATGCGGCTGCGGCCCGAGTTGCAAAAGATTGCAAAGCGCTTCAACGCCAACGTCAAGGTGGTGGAAGTACCGCCCGGCCCCCCCGTGCTGGCCCCCATCGTGGCGGAACTCTACGGCCCCGAGGCCGAGGGCCGCGACGCCCTGGCCTCGCAGGTGCGCACAGTGTTTGAGCGCACACAGGGCATCGTGGATGTGGACGACAGCCGCACCGCCGCCGCGCCCCGCCAAGTCTTGCTGATCGACCGCCGCAAGGCCGCGCAGCTGGGTATTTCTCAAGCCAGCATCGTGAGCACCCTGCGCATCGGCATGGGTCTGGAGCCAGCCACCTGGCTGCACGATCAAAGCAAATTCCCCAGCGCAGCCTTGCTGCAACTGCCACCTGAAAGCCAAGGCAGTCTCGACAGCCTCTTGTCCCTGACCGTTCGGGGCCAAGCCGGCAACGCGGTGCCGCTGCGCGAGTTAACCACCGTGAGCGACAGCCTGCGTGAACAGCCCGTCTTTCATAAAGACCTGCTGCCGGTGAACTATGTGACGGCGGACATGGCCGACCCCACCACGGGCCTGGACAGCCCGCTGTATGGCCTGTTCAAGATGCGCAGCGCCATCACCGCCCTGCCCACCCCGGGCGGCGGCACACTGCAAGAGCGTTTCATCAGTGCGCCCAACGACGCCTTGCGCGACTACAGCCTCAAGTGGGACGGCGAATGGCAGATCACCTATGAGACCTTTCGCGACATGGGCCTGGCCTACGCCGTGGGCCTGGTGCTGATCTACCTGCTGGTGGTGGCACAGTTCGGCTCCTACCTGACGCCGCTGATCATCATGGCGCCCATCCCGCTGACCCTCATCGGCGTGATGCCCGGCCACGCCCTGATGGGCGCGCAGTACACCGCCACCAGCATGATCGGCATGATCGCGCTGGCCGGCATCATCGTACGCAACTCCATCTTGCTGGTGGACTTCATTCGCCTGCAGCAGCGCAGCGGCATGCCGATCGAGCGCGCCATCGTCAGCGCGGCAGCCACGCGCGCCCAACCCATCATCCTCACCGGGCTGGCCGCCATGATGGGCGCCTTCTTCATTCTCAGCGATCCCATCTTCAATGGCCTGGCCATTTCGCTGATCTTCGGCATCGCCATCTCGACCCTGCTGACGCTGGTGGTGATTCCGCTGCTGTACTTCGTGGCCTACCGGGGCAGCCCCGCAACGGGCCCAGCCCTCCCGTCAACCCCATCCAACTAACTTTTTACCTGAACGGACAATCTCATGAGCACCTGGCAAATCACCCGCGTCGTCGCTGGCAGCTTCATCATCTTATCGCTGGCCCTGGGCCTGCCCGTCAGCCCCCTCTTTCATTCCACGTACTGGCTGTGGTTTACCGCCTTTGTCGGACTGAACCTGCTGCAAAGCGGCTTCACCAACTGGTGCCTGATGGAGTCGCTAATGGCGCGGCTGGGCGTACACCGCGAGCAGAGCTGACCCCCACGTTGTGTGCATCCCTATGATGCAGGTCCCGTTGTCATGTACGCGGCCTCTGACATGAGTTAACGTCTGCACTTGGCCGTGACCCGGCCAAGTGCATGGCTGGACCGCCCAAGTTTGTCAGCGCGGCCGCCATCGCCAGTAACTCACAATGGCCTGACTCCCTGTTCAGAGGAACTCCATGAAAGCATTATTCAGTTTGGTTGCGGCCGCTTCAGCCCTGACCTGTTCCGCCAGCCACGCTGGCGCCACAGCAGCAATGGCCGACACGATCTACCTCGGTGGCGACATCGTCACCATCAATGAATTGCAGCCTGAAGCCCAAGCCGTGGCGGTCAGCAAAGGTCGCATCGTCAAGGTCGGCTTCCAGGACGAGGTGCTCAAGCTCAAAGGCCCCAAAACCGCCATCGTCGACTTGAAGGGCCAGACCATGCTGCCCGGCTTCATCGACGGCCATGGCCACATCTACAACGTTGGCTTCCAGGCCGCTTCGGCCAATCTGTTGCCAGCGCCTGACGGCGACGTGAACGATATTCCACGCTTGTTGAAAACCCTGCGCGAAGCCAAGGCCAACCCCGTCACCGACAAGTTGGGGTTCATCATCGGTTTCGGCTATGACGACTCGCAACTGGCCGAGCAGCGCCACCCCACGCGGGACGAACTGGACCAGGTCTCCAAAGACGTGCCGGTTTTTGTCATTCATCAAAGCGGCCACTTGGGCGCAGTCAATAGCAAAGCGCTCGCCCTGTTCAACATCAACAAGGACAGCAAAAACCCGCCCGGCGGTACCATCCGTCACCGCGAAGGCTCGACCGAGCCCAACGGCGTGCTGGAAGAAAATGCCATGTTCGGCCCCTTGTTCAAATTGATGGTCAAGTTGGGCGACGGCGAGAACCAGGCCATGGTCAAAGCAGGCCAGGATTTGTACCTGAAGTTCGGCTACACCACCGCCCAAGAAGGGCGTGCCACGGCTGGTGCGCTCAAAACCTTTGTGCAGTCGGCCAACAAGGGCGACCTGAAAATCGACGTGGTGTCCTACGCCGACATGGCCACCTCAGAAGCGGACATGAACAGCCCCTGGGTCTCTCGCCAATACAAGAACCACTACCGCATTGGCGGTGTCAAACTTGTGCTGGATGGTTCTCCCCAAGGCAAGACCGCCTGGTTGACTCAGCCCTATTTCAAGGTGCCTGACGGACAACCCGCCAGTTACGCCGGCTACCCGACCTTCAAAGAAGACGCCACGCTCGACGCCATGGTGGAGCGCGCCTTCAGCAAGGGCTGGCAGGTGTTGGCACACGTGAACGGCGACGCATCCATCGACCAATACATCGGCGCCGTACGTAAAGCCGAAGCCAAGTTCGGTCTGTCCGACCGCCGCGCCGTGGCCATCCACGCGCAAACCGCACGCCTGGATCAGGTGCAGGCCTTTCATGACCTGGCGATCATGCCCTCCTTCTTCCCCATGCACACCTTCTACTGGGGGGACTGGCACCGTGACTCCGTGCTGGGCAACGAGCGCGCGCAAAACATCTCGCCCACCGGCTGGGCGCTGGAGCGCGGCATGATCTTCACCTCGCACCACGATGCGCCGGTGGCCCTGCCGAATTCCCTGCGCGTGCTGTCAGCCACGGTCAATCGCACGACCCGTACCGGAAAGGTGTTAGGCCCCGATCAACGCGTCAGCCCGCTGACCGGCCTGAAGGCGCTCACACTGTGGGCCGCCTACCAGTACTTTGAAGAAAAGGACAAGGGCTCGATCGAAGTGGGCAAACTGGCCGACTTCACGCTGCTCAACAAGAACCCGCTGAAAGTCCCGCGCGAAACCTTGGCCGACTTGATCGTGACCGGCGCCATCAAGGAAGGCAAACAGGTCTACACCCTGCCAAGCGCCACGCAAGCCAGCGCCGAACCCCGCAAGGGCTGTGCCGACTCCGATGCCTGCTTGGCCTCGTTGGCCCGCAGCCTCACGCTAGCCGGCCTGGTGCATGGGCATGCCGACGAGGATGAAGCCACCGGCGAAGGCGCCGCGCACTGAGCGAGCCTCCCGGGCGCTGCAAAGAAAACAGCCGCAACTCGCGGCTGTTTTTTATTCACCCTGTGTGGGCAATTTACTCGCCCAACACCGAGAGCCGACCCGCCACGGCGCCTCTTACGGCCCCTGTCACGGCCCCTGCGATGCCATCCCGGCTGAGCCCATAACGCCGCATCTTGGCGTACAAGGTGCTTTTGGCGATATTCAGCCGGCGTGCAGCCAGGGTGAGATTGCCGCCGCTGGCGGCCACCGCGCGGGCGATCAACCGCTCTTCACCCTCGGCCATGCTGGCCACCGACCCATCCTCATCACCCAGCACACCGCCCGGTGCCGGCGCTTGTAAATCAGCGAACAGGCCGGGGTCCAACTGCAACTGGTCTTCCCTGGACAAGCCCTCGGGGCAGGTCAGCACCGCACCCTCGATGACGTTGCGGAGTTCCCGCACATTGCCGGGCCAGGAGTAAGCCAACAGGCCCGCCAGCACCGGCGCGGCCAGCGGCTCGGGCACTTGCCCCTGCTCGCGCCGAAAGCGTTCGAGAAAATGCCGGGCCAGCAGCGCGATGTCGCCGGGCCGCTCGCGCAGCGCGGGGATGCGCAAGCTGGTGACGGCCACGCGGTAGTACAAATCCATGCGAAAGCGCCCTGCAGCCACCTCCTGACGCAGGTCGCGGTGCGTGGCGGCCACCAGGCGGAAATCAACCCGCCGCGGTGCGTTGTCGCCCAGGCGGTAGAGCTCCCCCTGCTCCAGCACGCGCAGCAGTTGCGGTTGCATGTCCAGCGGCATTTCGCCAATTTCATCGAGAAACAGGGTGCCGCCGTGCGCGGCCTCGATCTTGCCCACCATGCCGCCCTTGCGAGCCCCGGTGAAGGCACCGTCGGCATAACCAAACAGTTCACTGGCCAGCAGTTCACGCGACAACCCGCCGCAATTCAAAGCCACATAACTGCCTTTGCGAGCGCCATGAATCCCTTTGGCAAACTCTTCTTTGCCCGCGCCAGTTTCACCCTGCAGCAACACCGGCACTTTCGACCGCGCCAATTGCTGGGCACGCTGAATCAACTCCAGCATGGCCGGATCTTCAGTCAGCACATGAGAAAAGCTCGCCAGCTCTGGCGGGGTGGCAGGCGCCAGGGCCAGGGGCTGTCGCTCCGCCGCCGGGGGCGCCGCCCAGCGGGCCCGGCCCTGTGAGGAGCGCATCACCAACAAGGTGCCCAAATGCTCGCCCTTGACCACCAATGGTTCAATCCATTCAGCGCGAATCCACGCGGGCAGCTGCGCATGCCCGACACCGCGCCGCATGCTCGCCGCGCTGAACGCCGGCACGCTGCGCACCGAGGCCAGATCGAGTGCGCCGCCCGCATCGGCGATGGCAATCTGCGCATGCTCGCTCGCCTTGATAGGACAACCCCGCCGGTCGAACAGCACCACCGCGTCACGCCCCGCCGCCGACCAAGGGGCCATGGCCACATCAAGCAGGCGGTAGCGGCGCTCCATCTCCGCCATCACCAAGCGATTCTCGATGCGGCTGGCCGTGGTCACCACCAAGGCCAGGCTTTGCCGGTTGAAGGTGGAGGACAGCCCTGACACGTCCACGACGCCAATGATTTCGCCGTCCGCCGGGTGGCGCACCACCGTGGCCGAGCAGGTCCAGCGTTTGATGCCTGCGCAAAAATGTTCAGCGGAATGAATCTGCACCGGCTGGCCTACCGCCAAGGCGGTGCCGATCGCGTTGGTGCCGCACAGGTGCTCGCTCCAGCGGGTGCCGGGCACGAGTTGAATGTGCTCGGCAAGGCTGAGCGCAGGGCTGTCGCCTTCGGTGCTGAGGATGGCACTTTGGGCGTCGGCCAGGGCCATCAGTGCGCCGGTCTCGGCGAGATAGTCGCGCGCGCACGCCATGACAGGCGCGCTGGCTTCCAGGAGGTCGCGGCGCCGTTCTCGCAGCAAGTAGAGATCCTGTTCCGAGACGGGGGTCGGCCCTGCACGGCGGTTGGGGTCGACATTCGCCTCGGCGCAGCGTTGCCACGACACATCCACCAGGGTGCGCAACGCCCCTGCCGACCGGGTCTGGCCATTCAGAAATGACTCCCAGGCCTGGGTCACCGCCAACTCATCACCGGGGTTGGAAAACATTTGATCCACCGTCTGGGCCATTGCAACTTATCTCCTCAGAGCAGCAGGCCGGCCGCCAACGGCCGCCCCCTCATCGATGCATACGCCTCAAATTTTGGAGACACGCCGCATGCAATCGCGCTCCACCACACCATCTTAGCCACACCCTGTTTGCCGCGAATGAGGGCTAAACCTCTTGAAATTTGGTAAATGTGATTTTTTCTACAGCAATCAATCATTTTAATCACTTAAATGCCAGCAGTCCCGCACAACGAATGTCATGCAGGACACAGCCGACGCGCGGCCCAGGCGCCGCAACGCTGGGGCAGACTCAGCTGATGATCACCTTCAATGCCTTTGACTTCGCGGCCTGTGCAAAGGTGTCATAGGCCGCCAGGATGTCGGCAAGCTTGAAGCGGTGGGTGATCAAGCGAGCGGGGTCCAGCTTCTTGGCGACCACGGTCTTGAGCAGCATGGCCGTGGTTTGGGTGTCCACCAGACGGGTGGTGATGGCGATGTTGTGCAGCCAGAGTTTTTCCAGATGAAGATCGACCTTGCTGCCATGCACGCCCACGTTGGCGATCACGCCACCGGCGGCCACGATGTCTTGGCAGAGTTGGAAGGTGGCAGGAATGCCAACGGCTTCAATCACGGTGTCCACGCCACGGCCTTCGGTCAGCGCCATGATGGCGTCCACCGCCGAGCCGTTGCTGCTGTTGACCGCCTCGGTTGCACCCAGAGTCAAGGCCACATCAAGCCGGCTTTCGTCCAGATCCACGATGATGATTTTCGCCGGTGAATAGAACTGCGCAGTCAGCAAGGCGGCCAGGCCCACGGGGCCGGCGCCAACGATGGCCACCGTGCTGCCAGGCGATACCTTGCCGTTGAGCACACCGCACTCAAACCCGGTGGGCAGGATGTCGCTGAGCATCACCAGCGCCTCCTCGCCCACCCCGGCGGGCACGGAATAGAGGCTGGTGTCGGCGTGAGGGATGCGCACATACTCAGCCTGCGTGCCGTTGATGGTGTGGCCCAAAATCCAGCCCCCGGTGCTGCAGTGCGAGTACATGCCGCGACGGCAGAATTCGCATTTTCCGCAACTGCTGATGCAGGAAATCAGCACCTTGTCACCAGGCTTGAAGGCGGTCACACCAGCACCCACGGACTCAACCACGCCAACACCCTCGTGGCCCAGGATGGTGCCGGGCAGGCAGGTCGGCACGTCGCCTTTCAAAATATGCAAATCGGTGCCGCAGATGGTGGTGTGGAGGACGCGAACCACCGCATCGCTGGCGTGCTGAATCGTAGGCTTTTCAACCTCCAGCAAATCCTTTTTGCCGGGGCCGCCGTAAACAAGTGCTTTCATCAAATTCTCCTGATCGGACGCAGCGTCTGCGGCGAGCAGGTCAGAAAAGGTCTTTCTCCTGACCCATTCGCAAGCGAAGCACATCCAATGTTTTTCCTAAGTATTCCAACGGTCGCGATGACCCTGCCCGGCCCAAGGCGTTAGTGCCTTGGGCCGGGACTTCAACACGGGCTAGCGATCAGTTCGACCGCTCAATTCGACCGTTCCGGCAAAGGCAGGTTCACCCACTCTTTGTAGAAGGCATCGATATTGGGCTCGAAGTCGTGAATCACGGGGTACCACGGCGTCGGTGCTTCAACGTCATGCAGAGTCCCGCATTGCGAGCAGGTGTACTCGCGGTAGACCTGCCATGCAGTATCCGGCGCCATCAGCTTGGGGTACACCTGCGTCATTGCCTCCTCGGTTTCACGCACATAGAGATTGGCATGCATCTTCCAGTTCTCATTCCAATCGCAGAACACGTGGCCGCAGTCGCACTGCGTGACCCAGCGTTTGGTCTTGGCCTGCTGCACGATGTACAGATGCGGGCCCAGCGGCAGGACGATGCGGTCCTTCCAGTCGAGCTTTTTTTGCAAGGCCTGGATATACAGCTCAAAACGCTCGGGGTCCTTGGGCATGGACAACATGCGCAAGGTGGTGTCCCAGTCGAGCTTGCCGTCCACCAGGTTCTTGACCTGTTCCGGGGTGTATTTAGACATGATGAGTTCTCCTCAAATAGATGGGCGGCCGGTCACTCTTCGACCAGCGTGACGGTATGGACATCGGGCATGGCGGACAGATCCATGCGGTACTTGGAGCCGTAGGACGGCACGCCAAGGTCTTCCTCCTTGAGCGTCCAACTCTTGGGCAAGTCCCAGAACGTACGGAACTGGTTCTCGAACTTTTCCGACAAGCCAAAGCTGGTGGCGAACATGTGCTGAACCTGCACCGAGGCCTGTTTATCGAGAATGCGCTGGCGCTCGCCCTTCATCCATTCACGCGTGGGCTTGGAGCGGGCGATGCGCTGTTCACGCACATCGATTCGCAGCAGCGCAGTGGCCTTCTCGTCGATCGTCCATTGGCCCGTTGCATCGCGGGTCGCGGCCACGCCGTGCACCGTGCGGGCGTACTCGGGCAACAAGAAGCCGTTGTTCAGATCGGCTTCGATGGCGCTCAATTCGCGGTCGAGTGGATCACCAAAGCCCGGGCCGCCACGGATGTAGTTGAGGTAAAGGTCGTGGTTGTCGTAGCAGTCCTCGGTGGTCATGCACTGGTGATCGCGCTTGACTCGGGCGTTAGGGCCGAGGTGGTTCTCGTAGTCCGGCAGGTCCGGATTGGTGTCGCCGCCCAGTGGCAGGCTTTCGCCCTTGGCGATGCGCTCCTTCAGGCCCGTGTTGTGGGCTTCGAAGCGATAGCCGGTGGCCGAGGGGTAGCCGCCCATCATGCCCCAGTCGCTGTTCATGTAGCCGTTGCCCATGAAGAACATGGTCCAGTCCTGCGCGTTCCAAACCATGCGCAAGGTCTCAAAACCATGGCCGCCACGGTACTTGCCGTAGCCGCCTGAGTTGGCCTTGACGTTGCGGCCCATGTAGAGCAGTGGCTCGGCCATTTCCCAGATTTCGATATCGCCCATATCGCCTTCGGGGTTCCAGATCGCGGCGGCGTGGTTCAAGCCGTCCTTGATAGCGCAGGCGCCGGTGCCGCAGGAGCTGGCCTCGAAGCTGTTGACGGCGTGGATCTCGCCGTCCTGGTTGATACCGCCGCCTTGCAGCCAGTTACTGGTGTTGGCGTTGCCGGCGTTGACTTCTTCCAGGTAGCCACGGCTGAAGTAGGCTTGGCCCAGACCGCGCCACATCGTCGTCCAGGCCGAGACCAGGAAGTGCCAGGCGTAGGCATGGCCAGTGCGTCGATCATCGGGGTTATTCCAGCCGCCCTTGGGCATGTGGAACTCGGTGCCAAAGTAGGCGCCGTCGTTGATGCGCTGCGTGGGCACGAGTGTTTGCGTCATCATCACCCAGATGCCGCTGGTGAAGGCCACCTGGTGGGCGTTGTACGAGTGCCAGCCCCAGCGGCTGGCGCCCTCAAAGTCCAAACGCCAAGACGCATCGGCGCGGATTTCCATCTCCACCGGCGCGTGCATGATGGAGTCCAGCTTGGCGAAGGCGTTGGAGGTCTGCACGTCTTCATGCTTGTAGGGCACGTCGACAAAGGCCACCTTGCGGTAGATACCGGGCAGGGTCATGGCCTTGATGCGGGTATGCAGGCCGCGGCGGCCTTCTTCAATCACCTCGGTGGCGAAGGCCTCGTAGGTCTCCAGGCCTTCCTCGGCGATGGTCTCCTCGATCAACGCACGGACCATGTGGCAGCCGGCGATGCGGGTCTTTTCGTCGAGGATCCAATACTTGGGCGTGCGCACCGAACGCTGGCTCTCATGCAGCCAGTCGCGCAGCGGCGTGTCATTCACACCGGTCTTGCGGCAGGTGATCATGTAGCCGTCGCCGAAGCGCTGGGTCTGCCCCGTGGACATGGAGCCCGGTGTCACCGCGCCAGTGTCGATCACGTGGGTGACGCCACCGACCCAGCCCACCAGTTTGCCTTGGACAAAGATAGGCACGATGGTGGCGATGTCGCAGGGGTGCACATTGCCGATCGAGCAATCGTTGTTGGTGAACATATCGCCCGGATGGATGCCGGGGTTGCCCTCCCAGTTGTTCTCGATCATGTACTTGATCGCCGCGCCCATGGTGCCGACGTGGATGATGATGCCCGTGGAGGTGAGCACACAGTCACCGGCCGCGTTGTAGAGCGTGAAGCACAACTCGCCTTCTTGCTCCACGATGGGGCTGGCCGCGATCTTCTTGGCGGTTTCACGCGCATGCACCAGACCGCCACGCAGCTTGGAGAAAAGTTTCTCGTAGCCGATGGGGTCCTTCTCGCGCAGCGCAAGACGTGACAGCCCGTTGTAGTGGCCGGTGGCCTTGGTGCGCTCAAGAATGCCGTCCCGGTATTGCTTGAGTGTTTGCCCGTTGCCCAACAGGTCGGCAAAGCCGACTTCTGCCTGATTCATTTTCATGGTGTGTCTCCTGATTGCCTGGGTTTATTTGGCGGACTTTGCGGGTTTGATCAGCGCCGCTTTCTTGCCCACCTCACGCAAATGGAACAAGCGATGCTTGTCCAGCACCGTGCTGAAGCCCTCGGGCACGACAAAGGTGGTGGCGTCGGATTCGATGATGGCGGGGCCGGTGATTTCGTTGCCGGCCTTCAGCGACTCCATCTTCCAGATCACGGCGTCGAACCACCGCTTGTGCCGGTACAGCGGCCGTGTGCCGACCAGCGCTTCGGAAGGCGGCGTGGGGCCGCCCATGGGGTCTTCAGGCAGCACCGGCTTTTGCGTGACCACCATGCCGCGCATGATCGCCCCAGTGACCGAGAAGCCCAACTCGGGCGAGCGGGCCGAACTGGCGTAGACCCGGCCGTAGGTGTTTTCAAACGCATCGGCGATCAGATCCCAGTCTTTTTCAGTGGCCGCCTGGGCCACCGGAGAATTGATTTCCAAGTCGTTCAACTGGCCCATGTACTGCATGCGATAGCCGGGGCGCAAAATCACGTCCTTGGCATCGAAGCCGTTAATGCGGAACTCCTCGATCACCTTGGCGGCCAGATCGCTCCAGGCTTGCTGGATGGTCTGCGCAGCGCTGATCTTGGCTTCAGCCGAGGCATGCTGCGGCACGGCCAAGTCCACGCTCTTGTCGTAGCGGTACTCGAAGTCGGCACAAGCGCAGCCAAAGGCCGAGAAGCCCGCCGCCCAAGCCGGCACCACCACGTCCTTGAAGCCCAGGCCTTCGGTATAACCGTAGGTATGCACGGGGCCGGCGCCACCGTAGCTGAAGCAGACAAAGTCGGTCGGGCTATAACCCTTGGCGCTGACGTTGGAGCGCAGGTACTCGCGCAGTTGCAGGTCCAGCAACTCGATCACACCGGCTGCGGCGTCTTCCACCGTGAGGCCCAACGGGTCGGCGATCTGCGCCTTGATGTGGTCACGCGCACGCTGCACGTCCAGCTTGATGGCGCCGCCCAGGAAGTTCTCAGGGTTCAGATAGCCCAGCACCACGTGGCAGTCAGACACCGAGACCGTGTCCAGGCCGCTGTCTGGCCAGCAAGTGCCCACGCGATAGCCGGCTGAATCAGGGCCCAGCTTGATGGAGCCGCTGTAGGGGTCCAGGCGCACAAAGCTGCCCGCGCCCGCACCGACCGAGTCCATGGTCACCAGCGGCAAGGACAACACCAGGCGCGCCATGTCCGGGTCGGACGCAATGGCGAAGCTGCCCTTGGTGATCAAGGCCATGTCGAAGCTGGTACCGCCGATGTCGGAGCAGGCAATGTTCTCGTCGCCCAGCGCCTCACCCAACAGCTTGGCGCCGATCACGCCGCCAATGGGGCCGGAGACGATGGTGCGTGCCAACTCCTTGGCCTTCCAGCTGATGGTGCCGCCGTGCGTGGCCATCACGCGCAGGTCGAACTTGGCGCCGTGCTTCTTGAAGCGGTCGCTGACCAGCTTCAGCGTCTGACGCGAAGGTTCAGCAGCATAGGCCTCCAGGATGGTGGTGTTCATCCGGTGGCTTTCTTTGCGCTGCGGGTAGTAGTCCACCGAGGCGAACACCGGAATATCGGCCTTCAGCTTCTTCAGTTCGTCGCGGCAAACATCGCGGGCGCGTTGCTCGCTGGTGCCGTTTTTGTGCGATTGCAAAAAGCAGATCACGATGGCCTTGGCGCCCACGGCCACCAGCTCACGCGTGGCCTGCCGCACCTCGTCTTCACGCAACGCAATAACGATCGTGCCTTGCACATCGGTGCGCTCGGTCACGCCACGGGTGCGCTTCAGGGGCACCAACGGCTCGTCATAGCGGTGGGTGTTCAGGTGAATGCGCTCTTCCAGCGCGTAGCCCAGATAACTCTGGATTGCGCGGCCCATGGAGTGCACGTGCTCGAAGCCCTTGTTGACCATCAGGCCCACGTCCAGGCCCTTGCGCTGCACCACGCGGTTGAGCATGGCCGTGCCGGAGTAGACGCACGTCACGAGCTCGGGGAACACATCGTCCACCTCCCGCTTCCAATGCGCCAAAGCGTCTTGCGACGAGTTGTAGATCGCCAGCGATTCATCGGCCGGATTGCTCTGGGCCTTGCCGACCACAAAGCGGCCGTCTTCGCGGACAAAGAAGGTGTCGGTCATCGTGCCCCCGGCATCGATGCCCATCACCTGCACCTGCGACTGAACTTGCATGAACTGTCTCCTGTTTTTGACTGAGTTGAGCGCCACTGCGCCCGACCCATTTCATGCAGCAGGCATGCCAGGTCCACCACGGGCGAGTCAACGCCCGCCTAAGTCCATGATTTGATTGATGCCCCAAGGGGAATCCCGCAGGCCCGGCACGACCGTCCGGCGACTCGGACGGGCGTTCGAAAATCGGTCGAACGGTCGGAATTCATACGACGTGCTGCCCTATGGGCCCGTCAGCGCCGAGCCCCCCACCTTGTCCGAGCACCTATACTGGCCGCTTGCTCCGGGGGGCCCTGTCGCGCATCAGCTTGATCTGACGCGCCGGGCTGAGATGTGGTGGAAGCCACGGACCCGCTGAACTTGATCCGGTTGATACCGGCGTAAGAAGAGCCCGCTCATGCCCAAGGCCCCATCGGTCTGCCGCTTCACCTTGAAGCCCTGAGCGCATTCGACTCATGCCCGCACCCTCGGTCTCAGGCTCGCACCTCCGGAGAGATTTCAAACTCTCAACGCCCACGGAGCCCGCGCATGAATGCACTGACCGACCCGAATCTCAACGTCGCTGCCGACCCGGCCGCCCCCATCGACTTCGAGGCCCGGCTGCAGCGCAGCCGCGAGCCGCTGCCCGCCTCCAGCAAGGCCTACATCGCCGGCCAGCTGCATCCCGAACTGCGCGTGCCGCAACGGGCCATCGCCCTGAGCAACGGCGAGGTGGTGACGGTGTACGACGCCTCCGGCCCCTACACCGACCCTGCGGCCGGCATCGACGTTCATCAAGGCCTGCCCGCCCCGCGTGCCGCCTGGGTCGAGGCGCGCGGCGACACCGAGGCCTACACGGGCCGTGAAATCAAGCTGGTGGACGACGGCCTGCGTGAAGAGGCCCAACAACGCCTGCTGCACGAGATGAGCGTGGGCCTGCGTCGCCAGCCGCGCCGCGCCGTGGCTGGCGCCAACGTCACGCAGATGCACTACGCCCGCAAAGGCATCATCACGCCGGAGATGGAATTCGTCGCGATCCGCGAAAACCAGCGCCACGAATGGATGCGCGAGTACGAGGCCGATGCCGAGCGCGAACAACGCCTGGCCGGCAACCCCTTCGGCGCCAGCATCCCCAAGATCATCACGCCTGAATTCGTTCGGGCCGAGATCGCACGCGGCCGCGCCATCATCCCCGCCAACATCAACCACACCGAGTTGGAGCCCATGGCCATTGGGCGTAACTTCCTGGTCAAGGTGAATGCCAATATCGGCAACTCCGCCGTCAGCTCCAGCATCGAAGAAGAGGTGGAGAAGCTGGTCTGGTCCACCCGCTGGGGCGCCGACACGGTGATGGACCTCAGCACCGGCCGCAACATCCACACCACGCGCGACTGGATCGTGCGCAACAGCCCCGTGCCCATCGGCACCGTGCCGATTTACCAAGCCCTTGAGAAGGTCGGCGGCGTGGCGGAAGACCTCAACTGGGCGTTGTTCCGCGACACCCTGATCGAGCAGGCCGAGCAGGGCGTGGACTACTTCACCATCCACGCCGGCGTGCGCCTGCCCTTCATTCCCATGACGGTCAAACGCCGTACCGGCATCGTGTCACGCGGCGGCTCCATCCTCGCCAAGTGGTGCATCTCTCATCACCGGGAGAACTTCCTCTACACGCACTTCGAAGAGATCTGCGAGATCATGAAGGCCTACGACGTGAGCTTCTCGCTGGGCGATGGCCTGCGTCCCGGCAGCCTGTCGGACGCCAATGATGAAGCGCAATTCGCCGAGCTGCGCACCCTCGGCGAACTCACCCAGATCGCCTGGAAGCACGACGTTCAAACCATGATCGAAGGCCCCGGCCATGTGCCCATGCACATGATCCAGGCCAATATGACCGAGCAGCTCAAGCACTGCGACGAAGCACCCTTCTACACACTGGGGCCCTTGACGACCGACATCGCGCCCGGCTACGACCACATCACCAGCGGCATCGGCGCGGCGATGATCGGCTGGTTCGGCTGCGCCATGCTTTGCTACGTCACGCCCAAAGAGCACCTGGGCCTGCCCGATCGCGACGACGTCAAGGCCGGCCTGATGGCCTACAAGATCGCCGCGCACGCCGCCGACATCGCCAAGGGCCACCCCGGCGCGCGGGCGCGTGACGATGCCTTGTCAAAGGCGCGTTTCGAGTTCCGCTGGAGCGACCAGTTCAACCTGGGCCTGGACCCCGACACCGCACGCGAATTCCATGACGAAACCCTGCCCAAGGACAGCGCCAAGGTGGCGCATTTCTGCTCGATGTGCGGCCCCAAATTTTGCTCAATGAAGATCACGCAAGACGTGCGCGACTACGCCAAAGACCTGGCTGCTGACTCGACCCAAGGTCAAGTTCAAGAAGCTGGCATGCGCGCCAAGAGTGCTGAGTTCAAGGCGCAAGGCGGCGAGCTCTACATCCCCATCAGCAAAGCCTGAGCATGAGCCGCCCTGCCCAAACCGTGGCAATCGCCGGCGCCGGCCTGGCCGGCCGCATGTTTGCCTGGGCACTGAGCCGGGCCGGCCACCCCGTGCAGGTGTTTGACGCCGGCCCCGGCCCGGCACCGCGATTTGACGGCCATGGCGCGGCAGCCTTCACCGCAGCCGGCATGTTGAGCCCCCTGGCCGAGCTGGAAAAGGCCGAGGCCGACGTGGCCGCGCTGGGCTGGCAATCGCTGCGCCTGTGGCCGCTGATCACCGCGCAGCTGCCGCAAACGGTGCGCCTTGAAACGCAAGGCAGCCTGCTGGTGGCGCATCGCCAGGACCTGGGCTCAGCCCAGCGCATCCTGGCGCGCCTGAACGCGGCGCCTCAGCCAGATTCACCCGCCGCTGCGCAAGCCTTAAGCAGTGCCGAGTTGCAGGCGCTGGAGCCGGCGCTGCAGCACACCGGCCTGCACAGCTGGCTGCTGCCCGGCGAAGGGCTGATTCACCCGCCCCAAGCCATGGCCGCCCTGCACGCGGGCGCCAGCCTGGGCGATGTGCAATGGCATTGGCAGCAGCCGGTCACCCACACCGGCGCGCGGCGCCTGCAACTGGCCGATGGTCGCTGCATCGACGCCGACTGGGTGATCGACACCCGGGGCCTGGGCGCCCGGCCCCAGTTGCCCCTGCGCGGCGTGCGCGGCGAGGTGGTGCAGCTGCAACTGCCCGGCCACGCCTTGCGCCGCCCGGTGCGCTTGCTGCACCCACGCTACCGGGTCTATCTGGTGCCGCGCAGCGAGTCGGAATTGATGCTGGGCGCCAGCGAGATCGAAAGCGAGGACCGCAGCGAAGTCAGCCTGCAAAGTGCCGTGGAGCTGATGGCCGCGGCCCACAGCGTGATGCCCTCGCTGAGTGAAGCCCGCATCCTGCGGCTCGACCGCAATCTGCGCCCCGCCCTGCCCGACAACAAGCCCCAGGCCCATTGCGCGCCCGGCCTGCTGCAACTCAACGGCCTGTACCGCCACGGCTGGCTGTTAGCCCCCGCGCTCGTTCAAGCACTTCTGAGCCAGAGTGGCCTGGGCAGCCTGGCGTGACGCCATAAAGATAAAGATAAAGATGCAGACGACGATCACCATCCACCTCGACGAACTCACCCTGCAACGGCCCGCGCCGCTCTCGCTCGCTGAGTTGCTGCAAGAGCAAGGCCGCCCCGCAGACAGCGTGGCCACCGCCCTCAACGGCCAATTCATCGCCCGCGCCGCTCGCCCCGCCACGCTGCTGCAGGACGGCGACGCCGTGCTGCTGTTCAAGGCCATCGTCGGCGGCTAAGGCCAAGTCTCAACGCCCCCCCGCATCAAAGCTTCAAGGATTCCCATGCCCGCTCATGACGCGCTCATCATCAACGGCCAGCCGCTGGGCAGCCGCCTCTTTCTCGGCAGCGCCGGCTACCCCAGCCCGCAAACGCTGGTGGACGCCATTCAGGCCTCCGAATGCCAGGTATTGACCGTGGGCCTCAAGCGCACCCTGCAGGCCGGCGACAACGGCGCCCTCGCACTGGCCTTGCGGCAGGCCCAGTCGCAAGGCGCGCGCCTGCTGCCCAACACCGCCGGCTGCCGCAGCGCGCGCGAAGCCATTCAACTGGCCCAAATGGCACGGGAGCTGTATGGCACCGCCTGGCTCAAGCTGGAGGTGGTCGGTGACGAGCACACCCTGCAACCTGATCCCTTTGAGCTGCTGAGCGCCGCCACCGAGTTGGTGAAAGACGGCTTCACCGTCTTCCCCTATTGCACCGAAGACCTGGTACTTTGCCGGCGCCTGCTGGACGACGCCGGTTGCGCGGTGCTGATGCCCTGGGGCGCCCCCATCGGCTCGGGCCAGGGCCTGCTCAACCTGCACGGCTTGCGCAGCCTGCGTGAGCGCCTGCCCGACGCCACGCTGATCATCGACGCGGGCCTGGGCGCGCCCTCACACGCGGCGCAGGCGCTGGAGCTGGGTTTTGATGCCGTACTCCTCAACTCAGCAGTGGCGCAAGCGCGTGACCCCGTGGGCATGGCCGCTGCCTTTCGCGATTCGGTGCGGGCTGGCCGGCAGGG
Source organism: Roseateles koreensis (assembly GCF_028595305.1). Lineage (GTDB taxonomy): Bacteria > Pseudomonadota > Gammaproteobacteria > Burkholderiales > Burkholderiaceae_C > Paucibacter_A > Paucibacter_A koreensis. The sequence goes on along the minus strand of NZ_JAQQXS010000007.1, from coordinate 11,169 downwards.
CTATCTGGCCGGCACCATGGCGCCGCAAGCCTTTGCCCGGCCCTCCACACCGGTCAGCGGGCACGCCTTTTTGCTGGGGCCGGCATGACAGGGTTTCCCCATCCTTGCTTGCCGTCGTCACTGGACTCGGGCGCCGCGCCGGCCGATCGCCCGGCCATCATCTGGAGTGTGGCCGGCACGGACAGCGGCGGCGGCGCGGGCCTCGCGGCCGACCTGCGCGCCGCCAGCGCCATGGGCGTTCACCTGTGCCCGGTGGTCGCGGTCGTCACAGCGCAAAATTCGCTCGGCGTGCAATCGGTGCACCCGGTGCCTGTGGCCCAGTTGCAGGCACAGCTCGATGCCCTGGCCCAAGACTGTCGCCCCCGCGCCATCAAGTGCGGGCTGCTGGCCAGCGTTGAAGCCATCGAGTGCCTGGCACGCTGCGTGGATGCACTGCGGCGCGACGGCCCGGTGGCCCTCGTCATCGACCCTGTGCTCAGCGCCACAGCGGGCGGCGCGGCCTTTTCAAACGCAGCCTTGGTTCAGGCCTACCGCACGCTGTTGCTACCCCGCGCCACCTTGTTGACACCCAATCGACGAGAGGCCGAATCACTCGCCGAGCGAACGGACACAACAACACCCGCGCTGGCCCGCCACCTGCTCGCCACCGGTGCGCAAACCGTGTGCATCACCGGAGGCGACGATCTGAACGCCCCAGGCGCCGCCCATCTGGCGCTGGACTGGCTGGATGCCCAAGCGCCTGCCGAGCCCCCTGTCGCAGGCTGGCTGGCACTGCCCCGCCTGCCTTCGCGCCACCACCACGGCAGCGGCTGCACCTTCGCCACCGCCGCCGCTGCGGCCCTGGCGCGAGGCTACCCGTTGGCCGACGCCGTGGTGCTGGCGAAGATGCTCAGCTGGTCAGCCGTACGCCAGGGTTATGCCGCAGGCGCAGGCGCCGGGCCGGTGAAGGCCGAGGGCAGCTTCATCCAGGACCCACGCTGTATGCCGGTGATGGGCTTTGCGGATGAAACCACGCCGTCGCCCCAAACGCTCAGGCGCTGGCGCCAGGCCTTGGCAGCCCGGCCCGTCCCCGGCGCCGATCAAGCCACCTTGGGGCTGTACGCCATCACCGACCAAGCCACGCGAGTCGGTCCGCTGCTCGCTCAAGGTCTGAGCCAGGTGCAGCTGCGCATCAAAACCGCGTCCGGCGAGAACGTGCAAGAGGCCCTGCATCAGAGTTTGAAACTGGCACAGCAACAGCAACAGCCCGGACAACTCTGGATCAACGACCACTGGCGTGAGGCACTGGCGGCGGGCGCCACCGCCCTGCATCTGGGGCAGGAAGATTGGGCCGCACTGAACCCCGAAGAGCGCAGCCAGATTTTGAACAGCGGCGCCCGGCTCGGCCTGTCCAGCCACAGCTTATGGGAATTGGCCCGGGCCCGCGGTCTGACGCCCAACTACATCGCCTGCGGCCCCGTCTACCCGACCACCACCAAAGACATGCCCTGGCGGCCCCAAGGCATGCGCAATCTGCGTTGGTGGGCCACCATGGCGGGATGCCCCGTCGTGGCGATTGGCGGGCTGCTATCGCCTGAGCAGGTGCAAGACTGCGCCGAAACGGGTGCAGCGGCGGCCTGCCTGGTGCGCGCGCTCAAGCCCGACATGAGTGCCGCCGATTTGCGGCACTTTCAAACCGCCTGGATGAACGGGCGGGCGCGGCGCCCCCTCACTCCTCCGGTCTGAAGCCTATCTCCACCCGCCCTTCGCGAGGGCGGGGAATCGGGGCAAAGCGCCATTGCGACACAGCGGTGATAGCGGCAGTTGCCAACTTGGCGTGGGTGGCGCGCACGGATTCAGCCTGTTGAACACTACCGTCCGCCTGCACCACGAAACGCAGCACGACCGATCCACCGCTGAAATCCCGCGCCATGCGGGCAGGAAACTCCGGCTCGACGCGATGAATCAAGCGCAGCTGCGGTGCCTCCACTTCAGGCGCAGCAGCGGTCGCCGTCGCTACCGCCGCAAGCGCTTGAGCGGGTGCTGATGTTGATTCAGGTGCAGGCGTGGCTGTAGGGGTCGGTATCGCATCAACGGCCGCAACGCGCAATGCCGCCGCGCTGGCGGCCACGGGGGCGTGGCCAAGGGCCATGGTCTCTTGATCGCGGGTGTCACGCTCGGCGCTCTTGGCGGTGAGCGATGCGGGCTTTGGCGGAGCGTTTGCCGCCGTCACCGCTTTGGACACAGGTTTGGCGGCGGGCGGCGTGGGTGAGGCAGCTGCCGCAGCGGGCTTCTTGACCGGGGCTTCGTTCTGAAACTTAATCCAGGTGAACACGCGGTCGGCCTGCGCCTGGGCGCGCTCTTCAGCGGATTTGGCCGGGGCTGCAGGAGCGATTGAGGCTGTTTCTGCCGACGCGGGCGCGGGTGGCAGAAACAGGCCCCAGGCCATCACGGCCAGGCATGCCCGCAAGGACTGTAATGACCGCATCTTGGCAACAAAAATGCACATGCTTGAACACTCCCCGTCGGCGTCTTCGCCGACTCCCCATGCTTTGAACGCCCTGTCGGTTCGGCCCCGTTTTTGATTGGCCGGCCAAGGGCTCAAGGCGGGCTCGGGTTCGAGCAAAGGGCGCAGTTTAGAGAGCGCTCTGTGCGCTGCATGCAGGGGTTCGCCCTAGGCCAAGGGGCCCCACCGTTAACAATGACACATCACACCGTAGACCGGGATGACTACCAGACTGAACTCACGACTTCATTGACCGCCACCTCGTGAGCCTTGATTGCTTTTTTCATGAGGCCGTGTCGGTATGTTCGCCAACGGTAGCCTGCCGATGCGTGTCGCGTTCTTTGTTAAAAAGCTCCTGAACTTTGGCTGCGTGGTGTCCGGGTGCCCCCCCCGTTGAAGGCGGTCAGCACGGGAGGGGTCGCCTGTTGCGGAGGTTGCGGACCTTGCGGACGGCGCATCGATGCTGCTGCGCAGCTGGCGGCCTTGGTCGCGGTAGTTGTACGCCCACAGGCTGGCGGTTTGCGGGGTTTGGGTGTATTGCAGATCGAAGTCCAGCAGATGCTCGGCTTGCAGGTCGGGGGCGTTCAGGCCGGCGGGGCTGGCGACGGTGAGCGGCTGGGGTTTGGCGTTGCGGGCGGCAATAGCGACCTTGTTAAACATTGCAACACTCGCTCAAAACGCCCCAGGCCTGGGCCGCAGCGTCGAGGTGACCTGATCCCAGATGGCCATGGCCTCGGCCGGCGTCAGCGTGGCGTGGGTCAATTTCTTGTCGAGGCCTAGCGCTTCTTTTTGTTGCCAGTTCATTTCGGGTTGAGGTACTCGAGCGCCATTGTGAAAGGTTAAATCCGTATATGGCTTGTCTCGGCCTCCCGTGGCCTCATTGGCCGTCAGTTGGAAGCGAGTTCCTTTGAACACTTCATCGGCCAAAGGGCCATGCATCAACCACTCCTCAAACTCCATATGCTCGGTCTTGCGCACGCCCTTGCGCAGTGTGGTTGTGTCGGCCAGTTTCATGGCCGCTTCGACTTTGGCCGAGCGTTGCAACAGGGTGTCTTTCTCCTTGAGATTGCTGTCCTCGCTGAATCCAAAGAACACATCAGGCGCACCGTCCAGTTGATAAACCAGCTCAACCACTTCGGCCTGGTAAGTTCGCCCCTGCACAAAGCCATTGGCAATGCAGAGGCCCGGCTCGGTGGGGATCTCGCCTTCGGCCATCCCGCGCGTCTTGGTGTAGAGCTTGCGCAGTGCCTCTAGTTGCGGGTGAAAGTTGCTACCGAGCTGCCTCGCCATGGGCTCATTGGCATCTTCTGGAAAGGTGTTGTCATCAGCACGAAGCATCATCTTTAGCTTGAATCCGTTGCGCCACGCTAATAACTCCAACATTCGCCCAAAACGACCTTTATGCGGGTGTTCTGCTCGATCAAATATCAAGCCTGCATCGCGAAGCGGCACTTCATACGTTCTCCGCAAGAGAGGCCAAGTAGGCTCGTCTGCCATATGAATGGCCTCCAGCTCCAGGCGTCTGGCCGTGAGTTCAGCGTCAAACGCCAGACGGGTCTGCGGCGTAACCTCAATCGAGACGTCATCCACCTTGGCCCGGGTCTCGCTGTTACGCACAAACCGGGTCGGCATCTCGACCAAGTAACGGCCCAAACACAGGGTGCGTGTGGTGGCCAACAAAGGGGCGATATGGGTTGTTTCTTCTGGGGTCATGGGAAGCACCTTGGGTTGGCAGGCGGCCAGCAGGGGCAGGCCGCAAATGGCGAGGAGGATGGGGATGGCCCTTGCCATCCAGTGCCGAGATTCAGTCATAGCGCAGGCTCGTTGTCTTGACCTCTTGGGCAATCTTGATGATGGCCCGCAACGTGAATTGGCAAGCCTTGAGGTTGTCCGGGCTGACCGATTGTTTGTACGCCGGCTCGTGGCCTACACCCACGCGCAACATGCTTTTGCAGAACGCCTCAGGCGCAACGCCGGAGGCATGGGGCACGGTGCCATCACCGGGCGCGTCAGGTGCGCTGATTCTGTAGATCAAAGTGTCTTTTGAGAACCAGCCTTTGTCGGTGTAGCTGGCGTCGACATGGCGTTCGGTCTTAAGTTCCGCGCCGGCCTTGTCATCGCGTTTGTGCTCCCTCAGCTCTTCAATCGTCAAGGGTCGGGCATTGAGCACATCGAGCTTGCGATCTTTAAACACCGTGGCAGCCATCAGGCCGGTGGTGCTGCTCCAGGTCACGTTGCCATACGCTCTGAAGGTCTCATCGCTGCCGAAGAAGGCGTGGGTGTTGGGGTGGTATTTGTCGGCAATTTTGACGTGGAACTTTGCAACGTCGTTCCTGATGATTCGGGTGAACGCTGCCCAGTCAATCTCGTTTTGCCGAGTCCAAGCTCGCGCATCACGCTCTTGGTTCAGCGGGTTCATCAGATGGTCATCACACATGCTCCACCATTGGCCACGCACCGTGTAGATTTCGTTGTAGGGATCGCCGTTCATGGGCATGCTGTAGGTGTAGTTTCTGTCCTTGATATGCAGCCACTTATTGCCGTATTGCTTGCCAGGCAGCAGTTGCAAGGGGCCAGGGGCCGAAGACAGCACAGCCGTCATCTCGGCGGCATCGTTGCCCAGCACCGCGGCACCCATGGCGGCGGCGACGTTATAAAAGGCGGAGTAGTCTTCGGTGCCTGACTTGAAACGGCGATAGACGGCCGGTGCGCCAATGGCCGGCATCACGCCGTGGACGATGCCCATGATTTTGTCGCGCATGCCCAAGGCCTCGGAGCAATAGCGAGCCACCAGGCCGCCCATGGAGTGGGTGACGAGGATGACCTTCTCGCAGCGTTTGCCCTCGCTGTTGTAGCGCGCAATCACCTCGTTGATCCGTTGCTTCAGGTGCTCCGCTGAATCCACATTGCTTTGCAGCCAGTTGTAGCCACAGGCATGGACGGGGAAGCGGTATTTGTAGCTCAGCGCCACCTCGTCCCAACTGAGCTTGGCTTCACCCTTGTGGGCTTGCAAATCCATGTCCATGAGTTGTGCCCGTAGGCCGGTGCGGGCATGGTCGCTGTCATTCAGATTGTTTTCCAACCAGACCAGGAATTCGGCATAACTCATGGCCCCCACTTCGCCCCAGCCCCGGCGTTTCAGCTCAGCGGCTTGTTGGAGCGTGCCTTCAGGGATGGCGCCTCCATCGTCGAGTTTCATGACCTCGGGGCGGAGGTATTGCTTACGGGTTTCAGCCCCTCTGACAGACCAGGGCAGCATGGTCGTGGGAGAGTCAAGTAACCACCGAATCTCTTCCCTTTTTGTTGTCCCCTTCAAATTGCTCCCCATTACCCCTGGCACAAAGATCACCGGAATGATGCGCTGCGACACCATGAAGCAAATGCCGATGGAGTTGTCGGGGGGCGAGGTCTGAGATTTCCAAACCGGGTTGCCCCGGTCGTCAAAACAGACGGGAATGATGCGTTCAACGCGGGGGCCAGTCATTGGGGTGCCTCTGGATTTGGATGGAGCCGCAAATGAACGGCGTCTAAAAATTGGCTATTTTGCAAGCCCGTGTTGCCTTGCCCATCGGTGGTGCCGGGGATGACTCCACTGTCGGCTCGGGTGATTTCGAACTGCTGTTGTCGGACTGGTGAATGATCAAACGGCCAAGTCACTTGGAGTTCTTCATCCATAGGCGCTGGCCCAGGTTTGGCTTGAGCCAACACACTGAGCGGCGTGACCTTGCCCGAACCACTCCCCCAATCCTTCGCCCCGCCAATCTCATGGCTGCTGGCCTCCACCACGATGTCGGTGTTGGCGGTGAGGGTCAGGGTGCCGGCTTGCGTCAACTCCAGCATGACGCCTTGGGTGCTGAGCACGGCGTGTTGGCCACGGAATTCGAGGATGAGGTCTTGCTGGGCGAGGTAGTGAGCGGCGCCGCCCTGCACCTGGGTTTGATCGTTGCCTTGGCTGATGATGTCGGTGCGGCTGCCGCCTTTGCCTCGGCTGTTGAGGCTGGCTTTGGACTCGCCTTCGGTGTGCCAGGTGATGCCGGTTTTGGCGTAGAGGCGGATTGGCTCGGCGCTGGCGAGGTCGAGTTGGCCTTGGGCTGCGAATGCGATGTTTTGCGCAGCCAGCACTTGCGGGCCGGGGCTGAGCAGGAGCAGGTGTTCGGCGGCGCTGGCGTGGATGAGGGCTGCGCTGATGCTCGGGGTTTGGTCGCTGAGTTGGCGGCTGGCTGGCAGGGCGGCGAGGGGCCCCAGGCCGACTTGGGCGCTGGAGCGTTGCTCGGCCAGCGGCCGACAAAGTTGCGCAGCAAATCGTTGACGGCGGGGCCATCGATGCGGCAATGCACATCGTTCCACGGCAGCGAGGCTTGCATTGCTTTCAAGGCGCTTGAGTTCCCTGTGGCTCGATCGCGCGCTGCTTGACCGACCTGCGCTTGACGCTGTTAGCAATGGTTTGCGCCATCTCAAAGAAAGCTTTTTCTGGGACAGGTTCTATGCCTTTGGCGATGGCGTTCTTGGCGTCGCGGATGACGCGAAACGTCAGGTTGGGTACATCTTTGCTTTCATCTTCGTGGCCTAGCACGGTGTACATCAGACCGTAGTCTTTCTCACCGCCCTGACGCACCATATAGGCTTTGCTGGCGACGGCCTTGTAGCCTGCGAATTCGGAGAAATTGAGGTATTGAACATCGGCCTTGGCGTAGCTTTGCCGATACATCAATCCCCAGAAATTCTCGGCCCGATCAATGGCGGCGAAGCGGTTGTCGCGTTCGCTTTTAACGGGCGTGTTGGCACGAATGTCTTGCAAAAATATTGTGATGTCTGGGTGTTCCTTGAGGCGGTAGGTCACGCCAAAGCTTCTGTCTGGCGCAGGCTCAGAATCTTGGATAAAAAGATAGGGCAGGCAAAGCCCTGGATTTTTGGGTAGGTCGTAGAGGGGGCGGGGCTGGGCTTGGTTTAGGTTGTTGAAGGCGATGGCTGCGGATTTTTCGGCCTTGTCGATGTTTGGTCTACTACCCGCAGATACCCAGCTAATGACAGACTGATTGACTCGCATGAGTACAACGTAATCTGCGTCGAATCGCCATGCAACGCCGTCTTTTGCAGTCGTCTGAAGGAGCCAATACCTGGAGCGTTGTCCGGCTGCGTTCAACTCAGTGGGCTTTTTCTTCTTGAAGTCAGCCAATACTTCTTTTTGCGAGTCCTTTCTTGCGGCTACCAAAGCCTTGTATTCATCGTCCGTCATTGGGTGCGTCACCTGAAGGGTGCCGTGATACCAGAAGTCGTCACCTCCTGCAATTTTCCCATCCGAAAAAAAGACACTTTCACTCAAATTGGCCTGAGTGGAGAACTGCGAGTACTTTCGGAACTTGTGCGCCGCCACATCCACCTCCCCCGGAAAGCTGATCTGCATCAGCCCCACGCAGTCGGTCTTCCAGTCAGTTGGGATGGGCGGCGGCTCTGCTGAGCAGGCACTGGCCATCGCTGCCAGGGGCAACAAGGCCCAGCGGCATAAGACACTGAGCCCTGCGCCTATACGGTCGAGTTTGGTCGGCAACTGCTTCATGTATTGGACTCTCCATTTCTTTTGTTCAGCGCGGCCAAGGTGGATGCAGCAGTGCCCGTGGAGTTCGCCGGCTCGTTCTCGGCCACCAACGCGGTCGGGAAGTCAAAGTGAAGGTGCTCACCACCTGTCCATAAATAAGGCAGCGCAACGATGTAGCCCCTGACCTGCTCAGACAGCGCACCCAACTCGTCTTGCTTGTAGCGGCCCTTTTCCCAGAAGACGGGCTCAAAAGGCATGGGGGAGGTGAGCAGACCCTTCTCCCCCCAACTGGCAACTGTCGGTGCATCCGCAGTGGCGTCCCATGTCGGCAAGATCGATGCCATCGTCTTTGGCTTATCACCAAACTTCACCCAATTCCTCGGCACCCAAGGAAAGGCCTTCTCATAAATCTCCGCGTTCTGCTTGGCGCGCTTTTGAATCGCCTTCCAGCTGTCCGGGTGGCCGGGTTCGTCCACGGCTTTGGCAAGTTCTTTGGCCGCCAATTTGGGGTCGGACTTGAGGCCGAAGAGTTTGCGCCAGACGTCTTTGCGCAGCTCATGGGCAAAGGTGCGCACGGGCCGCTGGCTGCCTTGGCCGTTGATGTCGGCGCGGGAGTTGGCGCCGTCCATGACCAGCACGGCCAACTCGCTGTCGCGCTCGCCCAGCAGGCTGCGGTCATTGATGTTGGCGCTGCCCAGCAAGGCATAGAGGTCGTCCACAATCATCAGCTTGCTGTGGACATAGATTTGCTCGGTCACCGCGCGCTGGTTCATGGTGGTGTCCCAGGTGCGCAGATTGAGCAGAGTCACGTACTCAAAGCAGCGTTCGGTGTCGACGCTCTCGTACTCGTCGTTGCCATCGGCGTAGACGCGCTCATAGCCCGTGTCCCCCCCGTCGCGCAACTCACGCGCCTTGAGCGAGCGGCGTATGCCGTTGAGCAAGCTCTGGCTGCCGAAGGTGAGGGTTTGCATCGTCCAAAACACCTGGATGGCAATCGTGGCATTGTTCAAGCAGCCTTCCGGGTGCACCGGCAGGGTGAGGTAGACATGAAAGCGCGGCCGAGTCTTGTTCATGATGGCCCGGCGTATGCGGGTGACCAAAGCTTGGCAGATGCCGTTCTGGGGCCGCTCGGCGATCACCGCCGCATATTGCTGCCACTGGGTATTGCGGTCCGTTCGGGCGGCGGTGCGCCCGCCGGAGTTCTGGTTTTTGCCGCCGTAGCGATTGATGAATTGGCCCACGGCTGAGAGTTGGGGGGTGGTGGTCTGCACCTGCCCCATCTCGCCCACAAAGAACTGGTTCTCGATGTAGATGAAGTGGCTGGCTTTTTCGATCAGGCGCAGCATGGTGGTGTAGATGTCTTTTTGCGGGGCCCGGGGCTCGGCCAGGGTTTTGAGCAGGGCTTGCTCCTGGGCCAGCAAGTCGGGGTGAGCCGTGGCGGGTTGGTGCGCTTTCAGTGCCGCAACTTCTTTGGCGCAGTGGTTTTGCGGAGCGCTGCGCAAGACCTGGATATGGGCTTGCCCGGGCTTGGCTTGGGTGCATTCGGCAGCATTGCTTTTGACCGGCGCGAACAGATTGGCCTTATCGTCCTGGATCAGCCAGCGGCCGACAAAGTTGCGCAGCAAATCGTTGACGGCGGGGCCCTCGATGCGGCAATGCACATCGTTCCACGGCATGCGGGGTTGCTTGTAGGCCTCCAGGGTGGAGAGGTCCACTTTGTTTGTGGCCAACGCTGAGGCGTTGACAACGACATCCCTGCTAGGCGCCTCGGCATACTTGGCCTGCCAGCCGCCTTGGCGCAGGCGGTCGGTATGAAGGGTGGCCGTGCTGGACCAGCCCTTGCCTGTGAAGGGCAGGTGGTCGAGGCCGCCTGTCATCAAGTCAGGGTCCACAGTGAGCGCTTCTTCCAGCTTGCCTATGGATTCGATACAGGGGTTGTAGCGGTTCATGCCCATCCGCTTTTCCCAGTCCGCCTTGAGCCGGAACTCTGTGTCTTCATAGCGCCCGTAGCAGACATCCATGCCACCCACATAGGCCAGCGTTCTGTCGATGATGATTTGCTTTTGGTGGTGGCTGAAATATCTGTTGTTGACGCTGGCGTAGCTGGGCGACAGCAGCACATGCACTTGCTTGGAATTCAGTCGGTCATTGATGTCTTCCAATGCGCGTTTGGTTTCGAGGGCATAGGTTTGTACGGGCTGGGTGTCGTCCCAAGGCATCACATAGATTTGCAAGCCCTTGTTGGCCGCCGCCGCTGCGTAGAGGGCGTCGTACAGGCGAACACCCGGCGCCAGCAAGGCATCCCAATTGATTTGCCACCCGGCCATGCAGATTTCTTGGCTGGCCGATTTGATGGACACCAGCAAGTCGGCGAAGTAGTCCTTGCCCGTCACAAAGGCCTTGATTTTGTTGCCCTCGGACTTGTCGGCAAAGCGGCTCTCGGCGCCGTGCCACAAATTGCTGCTAAAGGTGGCAGTCAGCGGCACGCCATCTTTGCCAATGATTTGTGTGACGGTGCGATGCGGCGTGATGACGTCAGGATGTGCGCTCATGATCAAGACTTTCTCAGCTGTGTCAGCAACGCCTGGGCGGTGTCAGACTGCGTTTCGGACTGGCTCAGTTGATGAAGGAACGCGCCAACGGTCTGCTCTTCAGCGATGCCCGCACGGTCTGTATACGCCATGGCATCCAAGGCATGGTGCATACGCTCCGCATCGCTCCAATCATCGTTTTCCTCAAGCAAATGGAATTCCTGGGCGTGGCCATCCGCCACCACCCAGAGCATGGCATCTTGCTCGCGCGTGAGGCGATCCAGATTTTTGAGCTCATCGGGCTTGAGTTGAAACCAGCCGGCATCGTCGCTGGTGCCTGCCAGGATTTCATCGAGCACCTGCGCGGCCTGGTTCGCCGATGAGCTTTTCACAATTTACCAGGGCGTGTTAGGCAGCACCAATCCATGTGGGCCAGGTGTATCCGTCAGCCTGAGCTTCAAGTTGAAGGGTGGAACGACATCCTTCACATCCATCCTGCCCCAGTAACTCAAAGCCCCCGCCGCCGCGCTGCCCGAGCCACTCCCCCAATCCTTCGCCCCGCCAATCTCATGGCTGCTGGCCTCCACCACGATGTCGGTGTTGGCGGTGAGGGTCAG
>NZ_JAQQXS010000006.1 GCF_028595305.1 Roseateles koreensis | reverse complement strand
TGGATCAGGCCGCTGAGGGCATGAAAGCCAAGTACACCGTCGCGCTGCCAAAAGCTAGCGCGCTGCATCAGCAGGGTGCTGAGGTCGGGGATGTTGCCGCCGCTGGCCCTAAGGTCTAGGCGCCAGGGCTCGTGCAGGGTTTGGCGGTAGTGCCAGTGGGTGATGTGAAGCAGGGGGTGGTCGGGGCCTAACTCCAGGCCGACTTGGGCTTGGTTGGAGGGGCCAGTCGCGCCCAGTCCTTGCTCCGCTAACTTACTCAGTTGGCTGCGGATACGTGCGCCGAGTTCGGCGGCGGAGTAGGAGGGCTGATTGGGGCGCGAAAGGCTCATGGCTGGGGCACGGGGTTGGCGGGCAGGTTTTGAGATCGAAGGGGCTGACGGGGCCGGGTTTCAAATGGCCCCGCCAGCGTTTGACCTCGCCTTACTTCTTGTCCTTGGGCATTTGCGAGACCAGCGAGAGGCTGACGTCCATGCCTTCGATCTGGAAGTGCGGCATCACAAAGAGCTTGACGCTGAAGAAGCCGGGGTTGTCCTCGATGTCTTCCACCACAACGCGAGCGTCACGCAGGGGGAACTGCGCGCGCACCTCGTCGCTGGGGTCGTTCATCTCGGTCACCAGGCCACGAATCCACTTGGTGAACTCGGCCTCCAGCACCTTGCGGTCCTTGGTCATGCCGATGTTTTCGCGCTGCATCACCTTGAGGTAATGGGCCAGGCGCGAGATCAGCATGATGTAGGGCAGGCGGCTGTTGGCGCGGCTGTTGGCCGTGGCCTCCTTGGTGTCGTAGAGGGCTGGCTTTTGCGCGCTATTGGCGCTGAAGAAGCAGGCGTAGTCGCGGTTTTTGTAGAAGGACAGGGGGATGAAGCCGAGGTTGGCGAACTCGAATTCACGGGTCTCGGGGATCAGCACCTCGGTGGGGATCTTCACCTGTGCGCCGGTGCCCAAGTCGTAGAGGTGGATGGGCAGGTCTTCAACCAGGCCACCGGCACGCGGGCCACGGATCTGCACCGACCAGCCGTTACGTACATAGGAGCGCACCATGTTGGCGGCCAGTGAAAAAGAGGCATGGGTCCACAGGTATTTGCTGTGGTCCGGGCCCTTGACGGCTTCTTCGTAGTTGAAGCTGCGCACCGGCAGGGTCTGCGAGCCATAGGGCAGGCGGGCCAGCACCCTGGGCAGGGTCAGGCCGACATAACGCGAATCTTCGGTGTCACGGAAGGACTTCCATTTGGTGAATTCAACACGTTCCATGTACACGCCGATGTCCTGAATGGAGGCCACCTCATGCATGGTTTCCTTGCCGAAGAAGGCCGGACCCACCGAGGCGAGGAAGGGGCAGTGCGAGGCAGCCGCCACCTTGGAAACATTGCGCATCAGGGTCAGGTCTTGCGGGCTGCGGTCAAAGGTGTAGGCCGAGACCATGGCGGCAAAGGGTTCGCCGCCGGGCTGGTCGTATTCCTGCACATAGGTGTGGTTGTAGAGGCCGCTTTGGATGATCTCGGGCGTGTCTTCGAAGTCCTGGCGCAGATCGTCTTTGGAGACGTCGATCAGCTCGGTCTTGACGTTCTTGCGGTAGTCGCAGCGGTCCACCAGATGCTTGAGGCCGCGCCAGGAGGACTCCACGCGCTGGAATTCATCGTGATGCATGATTTCATCGAGCTGGGTGCTGATGAGCTGGTCGATGCGGGAGATGTGGAAGTCCAGCAAGGCCTTGTCCAGGCGGTCCACATGTTGGGCGGACTTCTGGATGGATTCCAGCAAGACGTTGACGGCGACGGTCAGGCGGTCGTCCAGCGAGGTCTCGCTGAGCTTGTCGTTGTCGGTAAAGGTGTCCAGCCCGGAGGAATTGCTCACCGGCTTGAGGTTGACCTTGCGGAACAGCGATTCGTAAACGGTTTCGGCACCGGGTTTGGCGGCGACGGATGCGGTTTGTGTGGTCATGGGGTTCTCCGTATAGGTGTTTGCTTAGGCTTGGGGTTCGCTGGCGTCAGTGGCGGTGGCTGCCTTGGTGGCCGTTTTTGCGGCGATGGCGTCCAGGTCGCCCTTCAGCGCGGCCAAGGTTTTTTGGTCTTTGACGATGCCTTCGAGTTCGCGGCGCAGGGTGGCGTTATCGAGCAGGTTGGACTTCAAGTCCTTGAGCAGATTGCGCGTGGCCATGAGCTTGGAAAGCTGGGGGATCTTCTTGGCCACTTGCTCGGGGTGGAAGTCCTTCATGTTCTTGAAGTCCAGCTTCACCGGGATCTCACTGCCGTCGCCCGCGATGGTGTCTTTGACGCCAAAGCTGACGCTGGGGTTGAGGTCGGCCAGTACCGCGTCAAAGTTGTTCTTATTGACATTGATCTTGGCGCGTGACTGCACGCTGCCCTTGGTCTTGCCATTGGAGAAGTCGCCGAGAACCAGCATCTTCAAAGGCAATTCAACCTTTTTCTGGGCGCCGCCGGTATGAACGTCAAGCTTGATATTGACGCGTGCTGCTGGGATTTCGGCTTGAAAACTATTGGACATGGTCTTGCTCTCCTCTGTGCTTGACCCGCAGGTCGTGGTTTAAAAATGGGTGATGCGGATGGATGACGTTAGGGTTGGGATGGGGCCGGTTCATGAGCTGTCGAAGTGCGCCGTGGCGCTGGCCTCAGCGCAGTTGCGCACCGTCACATTCACCACCGGGGGCAGGGCGCCGGACAGAAAGCTGGTCCAGCCCAGGCGCATGCCGCCGCGCCGCAGCTGTGCCGGGGGCAGGCCGGCGGTGATGAGCTGGAAGCACAAATCAAATTCGACGTGGGCGCCCAGATAAAGGCGTATCAACGCAGCCAGGTCGTCAAACTCTTTACCGCCAGGCATGCACTCAAAAAAGCGCTTGACCTGCAGGGGCCCGATCACGATGCGCACCTTGCCCGCCGGGTGCAGAACGCGCCGCCCGAGTACCACGTTATTGCCCAGGCACAGCTCGCCGCCACGCGCGTGGGAGGCCAGGTGCGCAACATCGGGCACGCTCACCCAATGAGCCACCAATTGGTCAACCCGCACGTCACGGCTGTCCAGATACTCGGCCACCACGGCGCGCAGGCCTTCGGCATTGCGCACCCGCTGTGAGAAGGGGCCGATATAGGCCAGCAAATGCCCCAGCGGCAGCTTGATTTGCGGCTGTGTGCCGTCCAGCGCAAAGCCGCCCAGGCCCAGCAGGCAGCGCGAGATGCGGTCACTGGCCTGGGCCTGGTACTGCTGGGCATAGCGGTACTTCTTCCAGACCTGGTACTGCAGCAGATAGAGGCGGTGGTTGAAGATGTCCAGGAAGGAGGCCAGCACCTCGCTGCCCGGCGCCTTGCGGGCAATGTCGTCCAGGAAGTGATAGGGCAGGGGTGACTGCACGCCGTAGAGCCCGCCAAAGGTGACGCGCATCTCCGTCCAGGGGGGGTGCCAGGCTGACAACCCCTCGCCGCGCGCTGCGGGGCGGCCAAAGTGGCTGATGTCGGCGGCGGGGTAGCGCAGGGCCGGGTCGGGCAGCACGCGCAGGGGCTCTTGCTGGGGCGTGGTGTCCAGGCCCAGGCGCAGGCCTGAGGGCAGTTTTTGTTCAATCAGGCGCAGCAGCTGAAAGTAGTTGTACTTCCAGAAGGGCAAATGAGGCACAGGGAGGTCTCCGCCGATGCGCAGCTGCAAGCGACCTGTGTTGTTGCCATGCGAGGCGGCACCCGAGTCGTGCCCGGGCGCGGGTACGGTCTTGCTGACGGGGTAGGCGATGCTCATCTCACCCTCACATCACACTCATGGCGCCGATGTCGCATTTCCAGTGCAGCTTGTTGCCGCGCGGCAGCACGTTCAGGGTCAGGTCGGCATAGGCATTGATGGGGACATAGAGGCGGAAGAACTCGCACAGAATGGCGCCGAACAGGCGCAGATCCCCCTCGTCCGCAAAGTGGCTGCCCTGCAGATCGAGCTGGATGGCGTAGCCGCTGATGATGGCGCCCTTGTGCATGCGGTGGCTGCGCTCGCAGCTGAGCTTGCGCACGCCGTCGATGCGGCGCCGGTTCGCCTCTTGCTCGCTCCAGTCGTAGAGGGCCAGCGTGCTGCGCATCACCTCGGCGTCGATCAAGGACATCAGGCTGGGCAGCAGGTGGGAGATCAAGCGCCAATGAAAACGGTCGTCCGTGGGCGGGTACTGCGGCAGGGTGGGGCTGGTGATGTTGTGGCAGCGTTCCAGATCGGGTGAGCCGGCCACGATTTGGGTGATGGTGGCGTCGCGCAAGGCCTTGCGGGGCAGCATGCCGTTGGTGCCGGTCAGGCGTACCGAGAGGGTTTCGCGCGCCGGGTTATCGACGTCAACCTGGGCATGCCCGCCCAAGACCAACCAGGTCTCGTGGTGGCCCGATGCGCCCTGGCGCGGCCGGGCGTGGTAGTAGCGCTCGGGGCTTTCGTCACGGCCCAGGCCGCCCCTGTGCTTGAAGGAGGAGAAGGGCACATAGGGCAGGCGGGCCCCGTCGCTATGGTTGAAGGCCACGACCTCATCGACGCTATAGGTTTCGATCAAAGCGCCTTCACGCAGCAAGGGGTTGAGACGGTACTCGTCACGCGTCATGTCCACCGCAATCGGCTCGGCCTCCAGCTCAAACAGATTCACGATGGGCGTGCAATGCAGGCGTATGTTCTCGGCGTCGAAGCGCATATCGGCCGGCAGGGCCTTGTTGAGCACGCAATCCAGGGTGAAGCGGCGGGTCTCGGCGCTCAAGCTCAGCTCGGCCAAACCCGTCAGATCGATGAAGAGGAATTTTTCGCGGAAGGCGAAGTACTCCTGCAGCAGTTCATAACCCGCAAAAGCCGTGTTGCTGGAGGGCCAAAGCCGCTCCTCGGCGCTGAAGCCCACCTGCTTGAAGCGTGCCGCACCACTCAGCTCGCTGCGGCTGGGCGTGCCGTCCAGAGCGGTGACGGTGATGCGCTCGACAGTGTCCAGCAGATAGTGGCGCAGGCTGAAGGCCACCGGCGCGTCGGCATGCAAAAAAAGGCGCAGCTTTTGAAGGCCCAGCTTGGCCCAGTTGGCCTGCTCTTCCAGCTCGAATTGCAGGCGGATGACGCTGCGCCCGGCCTCATTGATATCGGGCTGGGCATGGACCAGATGGATGGGCGCCAACTCCACCGCCTGAGTGCTGCGGTATTCGCATTGGGTGCCGCTGCTGCCCACCGGGTTGGAGCGCACGCGCAGGCCACGCGCCAGGGTCTGCACCTGCTGCAGCACATGCTTTTTGGGCACGAACTCCTGGATGGCCAGCGAAGGGATCATGCGCATGTAGTTGGGCCACAGCAGGCTCACCACGCCCTCGGTCAACTCGGGCAGGTCGTCCACCAATTTTTGACGCAGCTGTGCGGCAATGAAGGCAAAGCCCTCAAACAGGCGCTCGACATAGGGGTCGGGCGCCGCAAAGCGATCCATATTGAGCGCGGCTGCACGCTCGGGATGCGCTTTGGCAAACTCTTTGCCGGCCTCACGCAGATTGCGCAGCTCGGCTTCGTAATGCTGTTCAAACATAGGGATATCAGGCGTGACTTCGCGCAAAAATAAAATGCCAAAGCCAGGCGAAGGGCAGGACGGGTAGGCAGGGATTCAGCGGCAGATGCCGCCAACGCACGGCGGGTCAGACCGAGCGGTTTGGCCACCCATTCACACTCCTCCTCGATGACAAGAATGACTCCCTAGGTCATTGGTTTGCGTGGAGGTCTGTGCCTCTTTCGCGCCACACCAACAAAAAGCTAGAGCCGCCTTTTGGTGCCAGTGTGGGGCGAATGCTTCGCAACTCGCCCCCCCAGTTTGGAGTGTTTTTCGCGCCTGTGGAGATGCATGTGAACTAGTACCGAGGCCAAGTCACCTGTTTCAATGACACGACCAAACTTGCTGAACAAGTCGCGGGATTTGTGTTCAAGAATGGCTCACAACGCTGCAGGCCTCGCCTGCTTTTTTATTTGGACTTCTCACCTGTTCAACCCTTGGCGCCCAAGCATTCCACAGCTCGAAAACATCAAGCGACAGCCGTGCCAGAGTCTGATGCAGCGATGCGGCTGAGGGCATCGCAGCGGCTCGCGGAGCGCCATATTCTGTGTGTGCAGCTGCGCGCCGCGCATCGGCGCCTCGGGCTTGCGGGGCCGGCGCAGGCCGCGTCATCGGGGGATGCTCTGCTGCTCTCGCGGCTGTGCGCTGCCGAGGCTTTTTTTCGTTTGCGCCTGGCCTTGTGGGAGCTGGATTTCAGCAATGGACAAAGCCTGCCGGAGTTACATGGCGAGCTGCTGGCGGTGCTGCGCGCTTTGCGAAATTGGCAGCATTTGCTGCACCGGCTATTGCGGCGGCGCCCACATTTTTTGCACCCTCAATCAGTGACACAAGGCCTGTGCGAATGGCCTTTTGATCTGAGCGACCCGGGCCATTACCTGGCCTTGTTGCAGCTGTTGGCACTTTGCCGCCTGTTCGGTCAGCACCAGGCTTTGGCTCGCTTGTCTTTGGGCCTGCGGCAGCAGGCAGGCATGGATGGTTTGCTGGCGCGCTTGCTGGGTCTGCCAGGCACTTGGCCCAGGCCACCGGAGCCCTTCGATCAGTTGCTGAACATACCCCTGGGGCCAGGCGACGCGACGCATCTTGCCGAGTCTTTGGCGCGTTATCTCAGCGCAAGAATGCCTGAACGTGCCGGGTCTTGTTTTGAGGTCATGGCCTTGCTGCCCCGGGGCCTTGGTGCAGAGCTGAAATGCCGCTTGCCCAGCCTGCCTTGGCGCTTGCTGCACGCGGCGCACGCAGCGCCTAGGTCCGACAGCGGGCTGTACAGGTCATGGCTGAAATTGCGGCCATTGGCAGATACCAGCCATATCCGAAAATCAGCGAAATCCCGCCAGCAGGCGCGGCGTCATGCCTGGCGATGCAGCATGGCCACGGTGATGTGCCTGGCGGTGAGCCAGCATCAACAAGCCGTGGCCGA
Organism: Roseateles koreensis; assembly: GCF_028595305.1. GTDB lineage: Bacteria > Pseudomonadota > Gammaproteobacteria > Burkholderiales > Burkholderiaceae_C > Paucibacter_A > Paucibacter_A koreensis. The sequence continues at coordinate 265,094 of NZ_JAQQXS010000006.1, read as the reverse complement.
GGCGCCCGCGCTGCCCATCAATGCTGGGTATGAAAACTGGGTGGAGCGTGGACTGGCGTCCTGGTATGGGCCGGGCTTTCAGGACAGGGCCACGGCCAATGGCGAACGCTTCGATATGCATGGCTTGACGGCCGCGCATCGCAGCCTGCCCCTGCCCAGCTTTGTGCTGGTACGTAACCTGCGTAATCAACGGCAGGTGGTGGTGGCGGTGAATGACCGTGGCCCCTTCATCGATGGGCGGATTCTTGATTTGTCCTACGCCGCTGCGCGCCAGCTGGGCATGGTGGAGCCGGGTGTGGTGGACGTGGAGATTCGGCGTTTGTCTGAAGACCAACTTCTGCGCATGCAAGACGCCCCAACGCGTGTGAGCTTGTCGAATCCAATGGGTGCCAACACGCTGCCCGTACCAATGCCGCAGTCACTGCCGGATGTGGCCCATCTTGGCGGCTTGGGTCAGTTGGTGCAGACGTCAGGCCGACTTGAAATGCCTGGGGCCCAAGCCTCGCCGGTGGCCGAGATGGGTCAGCCCCCAGCATTGGCGCTCAACCACCTAGGCGGGCTGGCCGGCTTCAATGAAAGCAGCGCTTCGCCGCGCCATGCCGATGCAGCGGCACCCCCGCAGCTTTTGGCCCAGAACCTGCCGTCTGTGGAGCCTCGGCTCATGCCAGCGAGTTTTGAGCTGCCCGCGCATGCGGCGCCTATGGATCTGGCCGTGCCCAGCCATGTGTTGCTGGGCTTGCACAGCACCGAGGCGCCGAGCAGCGCGGCTGCGCCACCAGGGCATCTGCAGGCTTTGCGCAGCTACGCGCCTGGGCTCTTGGGTCTGCTTGGCGGCGGAGCGCGCCCGCTAACGGCGAAGGACGCCGGCCCCGCGTCAATGCCTGGCGCAAGAAGCTTCCGGACTGTAGCCCTGGATTTGCCCTTGCCCATCTTGGATACACAGGCCGAATTGAGTGAGCCGCCGCAGGCGCTGCCGCTGGTCGAAGAAGCTCCGAGCTCGGCCCAAACCCTTCTTAAGACCTGGCCCGAGGTGGATGCGCCAAGCCGCTTATTGGCCGAGCCGGCCCAAGATTTGCCGCTATTAAGTCCACCTGCTGACACGCGGCCGCTGCCATTGAGCAGCGCCTGGCCCGCGCTCACCGAGGTGCGTGCACTCGATGATCTGCCCGAGCCCGGCGTGCTTGCCGATGTGGCGTACCGCTTGCCGCGCCCCCTGCCAGCAAAGCCGCTGCCAGCACCTCGCAAACTCGCAACTCGCGCCGAGGGCCAAGTGAAGCAAACGCCGAAAGTGGAACGCGTTATTGAGGCCGCGCCGGTGGTGGCAGCTCGCCCAGCACCAGAAGCTCCCAAGCCTGTGCTTGCCAAGGTGGAAGCGCCGGCCAAAACAGGTTTGGTGGACACCCTGGTCAAGCTGACCCAAAAGGGTTGGCAGGGCCTGGCGAGCTTGCTGGGTTTTGAGAGCAAGCGCGACAAGGTTTGAATCGATTCGGGGCAGAGGGCCCCGGGCGGAAAAGAAGAATTTTTGGAGGATGAAATCATGTCGGATTCCGAGAGCGGACGCATTTCCAAATTGCTGGGCCATTTGAACAACCACTGCGCCAGGGCCCTGGACGAGGCGGCGGGCTTGGCCATTTCACGCACCCATCACGAGGTGGGCATGGAGCATTGGTTGCTCAAGCTGATGGAGGAGGGCGATGGCGATGTGCCGCAGCTGTTCAAGCATTTCCGCATCGACCCCGACCGGGTCTGGAGTGCGCTGCTCAACAATATCGAGAACCACTATCGCGGCGGCAACCAGGACACGCCCAGTTTTTCCAGCTCCTTGGTCGAGTTGATGGACGAGGCCAGGCGCTTCTGTCTGGTGGACCTGGACAGCACGCAGATCCGCTCAGGTGCCTTGTTATTTGCCATGCTGTCGCTGCGCGGCTATCGCCTGCCGGAAGGCCTGCAACTGCTGGACAACATCCCCCTGGCTGTGCTGCGGCGCGATTTTTTGAGCCTGACCCAGCGCTCAGACGAAAGCCGCAGCGCCCTTGCGCCGGCCACGCCCGCCGCCGTCGAACCCGCCTTGACCAAGGACGCGAGTGAGGCGGCTGAGCCGTCAGGGGCGGCCCATGTGCCCATGAAGACGGCGCGGGTGGCGGCTGCGCTTAACAAGTTCACTGTGGACCTGACGCAAAAAGCCCGCCTGGGCGAGGTGGACCCGGTGTTCGGCCGCGAGCATGAGATACGCCAGCTGATCGACATCCTCTCGCGCCGCCGCAAAAACAACCCCATCCTGGTGGGCGAGCCGGGCGTGGGCAAAACCGCCATCGTCGAAGGCCTGGCCCTGCAAATCGTGCAAGGCGCCGTGCCCGCGAGCTTGAAGGACGTGGAACTGCGCGTGCTGGACCTGGGTTTGCTGCAGGCCGGGGCCAGCATGAAGGGCGAGTTCGAAAGCCGCTTGCGCGGCGTGATCGATGAGGTCAAGGCCTCCAGCGTGCCCATCATGCTGTTCATCGACGAGGCTCACACCCTCATCGGCGCGGGCAATGCCCAGGGCGCTGGCGACGCGGCCAATCTGCTCAAACCGGCCCTGGCGCGCGGCGAGCTGCGCACCATCGCCGCCACCACCTGGAGCGAGTACAAGCAGTACTTTGAGCGCGATGCGGCGCTGGAGCGGCGCTTCCAGATGGTCAAGGTGGACGAGCCCGACGAGGCCGCCGCCACCGGCATGTTGCGTGGGCTCAAGCCCCGCTACGAGGCCTTTCACGGCCTCACCATCACCGACGAGGCCGTGCAGATGGCCGTGCGCCTGTCCATGCGCTTCATCCCGGCCCGGCAGTTGCCGGACAAGGGCGTGGACCTGCTGGATACCGCCAGCGCCCGGGTCAAGATGAGCGCCGCCGTGCCACCTGCGGCCTTGAGTGCATTGGCCGAACAGGCTGCCGGCCTGCTGCGCGAACGCGAAGCCTTGGCGCGTGATTTGAGCCTGGCCCAGGCCAGCAAACCCGAGGCCCTGGAGCAGCGCTTGCTCGACATCAGCGCAAAGCTCGCCGCCATCGAGGCCGAGCAAGCGCGCCTGCAGTCCCAGCTCGATCAGGAGCAGAGTTTGGTGCAGCAGTTGCAGGACTTGGGCGAGGCCTTGCGCACAGCCGCCGAAGGCCCCGCAAGGGCAAACACAGCCGAGCTACGCACCCGCATCCATGCCCTGCGCCAGGACTTGGCCGCCGTGCAGGGCGAGGCGCCGTTGTTGCACTTGGAGGTGGGCGCCCATGTGGTCGCCCAGGTGGTGGCCGATTGGACCGGCATCCCCGCCGGCAAGATGCTCAAAGACGAAATGGCCGGCTTGCTAAGCATCGAGCAGCGCCTGGGTGAGCGTGTGGTTGGGCAAGACGAAGGCCTGGCTCTGATCGCCGAGGGCTTGCGCAATGCGCGCATGGGCTTGCGCAAAAAAGAGGCGCCCCTGGGCGTGTTCCTGCTGGTAGGCCCCTCCGGCGTGGGCAAGACCGAGACCGCGCTGTGCGTGGCCGACGTCTTGTTTGGTGGCGAGCGCAGCGTCATCACCATCAATATGTCGGAGTACCAGGAGGCGCATACCGTCTCCCAGCTCAAGGGCTCGCCGCCCGGTTATGTGGGTTATGGCGAGGGCGGCGTATTGACCGAGGCGGTGCGCCAGCGACCTTATAGCGTGGTACTGCTGGACGAGGTGGAAAAGGCGCATCGCGATGTGATGAATCTGTTCTACCAGGTCTTCGACCGCGGCTTCATGCGCGACGGCGAGGGCCGCGAGATCGACTTCAAGAACACCGTCATCCTGATGACCTCCAATCTGGGCAGCCTGACCCTGATGGCGCATTGGCAGCGCTACGAGGGCGTTAACGCCGAGGTTGCGCTGGAGCAAATCAGGCCCGAGCTGCTGGCCCACTTCCAGCCCGCCTTGCTGGCGCGCATGCAGGTTGTGCCCTATCTGCCGCTGGCCCAGGAGCAGCTCACGCGCATCGTTGGGCTCAAGCTGGGCCGGCTGGCGCAGCGCCTGCAAGAGAGCTGGCAGATCACCCTGCACCACACCGAAGCCCTGGCCTGCTTGCTGGCCGATGGCTGCAACACGCCCGACAGCGGCGCGCGCAGCATAGACCGCCTGATCGAGCAAAGCCTCTTGCCCGCCATCTCACGCGAGCTGCTGCAGCGCCTGTCCAGCGACACCATGCCGGTGGCCATCTTCCTGAGCGCCGACGACGAGGAGGGCATCAATATCGACTACCTTGACACGCCGGACAAAGTGGCCGCGCTACAGCAAGGCTTGCAGGCCCAGGCGGCTGTTCAAATGCAGCGGCGTGCCGAGCGCTTGCAGGCTCAATTGGCCCAGGCCCAGCCCGAGGTGCAAGGCGACACGGCGGGCCTGCTGACATGAACTCCCTGCTGCGCAATGCCACGCCTCATCTGGCCGAGGCCTTGCCCTTTGTCAACGATGAAGGCGTGGCCGGACAGTTGCTGGTGCTCAAGCTGCAGTACCAAATCGCACCAGGCGGTGAATTGCAACTGCTGCCGCAAGCTGAAAGCCTGGCGCATGAAGACCGCTTCGACGAGGACTACCAAGCGCCCGACTTTCTGGCCCATTTGCAGGCTCAGGGCCAGAACTGGGCGCCCCTGCTGCGGCCCGCCGATGTGATGGCGCCGCAGCCAGCCACCAATGTGCTGCTGCTGGGCCATGCTTATGCGCCTAAGGCCGATGGCGTGAAACAGATGGAGCCCTGGTTGGGCGTAGGCCCGGCGGTGTTCCCCATGCGCGTGCATGGCCCCAGGCGCTGGCGCAGCCGCTGGTTTTTGACCCGGCTTTTCACGCTCTTCATCCCGCGCCGCTTCAAGCAGAGGCAAGACGGCCTGGTGACCCGCCTGCCCTTGCTGTGGCAGCATGCTTATGGCGGTTTTGATGCCATGCGTGGCCGCGCGGCGGCGCAGCACTGGGCCTACAACCCTGCAGGCAAGGGCTTCCATGTGGATGCCAAGGCAGCCACCCTCGCGGGCCTGGCCCTGCCGGCCATCGAAGACCCGCGCCAGCCCCTGGCCCGCTGGCAAGACCGCCGCCTGCCCCAATTGCCAGGCGCCTTGAATCCGCTGTGGTCGCCGCGCGCCGCCTTGGGCGGCAGCCGCGACGCGCAATGGCGTGCCACCCAGGCCCCGGCCCGCCCCAGCGATGGCACGGATATGTTTCACAACACCGCCCACCCGGCCCTGCAGTTCAGCCCTCATCTGAAGGGGGGCGAAGCTATTCATGCACAAGGTTTCAGCCAGGACCGGCGCGACCTGGCCTTCGCGCTGCCCCGCCATGAGTTCGCCTTGCACAGCTACCACTACGGCGGCTTTGCCCGCCATGACTTGCCCCTGAATACCGTGTTGCTGGAGCCCGACCGGCGCCGCCTGACCCTGCTTTACCGCGCTTTCATCCCGCAAAAACACCAGGGCCAGGCCTTGCGCCGATTGCTGCTGGGCAGTGCCGAACACCCGGCCGAAATGCGCCCCTGAACCCCCAGCCGCCAAGCACATGAACCCCAAGCCCTCCATCATCCTGAACATTCCCGTGCTGAAGGCCGGCCTGAGCTGCGCGGCCGGCAGCTTGCAAGCCACGTTGGCCGCCCTGGCACCGGGCCAGCCCGCACCGGGGGTAGAAGTCCTTGACGCCTTGGATATGAACGGCGCCGCCCTTGGTGCTTTACCGGCCCTGGCCCTGCGCGGCCAAACGGGCGAGTTGCGCGGCCTGGCGCGGCAGCGCCAGTTGCTGGCCGCAGCCACAACAGACCTATGCCAATGCAGCGGCCTGAGCCTGGCCGAATTGGCCACTCTGCGGGTGTTTGTTGTTCGCCCGGAAAGCAGTGCCCGGCAGGGCGCGGCGCAGGTGGCGTTGGACGAGAGCCTGCTCACCCAGCTGTGGTTTGAGTTGCTGGGCGTCGCAACGGCGCATGGGCAGGCCCAGCAACTGCAGCGCCTGAGCTGCCATGCCCACGCGTTTGAGGCCTTGTCGGCCGCAGCCGCTTATCTGTCAAGTGCAGGGCCAAGTCACAGCGCCGTCACACCCCGCCGTGCCTTGCTGCTGGCCTGCGAGAGCTGGCTGGGGGACGCAGCGCTGGCCTTGTTGGACGATATCGATCAACTCAGCGGCCCGGCCTGTGACGGCGTGGTGCCGGGCGAGGCGGCGGTGCTGCTCTTGCTAGGGCAGGGCGAGCAGGCCACCACCCTGCGTTGCTGCCATGTGCTGGAGCCCGAAGACCGTTGGCAAAACGAGCGTCCCATGGGCAGGGCTTGCAGCGAAATGCTGCTGGCCCTGCAAGACAAGAATGCCACCCAGACCAGCGGCGCGGCAATGGTCTTGAGCGATGCTCATCCCAACCAAGAGGCCATGCGCCGCGAGGCCGAATACCTGCGGCTGCGGCATTGGCCCCATCTGCCCACGGGCTCGCCCGCCGGGCTGGATTGCGCGCCCCTGGGCTATCTGGGCCAGAGCCTGTTCTTGCTGCAACTGGCCTTGCTGAGCCAGCAGCCCGCCCCGCAGCAAACGGCCTGCGCCTACGCGCGCTCTTTGTGGCAGCACAGCTTGATGGCATGGCGCCCGGCGGCGGCCCAGCCGGCCATGGCCACCGCCGCGCAGCGGAGCTTGAGCCATGCCTGACATGAACCCGTCCCTTGACGAAGTTAGCCCTGTTGACCGCTTGGCCCGCATCCTGCCCGAGCTTGAGCGCGCCGCCCGGCAGGCTCAGCGCCATGCCGCAATGGCCAAAACGCCCATTTTGTGGCCCGTGTTGTTTGTTCCCGGCATTGGCGGCAGCCGCCTGGGCTTGCTGGAAGCTCGCACTTGGGCGCAAACCGGCAGCCACGACACCGGCCTGTGGGACCCCGACGATGAGCCGCTGCACCAGCAGCTATACGGCTGGCTGGGTGGCTCTGCTGCGCCCGAGGCGCAGGCCTGGAGCTTGGATTTGGCGGCGCGCTGGCAGGCGCCCGCCCAAGTGCTGCGCGAGCATGAGCCCGCCCAGGTCTTGCGGCTGATGGCGCAGCAGCAGGGCCTGGGGGAGGGCGCTGCTCCGGTGGTTTTACCTGCCTTGCAGCAGCAACTGCGCCAGCGCTACGCCTGTTTGCGCGAGCAAGGCTGGACGGCCTTGCCCGCCCGCTACTGGCCCTTGGCCACACAGCTGTCCGACCGGCTCGGCACCTTGGCCGACCCGCAATTCGCCTTCATCGCCCATGCCCATGCCTGGGACTGGCGCGCGCATCCCCGCCAGGCGGCGGCCGGCCTGGTGCGCCGGATTCAGGCCTTGCTGAGCCAGGCCCATCTGCATCAGCTGGCGTCTTGCGGTACGGATGGCCAGGCCAGATCCTGGCGCTGGCCCGACACGCCTGGCCTGGTGATCGTGGCTGAGAACGCCGGTGTAGACCTGCTGCGCGCGGCCCTACCTCTGTGCCCACCAGCCTCGGTATTGGCCGTCTACGCGGTGGACGAGGTGCGCCCGGCCGGCACCACGACAAACGGCCTGGCTCAAGATGGCAGCCCGGCCTGGTTCGCGGCCTTGTGCGACACCGACACTCCTGCAGCACCCTTGCCCGGTGCCCCCCTTTTGTCGCACGGTTGGCGGCTGTGGCAAGAGACGCTGCAGGCTCAGCGCGGCCCGCGTCTGGCCCTCAACGCCATGTTGCCCGGCCCCTTAAGCCTGCTGCCCCAGGGGCCGGTGGCCACCTGGTTGGACGGCGCCGAGTTTGCCCAGGCCGGCCACGGCTGGGACTTGCTGCGTTGCGGCGGGGCCTGGCAGCCGCTGCAGGGGCAGTTTTGCGCCGATGAAGGCCGGCCCGGCGTCAACCCGCCCCAAGAGGCGACCTGGCAAGCCCAGGCCCAAGCCGCCGCCGAGTTGACCTTGGCACAAAGCCAGGCCTCGACCCAGGACTTTGCGGCCTTGGCCGAGCCGCCACCCTGGATCAGCTGCCAAGCCGGAGCGGCGGCCCCGCCAGTGGCGCGCCTTAGTCTGCAACACGGCATTGCAACGGATGCTTCGGCCTTGACGCAAGGTGAGGGTGTGCAGACCTGGCGCCTGCAACTGCAAACTCAGCCGCAAGAGGGTTTGCCACAGGGCAGCCGCTTGGTCGTCGGCAGCAGCCAACAGCTGTGCGCAGGCATTCAACACCATCTGAGCCAGCAGCTGCTGCGCCAGCCCCCCACACCTTTTGGCCAGGAACTGCGGCCTGCCGTGGCGGCGCGCCTTTCCACTCTTGCAAGGACTGCCTCATCATGAATCACGCCGGCTTCTACGAATTGCTGACAGGTCATTTCGCTGACGGCCGGGCACTGGACAGCGTCTCGGAGCGCAACCATCTGGCCCTGTCCATCGCCGACCACATCGGCCGCCTGCTCAACAGCCGCCAAGGCGCGCTGCGCACCGCGCCCGACTATGGCTTGCCTGACAGCAACCTCATCTACGCCAACCAGCCCGCCGCGCGCGAGCTGCTGCGGGATGCCATTGCCCAAACCATTTTGCGTCATGAACCCCGGGTGGCGGCCGTGCAGGTCAAGGTCAATATTGCGGCCAGCGCAGACTTTCATCATGTCTATCACATCAGCTGCCAGCTCAAGAAAGGCCGCGTGCCGGTTGAGTTAGAGGGCTGGGTGCGCGACGACGGCCAACTGCATCTGCAGCCGCGCTCGGCCGATGCCAACACCTGGAGCGGCGACCATGCTTGATTTTGCTTCTTCCGCCCATGCCCACACCGCCCCCTTCAACATGACTGCCGGCTGACCCTCAGCTGGGCGGCCTGCCAGCTGTTTGCCGGCCGCGCCGCCTTCTCATCATCGGCGCCATGCTGGCCACCATGATGACGGCCAATGTGTTCTTCTGCATCATCCCGGGCCAGCGGCAGGCGGTTGCGGACCTGCGGGCCGCCCGCTTGCCCAGCCCCATTCACGGCCAGCGCGGTAAGCAGCGCAGCGTGCACAACACCTTTTTTGACCTGCCGGTGCTGGTGGCCATGCTCAGCAACCACTACGCCATGCTGTACAGCGCGCGCTGGAACTGGGCCGTGCTGATCGCCTTGATGAGGGTCAGCCGGCATTCATGTAATTTCACGCCAAATCGCCGTCTCCGCAAGGGCTGCATTCTCGCGCTTGAGCTCGCGCTCCAACGCCTTGATGCGCTGGCGATCTTGCTTGGTTTGCGCTGGGCTGGCGCGAGCTTCGTCAGGGCGCGCCAAGGCCTGTGTCGCTGTGCTACGCCACCGCTCTAATTCTTGGGGGTAGACGCCCTTGCTGCAGCACCAAGCGTTCTTGCTGGCGTCGTCCATGGCTGCGGTGCACAGCACAGCGTCAAAGCGCGCTGCCGCGCCCCATATTCGCTCGTTCAGCGGTTTGGCCAAGGCCTCAGCCCGCCAACGCTCCAGCGTCGCCGCCGCGATTCCCATCTCGTCGGCCACGTCGCTCACCGTCGCACTGGAGGGCGGCAGCAGTCTGGCCACGGCTTTGTCTTTAAAGTCTTGCGCGTATCTTCCCAATTCGTTCTCTCATCACCGCCCCAGGGTTTCTTGGTACCGCCCTTGGCAATCTGGGCAGTGCCGTCTATGCCCTGCATGTGCCGGGGCGCTTTGTGCCGCCCAAGGTGCGCAGCTTCATTCAATTCTTGAAGGACGAGATGATCCCGCCGGTGTCCTGGGCGGCCTGAATTTCGACCTCATCCTTGCGAACGCGCACCCAGGGCAGTCATGTCCCTGGAGCCCAGCAGACAGCGCCGCGAATTGCGGTTATTGAACCCACGCGCAGCCGTTTTGGTTTTCTTTTGCGCCGCGCATAGCCGACCTGAAGGACAATCGCATCTATGTGCCCGGCAAGGCCGACGGCTGGCCCGGTCTTACCAGCCTCGCTGGCGGAAGCCTGAACAGCAAAGCCAGTGAAGCCGTGTTCGACGACGTGATGCGGGTAGGTGCGTCGATCAAACAAGGAACGGTCACGTCGTCACTGCCGCTGCGCAAGCTGGCCGCCTATCCCCGGCAGAACAGCATCGCCACCGGTCTTCGGGAACTGGGACGCATCGAACGCAGCCTGCATACGCGCAAGTGGTTGCGTGATCCCGACTATCGGCGCCGGGTCGGCGCTGGCTTGAAAAAGGGGGAATCGAGACACAAGCTGGCACGCGCGTTTTCTTCCACCGGCTGGGCGAAATCCGCGATCGGGCGTTCGAGGATCAGCAGAATCGGGCCAGCGGGCTGAACTTGGTGATGCAAGCCATCAGCCCATGCCAGGGAAGTTCAGGGCTTTGCGGACGGCACCGGAATATCCAACGCAGGGCGACTGACGCGGAAACGATCACGGCTCCGAAGTTCGCAGCGCGCTTATGCGAATTTCGATTGAATGCCAGCGCATTTATGTCGCTTTGGCTTAAAGTGCAAAATTTCCCGTTTCTTGTGGGCCCCCAATTTCTCCGGCGGTTAAGGCCAGAAGTTACATCCTTGGGCCGGATGACCTGGTTTCTGCTGTCGCAGACTGAAGGGCACGATTTGGCAAATGAAGGGAGGCTAAAAGCACCCCTGAAAGTTCGACAATGTGTATTATGTAAAATAACATATTAGACACCGCACCCGTTCTGTGTGTATGGTTCTCAAGATCCCGACTCCCATGTAAGCACAGCGAGAAGGAGCAGTTCATTCATGTCGCAGGACGAGTCTCTCAGGGTGACGCCGATCTTGATCACCGCTTGGCTGGCCTATTGCAGATGTGCCTTGAAGAACGACAAGGTTCGTTGCCAAGCCAGTGCAGCGGATGTAGAGTCAAACCGAGGCGTGGTGTCGTTATTGAAGCCGTGTTGTGTGCCTGCGTATACAAAGGCTTGATACGGCACATGCGCGGCTTTCAATGCGGCTTCGTATGAAGGCCAGCCCGCGTTAATGCGATCGTCCTCACCGGCGTAGTGCAAAAGCAATGGCGCCTTGATTTTGGGGATCTGATCAACGGGAGGCTGCGCGCCGTAGAACGGCACGGCGGCGGCCAATTGAGGCAGTTGGGTGGCTAGATAGTTTGCGATGCTGCCGCCAAAGCAGAACCCCACCACGCCAACGCGTCCATTGCTTTCGGGCAAACCCGCCACGGCTTGCGCGGCGGTGACAAAGTCGGCGCGAATTTTCGGAATGTCCAGAGTGGCGAATAACTCGCGGGCTTTGTCTTCGTCGCCAGGATAGCCGCCCAATGTGGCGAGTGCATCGGGGGCGAAGGCGAGATAGCCTTCAAGCGCCAGGCGCCGGGTGATGTCTTCAATGTGAGGGTTCAGGCCGCGGTTTTCGTGCACGACCAGTATCGTGGGCAGCTTTCCTTTGGCCTGGGCGGGCTGGGCTAACAAGCCCCGCACACGCCCGGACCCCTGGGGTGAATCAAATTCTTGCCAGCGTGTGAGGATGCGCGGGTCGCCCGGCTGGACTTGCTGGGCGGCGGCGAAACGGGGGGTCAAGGCGCTGAGGGTGGCCGCTGCGGCGGCAGCGCTGCCGAGTTTGCGTTGCGCAGAATCGAGAAACATGCGCCGGCTGATATCGCCATGCACAAATTGATCGAACAGCCGAAGAATTTCGGCGGAAAAATCGGCTGCGGTAAGATGGGTCATGGTGCGCTCCGGCAAGTTCAGTGGTTTTGCGCCGACAGTTGTTTCAACACCCCTTCGCGATCTGCTTTGCGTGCGAAGTCTGTGGCGCTCAGGCCTTGCGTGTTGCGCAGGCTAGCGTCGGCACCCGCTTTGAGCAGGACCGGGGTCAGGTCCAAGGCGCCATAGCCTGCGGCCAACATCAGCGGCGTGCTGCCATTGGGTGAGCGTGAATTGATGTCCGCACCTTGAGAAATCAACCATTGCGCAACGCCGTTGTCAGGGCCGCTGCAGGCGTAGTGCAAAGGCGTCCAGCCGTCCTGATTGACGGGCGCGCCCTTTTTGACCAAAGCCTGCACCCAGTCCAGCCGGCCCTTGATGGCGGCAAGCATCAAGGGAGTTTCACCGCTTGGGTTGCGCGCCGCCAGATTCAGTCGTGGATCGTTGAGCAGGCTGCGAAAGGCTTTATCGGCGTCTTCGCGGATGGCTGTAGGCAAAGCGACCCTGCCCCGTTCATCATGACCGTTAGGGTCCACACCATTGACGAGCAGACGGGTGATGGTGCGCCCATCATCCAGTTCGGCCGCGAGCACCAGATCGTCGATCGGCGCAGCCTTGCTGGCTTGGCTAAAGCTGAGGCACAAGAAGAGAGCTAGAGCCGGCCAAGATCGATGATCGCGTGGGTTGAAGCTCATAGTTGCCTTGTTGTTCATTGCAAGCCAAAAAGACGGCGGCAGTTCGCCGTGGTCAGTTGTGCCAGTTCTTCGATCGAGACACCCTTCGCCGAGGCTAGCGCTGCCGCTACATGCGGGACATAGGCGGGGCTATTGAGGCGCCCGCGATAAGGCACCGGCGCGAGATAGGGGCTGTCGGTTTCAATTAGAAGCTTTTCCAGCGGCAACGCGGCGGCAACATCCCGCAAGCTTTGGGCATTACGAAAGCTCAAAATTCCCGAGAAAGAAATGTAGTAGCCCCGCTCAATGGCCGCCAAGGCAATGTCCACGCTCTCGGTGAAGCAGTGAAAGACGCCACCCGCCTGCTCAGCGCCCTCCTCGTCCAGCAGCTTCAAAGTGTCGGCGGCACTGCTGCGGGTGTGGATGACCAGGGGTTTGGCCACTTGTTTGGCAGCGCGGATGTGGGTGCGAAAGCGCTCGCGCTGCCACTCCATGTCGTCAATGCTGCGGCCATTGAGGCGGTAGTAGTCGAGCCCGGTTTCACCAATGGCCACAATCTTTTCAAGGCGGGCGGCCTGAACCAGTTCAGCCACGTTGGGCTCATGCACATCTTCGTTGTCGGGGTGCACGCCCACGGTGGCCCACAACTGCGCGTTGGCGGTGGCCAGGGCATGCACCTGGGGAAATTCTTCCATGGTGGTGCAGATGCAGATGGCTTGGTCCACCTGGGCCGTGGCCATCTCTTGAAGAATTTGCGGCAGTTGCGCGTGAAGCTCCGGAAAGCTCAGGTGGCAATGGGAATCAATGAACATGGACGGCGTCGAGCTCAGGCCAAAACGGCTCAGATGGTTTGCGTGGGTTTGGAGGAGGAAATTTGCGTCCCCAGAATTTCTTCGATCTTCAGCTTGATCAAGCGGCTTTTTTCGTCAGCGGGAAAGCGCACGCCAATCCCTTGAGTCCGCCCGCCGGAGGCATTGGCGGGAGTCAGCCATGCCACTTTGCCGGCGACCGGGTAGCGTTGGTTGTCTTCGGGCAAGGCGAGTAAGAGGTAGACGTCTTCACCCAAGCGATAGTCACGGACGGTGGGAACAAACAGCCCACCATCCGAAAACACGGGCATATAGGCGGCGTACAAGGCGCCTTTTTCACGGAATACCAGTTGAATCACGCTGGGCCTGGGGCCAGTCTGCGCCGTTGCAGATGCGAGGCCACCCACCGCGGTCAGCGCGATTGGCTGGGAGGTCGAAGTCTTGGGGTCGCTCATGCCTTGCAGTGTAGCGAAGGCGCAGACCGGCGCGGCGCAATCCCGGCGTTCAAGGGTCGCGTTTTGTAACGGCGCCTGTAACGGCGACCCTTGGCCCGGTTGACGAAGGCTGGCTGGAGACTACCGCCCCACCCCGTACAGACTCAGGCGTTAGCTCGCCGTGGTGAAGCTTCACGCAACGCCGCTTGCCCTTGCGCGAACAGCGACTCCATCAACAGCCCAGTATTCAGTGGGTGTTCGGCATGCCGGGCCGACTGACGCAGGCTGGCCTCCCACATATGCAAGGGCGCGGCCAGCTTGGGTTGTGGCAACGATGCCTTCGGGAAGTAGGTGGGCTCGGCGCCATGGGTCACGCGCAGCAGGTCGTGGCAGAGCCGTTGCAGGGCATCGATGGCTCGGGCCTGGGGCCAGTCGCTCAGCGCCGCGGCCTCCCCGCGTGCCAGGCGCTGCGGCAATTGCTGCCAGGCGGTCGCGCGCAAACCGGCCTCAAACCAGTCACGCGCCTCCTGAGGGCGGCCACCGGCGGCGGCCAGCAGCACGTCGGCGCCCTCCACGCCTTGCTCTTGCAGCCACTGCAAGCAAGGCGCTTTATCGGGCAAACCCAGCGGCACGGGCTGACAACGGCTGCGGATGGTCGGCAGCAGCGACTCCGAGGCACTGCTGGCCAGGACAAAACGCAAGAGGCCCGCGGGTTCTTCCAGCGTTTTCAGCAAGGCATTAGCGGCCACGGTATTCAACGCTTCCGCCGGGTACACGACAACGACCTTGGCGCGCCCCCGGGCGGAGGTGGCTTGCGCAAAACTGAGCAGGCCGCGGACCGCATCAATCTTGATCTCGCGGCTGGGTTTCGTTTTGGAGGCCTTGGCCTCTCCATCTTTGCCGGGTTCGCTGTCTGCGCCCCAGCCGATTTGTTCGCGCAAGGCCTCGGGCACCAACAGCATGAAATCCGGGTGCGTGTGGGAGCCGAACAACTTGCAACTCGCGCACTGGCCACAGGCCCAGCCCCGTCGTTCACCACTTTGAGTCGGCTGTTCACACAGCCAACTTTGCGCCAGCAACAAGGCCAGGTCAAGTTGCCCAACCCCGGAGGGGCCTTGTACCAACAAGGCGTGTGAGCGAGCCGTCGCCAGCGCCTGGCTCAGCGATTGAGCGAGCCAGGGCAGCGGCAGGGTTTGATCGCTGCTCACCATCCGCGGGCCTCCAGCACGGCTTCGATCTGGGCGGAAACCGCTTCAACACTGAGGCTGGCGTCAATCCGCGCGAATCGTGTGGGCGCGGCTGCGGCCCGGGCGGCATACCCGGCCCGAACCTTGTTGAAGAATTCAAGATCTTGCTGCTCGAAGCGATCGGCCTCCCGGGCTGCGGCACGGCGCTGCGCAGCCAACTCCGCCGGCAGGTCGAACCACAGGGTCAGATCGGGCTGGCGCCCCTGCTGTACCCATTGCTCCAGCGCGGCGAGCACGCTCAGCTCCATGCCCCGCCCGCCCCCCTGATAGGCGAAAGTCGCATCGGTGAAACGGTCGCAGAGCACAGTTTTGCCCGAACTCAAGGCAGGCTCAATCACCTGACGCAAATGGTCACGGCGACCAGCAAACACCAGCAATGCCTCCGTCAATTCATCCATGCCGCTGTGCAGAAGCAGCCCGCGCAGTGTCTCGGCGAGCGGCGTACCACCTGGTTCACGCGTGTTCACCACGTCGGCGCCGCGCTGCTGCAAACGCGCACTCAGGCTGGCGATATGGGTGGATTTTCCGGCGCCGTCAATGCCTTCAATACTGATGAATCTGCCGATGTTCTTGCTGCTCAATGGACTGCTCACTTGCCGCGCTGGAATTTGTTGACGGCACGATTATGCGCGGCCAGGTCCTCAC
Organism: Roseateles koreensis; assembly: GCF_028595305.1. Classification (GTDB taxonomy): domain Bacteria; phylum Pseudomonadota; class Gammaproteobacteria; order Burkholderiales; family Burkholderiaceae_C; genus Paucibacter_A; species Paucibacter_A koreensis. Next base: position 249,709 of record NZ_JAQQXS010000006.1, on the reverse strand, counting down.
TGAACTGACTGGTGCCGTCGCCCCGCGCTACAAAATAAAGTGCCTTGCTGCTGGCGGGGTGCAATGCCGCCGCCAGAGAAGCCTTGCCGGGCATGGAAATTGGCGTCGGCGGCAGCCCGCCGCGGGTGTAAGTATTGAACGGGGTGTCCGTCAGCAGATCGCGTTTGCGCAGGTTGCCGTTGAATTGCTCGCCCATGCCATAAATGACAGTGGGGTCCGTCTGCAGGGGCATGCCCAGACGCAGGCGGTTGATGAACACGGCGGCCACCAAACTACGGTCTTGAGCGGCGCCGGTTTCTTTTTCAATGATAGACGCCAGTGTCAGCGCCTCGTCTGGCGTTTTCAAAGGCAAGCTCTCGCTGCGGCCCTGCCATGCGGCGTCGAGCTGTTTTTGCATGGCCTTCATCGCTCGTTTGAGCACCGTCAGGTCGCTAACGCCTTTGCTGTACGCATAGGTGTCCGGAAAAAAACGGCCCTCAGGTGCCAGCCCCGGGGCGCCCAACGCGGCCATCAATTCAGCATCGTTGAGCTGGGCACTGGTGGCGCGCAGGGCGGGCGCATGGGCCAGCGCCGTCCTCACCTGGCGAAAGTTCCAGCCCTCGATCAGGCGCAACTGCTCCAGTACTTCGTCGCCGCGTACCATCTTTGCCAAGAGATCTCGCGGGGTCGCACCCGTGTGAATTTCGTAACTGCCGGCACGAATTTGGCGCGATTGCCCGGACCAGCGAAACCACTGGTACAGCAGCCGAGCATCTTCCTGCACACCGGCATTGACCCAGGCCTGAGACACCTCCCGCGGCGGCGAGCCTGCCTCAATGGACAACTCCACTGACGGCGCCGCCAAGTGCATGGGCTGCTGCAACCACCAAGCAAATCCGGCCGCCGCCAACGCGGCCAGCACCAAGGGGGTGACGATCAAGATTTGCAGAATTCGGGTCAACCAATGTTTCATGCGTGCGCGGATTCCGCTCTATTTGTCTGTAATTTCAGACGTCCATTTTCGGGGCTTCGGCGACGAAGCCGGGCGCTGATGATAATCAAGCCCATGAACAGCCTTGCCACGACCTCCGACTCTCTTCTGGCGCCCGGCGCCCTGCCCCTGGATGACTGGGGTGTCATTCGCGCCGAGGGCGCTGATGCCGCCAAATTTTTGCACGGCCAGCTGACCCAAGATTTCGAACTGCTGGGCGCCCAGCACGCTCGCTTGGCGGGTTATTGCTCCGCCAAAGGCCGCTTGCTGGCCACGCTGATCGCCTGGAAGGCCAGCCCGGAAACCTTGTACCTCGTTCTTCCCAAAGAACTGCTCCCGTCGATTCTCAAACGGCTCTCCATGTTTGTCATGCGCGCCAAATGCAAGCTCACGGACGCCAGCGGCGACCTGCGCGTTTGGGGCCTCGCGGGGCTCGCACCTGAATTGCAGGATGTCGGTGCAAGCCTGACTCAGCGCTGGTCACGGGGTGAAACCGCCGCGGGTGCTTGCATCATCCGCCTGCCGGACAGTGCGATTGCAGAGCATGCCGAGCCTCGGTTTCTTTTGATCCAGAACGCCGAGGCTCCCGCACCGGATCTGCGTCCGCTGGCCCCGGATGTATGGCAGTGGCGCAGTGTTCAAAGCGGCTTGGCGTGGGTCAGCTTGGCCACCAGCGAAGCATTTGTGCCGCAGATGATCAACCTTGAGCTGCTGGACGGTGTGAACTTCAAAAAAGGTTGCTACCCCGGGCAAGAGGTAGTTGCCCGCAGCCAGTACCGAGGGACTTTGAAGCGACGCACCCAGCTCTTCGAATTACCGACGCCGGCGCAGCCGCCGGTGCCCGGCCAAGAGATTTTCCACAGTGATGATCCCGATCAGCCGGCCGGTTTGGTGGCCAATGTGGCCCAGCGGGCTGGGCAGAGCCTGCTGCTGGCTGAAGTCAAAATTGCCGCGCTGGCATCGGGTGAGTTGCGCCTGGGCGCATCCGACGGCCCTGCGCTACTGCACCGTCCCCTCCCCTACGAGATACCGCTCAACTCCGAAGTATGAGGGGCTCACCAGATGAATTCGGGTGAAAAGGCCGAAGTGCCGACCTGGGAGAAAACGGCCGATGAGCTGTACGTCTACTACAAGCTCAGCGCCGAGCAACTGGCACCAGCATGGGCCGCATTTGAAGCCCTTGTGGCGAGCTTGCCAGCCCCAATGAATCGCCCTCGACTGCTGTGCCAAACCGCCAGCGCGGAGGGCCTTGAGGGTTCAGCTGGCGCCACCTGGATGGAAATTCACACTGGCGAGCATGCGCATGAAGTGGCAGCCTTGATGGCCGCCAAGCTTCAGGGCCTGATCACGGGTGAACGCCACTGCGAGAGTTTCAGAGCCCTGCGGGGCCCTGTGCTCACAGGTTCTTGACCATCTCGACATGCCCAATGCCGGCCTCTTCAAAAACAGGCCCCCGTTGAACAAAGCCCGCACGGGTGTAAAAGCCTGCCGCTGACAACTGCGCGTGCAGCAGTACCTCGCGATAGCCCATGGCCTTGCCCTGGCGCATCAAGGCTTCAAGCACCTCCCGCCCCACCCGGCTGCCACGCATCACGCTCAACACTGCCATGCGCCCGATTTTTGCAACACCGGGCACATGGGGCAGCAAACGGCCTGTAGCTAACGCCTTGCCAAAGCGGTTGAATGCCACGGCATGCAGGCAAGTGGCGTCGGCGGCGTCCCATTCCATTTCAGCGGGAATCTTCTGCTCCTGCACGAATACCGCCTGGCGAATGGCCCCGGCGTGGTCGCCCAACTCCGCCCAAGATCCCAGTTGCACCTGCACAACGGGTTCGCCGGCTTCAAATCCTTCAATCACCGCACGCAAGCTGGCCGGAATGGTCGCCGGCCGTTGGCTTGCCGGGTCAGCAAACACATAGATCAACTCGCCGTGCACCAGCAACTCGTCGCCACGAAATACCGCAGCAATGATCTGCATGGAACTGTTGCCCAGCCGCTCGCACCGAATTGCGACGTCGAGCTGATCGTCATAACGTGCAGAGCCCAGGTACTCCAGCGTAGCTTTTCGAACGAAGAAATCACCGCCCAGACCCACCATGGTTTCGGTATACGGCAAGGCCAGCGCCCGCCAGTAGGCGCCCACGGCGGTGTCGAAGTAGCTCAGGTAGTGGGCGTTGAAGACAATTTGCTGGGCGTCAATTTCGGCCCAGCGCACCCGCAGTCGTTCAGCAAAGCGAAAGTTGTGTCGTTTCATGGTCAATTCATTTTGAAAGTTTGACGGAACAGGCGCGTCAGGACCGCAGCGCGGCCCGAAGTGCCTGGGCGCAGAAGTCCATGGCGGTCATCGCTTCGGGGATGGCCCGGCCCATCTTGATGAAATCGTGGGTGACGCCCCGCACCAACTCCAGCTGAACCGGATTGCCTTGGGCGCGCAAAAGATCGGCGTAGGCCAGGCCTTCATCCACCAGCGGGTCGCACTCCGCCAGCAGCACGGCGGCGGGTGCCAGATCACTGTGGTCGGGCGCTTCCATCGGTGCGAAGCGCCAGTCTCGCCGGTGATTGCGCGTGATGTAGTGGTCGAAAAACCAGCTAATCGACGCCGCGTCGAGCAAGAAGCCATTGGCAAATAGTTTGTGGGAGGCCGTGTCGGCATGGGCCGCCGTGCCCGGCGTGATCAGCACTTGCAGCGCCAAAGACAGGCCCGCATCACGCGCCATCAACGCACACACGGCCGCGAGCGTGCCGCCCGCGCTGTCTCCGCCGACGGCAAGACGTGTACCGTCGAGGCCCAGCGTTTGGGCATGGGATGCCAACCATTGCAGGGCGGCCCAAGCGTCGTCCGAGGCCGCCGGAAACGGATGCTCCGGGGCCAGTCGGTAATCCAAGGACACCACCGCTGCGCCGCTGCGCAAAGCCAATTGTCGACACAGGCTGTCGTGTGTTTCCAGGCCGCCGATGGTGAATCCGCCACCATGAAGATAGAGCAGCACTGGCAGCACCGCTTCGCTGGGCGCGTACAGGCGCGCCGCCATACCACCGCCAGGCCCGGGGATTTGCAGCGCTTGAACACGCGCAATCGGTGCACGCGGCAAATCAAGAATTTCCGCGCCCATCAAGTAGGCAATGCGCGCCTGAGTGGGGCTCAAAGCATGGAACGCCGGGCGATTGGCGCGCTGTATGCGACTCAACACACCGGCCATGCGCGGTGTCAACAAGGTGCTAGGCAATCCGGGTCTCCGTCACGTACTCTGGCAAGTACGGCAGTTTGCCAGAGCGCATGCACGATTTGCAGAATGCTGAAGACTGAAGACTGAAGACTGAAGACTGAATGCAAAGAGCGTACCGCACAGTGCAACATGACAATGACAGCGAAAGGATGACCATGGCCTTGATCCAGTACCTGACCCAGATTCAGCTTGATTTTGGCGCCGCCGCCTTGTTGCCCCAGGAATGTCAGCGGGTGGGGATGCAGCGGCCATTGATCATCACCGATGCGGGTGTCCGCGCTGCTGGCGTGCTTGATCTGGCCTTGGCGGCTTGGGGTGATGCCCCGCCGCCTGTCTTCGACCAAACCCCATCCAACCCCACCGAGGCCGCCGTGAGGCAAGCGGTGGCGATGCTCCAGCGCACTGATTGCGACGGGCTGGTCGCCATCGGCGGAGGCTCCAGCATGGACTTGGCCAAGGGGGTTGCAATTGCCGCCACCCACCCCGGTCCACTGAAAACTTATGCCACCATCGAGGGCGGCAGCAGTCTGATCACGCAGAGCGTCTTGCCCGTGATTGCCGTGCCCACCACAGCGGGCACCGGCAGCGAGGTGGCTCGCGGCGCCATTCTCATCGTGGACGATGGGCGCAAACTGGGTTTCCACAATTGGGTCTTGCTGCCCAAATCAGCGGTGTGCGACCCCGAGTTGACCCTGGGCCTGCCCCCCAGTTTGACGGCCGCTACCGGGATGGACGCCATCGCCCATTGCCTTGAAACGTTCATGTCGGCGGCGGTAAATCCGCCTGCCGACGGCATTGCGTTGGACGGCCTGCGCCGCGGTTGGGCACATATTGAGCGTGCCACTCAAAATGGCCAAGACCGTGAAGCGCGCTGGCAGATGATGAGTTGCAGCATGCAAGGCGCAATGGCCTTCCAGAAGGGCTTGGGTTGCGTCCATTCGCTCAGTCACAGCCTGGGCGGTGTAAGCCCGCGGCTGCATCACGGTACATTGAATGCCGTTTTTCTGCCCGCCGTGGTACGTTTCAACGCAGCGGCACCCAGCATGATTCAGGAGCAGCGGCTCACCCGCATGGCACACGCCATGGGCCTGTCGGGTTGTGGGGCCGACGGCGAAGAAATCGCACAAGCCATCACCGTGCTGAACCTTCGCTTGGGGCTGCCGTCTGGGCTGGGCGCCATGGGCGTCGACGCTTCGGTGTTTGAACGTGTGATCGATGGCGCACTGCTTGACCACTGCCACAAGACCAACCCACGCCTCGCCAGCCGCGAGGACTATCGCGCGATGTTGATGCAGGCCATGTAGACCGTATGTTGCGCGCGATGCGTCGTGGCGGCGATGACCTTCGTACTCACGAAAAAAGGCCCGACGCAGAAGCGCCAGGCCTTGAAATATTTCTGTCGTCCCACTGTCGGTGCAGGGCGGCAAGCCGCCCTGCACGAACTCAACCGTGCTTCTTGTCGAAGAATTGCTCGTCTTCAGTCGAGCCCTTCAGGGCTGCGGTCGAAGCTTCGCGCTCGATGGTGGTGGTCACTGCGTCGAAATAACCCGTGCCCACTTCGCGCTGGTGCTTCACGGCGGTGAAGCCCTTCTCGGCGGCGGCGAATTCAGCTTCTTGCAGTTCCACGAACGCGCTCATATTGTTGCGAGCGTAGCCGTAGGCCAGGTTGAACATGGAGTAGTTCAGGCTGTGGAAGCCGGCCAGCGTGATGAACTGGAACTTGTAGCCCATGGCGCCCAACTCGCGCTGGAACTTTGCGATGGTGGCATCGTCCAGGTTCTTCTTCCAGTTGAAGGAAGGCGAGCAGTTGTAGGCCAGCAACTTACCGGGGAACTTGGCGTGGATCGCGTCAGCGAAGGCCTTGGCGAAAGCCAGGTCAGGCTTGCCAGTTTCGCACCAGATCATGTCGGCCACTTCGGCGTAAGCCAGGCCACGGCTGATGGCTTGCTCCAGACCGTTGCGGGTACGGTAAAAACCTTCGACGGTGCGCTCGCCGGTGCAGAAAGGCTTGTCGTTGTCGTCGATGTCGCTGGTGACCAGGTCACCGGCTTCAGCGTCGGTACGGGCCAGCAGCACAGTGGGCGTGCCCATCACGTCGGCAGCCAGGCGAGCCGCGTTCAGTTTGGCGACGGCGTCACGGGTGGGCACCAGCACCTTGCCGCCCATGTGGCCGCACTTCTTGGCAGCCGCCAATTGGTCTTCGAAGTGAACGCCTGCAGCGCCAGCTTCGATCATGGACTTCATCAACTCGAAGGCGTTCAGAACGCCGCCAAAGCCGGCTTCAGCATCGGCCACGATGGGGGCGAAGAAGTCGGTGTCGTTCTTGCCTTCGCTCCATTGAATTTCGTCAGCGCGCTTGAACGTGGCGTTGATCTTCTTGACAACCTTAGGCACCGAGTCCACCGAGTACAGCGACTGGTCGGGGTACATCTCGCCATTGCTGTTGGCATCGCCAGCGACTTGCCAGCCAGACAGGTAGATGGCCTTCAGGCCGGCCTTGACTTGCTGCATGGCTTGGTTGCCGGTCAGCGCACCCAGGGCGTTGATGAAGGGCTCGGTGTTGACCAGGTTCCACAGCTTTTCGGCGCCACGTTGGGCCAGCGTGTGTTCGATCTTCAGCGAACCGCGCAGTCGCACCACGTCAGCGGCGGTGTAGCCGCGCTTGATGCCCTTCCAACGGGGATTTTCGGCCCAGTCTTTTTCGAGGGCGGCGATTTGTTGTTCGCGGGTCAGATTCGTCGACATGAAGTTCTCCTGCAAGTTGAAAAGGGTTCACCAGAAACCAAGTCACCGTTGCCCTGGGGGGCTGAACCGCTTGGCTTGACCTCCCGCTGGGGAGTTTCAGTGCGTTTGCTGTTCCGGCGCTGTGGCTCAAGATTAGTCCTGTTCGCGCTTCATGGGAAGACTTATGTCTTATATAAGACTCAATTTGTTTTCATTTAAAATCAACAACTTAGATTGAGAATTTCTGATTATGAAATCACATTCACCATAATGAGAAAAAATGTCGCAGCGCAGCATCAGTTGAATTCACGATATGAAAACACTGTTTCGTATCGTGGAAAGTGGGTCGAAAGTTCGAGCGGCGTACCCGAGGAAGCGAGTTACAGCTGCGTCTGGAGCCGCCACAACGGTCTTGAGACACTCAAAGCCCGCCAATGAAATAACGCTTCAAGCCAGCCAGGCACATCTCCACGGCGATAGCGGTCAGCACCAGGCCCATCAGCTTTTCAAGTGCGGAGATCACCGAATCGCCCAGAATGCGACGGATGCGGTCGGCCAGCAGCAAGGTCAGACCCGACACCATCATGGCAGCGGTCAAGGCACCGATCCATTCCATGATGCGCTCGGGCTGGCGCGACGCGAGCAGCAAGACGGTGGCCATGGCGGACGGGCCCGCCAGCAGCGGCACGGCGAGCGGGAAGATCAAGGGCTCCCGGCCGGCCTCCAGGCCATAGGCCGCTTCACTGGAAGTGCCAAAAATCATGCGGATGGCGATGATCAGCAGAATCACGCCGCCGGCCACCTCCAGCGAGCGTTCGGACAAATGCATCACGCGCAAGAAACTGTCGCCGAGAAACATAAAGGCAAACAGCACCACGAAGGCAATGCCAACCTCTCGGCCAGCCACCCAGCTACGCCGCTCGGGCGAGACGGAGCGCATGATGGGGATGAAGATGGGGAGGCTACCCAGCGGGTCGAGAACCAGCAAAAGCAGGATGAAGGCGGAGAGAAAACTGTGATCCATGGGCGGGATTGTCGCTGCCCTGGCCACCGCCCTGTCTACCGCCTAGAGCGCTACCCAGAATGCACTCCTCAGCCCCGGGGATGATGGGCCGCGTGAATGGCCTTGAGACGCTCCCGCGCCACGTGGGTGTAAATCTGCGTGGTCGACAGGTCGGCATGCCCCAGCAGCAATTGCACTACGCGCAGATCGGCGCCGTGGTTCAGCAAATGGGTCGCAAAGGCGTGGCGCAAGGTGTGGGGCGACAGCGGGCTGGTGATGCCTGCTGCGGCCGAGTGCTTCTTGACAAGCGTCCAGAACATCTGGCGTGTCATGCCCTCGCCTCGCCCTGTGACAAAGAGTTCGCCGCTGCTTTGCCCTTTAAGCAGTTCGCTGCGTGCATATTGCAAATACCGCATCAACCAACCATGGGCCTCTTCACCAAAAGGCACCAAGCGCTCTTTGCTGCCTTTGCCGGTGACGCGAAGTACCGCCTCCTTGAAGCTCACATGCACCGACTTCAAGGTCACCAGCTCACTCACCCGCAAGCCACTGGCATACATCAGCTCCAACATAGCGCGGTCGCGCAATCCCAGTGCGGTGTCTACGTCAGGGGCATGCAGCAAAGCCTCGACCTGAGCCTGCGTCAGCGTCTTGATATTGCGCACCTGGGCTTTGGCATTCGCCAGGCGCAAGGTCGGATCCTGCACGATGGCCTGCACAGCGCCCTGGCTGCGCAGCGCCCACCGAAAGTAACGCTTGAAGACACTCAGCCGGCGATTGGCGCTGGTGGTCTTGCCCGCGTGCCGCGCGTTGGCGTAAGCCAGCAAATCCGGTTCGCTGCACTGGTCGAGCATCAGGGGCCGAGGCGACAAGGCGGCCAGCCAATCGGCCAGCAGGTTCAGGTCACGGCGATAGGCATCCAACGTGTTGGGGGACAAACCGTCCTCCAGCCACAAGGCTTCGATGAAAGCGTCAATGCGGGCCTCGCTGGCCAGCCGCTCTGGCAGCAAGGCCAACATGGGAGGGGCGGACACCTCAAACGGCGCCCCATCAGCGCGCTTCACCAAGGCGGCACTTTTCGGCTTGGACAACTGCAAATCTTTCAACTTAGATCGTCAACCCGGTCTTAGCCTTTGACAGGCAAGCCCAACAAGCCTGCCTTCAAGTCATCGTCCACCGGCAGGTCGCCGATGAAGCAGCGCAAGAATGCATTGTAGAAATCAACACCCGGGATGCTGGGGCCCCATTGCTTGCCGTTGACGAACAACAAGGTGCCTTGATCCGGCAGGTAGTCGACGTTGACGATGTCTTTTTTGCGAACCTTTCCCACCGCTTGCAGGGCCTCATTGAAGGTGGCCACACGATCCGCCAGGGCGTGGCGCTCGGCCTCGCTGCTGTTTCGCTCAACCCCCACCTTGACCGCCTTGACGAATTCTTCCGCCGGGATCGAGTTGAGCCCCAACGGCACGCTGACGCTGATGTCCAAGGTCATGCGCATTTGCAGGCGTTTGGGCCCGGGCATGGCCATCACGCCGGCCAAGGTATTGGATTTGCCACTCAGGTAGAGGCCAGCCGCGTAAGCCCTGAATACTTTGCCGGCCCGCTTGCCGACGCCGTTCAGCACCAGCTCGCCACCAGCCAGACGCAGGGTGTCGTCAAACACCTGGTCTTCATACTTCATGGCCCAGGCGGGTGCGGGCATTGCCAGCCAGCTGCCGGCCACGGCAGAAACGCCAAACGCCAGGGCTTGGCGGCGGCTCAAACCCGAGCTTTGCCGGAAAAGATTACGGGACGACATGAAGGGGAACTCCTCGGATGATCAGATGCCACACCATAACGTCTGACGCGGGCAGTTGGACGACAGCCGCGATTCCGCGAGCCCGTGAACCCCATGCTGCGCCGCCCTGGCGTGCCTTGCTGGCACACTGTGCACCATGTTTGATGTATTGCTTCTGCTCCCTGATTTTCTCTTGATTCTGGTCGGCTACGTGCTGTGCCGCTACACCAGCCTGAACCGACCGGTTTGGGAGTCGGCCGAGCGCTTGGTGTACTACCTGCTGTTCCCCGTCTTGCTGTTCAACTCTATTGTGCGTACGCCCTTGCATCTGGGCGCCACGGCGAGTTTGGGTCTGGCTGGCGTCGCCACGGTGTCTTGCGGCATCGGCCTGGCCTATTTATTGCGGCTGTGGCCGGGTGTGGATGCCCGCAACCAAGCGTCGGGGGCGCAATGCGCCTTTCGGTTCAACTCTTTCATTGCGCTTGCGGTGGCGGAGCGCATGCTGGGCGCACAGGGTGTTGCCTGGGTCGCCCTGCTGATTGCCCTGTGCGTGCCCATTTGCAATGTGGCAGCCGTGTGGCCGCTGGCTCGCCATGGCGGCCACGGCCTGCTGCGGGAATTGATGCGCAACCCCTTGATCTTGAGCACCTTGGCGGGTTTGGCTGCCAATGTGTTGGGCTTGAAGTTTCCTGAACTTGCAACGCTGACCCTGCATCGCATCGGGCAGGCTGCACTGCCGCTGGGCTTGATGGCCGTTGGCGCCGGGCTGCGGGTGGGCGCGCTCAAGGATGCGCCCGGGCTGGCAACCGCCCTGCTGCTGATCCGGCATCTCGTGACGCCCTTGATCGCGCTGGTTTTTGCGCTCATGCTGAACCTGCCCGCAGAGCAACGCCTGCTGTTGCTGATTTTTTCCACCCTCCCCACCGCCTCCAGCTGCTATGTACTGGCCATGCGCATGGGCGGCAACGGCGCGTTTGTGGCCGGGCTGGTGACCCTGTCGACCTTGATTGCCATGTTGGCCATGCCGTTGAGCTTGCTGATGCTGCGTCTGGTGGGCTGACCCATTCGGTTGACACGTTAGGCTGACACGTTAGGCCAACGCCTCTCCGGTAAGGAAATATGGTGAAGAGCCAGCGGCCAAGGCCCAGACGATGTGCTCGGCGAGCAAGGGGCTGGCCTGGGGCAAAGCTGCCACCAGGGTCGCCCGCATCTCAGCGTCGTCTTGCCAACGCAGGGCATTGCCCATGGCGACCGCCAGATTGCGCCGCCACCGCTCATGGCCTATGCGGCGAATGGCCGACCCTTCGGTTCGTTTCAGGAATTCGGCCTCGTCCCAAGCCCACAGTTGAAGCAGCTTGGGTTGCTGAAAGCCCGCCCTGGCGTCGAAATCATCCACCACCGCCCTGCGGGCAAACTTGTTCCACGGGCACACCAACTGGCAGTCGTCGCAGCCGTAAATGCGGTTGCCCATCAGGGGGCGCATTTCTTCGGGGATCGCCCCCTCGTGCTCAATGGTCAGATAAGAAATACAACGCCGCGCGTCCACCCGGTACGGGGCAACGATGGCCCGGGTCGGGCAGACGTCGATGCAGGCCTGGCATTGGCCGCAATGGCCGGTGACGGGCTCGCTCAGGGGAAGCGGCAGATCCAGATAGATTTCGCCCAGAAAAAACATCGAGCCCGCTTCCCGGTGCAGGGTCAGGGTGTGTTTGCCCCGCCAACCAATGCCGGAGCGGGCCGCCAACTCCACCTCAAGCACCGGGGCGGAATCGGTGAACACGCGATAGCCCAGCGGGCCGATCGCAGCGGCCAACCGGTCCGCCAATTTTTGCAACCGGCTGCGCAATACCTTGTGATAGTCCCGCCCCCGCGCATAGATCGATACCTGTGCGGCGTGCGGGTCGCCCAAACGCTGCCACTCGACGGTCTGCCACGTTGACGCCGCGGTTGCTACGTCTTGCGCCCCATCGGGTGCTGGCGTGGCGTCGGACGCGTCGAGATGGCGCGGCAGGTAGTCCATGCGGGCCGTTAGCACGCGCAGGGTCCCGGGCACCAACTCGGCGGGCCTTGCCCGCTTTAGGCCATGGGCTTGCATATAGTGCATCGTGCCGTGGAATCCGGCCTGCAGCCAAGCCAACAAGCCCGGCTCGGCGGTGGATAAATCGATATCGGCCACGCCAATCTGTGAGAATCCCAATTCATGCGCCCAGTCTCGTAGCTGGTCCAGCAGGGCTAGGCCATCTCTTTCATTCAACGTTCGTGGAGCTTGCGTCATTTGCGCATTCTAGAAACCCGCCTTCAGCACTGGCCCGATGAGGCCGCAACCCAGGCCTTTTGCGAGCAATGGGCCCGGGTCTTGGTGCAACATCCCTCACTGATGAATGCCAGCATTGAGCTGCACGGCACCCTGGGCGCAGGCAAAACCAGCCTGGTGCGACACCTGCTGCGCGCACTGGGTGTGCAAGGCCGCATCAAAAGCCCAAGTTACGCCGTGATGGAGAGTTATGCGCTAGATGCGAATCACGGCGCTGCGCTGGTCAGCCATTTCGATTTTTACCGTTTCGATGATCCCAGGGAGTGGGAAGACGCAGGCTTTCGCGATGTGTTTGCGGCCCCCGGCCTTAAGCTCAGTGAATGGCCCGAAAAGGCGGCGGGCATGCTTCCCCTGCCTGACCTGCAAATTTGCATTGAAGTAGCAGACGACGACAGCCGGCAAGTCAAACTGCACGCGGGAACAGCCCCCGGCGTCGAGCTTTTGAACCGACTGATAGGGGGCTTGGCTTGAGCCGCAAAACTTGCACGGCGGCCGGCGTCGCCCAGCGTCGTTTGGCGCTGAAAACCATGGGGAGCTTGGTCTTGGTGTTGCGCACCAGCCAGGCAGTTGCTACACCTACCAGCAAGAACAGCAAGGTCGCCGGGGATGGCAGCCTGGCCCCTCGCGCCAAACCGCTTGCTACACCGGTCGCGGTGGCCCAACCCGCCGTCAAGGCGGCATCAAGCGCCGGCCCTGCGGCCAGCGCCCCCACGAGTGGCAATATCAATATCGTCGCGGTTCGGGTTTGGCCGGCTGATGAATACACGCGGGTCACGCTGGAGTCTGACAAGCCCTTGGTGGCGCAGCACTTTTTGGTGGAGGGCCCCGACAGGCTGGTGATCGATATCGAAGGCCTTGAACTCAGCGCCGGTTTGCGTGAGTTGCTGGGCAAGGTCAAACCGGATGATCCCTTCATCGCGGGCGTTCGCGTGGGTCAAAACCGCCCGCGGGTGGTGCGCATCGTGCTGGATTTGAAGCAGGCAGCGGCGCCGCAAATCTTCACGCTGGCGCCTGTGGCGGCCTACCAGCACCGGCTGGTGTTTGACCTCTATCCCAAAGTTGAAGCGGATCCCCTGCTGGCCCTGATTCGAGAAAAAGAAAAGGCCGAGTCAGAAGCCGCGAAGTCGGTGCAAGACGCCCTGGGCGAGTTGATTGCACGCATCGACAAGCCACGCTCGGTCGTGGCCGCGCCAGCGCCGCCACCGCAGGTTTCGGTATCGGTATCGAAGCCGAATGCAGCCCTGCCTGGAGGCGGCAACGCGGCGGTAACCGCAGCAGCGAGTGCGGCTGGACCATCGGCTGCGTCGAAAAACCCCCTGCCCTCTTCGCAACAGACCCCCGTGCCGGTGCCGCCCTTGCCGGTTCCTGCCGTGCCTACGGCAGCGGAAATCAGCTTGGCGCAGGCCAAATTGGACCGCCTCATCGTGATCGCCCTGGACCCTGGCCATGGCGGCGAAGACCCGGGGGCCATCGGCCCCTCAGGCCTGCGGGAAAAGGACGTGGTGCTGGAAGTGGCGCTACAGCTGCGCGACCGGCTCAACGCCAACCCTAACATCCGCGTCATGCTGACCCGCGATGCTGACTTTTTCGTGCCCTTGCAGGAGCGGGTGCGCAAGGCCCGCCGCGTTCAAGCGGACCTGTTTGTGTCGATTCATGCCGACGCCTTTGTGACGCCTGCGGCGCGCGGCGCCTCCGTATTTGCACTGAGCGACGGGGCCGCCAGCAGCCAAACCGCCCGTTGGATAGCCAATAAAGAAAACGCGGCCGACCTGGTGGGCGGCGCCAACATCAACACCGGCGCCGTGAAAGACGCCAACGTGTTGAAGGCGCTGCTGGACATGAGCACGGCCGCGCAGATCAAAGACAGCCTCAAGCTGGGCTCAGAGGTTTTGGGGCAAATGGGGCGCGTCGGCAATTTGCACAAACGGGCGGTCGAGCAAGCCGGCTTCGCGGTGCTGAAAGCGCCAGATGTGCCGTCCATCCTGGTGGAAACGGCCTTCATCTCCAACCCGGAGGAGGAAACCAAGCTTCGTGATCCGGACTACCAGAACAAGCTGGTGGCGGCACTTGCCACGGGCATTGCCCGTTACTTCGCCAAAAACCCGCCGCTGTCGAGGCATCGCCCGCTGACTTGATGCAGCCTGAGACGCCGCTCAGCCCGCTTGCTTTTTCTTGCTCGCCCGCCAGCCGCCAACAATCGCGATCAACCCCGGCACGATGATCATGGCCCAGATGATTTTCTCCAGATTGCCTTTGACCCAGGAGATATTGCCAAACAGATAACCCGTGATCGTGATGGCCCCCACCCACAGGACCGCGCCGCCGATGTTGTAGCTGCTGAACTTTTTTCGGTCCATGGCTGCAACACCCGCCACAAAGGGCGCGAAGGTGCGCACAAAAGGCATGAAGCGAGCAATCACGATGGTGATGCCGCCATGGCGCTCGTAAAACTCGTGCGCGGTGTCAAAGGCGCGTTTGTTGAACAACCTCGACTGTTCCCACCTGAATACCTTGGGACCAAAATGACGGCCCAGCAAGTAGTTGCATTGGTCGCCCAGCACGGCGGCCAGCAGCAACAAGCCCAGGGACAGTGGCAGATTCATCAAGCCGGCGCCGCACAAGGCGCCGACGACGAACAGCAGCGAGTCCCCCGGCAAAATCGGCATCACCACCAGGCCTGTTTCCACAAAAATGATCAGAAACAGCAGGGCGTACACCCAAATGCCATAGGCCTGAACAAAGTCGGCAATGTGCCGATCCACGTGGACGATGAAGTCGATGAGAAAGCTGATGAGTTCCATGGCGGCGGATTATGGCTGTTGACGATGACCATCCACCGACGGAAACCGCTGTGAGGTTCTTACAATAGCCAGATGGATGTTTCCTTTTCCGCCGTTTCCGAAGTCGCTGGCGCCGTGCCGCAGCGGCGTTCCATCCGCGAACTCCCCGATGAACTAATCAGTCAGATCGCCGCAGGCGAAGTGGTGGAGCGTCCCGCATCGGTGGTGCGCGAATTGGTGGACAACGCGCTGGACGCAGGCGCCTCGCAGATTCAAGTCAAATTGATGGCTGGCGGCGTGCGCGCCATTGCGGTGGAAGATGACGGCCTGGGCATTCCGCTTGAAGAATTGCCCCTGGCCTTGAAACGCCACGCCACCAGCAAGATCCGCAGCTTGGATGAACTGGAATCGGTGCACACCATGGGCTTTCGTGGCGAGGCGCTGGCGGCCATTTCTTCGGTGGCTGAAATGGCGGTTTCCAGCCGTTTCGAGGGCGCACTCCATGCGCATCGCCTGGATGCACGCTCGGGCGAACTGCAGCCTGCGGCGCGGTCACGAGGCACCAGCGTCGAGGTTCGGGAGCTGTTTTTCAGCACGCCGGCGCGCCGAAAATTTCTGAAAACCGACGCGACGGAGTTGGCGCACTGTGTCGAGTCAGTGCGCCGCCACGCCTTGGCCCGCCCCGATGTGGGCTTCACCGTCTGGCACGAAGGCAAATTGGTGGAGCAATGGCGCCAAGCCAATTCAGACACCCGCCTCAAAGACGTCCTGGGCGACGCCTTCATGGCGGAAAGCCGGCCTGTGTATGCCGAGTCCGGGCCCTTGCGAATCTACGGCCGGGCCGGTTTGCCCGAAGCAGCCCGCAGCCGCGCAGACATGCAGTACGTCTATGTGAATGGCCGTTATGTGCGCGACAAACTGATCGCACACGGCATTCGGGCCGCCTATGAAGATGTGCTGCACGGCCACCGGCAGCCCTGCTACGTGCTGTTCATCGAGATCGCCCCCGACCGGGTGGATGTGAATGTCCATCCCACCAAGATCGAAGTGCGCTTTCGGGATGGTCGTGAGGTGCATCAAAAGGTGCGCTACGCCGTGCAAGACGCGCTGGCCCTGTCGCGCAGTCGCGAGACGGCACCTGCTGGCGTGAGCGATGGGCGCGCCGGCGCCGATGTACTGGTGGCTCAAAACGCTGCCGCCAATGTGCCGGGCGTGCGGCCCTCCCCCGGTAACCCGCCCGCCTGGTTTGGTGCGCACGCCGCTGGCGAACCCGAGGCACCCGACTACGGCACGCGCGCTCCTGCCGGTGATTTTGCGTGGCGTGCGCCCATTCACAACAGCCAGCAGGCGCAACTGGGCCTCGCTGAAGTTGCCACCTTGTACGGCGGACAAGACTTTGCGCGACCGCAGCCGAATCCTGGCTCTGCGGTGGGCGCCTTGTCGTCAGCGCAGCCCCGGCGGGATGGCGCAAGCGCCTTGCCCGACCACGCTTGGCCACTGGGTCGTGCCATCGCGCAGATTCAGGGCGTGTACGTGCTGGCGGAAAATGCGCTAGGGCTCGTGATCGTTGACATGCACGCGGCGCATGAACGCGTGGTGTACGAGCGGCTGAAAGCTAGCCTGGGCGCCGCTGACATTGAGTCCCAACCGCTGTTGATTCCGGTCACGTTTGCGGCGACCGCCCAAGAAATTGCAACGGCTGAAGCCCACAGCGCCACACTCACCCGTTTGGGCTTGGATGTTGCGCCCCTGTCCGCCAAAGTGCTGGCGGTGCGGGCACGGCCGGCCGCACTTGCGGGTGGCGATGTGGTTGACTTGGTACGCCACGTGCTGGCGGAGTTGTCGCAGTTCGATGCCAGTCATGCCATCGAGCGCGCGCAGCATGAAATATTGGCCACCATGGCCTGCCACGGTGCGGTGCGCGCCAATCGTCAGCTGAACCTGGACGAGATGAACGCACTGCTGCGCGACATGGAACGGACGGAGCGCGCCGATCAATGCAATCACGGCCGCCCTACTTGGCGCCAATTGACGATGCGCGAGTTGGATGCCCTTTTCTTGCGCGGACGTTGAACCCGGCCCTGGCCGAGTTCAACCGTTCGCTTGATTTTTTGATGGAAACCCCGGAGGCGTCATGGCCACTTTGAAATTGAATAAAAAGAAGAATGCAGGCCCACCCGGTTCCAGCAATCGCAATGCGGACGGCGAACGCCGCGCGCCCATTCGAGGCAAAGGACTGTCTCGCCCGCGCCAAAGCCTGGAGCGTGTTCAAGCCGAGCGGCAAGAACGCCAGGCCCAGTACGAGCAAGGCCGCGCCAGGCCCGGTGACCGCAGCCCCGCGCGTGGGCCAGATCGCTCTGAGGGCCCGCGAGGCCCGCACACACATGGCGGCCCGCGAGGCCCGCACGCACCTGGCGGCCCACGAGGTCAGCAAGTACACGGCGGCCCACGCCATGCACCGCGCCACGGCAGTGGTGGTGGTGGTGCCGGCGGTGGACGAGATGAAGCCCCCCGATTTGACGACCACCGCCCGGCACGCCGGGACGGGGGCGAAGGCTGGCAAGATCGCTCGGGTAGTTACGGCGATGCCCGCGGACCACGCCGTGACGCCGGTCAGGGCCAAGGCGGCGCACGTGACGGCCGCCCCGGCTACGAGTCACGCGGGCCGCAAGGTGCTTTCTCGGGGCGCGATAGCCGAGACAGCCGCGATTCACGCGATACCCGTCACTCAGGCCCTGCCCGCCGCGACGAGGCACCTCGTTACGAAGACCGCCGCAGCGGCCCTCAGGGTGGGCCGCGCCATGACCATCGCGCCGATAACCGGTACGACCCACGCCGTGCTGGCGCGCCTGTGCGGGATAACCGTTATGCCGGACGCGCTGACGGCCAGGGTTTTTCGCAGCCACGACAAGACGCGCGCGATCCACGCGATCCACGCGACAACCGAGGCCATTGGGACTCGCGCGATGGCGGTGATGCACGGGATTCGCGCACCGGCTTTGCGCCACGGGGCGACGCTCGCTCGGCGCAGAACGCGCCGTTTGACGCGCGCCGAGACGGCCATCGCGATCAGCGGCAAGACCAACGTCGCGCCAGCGGCCCGCGCACCGATGGCCCCCGCCAAGATGGCCCTCGTTTCAATGAGGCGCGCCGCAGCGGCCCTCACAGCGATAGCCGCCCTGCCCGCCCGCACTTTCAGTCCGCCGGCCCCGCTGCTGGCGCATCGCGTGGCCCCAGTGCCGCTGAGCGTGCCGGTGAAAAGCTGCCCGACTATCTGCGCGAAGCCGCCGCCAAATTGCGCCGCCAACTGGGCGATGAAGATGACCACGACGGTGAAGACGATGACCGCGCCCATCATGGCGACGCCAACAGCGAGGGCCTGCGCCTGTCCAAGCAAATGGGTTTGCTGGGCATGGCCTCGCGGCGCGAAGCAGACGAGTGGATTGCAGCCGGCTGGGTACGCGTTGATGGTAAGTTAGCTGTTTTGGGCCAGCGGGTCAGCCCGGACGCCAAGATCGAGATCGATCCGCTTGCCAATAAAGAGCAAGCCAAGCGCGTCACGATTCTGCTGCACAAGCCGATGGGCTATGTATCCGGCCAAGCCGAAGACGGCTACGAAAACGCGTCAGTGCTGGTGAAGTCTGAAAACCATTGGTCTGAAGATCCCTCGGGCATCAAGTACCACATCGGCCACAGCCGCGGTCTGGCGCCTGCGGGCCGCCTGGACATTGACTCGACCGGCCTGCTGGTGCTGACGCAAGATGGCCGCATTGCCAAATTGCTGATCGGTGAAGATTCGACCATTGAAAAAGAGTACCTGGTGCGGGTGGAATACCACGGCCGTGACGGCGTGAAGAGCGAAACCGGGCGTTTGCCCGATGCCGACCTCGCCTTGCTCAACCATGGCCTCGAGTTGGACGGCGTCCAATTGAAACCCGCCAAGGTCAGCTGGCAAAACGAGGATCAGTTGCGATTCGTGCTGCGCGAGGGCCGCAAGCGCCAGATTCGCCGCATGTGCGAGCAAGTGGGGCTCAAAGTGGTGGGGCTCAAACGGGTGCGCATTGGTCGCATCAACCTGGGCCACCTGCCTGCCGGGCAATGGCGCTTCTTGAGTGCGTGGGAGCGATTCGATTGAGTCCCCGCCCCGCTGCTGCGAGTCGCTGAGCGACTCGCAGCAGTGTGTTGATCACCCCGCGTCGCCGCGTCGCCGCCTTACCGCATCATTGCGCAAGCCATGCCCCCTTCTTTCACAACCCCCATCTGCCTTGCTGGCCCCACGGGTAGCGGCAAGACGGCGTGCGCCCTGGCGATAGCCGAGGTGCTGCCGGTGGAAATCATCAGCGTTGATTCGGCGCTGGTGTACCGCGGCATGGACATCGGCACCGCCAAGCCCAACGCGGCTGAGTTGGCGGCGGTGCCTCACCACTTGATCGACATCATCGAGCCCACCGCTGCGTACTCGGCAGCGCAGTTCGTCTTGGCGGCGCGTGAGTTGGCGCAGCAAATCATGTCCCGGGGCCGGTTGCCTTTGCTGGTGGGCGGCACCATGCTGTACTTCAAAGCCTTGTTTGAGGGCCTGAGCGATATGCCGCCCGCCGACGAAGCCTTGCGGCTGCGCCTGGACGCCCGAGCGGCACAAATCGGCTGGCCCGCCATGCATGCTGAACTGGCTCGGCTCGACCCCGTCACGGCAGCGCGTTTGGCGCCAGGCGATTCGCAACGCATTCAGCGTGCGTTGGAGGTGTGCGAGTTAGCGGGCCGCCCCATGAGCGAGTTACACCTCACGCGCAGCGAAGGGGTGGACTGGCCCTTGATTTCGCTGGAACCCACGCACCGCGGCTGGTTGCATGAGCGCCTGGGCCTGCGATTCGCCCATATGCTGGAGGCCGGCCTCATCGACGAAGTGCGCCACCTGCGCGCACGCGGCGATTTGAACCCCGACTTGCCCTCCATGCGCTGTGTCGGCTACCGCCAAACCTGGGAGGCCTTGGACAGCGGCGACTTCTCCCAACTCCAAGAGCGCGGCAGTGCCGCCACGCGGCAACTCGCCAAACGGCAATTGACCTGGCTGCGCAGCATGCCGCAACGCCAGGTGATTGCTTGCGACGACCCGCAGGCCCAGCTCTATACCCTGGCCGCCCTTCAGCGCCTGCTGAAGGCGTGACTCCGCAATGGCGCAGCCCCAGACCGAGCGGTGAAAGTCAAATCGTTGGCAGGCGAGTGCGCACGCAGTTGCGCCCTGCGCTCAAGGCCATGTCCAAGGCAATCTGGGTGTCACCAATCAGCTGGGCCAAGGTCAAGTGACTGGGCTGTAAAGTGCCCACACCCAAACTGGCACTGACGGGCATATGGTGACTGTTCCAGGCGAAGTCCAGCCGTTCAACCCGCTCTCGAATGCGATTGGCCACGTCTACCGCGCCCAGGGGGTCTGTATGTGGCAGCAGCAGGATGAATTCGTCAAAACTTTGGCGCGCCAGCATATCGCCCTGACGAAGAATTTCTTCACTCGCCTCCGCGATTTGGCGCATGAGTATTTCAGCGCAAGTTTGACCAAATAAATCGATGACCTTGCGCATCGAGTCCACCTTCAGCAGAACCAGCGCGCAATCTGTGCGGTGCCGCCGGGCGAGCGAACATTCACGCTCGGCCAAGCTCAAAAAATAGCGCCGGTTGAACACCCCTGTGTGCGGATCCAAGGTGGCGTTGCGGCGCAACTGGTTGAAGGAGCGACCGCTGAAGTCGAGCAAGGCCAGGAAGGCATGCCCAAACCCCGCCCCTAAAACAAGCGCGCAAACGCCAGCGCACAACGAAGCGATGGCACGATCACCCCGCCCCAGCAGGGAGATGACCAGTTGCGACAAACCCACCGACACCAGGACGAGCACCAGGCAAAAAATCACCAGTGCGGGCCAACGCCCCAGACGCTGCACGCCATTGTTCAGGGCCGCCAGCCCGCGCGGGAGGTCCAACTCGTCACGCATCCCCATCAGCCTCCATCATTGCAGAACGGCAATTGCATCATGCCTTTCATCGTGCCGACGCAGTGCCACTGCCAGAAGGCAAAAGTTACCGGAAGTTGGCCCAATTTACCCACAAGCTAATGACACTGGTGACCACGCAAAATGCGTGGCGGGATCAGCCGCCAGCGCTGTTTCACAAAATTTCCCGCAAGAGCTGCACCACATCGCTCAGCCGCGGCACCATCCGGTCGATGCTTTCTTCCCGTGTCAGTGGCTGCATGGGCAAGGTGGTGCCGATAGCACCCAGGCAATTGCCCTTGCGGTCCTTGACGGCCATGGCAATGCCACGCAAGCCCATGGTGAATTGCTGCTCAGTCACCCAAAAGCCCAAAGCCCTGGCCGCGTGCACACTGCGCAGAAATTCCGCGGGGGTGCTGACGCTATTGGGCGTGAAGGCGCTGAATTCATGATTCTTGATCCACTCCTCCAGCCAGGCATCGGACATGGTCGAGAGTATGGCCAAGCCAGGCGTCACCACATGGGCGGGCAGGCGCGCACCCACTTGAAAGCCGATGGAGATCATGCGGGGGTTGTTGCTGCGCACCACGTAGACCACCTCATGCCCATCAAGCACGCTGAAGTTGAAGTTCTCCTGACATTCAGCTGAAAGCCTTTGTAAAAAGGGCTGCACCAGGCGCGGCATGCGGCCGGCGTTCAAATAGCTTTGCCCCAGGCGCAGCACACGGGGTGACAGCCAAAAGCGCTTGCCGTCACTCAAGGCGTAGCCGAAATGCACCAGGCTCAGCAGATAACGGCGCGCGGCGGTGCGGGTGATGCCGACGCGTTCGGCCGCTTCAGAGGCGGTCAGGCGGGGATGGTCTTCGTCAAAAGCTTCAATGATTTGCAAGCCCTTGCCCAAGCCATCAATGACGTCGCGACGTTGAATCTCCATGGAAGCTCCTGGCCTGTGCAGGCCGCCCAGGGACTATCCCGAGGTTCGCCGCAAGATCGCGCCAATCGCGCGATTATCGCGCAAACCATTGAGGCATGGCTTGTTGCGCACGTGAGCCGTGCCTATCGTTCGGTTCAGGTTGCAAAGCATCCTTTCCAACGACTACAACAGGAGACCGATATGTCCATTTCCTTCAAGCTGATGGGTGCCACCTGCGCGCTCGCAGCCACGTTTGCGGCTCAGGCCGAGAGCTCCAGCGTCACCATTTATGGCTCGATTGACCAGTACCTGAACTACATGACCAGCAGTTCGGGCGCGAAGGTCAAGGCCTTGGAAGACGGCGCCTTGCTGCGCAGCCGCCTGGGCTTTCGTGGCACGGAGGATTTGGGGGGCGGCCTGGCCGCCAAATTTCAGTTGGAGATGGGTTTGAGCGCCGACACCGGCACGCAGGCCGACACCACCCGCTCTTTTGACCGCCAGGCCTGGGTGGGTTTGGCCGACAGCTGGGGCGAGGTGCGCCTGGGCCGCCAGAACGGGCCAATCTTTGCCCGCGGCGGCTATATCGACCACAACGCCCGCACCCTGGGCTCTATGGTCAATGTGTTCGGCACGCCTTCGCGCTATGACAACGACCTCTCCTACATCTCGCCGCGTGTGGGCGACTTCCAGTTTGAGGGCCATGTGTCATTGCCAGAGGTAAGCGGCAGCAGCAGCTCGATCGTGTACCAAGCCGCCATCGACTACATCCACGGGGACTACCGCGCCGGCTATATGACGCTGCACGGTCGCCCGCTCGCGGGTGCGCCGGTCAACAAAGACGTGGTTTATGACAACCTCTATTTCAACTGGCTCTACGGCAAGGGCACCGTCTACCTGGCCTATGTGCGCAGCAATAACAACACCTCCAACGCCACCAGCAACAACGGCACCACCATTCTCGGCAACGTGGGTGGCCTCAATGCCGGTACCAATGCGGACCTGAACAACTTCTACGTGATCAAGCAGGTTTCGGCGGACTACCGGCTGAGTGACCAGTTGCGTGTCGGCGCGCTGTGGGGGCAGATTGAAGACCAGTCGGGCCGTGGGCGGGGCGCCAATGGTGGCTCCATTGCGGCGTATTACGACTTTTCCAAACGCACCACCGTGCATGCCATGGTGGAGACGATTCGCAACGACACGAATGGCGGCTGGCGCCCAGCAGGCTCAGCGGGTTTAAAGACCACCTTCACCAGCCCCGTGGACATCAACGGCCGGACCATCGACGGCTTCCACCTGGGCATCGTCCATCGTTTCTGAAGCCCTTCTCGCCAACCCCTGACGGACCCCTGCCATGACCCATTCCACTGAACGCGAAGCCTTTGGCGCACTGTCCAACCCGCTGGCCTTGCAAGGCATTGAGTTCATCGAATATGCCACCACCAAGCCGCAGACCTTGGGTCAGAGCCTGGAGAAACTAGGCTTTCGGCCCGTCGCCCGCCATCGCTCGCGTGAGGTGATGCTGTACCGGCAGGGTGATATGAACATCATCATCAACGCGCACCGCGAGCCCGACGACCCGCCGCTGGCGGCCAAGGCCGTCATCACTGCGGTGGCCTTTCGGGTGCGCGATGCCGCTAGTGCGTACCGCAGAGTGTTGGAGTTAGGTGCCTGGGCCGTGCCGAGCCGTGTGGAGGTCATGGAGCTGAACATTCCGGCCATTCACGGCGTTGGCGCAAGCCGCATCTATTTTGTCGATCGGCATGAGGTCTTCTCCATCTATGACGTGGACTTTGTGCCGATCCCCGGTGTCGATCCGCGCCCGCCGGCGCTGTGTGGCCTGCATCTATTCGGTCTGGTGCAGTACATCGGCCTGGACCGCATGGCGGACTGGGTGAGTTTTTACGGCGAACTGCTGGGCTTCTCCGAGCTGTCGGCCGAGCTGTCGTTTGGCGTGCTGTCCCGCGGCTGCATTCTTGCCAGCCCTTGCGGCACGATCTATTGGCAACTGATCGAACCGGAGCCGGACACCGCCGAGCTCGACGGCGCCGAGTACCTGCAGCGGATCGCCTTTGGCTCGGCCGATGTGCTCGCGGCCGTTGCGGCCTTGAAGTCGCGCGGGGTGGATTTTGTGGAGTCTGCCTCCGGCGTGCGCAGCGGCGCGCGCGGCGCCCTGACCTGCCCCAGCGATCAAGGCCCCAGCTTTGAGCTGGTGCGTGACCCCCGTTGACCCCGGAGATACGCATGCGCCCATTCAATAAAGTGCCGCAGTTTTCGTCCCATATCGGTGATTTCGGCATGGACACCATCACCTTGGCAGGCCCGCTGGAAGCCAAGCTGGCCGCAGTCAAACAGGCCGGGTTCAGCCAGATCATGCTGGCCGCACGCGATATCGTGGGCCACCCCCAAGGCGTGGATACCGCCGTGAACTTGGTGCGGGCCAGCGGGCTGCGCGTCACTGGCTTTCAGGTGCTGCGTGACTTTGAAGGCCTGGGAGGCCATCTGCACGACTACAAGGTGGACATCGCGAAGCAGATGATTACCCTGGCCAGCGCCTTGGGCGCCAAGGTCTTGCTGGCTTGCAGCAGCACCTCCCAGCACGCCAGCGGCGACGGCAACGCCATCGTGCGAGACCTGCGCAAACTGGCCATGCTGGCCTTGCCGCATGGCATCAAGGTGGCGTATGAGGGCTTGTCTTGGGGACGCCATATCAACGAGGTGCACGCCGCCTGGGAATTGGTCGAGCGGGCAGACTTTCCCAACCTCGGCCTGGGCGTTGATTCGTATCACATCTTCGCCACCAACACCGCACTCGATCGGCTGGACTTTATCGACCCGGACAAGATTTTTCTGGTGCAACTCGCCGACTTCATGTGGCAAGAAACCCGCACCCCTGAAGAGCGCCGCGACACGGCCCGACATTTCCGGGTCTTTCCCGGCGAAGGCGTGCACAGCGAGGCGCTCAGCACGCTGGTGAGAAAGCTCGATTCGCTGGGTTACCGCGGCGACTACAGCTTTGAGGTTTTCAATGACGACTACCAGCAGTTGCCGCTGCCCTTTGTGGCGCAACGCGCCCAGGCCAGCGCGCTCTGGCTGGCCGAAACGGTGCTGCACCGCACGGTGCCCTTGCCCGGCGCCATGCGCTTGCGCGCCATGAACTGAAATCCAGGCCCACAAGCCCATGAACTTTGATAGAACAACCACAGGAGACATTCCATGAGCATTACCCACACCCCGAAAATCGGGGCCAGTCGCCAAGCCAAGAAAGCCACCGCCAGTGGCTGGATCGGCTCGGTGCTGGAGTACTACGACTTTTTCATCTACGCGACCGCCGCATCGCTGGTTTTTCCTCAGCTGTTCTTTCCGTCCACCGACCCCAAGATCGCCATCGTCGCCTCACTGGCCACCTACGGCGTAGGCTATGTAGCGCGCCCCATAGGCGCGATGGTGCTGGGTCATTGGGGTGACACCCATGGCCGCAAGCAGGTGCTGATTCTTTGCATGTTCCTGATGGGCTTGTCGACCATGGCGGTCGGCATGTTGCCCACCTATGGCCAGGTCGGCGTGCTCGCCCCCATCTTGCTGGTGGTGCTGCGCTTGATCCAGGGCTTTGCGGTGGCGGGTGAAATCTCCGGTGCCAGCTCCATGATTCTGGAACATGCGCCCTTTGGCCGACGCGGCTTCTTCGCCAGCTTCACCCTGCAAGGTGTGCAGGCCGGGCAGATTCTGGCCGCTGCGGTGTTCTTGCCCTTGGCCGCCTGGCTGCCCAAAGAAGACTTCAACACCTGGGGTTGGCGCATTCCCTTTTTGCTCAGCTTTGTCGTGATCATTGCGGGCTATTACATCCGGCGCGAAGTGGATGAGACGCCCGCCTTCACCGAGGCCGACAACAAAGGCCAAGTGCCCAAAGCGCCGATGGTTCAGGCCATTAGCGAAAGCTGGCCCGATATGCTGCGCGTGATCTGCATGGCCTTGATGAATGTGATCCCCGTGGTCACCACCATCTTTGGCGCGGCGTTTGCGGTGCAGCCCGGCTATGGCATCGGCTTCGACAAGGCGGTTTATTTGTGGATCCCCGTACTGGGCAATTGCCTGGCCGTGCTGGTGATTCCTTTTGTCGGCAATCTCTCTGACAAGATTGGCCGCCGCCCCTTGATCATTGCGGGCGCCCTGGGTTCGGGCCTGCTGTCGTTTGCCTATTTGTACGCCATCAGCATCAAGAACGTGCCGCTGGCGATTGTGATGTCTCTGCTGATGTGGGGCCTGGTCTATCAGGGCTACAACGCCACCTTCCCGAGCTTCTATCCCGAGTTGTTTCCCACCCGCACCCGGGTCTCGGCGATGGCAATTTCGCAGAATCTCGGCACCATGATCACCGCCATGCTGCCGGCACTGTTTGCCAGCGTTGCCCCTCCCGGCGCCAACAACATCCCCGTGTTGATCGGCTCCATGACCCTGGCCATTACAGCGGTGGCGGCCTTGGCGGCCTGGAGTGCGCGAGAGACCTTCCGGGTGCGCATGAGCGAATTGGGCAAGCCCATGGCCGTACCTGTGTCTGAGCAAGAGTACCGGCGCCTGCGCACGCAGTCGGTGGTGTCCGCCAACGGCTCCAAGATGTTCACCTGAATTCACTTGGGGTGGGAAAAGGAGAAAGGACAATTTTGTGATCAACGGCAAGACTCAACTTATCACGCACCTGGGCTATCCCACCGAGGGATTCAAGGCGCCGATGATTTACAACCCCTGGTTCGAGCAGGAAGGCATCGACGCTGTCGTGGTGCCCATGGGCGTGAAGCCCGAGGACTATGCCGCCACCGTGCAGGTGCTGCGCCGCCTAAGCAATTGGCGTGGCGCCCTGGTGACCATGCCCCACAAGGTCAGCACCCTGAGTCTGGTGGACGAACTCACCCCCACGGCCCAGGTGGCCGGCGCGTGCAACGCCATCCTGCTGCGCCCTGATGGCAGCCTGTTGGGCGACCAGTTCGACGGCGCGGGCTTTGTGCGAGGCCTGCAGCGCAAGGGCTTTGCGCTGATCGGGCGGCGCGTGCTGGTGTCAGGCAATGGCGGCGTGGGCTCGGCGATTGCGGCGTCCTTGGCGGCGGCCGGTGTGGCGGAGTTGGCCTTGTTCGATCATCATCAGCCCTCTTCCGAAGCCTTGGCCCAACGCCTGAACTCGCACTACCCCCAACTGCGCACCCGCACCGGCTCCAACGACCCCGCAGGCTTTGATTTGATCGTCAACGCCACGCCGCTGGGCATGAAAGAGGGTGACCCCCTGCCCTTCGACATGGACCGGGTTTCGCCCGCCACCTTGGTGGGCGAGGTGGTGATGCGCCAAGCCATCACACCCATGCTGGCCCTGGCTCAGGCCAAAGGCTGCCCGATCCAGCAGGGCACCGACATGTTGTTCGAGATGATTCCCGCCTATCTTGAATTCTTCGGCTTCGGCACAGCCACACCGGAACAACTGCGCAACGTTTCGCAGATCCGCTACGCGGACGAGACAGCGCCATGAAGGTTTCGGCCAAGACCGTTTTGATGCTGCACGGCATCAACCACAATATGTTCGGCCAACGCGACCCGGCCCAATACGGCACCGTCACGCTGGCCGAGATTGACGCCCGTCTGCAAGCACTGGGCCGAGAGTTGGGTGCCGAGATCCAAAGCTTTCAAACCAATGCCGAAGGGGCCATGGTCGAGCGCATCCACCAAGGTTTTGTCGACCAGGTGGACGCAGTGTTGATCAACGCGGGCGCCTGGACGCACTACAGCTACGGCATCCGGGACGCCTTGGCAATGCTGACCTGCCCGGTGGTGGAACTGCACCTGTCCAACATCCATGCGCGCGAAGCCTTTCGCCACCACTCCGTTTTTGCCGACATCGTCAAAGGCCAAATTTGCGGCTTTGGCGCGGACAGCTATCTGCTCGCGCTGCGCGCGGCGCTGTCGGCGCCATAAGACAAGTTGGCAATATAAAAGCGGGCTGCTTTTCATGCAGCCCGCTTTTCATTTTTCAAGCGCCCTCAGTGCGCGCCACCCGCATCCACCGGCGCAGCCCCGGCGATGCGCGGCGGTCGTCGGGTCAGCCAGATGGCACCGATCAAGCCAATGAAAATCACGGCAGAGGCCAAAAAGATGTCGTCCGCACCCCGTGTGAAGGCTTGCTGGTCGATCAAGCGATTGATCTGAGCCCAGGCCTGCTGCGAGCTCAAGCCCAAGCTGGTCAAGTTCGAGATCGTTTCACCGGCCACCGGGTTGCCCAGGCTCAGTTGCTCCACCATGTGTTGATGGTGCAGGGCAGCGCGGTTCTCCCACAGCGTGGTTGCAATGGACGTGCCCATGGCGCCCGCTGTGATCCGCACAAAATTCGACAAACCTGCCGCCGCGGGCAACCGCTCAGGCGGAATGCCGCTGAGCGTGATCGTCGTCAAGGGGATGAAGAAAAACGCCAGCGCCGCGCCCTGCAGCAGGGTCGGAATCATGATGGTGCCGAAGTCTGTTTGCGTGGTGAAGTTGGCACGCATGCCCAGCACCAGCGTGAACATCACAAAGGCAAAGCTGGCCATCTTGCGAGGGTCGAAACGGGCCACGTTTTTGCCCGCCACCGGCGACAGCAAAATCGCCAGCAGGCCGACCGGTGCCAAGGCCATGCCGGCGTCTGTCGCGGTGTATCCCATGTACTGCTGCAGCCACAAGGGCAGCAACACCACATTGCCGAAGAACAGGCCATACGCGACCGACAAGGTGGCAGCACCGAACAAAAAGTTGCGGCCCGCAAACAAACGCAGGTCAACCACCGGATGTTCGTCGGTCAACTCCCAGGCGACAAACAGCGCGAAGCCCACCAGCGCAGTCACTGACAAAATCACAATTTCAGGGCTGGCGAACCAGTCCAGCTCTTTGCCCTTGTCCAGCATGATTTGCAGCGCACCGACCCAGATCACCAGCAGGGCCAGGCCCACACCATCGATGGGAAGCTTGCGAACCACGGTTTCTCGCTCGCGGTAAATGCTCCAGGTCAAAAACGCCGCAAACAAGCCCACCGGCACGTTGATATAAAAAATCCACGGCCACGAGACGTTGTCGGTGATCCAGCCGCCCAGCAGCGGCCCGACCACCGGCGCCACCAGCGTGGTCATGCCCCATAGCGCCAGCGCGGTACCCGCCTTGGCACGCGGATAGCTGGCCAACAGCAGCGTTTGCGAGAGCGGAATCATCGGCCCGGCCACCAAGCCTTGCAGCACTCGGCAGGCCACCAGCATCTCCAGCGAATGGGCGAATCCGCACAGCCACGACGCCAACACAAACAACAGCACACTGGTGGTGAACAGGCGCACCGCGCCAAAGCGCTGTGTCAGCCAGCCAGTCAACGGCACCGAGATGGCGTTGGCCACCCCGAAGCTCGTGATCACCCAGGTGCCTTGCACGGGGCTCACGCCCAAATCGCCTGAAATGGCCGGCAAGGACACATTGGCAATGGATGAATCCAGCACATTCATGAAGGTGGCGAGCGACAAGGCCACGGTGCCCAACACCAGGGCCGAGCCCTTCAGCGGCGGAGGAAACTCCGCAGTTGCAGGCGCGCTCATGGCTCAGCCCTGCGCCTTCTTGAGGGCGGCTTTGGCCATGGGCTTGGCCTGCCCCAGGTTCGCCTTGATGATGCGGGCCACGTCTGCGTCGGCAGCGGCATCCACCTTGTCGTAGATGGTGGTCTTGCTGGCGCCAGCGCTTTGCGCCGTGGCGCCGGTCAGGCTGGCGCCGCTTTGGTCTTGCACATCGATGCTCACGTTCATCGACAGGCCGACACGCAGGGGATGCGCCGCCAGTTGTGCCGGGTCCAACGCGATCCGCACGGGCACGCGCTGAACCACCTTGATCCAGTTGCCGGTGGCGTTTTGCGCGGGCAGCAGCGCGAAGGCCGCACCCGTGCCGGCGGACAAGCCCACCACTTTGCCCTGGAATTCAACTTTGCTGCCATAAACGTCGGCAACCAGCTTGGCCGGTTGGCCGATGCGCAGGCGGGCGACTTGCCCCTCCTTGAAGTTGGCATCCACCCAGGCTTGCTGCAAGCCCACCACCGCCATCAACGGCGAGCCGGCGGCCACGCGCTGGCCGAGCTGAACCGAGCGGCGTGCCACCCAGCCGTCCACGGGTGCCAGCAACTCGGTGCGCTGTTGGGCCAGATAGGCCTCGCGCAGCTTGCCCGCTGCACGTTGCACGTTGGGGTGGTCGGCCACTGGGAGGCCATCGGTCAGCACTTGGTTCGACGACAGCTGCTCCTGCGCCGCTTGCAGGGCCGATTGCGCAGCGGCCACGGCAGCCTTGCCGGTTGCCACTTGGGCGTTGGCGTGGTCCAGCTCTTCTTTGCCGATGGCGCCGGTGCTCAACAAGGGCTGGCGGCGTTGAACGTCAGCCTGCAGGCGCTGCAGCTCACTTTGCGCACGGGTCAGATCGGCCTCCCGGCTGCGAATCTGCGACTCCAGCGTGGCATTGTTTGCATACAGGGTGCGCACTTCTCTAACGGTTTGGGCCAGCTGACTCTCGGCTTGGTCCAGCGCTACGCGGGTGTCAGCCGGATCCAGGCTGACCAAGGACTGCCCGGCCTTGACGAAGTCGGTGTCGTCGACATTGACCGCGCGCACGGTACCGCCAACGAGGGGGGTAATTTGCACGACGTTGGCGTTGACGTAGGCGTTGTCGGTTTGCTCGACGCGGCTACCCACCATCCAATGGTAGACCCCGTAAGCACCCAGGCCCAGGATGACGGCGATGCTGATCGCGGTCAGTGCAGTCTTGCGGTTTGACTTGGCGGCGGCGTTGTTGATTTCAGATGCGCTCATGACGATGTGATGTTGAATTTGTGAGATGGGTGGGTCAGCGTGCGTGCACGGTCATTCGTGCCAATCGCCCCCGAGGGCGCGCACCAGGCTGACCTGGGACTCCAGCAACTGGCCTTGCAAGTCCAGCGCCATGCGTTGTTGCTGCAGAACTGCACCATGTGCGTTGAGCACCGCCAATTTGTTGCCCAAGCCAGCGTTGAAACGCTGTGTCTGCAACTCGGTGCTGGCCTGTGCGTTTTGCAGCAGATTGGCTTGCTCACGCTGTTGCTCCTGCAGCGATTGCACGGTGCGCAGTTGGTCGCTGGCGTCGCGCACCGCGTCCAGCACCGCGCCGTTGTAGGCGGCCACGGCGGCGTCCACTTCCGCGGCGGAGCCTTGCAACTGCGCACTCAGTCGGCCCGTGTCAAACAAAGGCAAGCGAATCGATGGGCCCAAGCCGTACTGCAAGCTGCCGGCCTGCAGCAATTTGTCCAGCCCGATGGCGCTGTAGCCTGCAAACGCGCTGAGGCTGACGTTGGGATAAAACTGGCTGCGGGCCAGCGCCACTTGATGGCCGGCGGCCTCCACACGCCAGCGCGCAGCGATCACGTCGGGGCGCCGCCCCAGCAGATCTAAGCCTGGACCTTGCGCCGCCATGGGCAAGGTTTGCGGCAGCTTGGGGGCCAGCTCGCGCAAGGCGCTGGCGTCTTGCACGCTCAGGCTTGCCAGCATTTGACGCAGGGCACCGGCTTGTTCATCCAGCACGAGGGCTTGACGCCGCAATTCAGGCAGGGGCGACTCGGCCGTGCGCTTGTCTTGCGCGTTATCCAGACCGGCTACAACGCGTTGGCGCACCAGGCTGAGCGCTTCTTCACGCTCGTTGATCTGCTGGGTCAACAGCGTTTTCTGAGCCAGCACGCGGCCCAGAGCCAGATAGCTACGCGCCACCTGAGCTGACAGCATCAACGCTGCCGCCGCTTGATCGGCCTCACCGGCCTTGGCCTGGCCCAAGGCCATATTCAGTTCCGCCGCATGACGGCCAAAAAAGTCCCAGTCGTAATGGACTTCACCCTGAACGGTGGACATGGTGCGCAGGCTGCCGCCATAAGGCGGCGGATACAGGCTGTGCTCAGGAAAGCGCTGATACGTGGCATCAAACCCGGCGCCGACGGTGACCCGGTCGGCCGCCTTGGCGCTTTCAATTTGCGCCTCGGCCCGATCAATGCGCGCCCGGGCGGCAGCCAAGCTGGGGGATTGCGCCAAGGTGCGCTGGATAATCGTATCCAACTGCGGGTCGCGCAGCGCCACCCACCACGCCGACGCGCGGGTCAGCTCCGAAGGCGCTGGGCTGGTTTGAGCGGGCAGGCCCAGTTGGCTGGCGTCAATCGCCTGGGCCGCAGGTTTGAGCTGCGGAATGGGCGCGCACGCCGCCAAGGCCAGCGCAGCACTCAGGGCCGCAGCGAGCGGAAGCAAGGTCCGACCTTGGGGGATGTTTGAGGTATTGGGATACAGCTTCGTCATGGCTTGAATAGGCTATTCGCCTTGGGGGGTTGCGGCAGGGCCTGCTCCACGCAGCGCCTCGCCGTTGTCAATCATTCGTTGCAAGAGGTTCAACAACAGGCGCCACTCCTGCTCGGAAAATCCTTTGAGGTGAGCGTTGTACACATCGGCCAGCACAGCAGGCAGTTCGGCGGTGATGCGCCGGCCTTCTTCGCTGAGAGACACGGTGACCACCCGGCGGTCGTCGTTGCAGCGCTCGCGTTTGACCAGGTTTTTGGCTTCCAGTCGATCGAGCAAACGGGTCAATGCCCCGGCGTCGGTGCCCAATTCACGGCCTAGTGCCACAGTGGACCTTGGCCCACACAGTCGCAAATTGATCAAGGGGGCCCACTGCGCGTGGGTGAGGCCCACGTGGTGCAGTTGCAAATCGGCTTGCTGAACGATGGACTGTTTGAGCTTGCGCAGCAGCCAACCCACACTTTCGTCACGGGTGTAGTTTTCAGCGTTATAGAACGATTGCTTGGCGTGCGGCATGGCGGATAAAGCTCAGGCAAATGAAAGGCATAAATTTAATTGCCTAGGCAATCATTGTCAATGCAATTAAAAGACCTTTCACCACGCCTTGGTATTCCCGCCACATGCTCCACATAGACTGGCACCACACCCGCAGCTCTGCCCCACACCACATGCCCCAATCATCGCAATCGATATTGCCCCAAGCCCCCCAAGCTGCCGATCCGGCAGACCTAGCAGCCGCCAAGGCTAACGCTGACGCCCAGCGGCGTGCCTTGAGTGGCTTGCTGCCCTTTTTGCACCCCTACCGCTGGCGCATTGCCGCCGCACTGGTCTTTTTGGTGATGGCGGCCTTGGCCACTCTGGCCTTTCCCCTGGCCCTTCGCGGCTTGGTGGATCAAGGCATGGTGAGTGCCCAACCCGGCGACCGCCTGATGGCGATGCGCGAGCACTTTCTCGCCTTGTTTGGCGTGGGCGCGGCCCTGGGTGTTTTTTCAGCCCTGCGCTTCTACACGGTGACCTGGCTGGGCGAGCGGGTCACGGCCGACCTGCGCAATGCGGTATACCGCCACGTGATTCGCCAAAGCCCTGAGTTTTTTGAAACCACACAAACCGGCGAAGTACTCAGCCGCATCACCACCGACACCACGGTGGTGCAAACCGTTGTGGGTTCGAGCTTTTCGATGGGCTTGCGCAGCACGGTGATGGGCATTGGCGCCATGGTCATGCTTGTGGCCACCAATCCGGTGGTGATGATGCAGGTGCTGGGCATTTTGCTGTTGGTGGTGATGCCGGCCATTTATTTTGGTCGCCGGGTGCGCAAGCTCAGCCGTGCCAGCCAAGACCGCGTGGCAGACACCAGCGCCATCGCCGCCGAGGTGCTCAACGCCGTGCCGGTGGTGCAAAGCTACACCCAGGAGAACGGGGAAGCGAATCGCTTTTCGCAAGCCAGCGAGCGCGCCTTCGAAACGGCCCGCAAACGCACCCGCATGCGCGCCGGCTTGGTGGCGTTCATCATCACCGCCACCTTCGCCGCCCTGCTTTGGGGTTTGTATGAAGGCACGCAGGCGGTGATGGCGGGGCGCATCTCGGCCGGCCATCTCGGGCAGACCGTGGTGTACGCGATTTTGATGATCAGCAGCGTGGCGGTACTGGCCGAGGTGTACGGCGAAGTGCTGCGCGCCGCAGGTGCCATGGAGCGGCTGATGGAGTTGCTCGCCAGCCGCTCACCCGTGCGTGAGCCCGCACAACCGCGTGCGCTGCCACTGGTGCAAGGCGGCACGGCCCTGAGCTTGCAAAATTTGCAGTTCAACTACCCGTCGCGCCCGCAAACAGCGACTTTGCAGGCCTTCAATCTCGACATTGCACCGGGAGAAACCGTCGCCTTGGTGGGCCCCAGCGGTGCGGGCAAAAGCACCGTGTTCCAACTGCTGCTGCGCTTCTATGACGCTCAGCAAGGGAGCATCCGCTTGAATGGCGTGGACACCCGTGAGCTCAACCTGCATGACTTGCGGGGCAGCATCGGCTTGGTGCCGCAAGACAGCGTGGTGTTTTCCAGCAGCGCCATGGAAAACATCCGTTATGGGCGGCCCGATGCCAGCGACGACGAAGTCATCGCCGCCGCCAAAGCCGCGTTTGCCGATGACTTCATCCGCAAGCTACCCGAGGGCTACCAAACCTTTTTGGGCGAACGCGGCGTGAGATTGTCTGGCGGGCAACGGCAGCGAATCAGCATCGCCCGTGCGATGTTGAAAAACCCGCCGCTCCTGCTGTTGGACGAAGCCACCAGCGCCCTGGACGCTGAAAGCGAACGCGTGGTGCAAGCCGCGCTGGAAGCCGCGATGCAAGACCGCACCACCCTGGTGATTGCCCACCGTCTGGCCACCGTGCAACGCGCCGACCGCATCATCGTGATGGAGCATGGGCAAATCGTCGAGCAAGGCACGCACACCGAGCTCACGGCCAAAGGCGGCCTCTACGCCCGCCTGGCCGCACTACAGTTCGACCTGAAACAGCCTTGAAACAAACTTGATGCGGGAAACAAAACAGCCCCGGAGGCAATCCGGGGCTGTCGGGGGTTCAAGTCAGCAATTCAGCCAGCACGTCGGCCGGCATTTCAAGCATCAATGTTGCGCTGCCGAGCCCGCCTGCGCAGCCGAGGCCGCAGCTGCTGCATCAGCCGCCTGCCCTTCAGGCGTTTGCACGATGACGCCCGGTGAAATCGAAATGTCGTTGGCAATCGCCACACCCGTCACGTAATTGCGGGTTTCACCAAAACAGCTGGTGGGCAAGCCCACCTTTTGTTCGTAGTGCAGGGTGACACGGCGCCCCATCACGGCGTTCAGCTCGGCCGCGACTTTGTCGTCCAACACGGTGAACACGAACTTCTCCACTGAAGATGTGCCGGGCAAAGACACCAAGGCGACCTCACCTTCCCAGGTTTTGCAGATCCAGCCTTTGTAGGAAAGCTTTTGAATCCAGCCGGCGCGCTCGCCCGAGGAGTAGCTCCAACGCGTGAAAAACCAGAAATACGCCGTGATCAGCAGGGCCAATACCAGCAGGCTGAGAAGGATTCGCTTGAGGGTCATGTTGATTCTTGATATCGAAAGCGTCAGAAAACCCGGGCATTGGACCTGAATTTTCCGGCTTTCAGCAAAATATTTCGGGCCCGGCACCGATTTTCTTCAATGCGGGCACTGAACACTTACTGACTGGCGCCGCCCGGTGCGGCCACCGGGAATTTGGCAAAAGCGGCGGCCACAGCGGCATCAATGCTTAGCCGGACTTGTTCGATGTCCTTCTCCGTCACGCTGTCCTTGACCACCGCCTCCCACACCATTTGCTTGTGTGCGGCGTCGATCACGTCGATATTGAGCGTGCCCTCTTTGTAGGTCGTGACCGTAGTTTCATCGCGGTACATCGGCCAGGGGCTGTACAAGCCCGCACGATAGCCGTAGTAACCCATGCCCATGGTGGGCGCTGGCATCGTGGAGACGCGCATTTTTTCGTTCAAGGCCGCATTGAAGTTGACCAGCAAGTCGGGCGACGTTGCGTCATAACGCAGGCCACGTGCTTCCATTTCATGCTGGGTGGCGGCCTTCAGGTACTGCGACACCATGCTTTGGTAGCCGCCACGGTCGGTGCCCAGGGGCGACGCAAAACCGAAGGTCTTGTAGGCCGTGAAGTTGGCCCCTTCGGCGACGCCCGTGCGCACCTCAGGGCCGCTGGCGCAACCGCCCAGCAACAAGGCGACCGCAAAGGTAGCGGCACCCATCACCCGGCGCAAGTTCAGATTTTGTTTCATGAGAACGCTCTCTTTCTGATGTGGTGGCCCGATGAGCGACCGCCCAGGGCTCGCCAGCTGTTTTGACCGAGGTTAGACGGGCCCGTTGATTTACTTGGATTTGGCGCGGCGCACCACGCTGACGGCGGCCGCTTCAACGAACACAGCACGCACCTCTTGCCCGACCTTGATCTTGGCCAGATCGACATTGTCGGGCGCTGTCACTTCCAGTGTGCGTTTGACGCCGCGCAGGGTCACCACCCGAGCCTTGCGATCAACGCCCTCCACCACGGCCAACAACTCGATCTTGCGGCCAGCGCTGGTGCTGGGCAAACCGCCTGCTGAACCGCTGCCTTGGGTGTCGGTCACCACGCGCTCACGAATGCCCGTGGTTTGCGCCGTGGGCTCCAAGGCGACGGCCACCGCCGCTGCATAACGGATCAACAACTCGTCACCAACATGCACTTGATCGAAATTCTCGACCGAGGCGGGCACATCAACATGCACCAACTTGCCCTTGCTGTTGCGCAGCACCACCGTGCGCTGAGCGATGTCGAGCTCAACCACCTTGGCGCGCAGGTCCACCTCGCCGCCCTTGATGCGCACATTGCCCTTGGAGGCCGACACCGCAGTGACCGTGGGCTCCTGTGCCGAGGCCAGGCCGGTGATCGCGACCAAGCTGGCCAGCAAGGCCAAGGCAAGGCTACCGCGCTTGACTGTGTTGAATTGATTTGTGTTCATCGCATACTCCCGTTCTGTTGTTCAATGAAATGAGTCGAATTGAATTGAATTGAAAGCGCTGGGCATCGTCAACGCAGAAAAACCGCGACAAAGCGCCCCAGCACCTGGTCCCCTGCAAGCAAGGTCAGCTGCTGCCCCTGCACGCGGAAGCGGGTGGTAGCGCCCAAGAGGGCCAGCACCTTGTTTTCGATTGCCATGGCCGCGGGCGTGCAAGCCATGCGCGTACCTGCCAGGCCGGCAAACACCAGGCTATCGTCCTTCAAGGTGTACTGCCCCATCAACCGGTTGCAGCCAGAGAAACCACTGACCCGATGGTCTTGTGTGTGCAGGGTGATCTGGATGTCACGCATTGCATGCAGGCCCGTGGGCTGGGACTCACCATCCATCGCGATCAATTTCCAGTAGGTATTGACGAGGCTGACATCGCTCCCGCTGGGGGTGCTTTGCTCGACAGCGGGCATCTTCATGACGGCTTTGACGCCACAGCGTTGCCCTGCCTGTACTTCGATGAAACGATCAACGCGAAGGTGCTCACGGGCGGCGCCGTCAGGGTCGGCCGCGCCTGCGACCTTCGACAGGCTGCCTTCAAATCGCACCATCAGCGCGGCACCGGGTGCCGATCGCTGCTGCACATAACTTTTCTCCAACGCGGCATAGTCGCCCGTCATCAGCAAAGGCCAGCGTAAACCCGTCTGACAGTCGGTGAACACGGCGGCATCGGCCTGATAGACCACCTCACCGCGCCAGATCAAAGGCTCAACAATGGCGTCCACCTGCGCAGTGGACTTGAGCACGTAGTTCAGCTTTGACGCAATGGCTTGCCCATGAATGTCCAATTGCCGCAATTCGATTTCAGGACCCGACCCGGCGCGGCTTGCGCGATCAATTGCCAGAAATTGCTGCCCCGCTTCATGGTGCAACACAAGGGTTCGCCCGTTGCGCCCGTTGCTTTCGGTCGACCAACGTCCCTGCTGCGAAAACGGTGCCGAAGGCTTGCCCAGATAGACACTGCGCATCCGGTACAGGCCGTCTGGCCGAAGCGTCAGGGTTTGAGAAATGCCCGGGCAATCTGCACAAGGATACACGCCGGTGAAGCTCGCCGGCAATTGCACGCCAGGGAGGCTGAGGCTCGCCACAACGTCGGCGGTAACCGCGGCGGGTTTTGAACGGTGTGTCGTTTTTTTGTAGGGCGGATACACCTCATGCAACTGCATACGGGGTTGATTGTCATGCTCCCGAGTCAACACCCCGTAGTGGTCCATGGTGGTGTAGAGAAGTTTCCCGTCCAGATCAATGGTGGCACGAACAGCGTAGCGATGCTGGGCGTTGACAGCAGCTTTTGGGATTTTGAAGTTGAAGGGCAATGGCACCTGCGCCCCGTTCAAGGGTCGGTCAATCTGAGCCAGCACCTTGGCCGGCGCGTCGGCCAGGGACACATCCAAGACGCTCACATGCAGCACGGCAGCGGGCGGCAGCGCAATACGCTCGCGGTAGCTTGCCGTCCCTTCAATCACAAACATATCGGCCACCTCACTTGTCACAGTTGCAGCTTGCGGCTTGTCTTCAGGTGCCGCTTGAACGCTGGACAACAGAACTGAAAACCCGCAAGCGGCCAGCAAGGCCAAGCTGCGCCGCCGCATCCGAACGCCGCTGTTTTTCAACGGCAGGAGCAAGAAAGACAAGGCAGCAAGGGGGTGACTTGAACGGTTTTGGCGAGTCGGGCAAATTTGGCGATTCAGCATCGAACCAGCACTCCAGGGTCAAGCAAAGTGGAATCAGCCAGGGTTATAGCCGAACTGGGTGGCCTCCCGGATGCAAACCCAGAGCCCGGCGAACTAACCCCCTAGTTTCACGGTGCTCATCGCATTCAGGTGCCACAGCGGCTGCCTGGCCTTGAATGCGCAGACCCGTCAGTTGTCCAGATCCGGCCCGATCAACTTCCAAGGCGCGCCGGCCTTGACTTCGCAGAATCGATAAACGCCTTGGTCCATGCGCTTGCCCCATTCGTTACGAATCAGCACTTTGCGGCAATGCCGACCCTTGTCCTCGTAGCGTTCCAGCGCAGTCACCGCACCCGATGCGCGAGTCTTGTCATTTTTCCAGGTGAATGGGGGTGCGTCGTCCTTGGCGTCCGACAACAAAGCACTGTTGATGGTGTTCAACATGAGCGTTTGATCCTCGGCATTGAAGCGAGTGATCACCGTATTTTTCAAAATGCGGACTTCACCCGCTGCCTGGGCTGTGAGTACTGAACCACACAGGCTGGCGCACAACAAGGCGTGGCGGACAATGGACGGGCGAAGGGTTACGGCTTTGATGATGGCACCTGTGATCGGCAGTGGTTCTGAATGGCGAAGCATAGGCTTGAAGAATAGCCTCAAAGCCCCACGCCCGGCTTCACAGGACGCAGAAACTGTGGCGCAGGCCCTAGAATTCCGGTCTCTGCAGCCTGCAATTTATCCATGAAACAGTACCTCCAGCTTGTGCAGGACATCCTCGACAACGGGGACTGGCAAGACAACCGAACTGGTGTCCGCACGCTCAGCATGCCGGGCGCGATGATGCGCTTCGATCTGCAGCAGGGCTTTCCGGCCGTGACCACTAAAAAGCTGGCCTTCAAATCGGCCGTGGGTGAATTGGTGGGTTTTCTGCGGGCGACGCGCAGTGCCGCAGATTTTAGAAATCTTGGCTGCAAGGTCTGGGACCAGAACGCCAATGACAACCCGCAGTGGTTGGCCAGCCCCTACCGCGAAGGCCCCGATGACCTGGGCCCCGTTTATGGTGTGCAATGGCGCGAATGGCCCGCGTACAAGATGATTCCGGTCACGCATGAGGTCCAAATCAAAGACGCTGAGAGTCGGGGTTATCGCCTGATCACCGTGTTTGAAGAAGCCGGGCAGCGGCAAGCCCTGCTGTACAAAGCAGTGGACCAGTTGCGTTACTGCCTGGACACCATCATGAAGAACCCGGGCGACCGGCGCATCCTGTTCCATGGCTGGAATTGGGCGCAGCTCGAAGAAATGGCGCTGCCGCCCTGCCATTTGCTCTACCAATTTTTGGTCAACGCGAGCAAAAAGGAAATTTCGCTGTGCCTATACATCCGCAGCAATGACGTGGGCTTGGGAACGCCCTTCAATTTGGTGGGCGGCGCGGCGCTGACCCATTTGGTGGGGCGTTTGACTGGCTACACCCCCAAGTGGTTCACCTACTTCATCGGTGACGCCCACATTTACGAAAACCACCAAGACATGCTCAACGAGCAACTCCGCCGCACGCCCTTGGCGGTGCCGCAGCTGCGTTTGTCGGATCGCGTTCCGGATTTCGCCAAAACCGGCATCTACCAGCCGGAATGGCTGGAGCGAGTCGAACCCAGCGACTTCGTGCTGGAAGGCTACGAGCACCATCCCCCGCTGACCGCACCCATGGCGGTTTGACGGCCATGGCGCGGGGCGGGGCGGGACTCACCTGCGCCTCAAGCTGGCGTACGTCGGGGCGAGAGCCAGCCGCGCAGCCAGTCGATACAGCGGTGTATCCATGAGCGGCGCACGCCGGCATCGGCTTGCGCCGCGAGCTCGGGCGTCGGCTCGGCATCAGTGGCGACTGCACGTGGCGCGATGGCCTGCTCAAAACGCTCAAAAAATTCGCCAATAATTTTCTGCGCTGCAGCGTCCACCACGCGCGAGCCGATCTGCGCCAACTTGCCGCCAATCTGCACGTCTGCGGTGTAGGCCAGCAGGCAACGGCCTTCATCCAGTGCGTTCAGCGCCACCTGGGCGCGCCCTTTACCGAAGCCTGCAACACCGCCCTGCCCTTCAAACTGCACGGTATAGCTGGCAGGTGGGCAGATGTCTTGCATCTGCAGCTGAGCCTTGAAGCGCGCCCGCACCGGGCCCACAGCAGCCATGACCTGCAGTTGCAATTGGTCTGCAGCGCTGCGACTGAGCGATTCACAACCTGGGATGCAGGCCTGCAAAACCGCATCGTCATTCAAGGCCGCCCAAGCAGCGGCCTGGGAGCAAGGGAGTTCACGTTGGTTTTCAATTTTCATGGCGTGACTCAGCTTTGGGCCGCATCGTTCAACGGCGCGACAGGCACCGCTGCGTGTGGATGCTTCTGGGCGATCACGCCGTGCCAACTGCGCCAGTCACGGCCTGGATGTTGCTCGCCGCAATGCGTGCACACGCGCTCCGCATCCGGGCTGTTGTAGAAGCTCTGGTACAGCGGCGGCAGGTCGCCCACGATGCTTTGCAGCTGCACTTCGTGGCGTTGAATCAACCCGCCGCAGTGCGCGCAATACCACTGAAACACGTCTTTGGCCCCTTCGGCACGCTGGCGCTCAATCACCGTGCACAGGCTGCCCGGCTCGGGGCGCTGCGGCGAATGCTGAACGTGAGCGGGCAAGAGAAAGATGTCGCCCTCGCGCAGGTCCACCCGCTCGAACTGCCCGCGGTCCCACAAAATCAGGTGCGCATTGCCCTTGAGTTGATGGAAGAACTCTTCATGCGGGTCGTCATGAAAGTCCGTGCGTTGGTTCGGCCCGCCGACGACGGTGCAAATGAAGTCGGCGTTTTGCCAGATCTGTTGGTTGCCCACCGGCGGCTTGAGTTCCGCGGCGTGATCGGCAATCCAGTTGGAAAAATTCAGGGGGCGTCCGTATTTCAGCATGATGGGGTCTTTCTCAGTGAGGGGAATTGTTGCCTGCCAACAGGCCCGCGTCTGCAATGGCAGAGCGCGCTGCTGCAAGTACTTTGAAAATTGAGGGTCACAACAAAATTGTGAAATTGCCGTGCAGCGCTGTGGTTATCATTCGCCCGCCTATGCCCACCACACCTCACGACACCTCGCTCACACTTGCACTGACCAGCCGCCCAAGCGCCCGGCCGGCCAACGTGTCTTTGAAGCAATTGCGAGGTTTTGCCGCCGTGGCACGTGAAGGCAGCTTTACGCGGGCTGCTGCGGCCTTGTTTTTGAGCCAGTCGGCGCTTTCGGCCTTGATTCGGGGCCTGGAGAGCGAGTTGGGCCTGCGCCTGTTCGACCGCACCACCCGCCGGCTGGAGATGACCGATGCGGCGCGCGAACTGATGCCGGCGGTGCAGCGCCTGCTGGCTGATCTGGACCGCGTGGCTGGTGATCTGCGGGATGTTGCGCAACGCCGGCGTGGCCGCGTGCGGTTGGGTACTACGCCCTTGCTTGCCGCAAGCCTGATGCCCCAGTTGTTGCGCAGCTTTCAGCAGCACTACCCCGACATCGAGCTGAGTCTGCTCGATGCCAGTGCCGACGTACTGCTGGGCAAATTGCGCCTGGGCGAGTTGGATCTGGCGCTGGCCACCTTTGATGCGCGCGAACCCGATATCGAATCCGAAGCCCTGACCCGTGACGCCATGGTCGCGGTCTGCAGCCAAGACCATTTCTTGGCGGGTCGAGCCCACATCAGTTGGGCTGAGCTGCTCGATCAGCCCTTGTTGTTGCTGCGTGAAGGCAGCGGTCTGCGCGCCTTGGTGGAGCGTTGCTTTGCGCCGCTGGGCGGCTGCCCCAAACCGGCCCAGGAGGTGACCCACATTGCCACCGCCATGGCCATGGCAGCTGCGGACATGGGCGTGGCCATTCTGCCCGCCTATGCCTTGCATGTGTCGGTGCTGCACGCGGCCACCCAGGGCGGGCTGGTGGGCGTGCCTTTGCGCCAACCGGCGGTATCGCGGGAGGTGTCGCTGGCGCATCTGCAGCAACGCTCGCTCTCCCCCGCCGCACAAGCCATGGCGGAGCATTTGCGCCAGCACCTGGCGCAGGCCACGCAGCCCCAGCAAGGCGCGGGCGCGACGGCGAACAACACGGGGGATGCACGGCAGGCAGTTCATCGCAAAAAGGCCCAAAGCAAACACCGCGCCGCTTGACTTACACGCTGACCGTTGCGCGGCGCGACAGAATGCTGCGCAAGACGCTGTAGGGCGTGACCATCGAGGTCTTGGGATTGTCAGGAGACGCGGTGTTGTTGAGTTGCAGGCGCATTTCACCGGCATCCCCCACGGCTTCCACCTCATGCACATTGCCTTGAATACAAGGGTCGGCAATCAGTTCCACCCGGGTGTCGTCCATGCCCAGGGTGCACAGCGCCAACGTGGCGGCAACGTTGGCATTTTTGGGATAGTCGCGCGCGGCCTCGCGAGCACTGCCACAAAAGAACACCGTAGGCACGGTGATCGCAGCCAGATCCAACAGACCTTCTGCCGGGGTGCCCCGCCAGGCCAGCGGCGGCTTGCGGGAACGCAGGCAAACGCGGCTTAGACCAGCCAGACGGGCGGCCTGCAGATAATCCAGCCCAGCCAGGGCACCCGAGGGCAACATCAATTGGCGCCCGGCGCTTGTTGCAGCTTCGGTCAACTCAGCATGCAGCGCAGCGTCTGAGAGCACGCCCACCGACACCAGCAGCAGATCAACGCCGCTGCGCAGCACCGCAGCGCCATATGCTTTCACGGCACCGTGGCCTGCGGCCTCCACCACCAGGTCAGGCTTCAGGGCCAACAACGGCGCCAAGGCGGTGACCACGGGAATATTCAAACTCGCCCCCTCGTCGGCATGCTGGCACAGCGCGCCGACGAGGGTTACCCCATCCGCCTCGCGAGCCAGCAGTTCTTGGGCAATCACACGCCCGATGGCGCCAAGGCCGATCAAGGCCACGCGCAGGGGGGCAGGCGCCGCAGCGCCATGCTGGTTCAGGTTTAAAGTCATGGGGGTCATCAAAAGATCTCAATCGCTTTGGAAACGGCTCGCCGTGCCACCACGGCGGCCAGATGGGCGCGGTAGTGGGCATCGCCGTGCACGTCGCTGGACATCAGGTCCGCATCGACCGACAAGCCTTTCAAGGCGTCGGGGCTGAAGTCACGGCTCAAGGCCTGTTCGAACGCCGGTAGCCGCACGGCACCTTGTGCGGTGCCGGTCAAAGCCACGCGCACCGTGGTGCCCGTCAAGTCGGGTTGATCGAATTGGGAGATGGCGACACCCACCAACGCAAACCGCGAGGCAGCCTGCTCATGCTTCAGATAAGCAAAGCGGCGGGGCCGCCGCAAGCGAAGGCCGCACAAAACCTCATCGGGCTCCAACGCCGTGCTGAACAAGCCGCAGAAGTAATCATCCACCTCAACGGTGCGTCGGTCGGTCACGAGGCTCGCACCCACCGCCAACATGGCGGCGGGCCAACATGCCGAGGGGT
This sequence comes from Roseateles koreensis, assembly GCF_028595305.1. Classification (GTDB taxonomy): domain Bacteria; phylum Pseudomonadota; class Gammaproteobacteria; order Burkholderiales; family Burkholderiaceae_C; genus Paucibacter_A; species Paucibacter_A koreensis. The sequence continues at coordinate 205,963 of NZ_JAQQXS010000006.1, read as the reverse complement.
CCGCATTGGCCAGCGAGCCCCCAATGGTGCCCATGCTGCGCACCTGTTCGTCCGCAATGTGGCCGGCCAGATCGGCCAAGCCAGGCGCCCAGGCCTGAAGCGCCGCATTGCGGGCCAAGGACGCGTGGGTCTGCATGGCGCCCAGCGTCAAGTGATCGCGGGTAACGCGGCAGCCCCCTTGAAGCTCCGGCACACCGGCCAGATCGACGATGCGCTCCGGCGCCATCAAGCCGAGCTTCATGGCACCCAGCAGGCTTTGCCCACCGGCCAGCAGCTTGCTGTCCGCCCCATCGCGCAACAAAGCCAGCACATCGGCCAAACTGCTCGGGCGGCAGTATTCGAAGTCACGCATAGGATGCAACTCCCCGTTCGGCGGCCAACCACTCACAAATGGCGGCGACGATGCCTTCATACCCGGTGCAGCGGCACAGATTGCCGGCCAAGGCCTTGCGCACCGCACTGTCTTCTGCGGGCACGCCCTCTGCCAGCATGGCCTTTGCGCGCATCAGCATGCCGGGCGTGCAGTAGCCGCACTGCAAGGCATGATGGCGAGAAAACGCACGCTGAAGCGCATGCAACTGCCCCGCTTCATTCAAGCTTGCCAGGCTTTCCACCGTTTCAACGGTGCTGCCCTGCGCTTGCGCGGCCAACACATTGCAAGCCTTGACGGCCCGGCCTTCCATCACGACGGTGCACGCGCCGCACTGCGCGGTGTCGCAGCCGATGTGTGTGCCGGTAAGGCCCAGATCGTCACGCAGCACTTCGACGAGCAGTGCCGCATTGCGCGGCCGGCGCTCGCAAGGACGGCCATTCAGGGTCAGCTTGAGGTTGAAATGAGTCACGCCAAGGTTCTCGGTGGGGTCACGGGGAGGTAAGCGGTGGATGGGTGCAAGCTCAGGCTAGCTTCAAGCCGCTCTTGGCGAATTGCTCGCGAATGAGCGCTTTTTCCACCTCGCTCAGCTGCAGCAGCGGGCGCCGCACGGCCCCCCCTGCTTGCCCCAGCAATTCCAGCCAATACTTGCTATGGGCCTGTGGCTTGCCCTTGGGCTTGCTGGCCTTGAAGGCTTGGCGGGCAGGCTCCAGGCTGTCGCGGACCACACGGGCCTCGGCAAAACGGCCTTCGAAAGCAAGGCGCGTGTACTCGTTGATGCGCTGATCCACGGCGGTCTGCAGAAGCAGCGGCGGGGTTGAGCACAGGTACAGGCGCCAGCCAAGCTCTTCAATGTTGTCCAGCCACTCTTCTTCAGACGCCGTGCTGACCTGAATCTTGTCGCCGACCAAACGGCTCAACTCGACGTACATCTCACGCGGCACGCTGTACTTGATGGCCACGATATTGGGCAGCTCCGCAATACGCGCACACAACTCAGGGCTCATGAGGTAGCCGCAATCGGGGTGGTTCCACATGGCGATGCCGATGTCGAGTTGCTCACTGATATAGCGGTAGTACTCGTAAATCGTCTCGTCAGTGTCTGCGCCGAAATGCAGCACGGGGCTGTGCACCACGATCCAGTCGGCACCGCAGTCTTGCGCGTGGCGGCCCAGTTCCAGCACGGTGTCAAGGTTGGTGTCCGAGCACGACATCACCGTGCGCGAGCCATGTTGCCGCGCCACTTCGGCAGCCAGGGTGAAGCTGCGCTTGCGCTCCGCCATCGACATCGAGAAAAACTCGCCCTGCTTGCCGGCAACGAACAAACCGCCCAGTTTGAGGGCACCCGTCCAATGCGCCACATTGGCGCGAAATGCGGCTTCGTCCATCGATCCGTCGGGCTTGAAGGGGGTCAGCATCGCCGCCCAGACGCCGGTGAAATGGGCCTTGGCATATGCCTTGGCGTCTTGCTTGGTGTAGTCCATCAGGAAGTGCTCCAGGTTCAAATTCGAAAAACAAAATCGCTTGTCAAACGGTGGCAAATTCAGGCCGGCGCTTGCATGGCGTGCCACAGCTGCGGCGCAGTCAACGGGAACGCCAGCGAGGCGGCAGATTCACGCGGCGGTTGGCCTGGCGGTGTCAGTTGAGCCAGCGCGTCATGCGCGGCGTTCAGCAGGGCTGCAGGCAGACCGATGCAGCCTGCCTCGCCCACCCCTTTGGCCCCCAGGGCGTTGGCGGCGCTGCGGGTGGCCAGGCTCTCCAGCGTCAGTTGGGGCATGTCCTCCGCCCGAGGCAGGGCGTAGTCCATCAGCGAGCCGGTGATGAGTTGTCCGTTGTCGTCGTAGACGATGCGTTCCATCAAAGCCTGCCCCAACCCCTGCGCCAGTCCGCCCACCAGTTGGCCGTGCACCAGATCAGGGTGCACCAGCACGCCGGCGTCGTCCACCCACACCAGTTCAGTGATACGGGGCTGGCCTGTGTCGCGGTCTATCAGCATCTCGACCATCAAGCAACCTGAAGCCCAAGCCTCATGGCTCACGTGATGGAACAGCTCGACGCTGCAGGGCAAGGCAGCCCCACCCGCCAATTGCGCATGAAGTTGCTCAGCCGCGGCAAGAATGGCGGAGCCCCCGATGGCCGTGCTGCGGCTCGCCAGCGCGCCCACGCCCGGTGGGCAATGCGCTGTGTCGCCGTGCACCACCGTGACATCGACTGGCAGGCAACCCAGGGCTTGCGCAGCGATCAAGGCATAGGCGGTTTCACGGCCCTGCCCTTGCGCGCTGGAGCCGGTGGCCAGCAGAAAGCGGCCGTCTGGCAAGGCAGTCAGGCGAGCGCTCTCGCCGCCCTGCCCGCAAGGTTCCACGTACAGGGCCATGCCCAGGCCGCGCAAGGGCGCGGGAGAAGCATGGGGCTCAGTCTGTTGCTGGCGCTCTTGCGCCTGCTGCTGGCGGCGCTCTCGATAGTTAAACAAGACGGCGGCCCGTTCCAGCAAGGCGGGTAAGTCGCAGCGGTCCAGCCACTCGCCACTGGGCAAGGCGCGGGGCAGGTCCTGGGCCCGCCAGGCATTGAGAAGGCGCAGGTCCAAGGGGTCCAACCCTTGCGCCCGGGCGGCGGCGTCCACCAGACGCTCCATCAAGATGCAGGCCTCCGGACGACCGGCACCCCGGTAGATGCCCACCGCAGCCGCATGGCTCAGATGCGCCTGGGCATGCACTTGCAAGGCCTCCACCGCGTAGGGACCGGGCAAGATGCGCGAGGCATTGCGGATCGGCGCGGCAGCGCTGAAAGGCAGCCAATGCCCCAGTGCAAACTGCAGGTGTGCGTCCAAGCCTGTGAAGCGGCCTTGCGTGTCCAACCACAGGCGGCCCTGCAGCCTTGACGCCCGGCCATGCGTGCCCGCCAAAAGATCTTCACCACGGGTGGCCAACCAACGCACGGGGCGGCCATTCAGTTCAGCGCGACAGGCGGCCGCGGCCAGCATCAGATCCTCCGCAAACACCGAGGCCTTGGCGCCAAAGGCCCCCCCCACATCAGTCGCGATGACGCGCACCTGCGCCGGTTGCAACGCGAGCGCGGCGGCCAAATCTTCCCGGGCTCGGCTGGGCGTCTGCGTCGACAGACAAGCCTGCAGGGTTTGCGTCTCGCCATGCCATTGCATCAAAGCCGCACGCGGCTCCAGCGGTGAAGCGGCCACCCGAGGCAGCTCCACGCTGGCTTGCGCGCTAGGGGCGCCGGCCGGCACCTGGCCCACCTGCACCCGCGCGTCAATGGCAAGATTGCTGGGCATCGAAGCGTACAACGCAGTTGCGGTCGCATCAAAATCAGTAGCGTGGGGCAGGTCTTGATAGTCCACCCACACTAAATCTGCTGCCGTCTGCGCCTGCTGCAAGGTTTCAGCCACCACCAGCACCACCGGTGCGCCGACGGCCAGCACGCGGTCTTGCGGCAGCAAGTCAGCGCTTGGCGATTGCATGCCCGGCAGCAAGGGATTGACAGGGGGTTGACGCAGCCCGGCAAAGTCAACGGGGGTCAAGACTGTCAATACACCCGGGCTGCAACGCGCGTCGTCGGCCTGGATCTCGGTGATGCGGGCATGTGCGTGGGGGCTGCGCACAAAGACGGCATGCACCGTGCCCGGCGCAACCCGATTGGCCACAAAGCCCCCCTCGCCGCGCAGCAGCCGTGCGTCTTCGGTACGCAACAAACCTTCGTCCATCCAGGCCACGGAGTGGGCCTCGTTCACAAAGGCGGGAAACGGCGCGCTGCTCGTCGGTTTGTCGGTGAAGGAATCTTGTGCCATGGCCGCCATTGAACCGTCAACCAGCCATTTGCACAAACGCAAAATTTTCGCTGATTAAGTCAAAAACTAGCACAATCAGGAGAGCTGTATTCAATCGCCAAGCCGCACCTCAAAGTGGCATCTTGTTGTTCTTATAAATACATGTTAAGTTTCATGTATACACAAATACTTGATGAAAGCTTGCATGCGAACCCATTCTCTCAATCCGACCTTGCCCGCCGCGTTGACCCTGTGCGCCCTGGCCATGGGCTTGGCTACGAGTTCTGGCCAAGCGCTGGCTCAAATCTCACCCGACTCGAGCACCGCATCCATCTACGGATTTTTGAAAGCAAACGTCGAACAGGTCTCCACCGGCGCCACCGCCACTGTGCCGGGACAAAGCTTGAATCGCCTGTCCAACGACTTGTCGCTGCTGGGGTTTCGGGTCACAGAAGACTTGGGCGATGGCTTCACGGCCTGGGGCCAGATCGAAACCAACGTCAAAGTCGACACTGGCGATGCACCCTGGGGCGGCCGCAACACTGCGGTAGGCCTGCGCGGCCGCTGGGGCGAAATTTTGATGGGCCAATGGGAAACGCCGCTGCGCTTCGTCTCGGTGTACGCCATTGACCCTTTCACAGCCAGCCTGTTTGCCTCCAACAGCATCATGGGCAATGGCTTCGTGACAGCCGCAAACGGTGTATCGCCGAACTCATTCGACCGTCGCGCACCCAATCTGCTGCAGTACAGCAGCCCTGACCTCCAAGGTTGGCAAGGCCGCCTTGCCTACGCAGTGAGCGAAGAGAAAACCGCCACCACCGCACCCGACCTGCTCTCGAGCCTGATTACCTACAGCGCCGGACCTCTCTACCTCGCCTGGGGGCATGAAATTCACCGCGACTACTTCGTCGCAGGCAGCCATGACAGCGCCGACCGATTGGGCGCGGCCTACAGTTGGGGAAGCACTCGCCTGCGCGCCAGCTGGGAGCGACTGCACTATGAACCCAAACCGGGCACCCACCTGGACCGCAACGCTTGGCAAGTGGCTGCCACCCATGACATGGGCCCATGGCAGTGGCGCGTGAGCCATGTTCACGCAGACGCTTCAACAGGCAATTTTGCCGGCTCCATTGGCAGTATCGGCGCGCCTGGAAGCGACTCGGGCGCGAGCCAATGGGCCCTGGGCGGCGGCTACAACCTCTCACGCCGCACCGAAATTTGGGCCGGCTGGACGTTCCTCAAGAACGGCAGTACAGCCGCCTACAAACTGTCAGCCAACCCCTTCCCCGGGCAGGCGACAGGTCAGGATGCCAAGGGCTGGGGCCTGGGCATGACTCACAAATTCTGACCGAGCGAAATTCAGCCCCAATCAACGCGACAAAATCACTGCTGTCCACGCTGGAATTGGTCAGCAGTGATTGCTCGTTATGACTCTAAAGTCGATGCGGCTGATTCAGGCAACCCAAAGACACGATCAAAGGCCCAAGTGAAGACCACGGCGTAAACAAAAAAGAATGCCAAAACACCCAAGTCTGCAATAAACGCATTGAGCAGCGACGTATTCAGCCACCACGCCATGATGGGGACGAGCACCACGACGAGTCCGCCCTCAAAGCCGGCACCATGCGCCAAGCGCCGCAAGAGCGACCGCCCCTTGATGGGTTGCTTTGCTTCCCAGCGCTCAAACCAAGCATTGAAAATGTAATTCCAGGCCAAAGCCACCGTGGACATGAGAAAAGCAAGTCCCATCGTGGAGACCACGGATTCATCAAAAATGGTTGCCAAGGCAGGCCCCACCACGACAACGGCAAAAACTTCGTAAAGGACGGCCTGGACTACACGCCGGGTTGTTGGTTTCATATCAATCCGAATGTAAAGAACAGCGGCTCAGGCCCAGGCAAGCTCTGCGAAAATCAGCATGGCCGGTGATTAGGGCGGTTTGGGTGGCTGCCCGCAAAAATGGAGACCACCCAGTTGGCAAGCATGACGTGTACTGCCGGCCTTGCCATCACCTGCCCTTCACCGCCCGGCTTACCTTCACCGGCGCCAGCACTTTGGCAGAATTGTTGGCCTTGCTGATCTTGTCAACCTTGCCAATTTGAGTCGCCGCAGCGGGTGTGGTGCGCTTGCGCGGCACCGTTTTTTTTGCGGTGCTTTTTTCGCTTGCCGTCACGGTGGACCGAGATGCCTGCGCGGCGGATTGCGGCGTGCTGTCCGCAGAGCCCGCTTCGCCACCATTTTGCTGCTGACGCAATAAATCAAGCACATTGATGCTCAGGCGCGCTGTGTGATTGCGCATGGCCTCATAGGCCGCTTCCGCGTCGCCAGACTGGATTGCGGCGAGGATGGCTTGGTGCTCGTCATGCGACACCGCAAGCCGGCGCTCCACCTTGGTTTGCGCGGCGCGGAACGGGGCCAGGCGTTCGCGCAGTTTGCTCAACATCTCCGTCAAGGTGTGGTTCTGCGCGCCCGCACTGATCAGTTGATGGAACTGGTGATTCAGGCCCAGATAGCCCACCTCATCCCCCCGGGCGACGCACTCTTCGCTCTGCGCTTGCACCATGGCGAGTTGTTTCTTCTGGACCGCGCTCATGCGTTCCGCACTGATGCGGCAGCACAAGGCGTCCAACTCGACCATCGCTTCCAGCATGTCAGACAGATCTTGCAAGCCAATGCTGCGCACGATGCCACCTTTGCGCGGCTCCAAGGCGATAAGCCCTCGGGCATGCAACTCCCGCAGAGCCTCCCGAATGGGTGTGCGGGAGACTTGAAAGCGCTCGGCGAGCACCAACTCCTCCAGCTTCTGGCCCGGAGGCAGACGCCCGCTGACGATGTCTTCGGTGAGGCTGCGGCAGATGCCGGCTGAAGCATTTCCCATGGCAAGGCCCTTGTCTGCGATTGCTGATGAACAGATGGTGCAGATTCTATCCGCCTGACGTCCAATTGCATGGCGCAAACCACTATTTGAATACATAATCATTTTGATGTATACATGCAGTTGCGAAATCTGCCCTATCGCATGACCCACTCACGGTCTCGGCGTGAAACCCGCAGTTCAAACTGCTGCCCTCATATCACACCCTCGATCAATCTGCTTTCAACACACTTCTTTCAGGAGAACTTCATGGCTGGCAAACTGAGACACATCGCAATTTCCGTCCCCGACCCCTGGGCAGTGGCGCCCTTTTACGAAAAGGCCTTCGGCATGAAGAAGGTCGGAGAAACCGATTCCTCACTGGCGCGGGGGGTCTACCTTAGCGACGGCGTCATGTGCGTGGCGCTACTGAACTACAAGACAGACCAAGCCGCTGGCGAGCGCGGGCGTGACTATGTAGGGCTGCACCACATCGGATTCTGGGTCGACGAAATCGGGCAAGCTCGACAAGACTGCGAGGCCGCCGGCGGCAATTACTACATGGGTGAAGTTCCCATCAAGGGCAACATCTTCTACGAGGTCAAGTACAAAGATCCGAATGGCGTCATCATTGACCTCACCGACAGGGGATGGGGAGGCGCCGCCAAAAACGTGGTGGGTGCCGACGAGGCCCCTGCACTGCGCCATCCCGACTTGAAGGCAGACCGCCAGGGACTTTGAACCAACATAGCTGGCATACCGCCGATCAAGTGCCTGCACCAGGCACTTGATTTGGCGGGATCCCCCCTGCGATGCAGGCCGCCATATTGGATTCAAAGGCGCGCAACTGCGCCTCTTGCGCCTCGGGGGAGCGGCCGGAGATATGGGGTGTCAACAGTACTTGCTCCATGCCCAACAAGGCCTGCGGCACGTCGGGCTCATCCTCCAGCACGTCAAGCGCAGCACCGGCAATTTCGCCAGCTTTCAGTGCCGCGATCAAATCTTCGGTGTTCACCACCGACCCACGGGCGACGTTGATAAGAAAGCCCTCGGGCCCAAGGGCCCGCAAGACTTGGCGGTTGACGAGGTGTCGCGTGGCGGGGCCACCTGGGCATGCCAACATCAGAAAATCGACCGACTGAGCCAACTGCAGCAAAGAAGGCACATAACGGTATGGCATATCAACCCGCGCCTGTCGGCTGTGGTAGCTGATGTACATGTCAAATCCCTGCGCACGGCGGGCAATTTGCTGACCGATGTTGCCCATGCCAACCAACCCGATGCTGCGCCCATTCACACTGGGCCGCGCGGCCCTGTGATGCAACCACGCACCGGCCTTGACGGCACGGTCCAACGGCGCAATGCCGCGCGCCGCACCGAGCATTAAAGCTAACGCATGGTCAGCCACGGTGGCGTTGTTGACTCCGGGGGCATGGCTCACTTCAATGCCTAGAGCGCACGCAGCTTTCACGTCTATGCCTTCGTATCCAGCGCCAAAAGCATGAATCAAGCGCAACCTCGGCCATCTTTCCATTTGCGCCGCGCTTGCCCCGGTGCTGCCGTTACTGAGTAGGACACTGACTGAGGCCCTTTGGCCCGGCGTTACCGTCAGCAGCACTGGATCAGCGTAACCCTTTGGCGCGTAAATCACGTCGCAACGTTGCTGCAAGGCTTGCAGAACTACTGGCTGCAGTGGAATGACGATCAACAAGCCGATTCTTGTGGACATGGACTACTCCGGGTTGCGGGTCAGATGGGCCGCCCTGTTTGCAATGCCTCCGGCATTTTCCCTGGGACATACCCTGAACCCCTTGTTATGTATACATGGCGGTGATATTGTATTCAAAACACCGAATGAATCCACAGATTCCACCCGACTCAACGCAAAGGAATTCCCTTGAACTGGTACGCCATCGCTTCTTACGATCAGGGCCAAGGCCCACAAGCCGCCCTTGTGTTGGGCGACGCGTTGTATGACGCCGCCGCCGTGGCCAAAGCCTGTGACATGAGTGAGCATCCCTTGCAATCCGGCACCCAAGCTGCAGTCGAGCAGTGGTCGTGCAGCGCACCCAAAATTGCCGCTATGGCGCACGCCCTGCAAATGCTGGTAGCGCGTGGCGCCATCAAGCCTTTGAGCTTGGGGAGCTACAAATTGTGCGCACCCTACCGGCCGCGGCGCATTTTTGGCGCGGCGTCAAACTACTATGAACACGCCAAAGAAATGGGCACCAAGCTGGCGGCCCGCAGCGAGAGTGCGCCCTATGTCTTCATGAAGGCCGACACCAGTGTGATTGCATCCGAGGAAGATGTGGTCAAACCCGACAACACAGTCAAGCTCGATTGGGAGATTGAGCTCGGCGTGGTCATCGGACGCGAATGCCGCAACGTCAGCATCGAGCACGCTTTGGACGTGGTCGCAGGTTATACGGTGTTCAACGACATCAGTGCCCGTGACCTGAATCGCCGCAGCGACTACCCCTTTACCCACGACTGGTTTCGCGGAAAGAGTTTCGACACCTTCGGGCCCATGGGTCCGTGGCTTGTGCCACGCGACTGCATTGAGAACCCACAGGCACTCCGGATGCGCCTCTCAGTGAACGAACAGATGATGCAAGACGACAGCACCTCGGGCATGGTGTTCAACATTGCCGAGCAAATTGCCTACCTCTCGTCCATGCTGACCTTGCGCCCCGGTGACTTGATCGCCACCGGCACGCCCACTGGCGTGGGCATGGCACGAGGCGTCTTCTTGCAGCCCGGGGATGTGATGATTGCCAGCATCGACGGCATCGGTAGCATTCGCAACCGGGTGGTTGCAGCGTCAACTGCTGCAGCAAGCGCAGAGCTGGCCATTGGCTGACGCCGCTGTCACCCCAGTCAGCGCTTCAGTCTCCACTGACACCAACCGGGCACTTGCCATGAACTTCCAAACTGGACAGCCCCGACCGTCCAGCCGCAGCCGCGCAGTCGCCTTTGTGGCCCTGACCATACTCATGAGTATGAGCGTTATGCCCGCACAGGCTCTGGACAAAGTCCGTTTCAACCTCGCATGGTTGCCACAGGGCAGCACCGGCGGGGTGATGGTGGCCGTGGCCAAAGGTTTCTACGCCGAGGCGGGCCTTGAAGTGCTGACCCAACGAGGCTACGGCGGGCAGCGCACAGTCAATGAAATCGATCAGGGCCTTTTTGAGTTTGGCTATGGCGACCCGATCAGCGTGATGCTCAACCGCGCCAACGGCGGCAAGACGGTGATGGTAGGTGCCGTCAACACCGTGTGGCCTGCCGCGCTGTGCTACCTGGAATCGCCCAAGCGCAAGATCAGCAAAATGGCCGACCTGAAGGGGTTGAGCCTGGGGGGCGGAGCAGCCTCGCCCCTGCAGAACATCGTGCCCGCCTGGTTGCTGGCCAACAGCCTGCCCGCCACTCACGTCAAATTGCTCCGCCTGGACCCCTCCGTCATCAACCCCAGCTTTCTGGATGGGCGCATTGACCTGGCCGAGTGCTGGGAAGGCGCAAACAAGCCCTTGTTGGACGCGCTGGCCGCACGCGAAGGAAAAACCGTGGGCATGCTGCGATACCGGGATTTCAACTTGAACATTTATGGCAATGGCATCGTTACCAATGAAAAGCTGATCGCCAGCAACCCGGAGTTGGTCAAGCGTTTTGTTGCCGCGACGTTTCGAGGTTATGACTACATGCGCAAGAACCCCGACGAAGCCGCCGACCTAATCGCCGCCAGCGCCAAACTGTCCACCAAAAGCATCTTGCTGCAACAGATCAAAGAGACCGCATTGCTCATGGTCGACGAAGGCGCCGACAACAAAAAGCTAGGCTACATCCGCGCCGACCGCATGCACGGCACCATCGAATTCGCGAAGAAGGCCTTTCAAGTCACCGCGGCGGTGCGCGGGGCCGAGGTCTATACCAACCGATTCATTGTGGACTGACATTTTCGTCAGCCATCGACATCACGAGCACCACCCATGGAAACTAGCCTGACCCCCATTCGCCCACGCAAACTCGGGCACCTTGTATTGATGGTGAGAGACATCCAGAAGTCGGTGAAGTTCTACACCGAAGTGATGGGCATGCAAGTCTCCGACTGGATCAGCGACCAGATGGTGTTTCTCCGCGCCGGCGCTGACCACCACGACCTGGCCCTGTCGCAACTACCCGCTCCTGCGCCGGGCTCGAATACCGAAGCCGACTTCAACGACCTGCCGCGCTACAGCCGTCCGGGGCTTGAGCATTTTTCCTACCTGGTTGACAACATGGCAGAGATGGAGCGCGCCGTCAAAGTGCTGCAATCCCATCAGGTGGAAATTGTGCGCGGCATCGGCAAACACGGCCCGGGAGAAAACCTGTTTTTGGTGTTCAAAGACCCGGACGGCAACAACGTTGAGTTGTATTGCGAGATGACCCAGATCCCCGAGGGCAGCGCGCATCGCGCCCAGGTGTGGGAACGCAATATCGACTCCTTCGACCAATATCGGTTTGCCCGCTTTGTGGTGCCGCCGCCGCAGGCCGTGGTTGACGCCAAGAGTGGCAAGAAGTCCTGATCCTGACGCTGACAAGGTGATCACGCATGAAACGATGGCTAGAAACACTGATTTTTTGGGGCCTGTTGGCCGCATTTTGGGAGTTTGGCGTCAGCGGCTTGGGTGTGCGCCGTTACTTGCTTCCGCCTTTGAGCGCGGTGCTGGCTGCGGGCTGGGAGGCGCGGGCGATGCTGGTGTCTGAAACCTGGGTGACCTTGCTCGAAGTGCTGGCGGGCTTTGGTCTGGCGGTCGTGGTGGGCGTGCTTTTCGGCGTCCTGATTCAACTCAGCCCTTTGGCGCGCCGCACGCTTTACCCCCTGATCACAGCCCTGCAAAGCATGCCAAAAATCGCGCTAGCGCCGCTGATGATTGTGTGGTTTGGCTACGGGTTCGCCTCCAAGCTGGCGGCAACTTTTCTGTTCGCATTTTTTCCGGTGGTGGTGGCCACACTCGGCGGCATGCAAAACGTCGCCGTCAATCTGGATGAGCATTTCAGCGCACTGGGTGCGAGCGCATGGGACCGCTTTTGGCGCCTGCAGGTGCCGGCTGCACTGCCCGCTTTTGTCGACGGCATCAAGATTGCCATGCCGCTCGCCGTGATCGGCGCCATCGTAGGTGAGTTCATTGGCGCCGAGGAGGGTCTGGGGCATCTGATGACGTTGGCCACCGCCAATGCGCAAACCGACTTGATGTTCGCCGCCATTCTGGTGATCACCGCACTGGCCATGCTGCTGTATTGGGGCGTGGAACGTCTGGCGCGCGCGGTCTGGTGGCGTGGTATTTCTTTCTGATGTGTTTGATCTTGGATTGTTAGCCCTCATGTACAAACCACACAAGGACAGCATGCCCATGCCGGCTTCGTCACCCGCAGCCTCGTTGCGAGCTTGCGCCTCTGCCCCCGAATCTGAACCGGCAACGGCGCCCGCCATCGCTGTGCGCCAGGTCCTGAAGACCTTTGCTGGTAAACACGAGGTCAAGGCACTGGAGGCGGTGGACCTCACCGTTGCGCCGCATGAATTTGTGTCCATCCTGGGCCCAAGTGGCTGTGGCAAGAGCACGCTGTTGCGCATCGTCGCGGGGCTAACACCTTATCAGGGCGGTGAAGTTCAGGTCAATCAACGCCCCGTCAAAGGCCCAAGCCCGGAAATCGGTGTCGTGTTCCAGAGCAGCAATATGCTGCCCTGGTTGACGGTGGCTGACAATATGGCCCTGGGTGCCAAGCTGCGAGGGCTGGACATGCAGGTCTTACACCCCAAGCTCGAGCAACTGACCGAGACATTGGGGTTGAAAGGCTTCGAGAAGCACCATCCGCATCAACTCTCCGGCGGCATGCGTCAACGTGCCGCGATTGGCCAGATCCTCGCCCTGGACCCGCAAATCCTGCTAATGGATGAACCCTTTGGCGCGCTGGATGCGCTCACTCGAGACCGCCTGAATGTCGAGTTGCTGCGCATCTGGCAAACCTTGCGGCAGACGGTTTTGTTGGTGACGCACAGTATTGCCGAGGCCGTTTTTCTGTCGGACCGGGTGATCGTGATGTCCGGCCGGCCTGGTCGGGTGGTGCAGGAGATTCAAATCGACCTGCCGCGGCCCCGTCAACCCGAGGAGATCAAGTCTGATCCGCGTTACGGTGAATACATCGCTGAGTTGTCTGCGTTGATGGGCGTGTTCAATGACCGGCATTGAAGCCCCCGACGTCGGCAGCCTCGCCACGCCCAGCGCAGCGATCCAACAACTCCTTGCTGACATCGGCCCGCGCTGGGCGGCCGACATCAACCATCACCGGGATCAAATGGTGCGGGCCTATACCCCCCTGCTGGCCGCTCATTCCTTGCCAGGGCTGCGGGTGACGCGGGATCTGCCCTACGGGACGCACACGCGGCAACGCCTGGACCTCTATCAAGGCCAAGATCAAGGGCAAGGTCCGGAAACCGGCAGCGCGGCGGCGCAGCGACCCATCATGATGTTTGTGCACGGCGGTGCTTTTGTGCGCGGCCAAAAAGACAGCAACGATCAGGTCTACGGCAATGTGGCTCGCCTGTTCGCCCGCCACGGGTGGCTGGGCGTGAATGTGGAATATCGCTTGGCACCCGAGGCTCCCTTTCCAGCGGGTGCGTTGGATGTGGGTCTGGCGGTGGACTGGGTGCGTGCCCATGCCGCTGAATTTTCGGGTGACGCTAGCCGTATCGTATTGATGGGTCACTCCGCCGGCGGCGCACACGTCGCAAGTTACCTGTGCGATCCCCGGTGCCGCCCGAACCGTCCAAAAATCGCCGGCGCGATCTTGGTCAGTGCTCGACTGCGGGCGGACGTTCGACCCGACAACCCCAATGCTCAAGGGGTTATCGCCTATTTTGGGGCGGACGAAATGCGCTACGCCGCGGACTCTGCTGTCAGTCATGCCCAGCATCTGAATGTACCGACCTTGCTTGCGGTGGCTGAGTACGAAAACCCCTGGTTGGACGTCTACGCCGCAGAGTTTTGCCACCAAGCAGGCCTTGCACAGGGTCGTATTCCGCGCCTGATCTGCGTACCGCGGCACAACCACACCTCTATCGTCGCCCACCTTGACAGCGCCTGTGGCGACGACACCTTTGGCGAGGCCTTGCTCGACTTCGCCCGGCACCTACCGCCCTGCCCTTCATAGGCCGGGCACGCTGGCGGTAATCACAGCCCTGTATCAAGCCCGCCAGCGTCTCTGAACCTTTAACCTCAATCATCCCTGGAGTTGATATGCACAGTCACGCCTCGACATCGGCGTTGACAGGCGCGTTTGCGCCTGTCGTCACACCATTTACCGCCAACGGCAGCCCCGACGTGGCGCGATTCATTGCCCATTGCCGCTGGTTGATCTCCGAAGGCGCCGGGCTTGCGCCGTTCGGTACCAATAGCGAGGCCAACTCCCTGTCTGGCCGCGAACGCATGGGCCTGCTGGAGCAGTTGATCGAGGCCGAACTGCCCCCAGCGCGACTGTTGCCGGGCACCGGTGCCAGCTCAGTGACCGAGACCGCTGAGTTGAGCCGTCATGCCGTTCAACTGGGATGCGCGGGCGTGCTGATGTTGCCGCCATTTTTCTACAAAGGCATCACAGACGACGGCTTGTATGCCTACTACGCTGACGTGATCCATCGCATCGGTGACGCCCGCCTCAAGCTGTACCTTTACCACATCCCTGCACTCAGCGGCGTGCCGATTACGCATGCGGTGATTGAACGATTGCTGAAGGATTTTCCAGGCGTCGTTGTGGGCATCAAAGATAGCTCCGGTGACTGGGATAACTTGCAAACCATGCTGACTCGGTTTCCGGACCTTGCCATTTTCCCGGCATCAGAAAGTTTCATCTCCCGCACCCGGCCGTTGGGCGCGCGCGGCTGCATCTCTGCCACCGTGAACATCAACCCCGGCGCCATCAGCCGACTCGTCAATGAGTGGAATCAAAACACCGGTCCCGCGCTGCAAGCCGAGGTGGACCAAGTTCGCCAAGTGATGCAGGCCCTGCCCATGATTGCTGCGCTCAAGGATGTGCTGGCGACCCAGCTGAACGACCCTGAGTGGCTGCGCGTACGCCCGCCGCTCGTACCCTTGACCACCCAGCAACGCTGCGGCATGCACCAGTCCCTGGCCGACATCGGCTTCAAACTCCAATGAGCGATGACCGCATCAAACCCTTAGGCGCCTACCCCAATTTGCGCCGCTGCGGAAACTGGCTGTTTGTGTCCGGCATGAGCGCGCGGCAAGCCGACGGCGGTTGCGCCGGCGTGTCACAAAGCGACGACGGTGAACTCCTGATCGACGTCGCCCTGCAAACCCGGGTGGTGATCGAAAAAATTCGCCAAGCCCTGACGACCGAAGGCGCAACCCTGAGCCACTGCGTCAGCCTGACGTGTTACCTGACCGACATGCGCGATTTTGCCGAATACAACAAGGCCTACGCCGAGCACTTCGACGCGGTGACCGGCCCCGCACGCACCACCGTCGCCGTACACCAACTGCCCCACCCGCACATGCGGGTAGAGATCACGGCGACAGCGGTGTTGCCCTGAGCACGTCCAGCAATTCGGCCAACAGCGTCTCGCTGGTGCACAACTCAAACGCACCCAACACGGCCGCATGCAGAAGTTGGCGCGGTGGGCCCGCCGAGAATACACCTGACACGAGTAAATTCGTGATATCACGCAGGCAGCGATGCAAGCGTCAAGCGGCCGAGGTCACCTCAACGCATCCAACTCGACCGCGCGCCGGCCGGTTCACCCACCTACCCCGGAATCGGCATTCCCTCCAGCCCTTTGACTTCTTGCAAGGAGAAACTGGTGCGCACCATCTTCACGCCAGGGAGGCGGCGGAGTTTTTGTTGCATCAGAGTGGAGTAGGCGTCCAGGTCTTGTGCGACCACGATCAACACGAAGTCTTCGGGGCCGGAGACGCCGTGGCACAGCACGACTTCGGGGATGTCGCGAACTGCGCGCTCGAAATCAAGTGACAGGGTCTCGTCTTGGCTGTCGATGCTGATGGTGACAAATGCCATCACGCCGTAACCCAGGGCTCGGCGGTCCAGACGGGCGTGATAACCCGCAATCAAACCGGCGTCTTCCAAGCGTTTGACGCGTCGCCAGCACGGCGATTGCGACATGCCGGTCATGGCCGCGAGTTCACCCGTGGTCAGCCGAGCGTTGTCTTGTAGTGCTTTTAGCAACTGTCCGTCGGTCGCGTCGATTTCAATTTGCATAAAAAATTCGCAATCAAGAGTGTTTCGGAATCAATTAACCCCAAAACAAGGAAGGTAGGGTTAGCAGGGTCATTAAATCTTAACGGCAAACATAGACTGACCCCGTTGTATACATAAACGACTGCATCAATACCTTGCAGCAAACCCATGAACATAGTCTCGCAGTCCCTTTCGTCCTCCGCAGCTCCGATCTCACGCGCACATTGTCTTGCGATGGATGCGGCCGACACGCTGGCATCGCGCCGCGACCTCTTCGCGCTACCGCAAGATGTGATCTATCTGGACGGCAACTCACTTGGCGCAATGCCAAAGGCAGTGCCGTCACGCATGACGCAGGCCATTGAACAAGAATGGGCGGTTGGCCTGATCCGCAGCTGGAATGACGCGGACTGGTACCCCGCACCACAACGTGTAGGTGGGCGCATCGCTTCACTGATTGGCGCAAAGCCCAATGAAGTGATCGTGGCGGACTCCACCTCCGTCAATCTGTTCAAGCTGCTGGTGTCCGCACTGCGCATGCGGGCCGGCCGCAACGTCATTTTGGGTGAGAACGGCAACTTCCCTACCGACGCCTACGTGGCTTCGGGCGTGGCTGAATTGACTGGTGCGCAACATCGCGCAGTTGCGCCGGCTGACGTGATGGCGGCGTTGACCGAAGACGTGGCCGTACTGACCCTCACCCACGTGAACTACAAGAGCGGGCAGGCCTATGACATGGCCGCGGTGACCCGCCGCGCGCACGAAGTGGGCGCTTTGGTAATTTGGGATCTTGCGCACACCGCCGGCGCCATGCCTTGTGATTTGAATGGTTGCGAAGCCGATTTCGCCGTGGGCTGCGGCTACAAATACCTTAACGGTGGCCCGGGCGCGCCATCGTTTGTCTTTGTGGCGGAGCGTCATCATGAATCCGTTCGCCAGCCCATCACCGGTTGGCACGGCCACGCCAAGCCTTTTGAATTCACGCAGACCTATGTGCCCGCGCCCGGCATTGATCGCATGCTGGTGGGCACGGCACCGCAGATGGGCCTGTTTGCGCTGGAAGCCGCATTGACGGCGTTCGACGGCGTGGACATGCAGGCTCTGCGGGCCAAGAGCCTAGCGCTGACCGAGCTTTTCATCCGCCTAGTGGATCAGGAGTTGAGCGAGCACGGCTTCGGCCTGGCTACGCCGCGTGAAGCGGGTCTGCGGGGCAGCCAAGTCTCTCTGACCCATGCCGAAGGCTACGCCATCGTGCAAGCCTTGATCGCTCGCGGTGTGATCGGCGACTTTCGCGCGCCAGACATCTTGCGCTTCGGCTTCGCAGCGCTCTACCTCAGCCATGCCGACGTGTGGGACGCCATCGCCACATTGAAGGACGTGATGGTCAGCGGCATCTGGCGCAGTGCCGAATTCATGGCGCGCAAAGCCGTGACCTGACCGGCTGGCCCACGGCTCGCCCTCAAAAGTTCGTTTCTCTTTCCGTTTGATATTCACCGCTCCCCCCGGTCCCAACCACCCCGCACTACCAGGAGTTTTCCGTGAGAGATAACCAGTCCTACCGCACCCCCCTCGCTTTGGCGGCAACCCTGCTGATGGCCGGCGCTCCGGCCATGGCGCAAGTCACCATCTCAGGTTATGTGGATGCCGCGCTTGAGCACATCAGTTCAGGCGGCAAAACGTTGAACCGGCTCAGCTCCGGTGGCCTGACCACTTCGCGCCTGGAGTTCACGGCCAAAGAAGACCTGGGCAACGGCCTGTCAGCCAAGATCCGCCACGAGATGATCTTGAACGCCGACACCGGCGTGATGGGCACCAACTCGCGTGAAACCTATGTGCAACTGGCCCACAAGGACTGGGGCGACATCAACCTGGGCCGCCTGAATTTGTCGTCCTACAACCTGTATGGCTATGCCGACCCGACGTATGGCTCTTCGTACAGCCCGGTGAACAACATGATGGTGTTTTATGCACCGTGGCGTGAGTCAAATGCGGTGTCATTCAACTCGGCAAACTTCAGCGGATTCCAGTTCCGGGCCACTGTAACTGCCGGCCAGGAAGATTCACTCAACACGAAAAACGGCCGCGTGGTCAGCGTGGGTGCTTCGTACATGAATGGCCCGCTGTACCTGAGCTTGGCCACAGACACGCAGGACAAGACCAATATCTTCGACAAGACCAAGACGAAGAATGAAAGCTCGCACGACACCTATCTGTCTGCCGTCTACCGCATTGGGGACGTGGAGCTGACCGGCATCCTGCACGACTACCGCGGCTACTACGCCTACGCGCCCTACGTGGCGTTTGACACCCACGGCACCAGTGTTCAGCTGGGTACGCGCATCAAACTGAACCAGAGTTGGCGCTTGTTTGCCAGCGTGGTGCGCCGTGACGACGCGACAGGCGCGCTGGCCGACTCGACCGGCGTGGCCCTCGGCACCACCTACAACTTCTCGCCCCGCACCACGGTGTACGCCACCTACGGCACGGTGCGCAACGGTGCCACCGGCAGTGCTGGCGCGCAGTACCCCATCGACTGGGGCCTGTCACCCAAGGCAGGCGAAAACCCCGAAGGCTATATGTTTGGCTTGCGCCACGCCTTCTGAGCCCACGCACTTCTTTCATTGAACACGGAGATCCCATGACACTGCGATCCACTTTGAGCCTGGCGGGCCTTTTGGCTGCCGCCTTGATCGGCGGCTCAGTTCAAGCCCAAGCCGCCAAAAGCGGCGCCAACCTGAATGCGCCTGACGCCCCTGCAGGCAAGCCCGTCAACACCCATCTGCTGCCCGGCGAGCCCGCGCATCCGAATCCTGCCAGCTACGGCTACGACGCCAAGACCGGCGCCTTCAAGATGCCCGAGATCACGCCAGATGCCTATGGCGCGCATCCGGTCGAAGGCAGCCTGCCCTATCTTGACCAAAACACTTACGCCAAGAACTTCAAGCAAGAGGCGTTCTACCCCTATGTGGCCGGTGCCGGGCACAGTTGGCAAGCCAGTTTCGACTGGAAGGGGCGGCGCTACTTGTACGACTACGAGACCTGGCATTACAACGTGTTCGACATCACCGACCCACGGGATGCCAAGCTGGTCGGCAAGAAGCAATTCGACGTCAAGGGCGGTGAGCATCAGTTCGGCCCGTTCAACGTCAAGTTCAACAAAAAGCTCGGCAAGATGATTGCGGTGCAGTGCTACGAAACACCGCGTTATGGCGTGGTCTGGAACAAGTACACCAACCCCGAGCAGGTCAAGGCGTTGCGTGATCGCAAGATGCTGCGCGGCTTCCGCATGTTTGAAGTGACCGGCCCCTTGTGGACCGACTGGAAACTGCTGAGCGAAACCTCACTGGACCCCTACCATTCGGCCAAAAACGAAGTACAGCAAGGCTCAGGCTGCCAGGATGTACCCGTGTATGACGGCGACAAGTATTTGTTTGTGGCGGGCGCCCCAGATGACACCTTTGCCAACACCGAGTACAAAACCTACCTGTTCGCGGGTGGCCAATTGGCCTTTGATGTGTCCGACCCGAGCGCTCCCAAACGCCTGTCCACGTGGTGGGCGCCGGGCTCTCGCCTGGGTGAAGAGGAGGAATACCGCAAGAACCCACGCGCCGGCAACAAAACCTCGTGGATGGGCGCGCGCATGCCGCTGTTCATTCCGAAGCCGGTCGAGCAAGGCGGCAAGTACGGCTACGCGGCCATGGGTGGATTCGGCTTTTACGTGATCGACATCAGCGACCCGGCCAATATGAAGCAGGTCGCCCACATCGACATGCCGATGAGCGTGACCGGCACGGAGGGTGACAACATCGACGTCAGCAAGGTCGAAACCACCGGCATGATCTATTACAGCGGCTACCCGATGAGCGAGGACTGCTATGAGCCCTTCAAAGACATCTACGCTATCGATGTTCGCGACCCGCTGAACCCGAAGATCGCCACCACCCTGCCCCGGCCCAAGCCCGATGCCAAGGCGCCGTTCACCGATTTCTGCCAGCGTCGCGGCAGCTTCGGCCCCAAGCGCAGCGGCTACGCGCAGATCCAGCCCGGTACGCCCAGCCAACGCTATATGCCCTACAGCTACTACAACGCCGGCATGCAGATGTTTGACCTGAAAGATCCTGCCAAACCGGTGATCGCTGGCTACTTCACGCCCAAGATGATTGGTGAAGTGCCGGTGGTGGACGGCCAGACCAAGAGCATCCGCGCCCTGCCCAACCCGGTGCACAGCATCTTCGTGGAATGGGACCGCAATCTGGTGTGGGTGTTCTCCAACCACGGCATTTACATGCTGTCGTCCGAGCTTCTGGGCAAGCCTGTGATGGGCATGCCGCAATGAATGTGCCGCGGATGCTAACTCCATAACTGAACTGACTGCTTTCCAACCCGCCGCAGCGTGAAAGCTGCGGCCCTCTCAAAAAGGACTGACTCTGATGAACTTCAAGAAAAACTTCTCCTTTTCACTGCTGGGCGCCGGCGCCCTGCTGGCCGCTGGCGCCGCCTCTGCGCAAGAGGTCGTGGTGAAGATTGGCCACGTGGGCCCCACCAGCGGCGCCATCGCTCACTTGGGCAAGGACAATGAATTGGGCGCCCGCATGGCCGTGGACGAACTGAACGCCAAGGGCGTGCTCATCGGCGGCAAAAAGGTTCGACTGGAATTGCTGTCTGAAGACGACGCGGGCGATCCCAAGCAAGGCACCGCAGCGGCCCAAAAGCTGGTCGACGCCAAGGTCAACGGCGTGGTTGGTCACCTGAACTCGGGCACCACCATTCCCGCATCAAAGATCTATGCCGATGCCGGTGTTCCGCAGATTTCACCCTCTGCCACCAACCCCAAGTACACCCGCAATGGCTACAAAACCGCCTTCCGCGTGGTGGCTGACGACGTGCATCTGGGCGGCACGCTGGGCCGCTACGCTGCCAAAGACCTGCACGGCAAATCGATCGCTGTCATTGACGACCGCACGGCCTACGGCCAGGGCGTGGCGGATGAGTTCGAAAAAGGCGTGAAGTCGGCCGGCGGCAAGATTGCCGGGCGAGAATTCACCAACGACAAAGCCACCGATTTCAGCGCCATCCTGACCACCTTGAAGGCCAAGAAGCCCGATGTGATCTTTTTCGGCGGCATGGACGCCGTAGCAGGCCCCATCCTTCGCCAGATGAAACAGCTGGGCATGACCGCCAAGCTGATCGGCGGCGACGGCATCTGCACCGCTGAATTGCCCAAGCTGGCTGCCGGCACCATGGCCGACAACCAGGTCTACTGCGCGGAAGCGGGCGGCGTTGACGCCAGCCAGAAACAGGCGATGGAAGATTTCCGCGCCCGTTTCAAAGCCACCACCAAGCTGGAAGTTCAAGTCTACGCCCCCTACTCCTATGACGCCGTCGGCGTGATGGTCGCAGCCATGGTCAAGGCCGGCTCGGCCGACCCGGCCAAATACCTGCCCGTGCTGGCCAAGACAGAAGGCTACAAGGGCGTGACCGGCAATATCAGCTTCGACGCCAAGGGTGACATCAAAAACGGCGCGCTGACCCTCTACACCTACAAGAGCGGCAATCGCGAGGCCCTGTCGGTGGTGCGTTAAAGCACAAAAGTACTACGGCGCGAAGGCGTTCAACCATTCAAGTATTGAAGAATTGAGCGGGCCTGCGCTCCAAACGGGTTCACGGGCCCGAACTGGGTGTCCATGGGGAGAGCGTGTCCACCCGGATCGGTGCCCGTGAACCTTTGCGAGCTGACTCCGGCCCCTTTTTAGGCATCCGCCCTGGTTGAGAAACCTGGGCGGTTTTTTTTGCCCAACGCTCGGGTCGCTATCATTGCCAGAGCGCAAAACCCCTCAAGCTCACTGACCATGCCTACTGCTGACACAACGCCCCCGGCCAAGCGGCCGCAAATCAGCCTGGTGGCAGGCATTGCCCGTGGCGCTGCGCTGGGGCGCGACAACCAACTGCTGTGGCATCTGCCCGAAGACATGGCCCGCTTCAAGGCCTTGACCCTGGGCGCGCCGGTCGTCATGGGCCGCAAGACCTGGGACTCCCTGCCGCCCAAGTTCAGGCCCCTGCCCGGGCGCCGCAATCTCGTACTCAGCCGCACGCCGGGCCTGCAACTCAGTGGTGCCGAAGTGTTTGTCGATCTCGCCACGGCGCTAGCCGCTTGCAAAGATGAGGCGCGGGTCTCGGTGATCGGCGGTGCGCAAATCTATGCCGAAGCCCTGCCCGTGGCGGATCGCCTGGAGCTGACCGAAATCGACGCGGACTTCGATGCCGATTGCTTTTTTCCGCCCTGGGACCGCGAGCAGTTTGTCGAATCTGCCCGTGAAGTTCACCAAAGCACGCAGGGCTGGCGATTCGACTTTGTTACCTATCAGCGACGCTGAGTCAGCTTGCTCAACGTCATTCAAAATTTCAACGCCCCAGCTCCGCGCCGGGCGAACGCAACATTCATTCAACTCAAAGAGGAAATTCACCATGTCCGAAGACGGCTTCCACGTGCACGGCCCCCATGACCATGAGCTGGAACACGCCGGGCAACATGACCCCAAAGGCTTGGCGGGCCAGTTGGCCGTGATCACGGCCATTTTGGCCACTGTGGGCGCGATGTTCTCCTACATGGGCGGTGCGACCCAGGCCAACGCCGGCCTGTTCAAGAACGACGCGGCCATCAAAAAGACGGAAGCGGCCAACCAGTGGGCGCTGTACCAGTCCAAGAGCAACAAGCAAAACTTGGCCGAATTGGCCGCTGCCTTGGTAACCAGTGATGCACAGAAGGCCAAATACACCGCCGAAGTAGAGCGTTACAAGGTCGAAAAGGGCGAGATCAAGCACGAAGCCGAAAAGCTCGAAGAAGCCTCCAAAGCCTTCGATGAAAAGAGCGAAGCGCAGATGCATGAGCACCACCGCTGGGCGCAAGCCACCACTGCGCTACAGGTGTCCATCGCCCTGGCCGCCATCGCCTTGCTGACCAAAAAACGCTGGATGGAGAGTGCCACCTTGGTGATGGGCGGTCTGGGCATCGCACTCGGCGCCATGGCCTGGTTTCACTTTTAACGCGCCGCGCTACCCCAGCAAAAGCCGGTGCTGGGTCAGCGCCTCCCGAACAATCGGCAGCAGCGTCGGCGCCTGGGTGGCTTCAAGATGGGCCAGCAATTCCCGGCGCATGGTTGGGGTCCAGAACTTGCGCAGATGTTCGGCAATGCCTTGCGTCGCCTCCGCCGCATCCGGCATGGCCTGGAAAAACTGGCCGATGCGATTGGCCATGTCGATGAGATTGTCGATATGCATGTGGATGGGGTAATGCGGTGATGCCGTTATGCGGTGACGGGCGTTTGGAGCATGCTCACACGCCATCGGCGTGCAGTCCCAAGCGTTCAGGATGGGAGTAGGCCACGAGGTCGTCGCCCCGTACAAAGCCCGCCAGCGCAAGCCCGCAACTCAGGGCGCATTGCACGGCCAGAGCGGTGGGTGCTGACACGGCGGCCAGCACGCCAACGCCCGCCATGGCGGCCTTTTGCACCATCTCGAAACTTGCTCGGCTGGTGATGCAGACAAAACCCTCGCGGCTTGAAATTCCTTGGCGGGACATGGCGCCGATCAGCTTGTCCAGCGCGTTATGGCGGCCAATGTCTTCACGCACCAGCAGCACCTCGCCCTCTGGCGAACACCAAGCTGCCGCGTGGGTGGCACCGGTCAGTTGCTGGATGATTTGATGGGCTCTCAGCCCCTGTTGTGCCTTTGTCAGCGCGCCGGGCTGCAAGCGGGTCGGCGGCACGCTGGCCAGCGCCTGCCGCACCTGGGCCAGGCTGTCGGCACCGCACAAGCCGCAGCCGGTTCGCCCGGCTAGGCTGCGGCGGCGTTCTTTCAAGCGCCATTCACAGGCGGCCGCAACTTCGAGCTGCAGTTCGATGCCGTCGGCAAGCGGGGCCACCTCCACCCCGTACAACTCAGCAGGCTCTTTGAGCAGGCCTTCGCTCAAGCCAAAGCCCAGCGCAAAATCTTGCAGATCTGCCGGGCTGGCCAGCATGACGGCATGGGTGATGCCATTGAAAACCAGCGCAATCGGCACCTCCTCTGCCAGACAGTCGGGTTGAGCCTGGACCTCCCCCTTGCGCCAAGTGGTGACCTGCGTCGCCCGCACGCCGGGCGGCCATTGGGGCACGTCCATGATGCTCATGAAGGGTGCGTCGCGGGGGCTTGACGCGGGATCGGGTCAGCTTCAGCGGGCGGCGTGTGAGCCTGCGCAGCAAAGGCCAATTGCTGGTGGTTGAACTGCGCGTACTGCTGCTGCCACGCCGACTTCTCGGACACCTTGCTCACCTGCACCGCAGTCACCTTGTACTCCGGGCAATTGGTGGCCCAGTCGGAGGAGTCGGTGGTGATCACGTTCGCACCCGACTCCGGAAAGTGGAAGGTGGTGTACACGACGCCCGGCTGCATGCGCTCGCTGATCTCGGCACGCAACACGGTTTGCCCCGCCCGGCTGGCAATGCCGACCCAATCGCCTTGCTGAATGCCGCGTTCTTCAGCGTCATGGGGGTGAATGTCCAGCTTGTCTTCGTGATGCCACTGGTTGTTGGCGGTGCGGCGAGTTTGGGCGCCCACGTTGTACTGACTGAGAATACGCCCGGTGGTCAGCAGCAGCGGGAATTTGCGGGTCACCTTCTCAGAGGTGGGCACATATTGTGTGTTGAAGAAACGGCCTTTGCCGCGCACAAACCGGTCGATGTGCATCAGCGCAGTGCCGGCTTCCAGCGTGCTCTCGTTGCAAGGCCATTGCACGCTACCCAGGCGCTCAATCTTGTCGTAGCTGACACCGCTGAAACTTGGCGTCAGCGCCGCAATCTCCCGCATGATCTGCTCGGGGTGCGTGTAGCTCATGGGGTAGCCCAGGGCGATAGCAAGCCGCTGCGTCGCCTCCCAGTCACCCAGGCCGGACAGGGGCGGCATCAGCTGGCGCACGCGTGAAATCCGCCGCTCCGCATTGGTGAAGGTACCGTCTTTCTCCATGAAGGAGCTGCCCGGCAACAAAACATGCGCGTACTTGGCGGTCTCATTGATGAAGATGTCTTGCACCACCACGCATTCCATCGCCTCCAAGGCGGCGGCCACGTGCTGCGTGTTCGGGTCCGACTGCACGATGTCTTCCCCCACGCAATACAGGCCCTTGAATGTGCCCGCCAAAGCAGCCTCGAACATGTTCGGGATGCGCAAGCCCGGCTCGGCCTGAAGCGGCACGCCCCAAGCCGCCTCGAAGCTGCCACGCACCGCCGCGTCTGAGACATGCCGATAGCCCGGCAATTCATGCGGGAAGCTGCCCATATCGCAACTACCCTGCACATTATTCTGGCCCCGCAGCGGGCTCACGCCCACGCCTTCACGGCTGAACATGCCACAGGCCATGGCGAGGTTGCAGATGCCGATCACCGTGGTCGAACCCTGGGCGTGCTCAGTAACACCCAGGCCGTAGTAGATGGCTGAATTGGGGCCGCTGGCGTACAGGCGAGCGGCCGCGCGCACATCTGCGGCGGGCACACCCGTGGCCGCCTCAAAGGCTTCGGGTGAATTCTCCGGTCGGGCGACAAATTCACGCCAGTCATGAAAGCTCTTGGTGTCGCAACGCTCAGCCACATAGGCTTCATTCACCCGCCCCTCAGTGACAACCACATGTGCGAGCGCGGTGATCATTGCAACATTGCTGCCGGGTCGCAAAGCCAGGTGATGCTGGGCACGCACATGCGGGCCGTCGACCAGATCGATGCAGCGCGGGTCGATCACGATCAAGCGGGCGCCCTGCCTCAGTCGCATTTTTAGGCGCGAGGCGAATACCGGGTGGGCGTCGGTCGGGTTGGCGCCCATGACCAGGATCACATCGGCCTCTTCCACCGACTTGAAGGTTTGTGTACCGGCGGATGTGCCCAGCGTGACCCCCATGCCATAGCCGGTGGGTGAATGGCACACCCGCGCACAGGTGTCGACATTGTTGTTGCCAAAACCAGCGCGAACCAGCTTTTGAACCAGGTACACCTCTTCATTGGTACAGCGGCTAGAGGTGATGCCGCCCACCGCATCGGTGCCGTGTTGGGCTTGAATGCGCTTGAATTCGCCAGCAGCAAAGGCAATGGCTTCGTCCCAACTCACCTCGCGCCAAGGGTCGCTGATCTTGGCGCGCACCATGGGGCGGGTGACGCGGTCTTTATGGGTGGCGTAGCTCCAGGCGAAACGGCCCTTGATGCAGGAATGCCCCTCGTTGGCCTTGCCGTCTTTCCACGGCGTCATCCGAACGACGGTATTGCCCTTCATCTCCGCCTTGAAGCCACAACCCACGCCGCAGTAGGCACAGGTGGTGATGAGGCTGTGTTCGGGTTGGCCCAGTTCGATCACCGTTTTTTCTTGCAGCGAGGCGGTCGGGCAGGCCTGCACGCAGGCGCCGCAAGACACGCAGTCGCTGTCCATGAAGGGTTGGTCTTGCCCGGCGCTCACCCGGCTGTCAAACCCGCGCCCGCTGATCGTTAGCGCGAAGGTACCTTGCACCTCTTCACACGCTCGCACGCAACGATTGCAGACGATACATTTGGATGCGTCAAAGCTGAAGTAAGGGTTAGAGGCATCAACTTTGGCATCGCAATGGTGGGCGCCAGCCACTCCGTCAACCGTTTGGCCGCCCACGCCATAACGTACGTTGCGCAGGCCCACAACGCCGGCCTGTGTTTGCAACTCGCAGTCGCCGTTGGCGCTGCAGGTGAGGCAGTCCAGTGGGTGGTCGCTGATGTAGAGCTCCATCACGCCTTTGCGCAGTTTTTGCAACTGCGGCGTCTGGGTGTGCACCACCATGCCGGCTGCGGCGGGTGTCGTGCATGAGGCCGGAAAGCCGCGGCGGCCTTCGATTTCAACCAAGCACAGGCGGCAGGAGCCAAAGGGCTCCAGGCTGTCGGTGGCGCAGAGCTTGGGAATCTGAATGCCCGCGTCCACAGCGGCGCGCATCAGCGAGGTGCCTTGTGGAACGCTGACAGCGTAGCCGTCGATGCTCAGCGTCACGTGTTCGTCGCTGGCTCGGGCCGGTGTTCCAAAATCAATCTCGGGTGGGGCAAGGTTTCGCATGGAAACTCCTTCAGATGTCCGGGCCGGTGGCTGGCGTGTCGGGCGCAGCGGTGCTGAGGCCAAAGTCAGCCGGGAAATGATTCAGTGCCGACAGCACCGGGTGCGGTGTCATGCTGCCCATGGCGCACAGGCTGCCCTGCGTCATGGTCTCGCACAGGTCGCGCAACAACTCGATCTGCTGTCCACGCTGCCCCCCCTGCGCGACACGGTCTAACACCTCAACCCCACGGGTCGAGCCAATGCGGCAAGGCGTGCACTTGCCGCAACTCTCAAGGGCGCAGAAGGCCATGGCATAGCGCGCCATCTTGGCCATATCGGTCTGATCGTCATGCACCACGATGCCGCCATGGCCCAGCACGGCGCCGACCGAGGCATAAGCTTCGTAATCCAGCGGCAGATCCCATTGCGACTCAGGCAGATACGCGCCCAAAGGCCCGCCCACCTGGGCTGCCTTGATGGGGCGGCCGCTGCGGCTGCCGCCGCCGAAGTCGAACATCAACTCGCGCAAGCTCACACCAAAGGCCACCTCGATCAACCCACCCTGTTTGATATTGCCGGCCAGCTGAAACGGCAGCGTCCCGCGCGAGTGCCCAACGCCGCATTCACGGTAAAAGGCCGCGCCTCGCGCCAAAATCAGCGGGACACTGGCCAGGCTGATCACGTTGTTGATGACGGTCGGCTGGCCGAACAAGCCCTGCAGCGCCGGCACCGGGGGCTTGGCCCGCACCACGCCGCGCTTGCCTTCGATGCTTTCGAGCATCGCAGTCTCTTCGCCGCACACATAGGCGCCCGCAGCCTTGCGCACTTCCAGGTGAAAAGCACGCCCAGAGCCTGCCGCGTCATCCCCCAACCAACCCGCAGCACCGGCGCGGCGAATGGCTTCATTCATGGTAGCCACCGCGTGGGGGTATTCAGCGCGGATGTACACATAACCTCGAGTCGCACCGACCGCAAGCCCGGCGATCGCCATGCCCTCGATCAGCATATAGGGGTCGCCCTCCATCGTCATGCGATCAGAGAAAGTACCCGAGTCGCCTTCATCCGCATTGCACACCACATACTTTTGCGCGGCCGCAGGCCCTGTCATGGCGGCCGCGGTCGCCGCCATGACAGTTTTCCATTTGATGCCCGTGGGAAAGGCCGCGCCGCCCCGACCGCGCAGGCCCGAGTCCATGACCTCCTGAACGATGGCCGCGCCTGCCATGCTGGCCGCACGGCGCAGCCCGGCCCAGCCCTCATGAGCCTCATAGTCGGCCAGGGACAACGGGTCGGTCACGCCCATGCGGGCAAAGGTGAGCCGATGCTGTCGCGCCAGAAAGGGAATCTGGGCCGTCAAACCGTGGCACAGCACATGAGGCGCGCCCTGCAGCAACCCAGCGTCGAGCAAGCTGGGCACATCGGCAGAGGTGACCGGGCCGTAGGCCACGCGGCCGGCGGCGGTTTCCACTTCCACCAGAGGCTCGATCCAGAACAGGCCCCGGGAGCCGTTGCGCACCACCTGCACCGGCCACCCCCGTTGCCGGCAGCCGTCGATCAAGGCTGCAGCCACTGCATCGGCCCCAACGGCCAAGGCGGCAGAGTCACATGGGACATAGAGTTTGACCGCAGCAGTGGCGCTCATGGTGTCAACTCCAGTGAGGCCAGCACCTGCGCAAGCCGCACCCCATCCACGCGGCCCAGCAACTGCCCGTCGATTTGCATGGCGGGCGAAGAGGCGCACAAGCCCAGGCAATACACCGGCTCCAGCGTGACAGCGCCATCAGCCCGCGTCTCATGCAGCTTGCACGCCAGAAGTTGCTCTGCCTCGGCCAGCAGCGCATCGCCCCCGCAAGCCTGACATGCCTCGGCGCGGCAAATCTGCACCACATGACGCCCCGGCGGCATGCTGCGAAAGAAATGGTAGTACGACAGCACCCCATGCACCTCAGCACGAGAAAGATTCAGGGCTTTGGCGATCGCCGGCACGGCTTCGGCAGGCACATAACCCAGTGCATCCTGGACGGCGTGCAGCAGGGGCAGCAAAGCGCCGGCCTGATCCTGGTGCTGCGCTATGAGTTGCGGAAGTTGGTCCTGCAGGTTCATCGAGGGGCCTTTTGTCTCGTAATAATGTGCGTATGGCGCTCTGTTAACACTGTAGATGACAACGGTCAGGGTCGCTGCGCAGCTTGAACACTAGATAGGCGACACAATGACCGCCAAGCCCGGCGGACGCCCATTTCACGGCCTCAGCACAACCGACGATATAAAAGGAAATTCAATCTTATGCGGCTCGCCACTTGGAACGTGAACTCTCTCGCTGTCCGCCTCCCTCAAGTGCTGGACTGGTTGGCGAGCAACCCGGTCGATGCCCTGGTACTGCAGGAAACCAAACTGACGGACGATAAGTTTCCGACGCTTGAAATCGGCGCCGCCGGCTATCAGGTGCAATGGTTTGGTCAGAAGACCTACAACGGCGTCGCCTTGCTGAGCCGTGAGCCTGCCGTGGGGGTGGTAAAAAACATCCCCGGCTTGGCCGACGAGCAAGCCCGTGTGATTGCTGGCACGGTGGCTGGCGTGCGCTGCATCGGTGCCTATTTCCCAAACGGGCAGGCGCCAGACAGTGACAAATTCGTCTACAAAATGGGCTGGCTGGACGCACTGCGGGCCTGGGTGGCCGATGAGCTAAAAACCCACGACAAGCTCGTGCTGATGGGTGATTTCAATATCGCGCCGGAGGACCGCGACGTTTACGACCCGGTGGCTTGGGCCGGGCAGATTCATTGCACGCCGCAGGAACGTGCGCATTTTCAGGGCCTGCTGGATCTGGGCCTGGTGGACGCCTTTCGCCTGTTCGAGCAGGCGCCAAAAAGCTGGAGTTGGTGGGACTACCGCAATCTGGCCTTCCGCAAGAACCAGGGCCTGCGCATCGATCACATCTTGGTGAACGCGGCGTTGAAGAGCAGCGTCAAAACCTGCGTCATTGACAAGCTGCCACGCAAGAATGAGCGCCCCAGCGACCACGCGCCGGTGATCGTGGAGCTCGGTTGAATAGCGCCTTACTTGCTTGCAGCCGAAGCCGCTGAGGCCCCGCCGCTGGCCTGCGCCACATAACGCGCCAAGGCCTGCATCTCCTGCTCAGTCAGCCCCAGGAATGAGGGCATAGCCCCCACGCCGCCGCTGCGCAAGGCCCGTTTGACACGCTCAGCATCGGGCTTGATTTCATCCAGGATCGGGCCAATGGCGCCTTCGGCGTCAGCGTCCTTCAAGGTATGGCACAAGGCGCAGGCCGCGGGCTTGGCCGTCTCGGTGAAGAGTCGTTTCCCTAAGGCCAATTCGGCCTGTGCGCCAGCCAGAGCGGGTGCTGAAGTTTGCGCCTGCGCAAGCGTGGGGGCGATTCCCAGGCCGCACAGGCCCGCAAGCAAGTAGGCCACCGCTGCGCCGCGAGCCCAATGCAAGACCCTCACGACAAAGTGACCGTCACAGCGTGATCGGCCCAGCTGTTGTTGTTGTAGCCATGCACATTCTCCAGACGCTGCTCAGGCTGCACATGGCCAGCCGTATCTGTAGCGCGTGACACCAGCTGGTGGGTGCCGGGCGGCAAAATCACCGCCAGCGCAAATTGGCGCCACGCGTACTTACCCAATTCGGGGCCGATGAAGCGTGCGTCGCGCCAGTGTTTGCCGCCGTCAACCGACACCTCCACCCGCTTGATGGCGTGCGCCCCCGCAAAGGCAAGACCTTGAATTTGCACCGGACCCGCCGTGCCAGGCCGCTCGGGCAGAGGGCTATTGATCCATGACTTGACCGACATTTCCTGCACCGAGGGCTGGGTCGGGTCAGACGGGGTGCCGGGCGGCGAAATGCGGTAGCCGTGCGACATGATCTTGGCATCCGACTCTTGGGCGGTGAAGGCTAGGCGCTTGATGTACTTGATCTGATTGACACCTTGATAGCCCGGCACAATCAGGCGCAAGGGGCCGCCATGCGCCAGCGGAATCGGCTGGCCGTTCAGCTCCCAAGCCAGCAGCGCCTCGCCCATGGCCTGGGCCGACACCGAGCGCTCGACCATCACGCTCTTGGGGTCGATGCCTGCTGGCA
The DNA here is from genome assembly GCF_028595305.1 of Roseateles koreensis. GTDB lineage: Bacteria > Pseudomonadota > Gammaproteobacteria > Burkholderiales > Burkholderiaceae_C > Paucibacter_A > Paucibacter_A koreensis. Next base: position 174,550 of record NZ_JAQQXS010000006.1, on the reverse strand, counting down.
AAACCTCGCCGCCCGTGCTGGTCATGAAAGGCATGCCGGGCAACGCCCCGCCAAGCAGTTCAACCACCTGGCGCACCGGCACGCCGGTCCAGACCACGCAGCCCGCAGCACCCACCGTCCAGGGCGTTCCGCTGGGTTTACTAGGAAAAAAGCCGCGCCCGTTGCCGGAGCACTGCAGCACCATGGGCAGCGATTCAAGGCCCACGGTCTTGAGTTCGCGCAGGCTCAGGCTGCGTGGGTTTTTAACGCCCTCGATGCTGATTGCCCAGGCCTCTCGATCATCCAAAATACTGGCTGCGGGTGCAGGCAGGTTGTTGCGCACGTACAAGTGCTCTGCGGGGGTGATCAGGCCCATGCCCTGCGATGCGCGTTTGGTCTCGATGGTCGTGCTGCTGTGCAAGATCATCGCGTTGGTATCTTTCCAGCTCACATAGGGCGGAAAGGGCTTGGGCACGGGCGGCAAGTTAGCGGCCGGCGCCGAGGCCATCTGGGCCTGCGCCGACCGCGTGAACGAGGCCAGGCCTGCTGCGGCAAGTGCCGAGGCACTGCCGGCCAACAACTGGCGCCGAGCCCGTTGCGTGGGAAGATTTTGTTCGCTCATGGGAGTCCTCAGACAGTCCGAAAATGAGCGAAATGGTACAGGGCAATGCATGACACATCCCCCTTGGCGAACCCTGATTCACTTGGCGAAAGTGTGAGTGGGTGTACGTGCTCCGCCCGGCCCGCAAACACTACAACTGCGACACAACGCGCAAAGTCACCCCAAGCGCGTACGCCGTGTCAATCACCCGAAGCGGCTTCTGCGGGCGATTCCAGCTTGGCTGCCGCTTCGCGCAGCTTGTCTTTCTTGCTCTTGCGGTGGCCCTTCACGCCGCCCACGCTGGCTGCAGCTGAAGCGACGGCCGAGGCTTCAAAGCCCTCGATCTGCTCACGCGGCACGCGTTGCCCCTGGCGTTTTTCGATCAGGCGGAAATGGGCCTCGCCATTGCTGAGCATCCCACTGATAAAGCTCACGGCCAAACCCGCTTCGCCCGCACGGCCAGTGCGGCCGATGCGGTGGGTGTAGTCGGTCGCCGAGCGAGGCAAGTCGTAGTTCAGCACCACCGGCAATTCCGGAATGTCCAGGCCGCGTGCAGCCACATCGGTGGCCACCAGCACCTGAATTTCGCCCGATTTCAACGCATTCAACACCCGCTGGCGCCCGCCCTGGCTCAACTCGCCATGCAGGGCTGCGGCCTTGACACCGGTTTTCCAGAGTTTTTCGGACACGTGCTCGGTGGCATATTTGGTGGCGACAAACACCAACACCCGCGTCCACCCTTCTTGCGTCAGCAGTTGCCGCAGCAGAGGCGTGCGCCGGGCCTCGTCCACCACAATGGCGCGTTGATGAATGGCCGCGATCCGCTGCGGCTCCGGCGTGATTTCAATGCGCACCGGCGCCTGCAACAAGGCCTGCGCCAAGGCTTCCACTGGCTTGGCAAAGGTGGCCGAGAAAAACAGGTTCTGGCGGTGCTCAGGCAACGCCTCCAGCACGCGTTGCATTTCTTCGCTGAAACCCAGATCGAGCAAGCGGTCGGCCTCGTCCAGCACCAGGCAACCCACATCGGCCAAGCTCAGCCCCCGATGCGCCAGCAGGTCCAACAATCGCCCCGGCGTAGCAACAACGATGTCACTGCCACCGCGCAAGGCCATCAGCTGCGGATTGATGGAAACACCGCCAAACGCCAACGTCACCTTCAAGGACATGGGGGCATCCCCCGTTTCGCGCAAAATCTGCACCAGCCCCTCAAAGGTTTCGCCCACCTGAACTGCCAATTCGCGAGTAGGCACCACCACCACGACGAGGGGCAGGCGTGGGCCCGCTTGGCCTTGCTCACGCGACTGCAGGCGATGGCGATACACGTGCTGCAAAAGCGGCAAGGCATAGGCCGCCGTTTTGCCGGAGCCAGTCTGCGCCAGGCCGAGCACATCGTGTCCGTCGAGAATGGCCGGTATGGCCTCGGTCTGAATGGCCGTGGGGGCGTGGTAGCCCTGCACCCGCACAGCGCGGAGCAAGGCGGGCGACAGGCCCAAGGTAGCGAAAGACATAGTGGGCCTAAAAGTGAGTCGCCGATTTTACGGCTTGCGCCCGCAGGGCGCGATGGATGCGCACGAAGCAGGCTCAGGCCTGGGGGTCGAACAAAGATTGCTGCTCGGCCACCGCTTGCCCGCTGGCCCGCGCCTCAATCATCAGCAAGAGGCGCTTGGTCGCCACCCCGCCATGGGCTGAAAAACCGCCCTGCCCGCCGTTGAAGCCGCCAGCCGCCGCTAACACACGATGGCAAGGCACGATGGGCGCAAAAGGATTGTGCCCTTCGGCACGTCCCACCGCCCGGGCTGCGCCGGGCTTTCCCAAGCGGGTGGCCACCTCGCCATAGCTGAGCGTTTGGCCCACAGGAATCTGGCGGGTCAAGGCAAGCACCTGCACGTCAAAGGGCGGTAAGGCACGCTCATCCAGTTGAACCGCCAGCAATTCTTGTGTGTCGGCGGTTTCACCCGCCAAAAGGCGCTGAATCGCCTGAATGGCAGCTTGCACGCTGGGCGGCACATCCTGCGCCGCGACTTCAAGCGCTTGGGCGAAACGTACCCGCATGCGGTCGCGCGTGGCGCCCGTGCTTTCTTCCGGCAGTTGTGAGCCGATGACACCGTGCTCGCCCCAAGCGATGCCGCAAGCACCCAGGGCAGTGTCGAAACAATGGAACCGCAAGCGCTCAGGCGAGTCGCTGCTGAAACTGTTCTTCATGCGCCTGCACCTGTGCGGCAACGCCAGTGCGGGCCTGCGTGGCCACCGCCGCAACTTCGGCCACCGGCATCGATTTGTATTGATGGTCCGACCAGATCTGCCGCCAGCGGCGCGAGCCCGCCTGACCGTTCCACAAGCCCAGGGCGTGGCGCATGCCCTGGCTCCACGAACGTCCGCTCGCCGCCACCTGCGCCTGCAAGTAGTCGAGCCATGCCGCCTCCACCTGCTCGCGACTCAATGCCGGCCCGGCTTCAGCGAAGAAAGTTTCGTCCCAGGCCGCCATCTGCCAAGGCTCGTGATAGGCCTGCCGGCCCACCATCACCCCGTCCACATGCTGCAATTGCTCGGCGATCTCGGCGTCGGCCTTGATGCCACCGTTCAGCACGATGGTGAGGTGCGGAAACTCGCGCTTGAGTTGATGCACGATCTCATAGCGCAAGGGCGGCAACTCCCGGTTCTCCTTGGGCGAGATGCCTTGCAACCAGGCATTGCGGGCATGGACGATGAAGACCTCGCAGCCGGCCTCGGCAATCTGGCCAACAAAATCGCGCACAAAGTCGTAGCTTTCAACGCGGTCAACGCCAATGCGGTGCTTGATGGTGACCGGGATGCTAACGGCATCTTTCATCGCCTTCATGCCCTGCGCAACCAAGGCCGGCTCGGCCATCAAACAAGCCCCGAAAGCACCTCGTTGCACCCGCTCACTGGGGCAACCGCAGTTCAGGTTGACCTCGTCATAACCCCACTTCTCGGCAAGCTTGGCACAGGCCGCCAAATCCGCAGGCTCAGAGCCCCCCAGTTGCAAGGCCACCGGGTGCTCGATCTCGTTGAAATCCAGATGGCGCGGCTGATCGCCATGCAGCAAAGCACCGGTCGTCACCATCTCAGTGTAAAGCCGCGTATGCCGGGTCAACAGGCGGTGGAACACCCGACAATGTCTATCGGTCCAGTCGAGCATGGGCGCAACCGAAAGGCGCCACGGGTTGTAAGGTGTTGATTTATCCAAGGAATTCGTCATTTTTCAGAGACGTTGCAAACTGAGTTTGCTCCGTTTTGCCCAGGAAAGCACCCAGCGAGTGCGGCGCGAGTACCTGGGGCTTTTCAAGGGCCGACTTGGGTGGCACCTGCAAGGAAAACAAAGTGGCATGTGGGTGTCGATTATCTCAGGAGACGGCCAAGAGCGTGCCACAAGGGGGCATCGAGCCCACCTGACCGGAGCCGCCGCGCTTCAACCCGCCCACAGCAAATCCAGCAACGTGCGCGCCACCACTTGGGTGGCGCGGCGCAGGTCCTCAAGGCTCAGATGCTCGTCGGCCCGTTTGGCGTTGGACTCACGCACGGTGCGCGGCCCGGCGCCATAGATCACGCCGGGAATGCCGTGCTCGGCATACAGCCTAACGTCGGTGTAAAGCGGTGTACCCATGGCCGGAATGGGTTCACCGAACAGCTCTTGACCATGCCGCTGAATGGCGTCGACCAGTGGCTTGTTGCCGGCTTGCGGCGGCATGGCGCGCGCCAGCAACAGGCGGCGCACCGCCACCTGAAGATCATGGCCGCCGCGTGGCGGCTTGAAGCTGGTGGCTGCCTCGGCAATGGTGCGACGCAGGCTGGCTTCAACCTCCATGGGGTCTTCTTCAGGGATCATCCGGCGGTCCAATTTCAACACCACCTTGCCGGGCACCACGTTCGTATGGGTACCACCCTGGATGATCCCCACATTGAGATAAGGGTGGCTGATGCCGGGCACCTTGGAGCTGAGTTGCAGGTAGTCGCCGTTCAATGCGTAGAGTGCGTTCAGGATGTGTACAGTGCCTTGCAGTGCGTCGGTGCCGCTGTCCGGAATGGCGGCATGGGCCATATCACCCTGCACCGTCACCTCCAACTGCAGACAACCGTTGTGCGCCACAACCACCTGGTAGCTGAAGCCCGCTGCGATCATCATGTCGGGGCGTGTCAAACCCTGCTTGAGCAGCCAACCGGGGCCCAGTTCGCCGCCGTATTCTTCGTCATAGGTGAAGTGCAACTCGACACTGCCCTGGAGCAACACGCCCAGAGACTCCAGTGCACGCACCGCGAAGGCGAAGCTCGCCATGTCGCCCTTGCTGACTGCTGTTGCGCGGCCGTAGATTTTGCCGTCGACGATTTCGCCACCATAGGGCGTATGCATCCAGCCGTCACCGGGCGGCACCACGTCGCCATGCGCATTCAGGGCGATAGTGGGCCCCTGCGCGTAACAGCGCCGCACGATGAGGTTGGTGATGCTCTCCATCCCCGCTGCGCGTACCTCCGCCGGTGGCACTGCATGGTGCTCGGCGGGCAAGCCAATCGCAGCAAGTAACTCGGCGGTGCGCTCCGCGTGGGGCGCATTGTTGCCGGGCGGCGTGTCAGTGGGTACCTGAACGAGTTGCTGCAAAAAGCGCAACTCCTCGTCGAAATGCGCGTCGACCCAGGCATCAAGCCGTTCATATAAATCGTTATGTGGTGTGCTGGCAGTCATGGCAATTTAGAGCCCACGGCATCAATCAGGTGTTGAAAGGCACGGATGCTGAGCTCCGCGTCGTCGCTGGTGATGGACTCCAGCGGGTTGTGGCTGATGCCGGCATTCAGGCCGCGCACGAACAACATGGCCTGCGGCATCACCTCATGTAGCTTCATTGCGTCGTGCCCCGCGCCACTGGGCATGTGATGTAGCGGCAGGCCCAAGGCCGCGACGGCCTGGTCCCAGCACGCTTGCAAGGCGGGTGCACAAGGCGCCGCTGCAGCGCGCATGGCTTCTTCCAGGCTAAAGCGCAAATCGCGGCGTTCGCAGATGCGGCGCAGTTCCTGTTGAATGTCGTAGGCACAGGCATCGCGCACCGCATCGGTGGTGGCGCGGATGTCGAGGCTGAACTGGCAGCGCCCGGGCACCACGTTGATGGAGCCTTCAGGCACCTGCAACATGCCCACCGTGGCCACCAACCCGGGCACGGCCGAGGCACGTTGTTCAACAAACAGCAGCAGTTCGGCAACGGCCACTGCGGCGTCACGCCGGTGCCCCATGGGGGTTGTACCGGCGTGGCTGGCCATGCCGATCAACTCACCCATGAAGCGCACGCTGCCGTTGATCGAGGTGACCACACCCAGCGGCAGGTCCAGCGCATTCAGCACCGGCCCTTGTTCAATGTGTACCTCAACGAAGCCGAGGTAGCGGCTGGGTTCGCGGCGCAGCGCGGGGATGTCTTCCTCTCGCAAGCCGGCCGATTTCATGGCTTGGCGAAGGGAGATTCCCTGCGCATCTTGTTGATCCAACCATGCCGTATCAAATTGCCCAGTCAGCGCACTGGAGCCCAGGAAGGTGGCCTTGTAGCGCTGCCCCTCCTCTTCAGAAAACGCCACCACCTCGATGCTGAACGGCAGTCGCCTCCCCTGCCGGTGTAGTTCTCGCACACAGGCCATCGGCACCAGAATGCCGAGGCGCCCATCGTACTTGCCACCGTTGCGTACCGTGTCGTAGTGGGAGCCCGTCAACAGCCGTGGCGCCACCTCCGGTGCCGATGCAGCCGCGTGATAGCGACCCACGACATTGCCCACGGCATCGATCTCGACATGGTCAAACCCGCAATCGACACGCATCCACACGGCCAGCGTTTGAGCGCAAGCCTGGTGGGCCGGCGTCAGATAGGTGACGGTCAACTCGCCGCGCTCCGCAAAACCTGGGTCGCTGTAGGCGGCCAACTCTTCGGCCCGGTCCCACACCCAATGGCCCAGAACCGGATCAAACCCAAACTTGTCATTCAAGCGGATCTCGGCAATGCGGTGCACCTGGCGCAAGCCCTCAGCGAACTCGAAATCCGCGGGATTGTTCAAGCGTCGAGCCAAGGTTTCAATGATCTCCCCCCTCGACAGCCCCAGCCCCCGAGGGCCCCGCACCGCCAGGATGAAAGGAAAGCCGAAGCGGGCCGTGTAGTCAGCATTGAGTTGCTGAATCCGGGCGAATTCGGTCGGGCTGCACTGCGTCAAACCTGCACTGCCCTGCTCGTTCGCAGACTCAGTGGTCAGGGCCTGCGCCACCATGGCTTTGCCCGCCAACTCCGGGTGGGCGCGCAGCAGCGCCATTTGCGCGTCCACGCCAGCGGTACGAACGGAGGCGACCAACGCGTACTTCAGTTGCGCCAAGGTCTTGAAAGGCCGCCGTTGCCAAGCATGCTCAGCAACCCACGGCGAGTGTTCGTAAACGCCCGCCAATCGCGCCACAAAGTCAGCGCAGATCAAACCATTGAGTTCATCCAGTTTCAACATCATCGTGAAAGTCCGCTCAGCCCCATTGGAAGGCATGGTCAGGGTCGAAAGGGTGGGTGGCCTTCCAGTGCCGTGCAATATCGATGCGGCGGGTCACCCACACGCGGTCGTGGCGCTCGATGTGATCCAGAAAACGCTGCAGCGCGCGCATGCGCCCCGGGCGCCCCAGCAAGCGGCAATGCATGCCAATACTCATCATCGCGGGCTGTTCCGCCCCTTCGGCGTAATGCACGTCAAACGCATCACGCAGGTACTGGAAAAACTCGTCGCCGTGCGAATAGCCCTGCGGCAAGGCGAAGCGCATGTCGTTGCAATCCAGGGTGTAAGGCACGATCAGTTGCGGTGCGCAGCTCCCATCGGTTTTTCTAACCTTCAACCAGAACGGCAAATCGTCGCCGTAGTAGTCGCTGTCGTATTCGAAACCACCGTGATCCGCCACCAAGCGGCGCGTATTGGGGCTGTCGCGCCCGGTGTACCAACCCAAGGCGTGATCGCGCCCGCTCTTGCCGCTTATTTTCGTTGATCCACCGGTCAGTGCCTCGATGGTTTGCACGCACTGAGCCAGATGGTCGCGCTCCGTGGCTTCGTCAACGTGTTGATACGAAATCCAACGCCAACCGTGGCACGCAATCTCGTACCCCAGTTCGGCAAAGGCTGCGGTCACCTCGGGATTTCGGGCGAGTGCCATGCCGACGCCAAACACCGTCAAGGGCAACTTGCGCCGCTCGAACTCACGCAGCAGGCGCCACACGCCCACCCGTGAGCCGTATTCGTAAATACTCTCCATGCTGAGATGGCGCTCTGCAAAAGCCGGCGGGTTGAACATTTCAGACAAAAACTGCTCGCTGCCCGCATCACCGTGCAGAACCGAGTTCTCGCCGCCCTCCTCAAAATTCAACACAAACTGCACCGCCACCCGGGCCTGCTGCGGCCATGCGGCATGCGGCGGATTGCGCCCATAGCCCGACAAATCACGCGGATAGCCCGGCGGCAACGTCGTATGGCCAAGAGTACTCATGCGCGCACGCCTTTCCCGTCAAAAGTCTGAGGTTTCAAAATGGCAGCCCGATTTCACCTGAGAGCGATTCTGCTGCAGATTCTGTACCACCGGTGCCGTCGCTGATCGCGCTGGGGCTGTCGGACACACGACACGCACAACAGCGGTGCCCCTTGCACGACTCAAGCGCAACAGGCCTCAATTCAAGGCGAAACCTGGGCTGCAAACACGCCCCGGGCCGGCACAACTGTTGCTATGAAGTTGACACCGCGTGGCATCTCGGGAAAACCAGAGGTCATACTTGGAGAGCACGCCGTTTACAGTTTTTCAACAGCCACGGCGCGACCTCAGCGACGAATCACAGGCCTGAATAGCCCGTAGCCGCTCGCCGTTATTTTTGGAGCTTGATGGACACCTCTTATCTGCTTGACTGGGCAAATCTGCTGTTGCGATGGACGCATGTCATCACCGTCATTGCGTGGGCCGGATCGTCGTTCTACTTTGTTTTTCTCGACAACAGTCTGACCCCGCCCACCTCGCCTGAACTATTGGACAAAGGCGTGAGCGGTGAACTGTGGGCCGTGCACGGCGGCGGTTTCTACAACCCTCAAAAGTACCTGGTGGCACCAAAACAGCTGCCCAAGAATCTGCACTGGTTTTACTGGGAGAGTTACGCCACCTGGTTGTCGGGCATGGGCTTGTTCAGCGTGCTGTACCTGTTCAACGCAGGTACCTTCATGGTGGATCGGCGTGTACATGACTGGCCTGCGGCTGCTGCGGTTGGCACGGCCCTGGCCTTTTTGCTGGTGTTCTGGCTGGCCTACGACGCCATTTGCCGCAGCTTGGGACGCAAAAAAAATGGCGACTTGATTGTCGGTGCGTGCTTGCTCGTGCTGGTGCTGGGGGCGACTTGGCTGGCATGCCAGTTGTTTGCAGGGCGCGCCGCCTTTGTGCTGGTGGGCGCGATGTTGGCGACCAGCATGAGCGCCAACGTGCTGGTGTGGATCATTCCCGGGCAGCGCCGGGTGGTGGCCCAGCTCAAGGCGGGCCAAACGGTTGACCCTCTTCATGGTTGGCGTGCGAAGCAGCGCAGCGTGCATAACACTTATTTCACACTGCCTGTCTTGATCGCCATGCTATCCAACCACTACGGCTGGCTGTTTGAGGGCCCGCGCAACTGGGCCGTGCTGTCGGTGCTGATGGTGGCGGGCGCCTTGATTCGGCATTTTTTCGTGGCCCGGCACAAGGCTGCGGTGCAAGGTGTCAAGCCGCCGTATGCGACCGCGGCGGCCGGTGTGCTGATGGTGCTGGGCTTGATGGTCTGGTTGGCACCCGCGCCTTCTGCATCGCAAGCAAGGCCGGCAGATGCTGACGCGCCCGTTGCGTTTGCGGCGCTGAAAACCGTGATTGAGCAGCGCTGTGTCATGTGCCACAACGCGACGGTGCAGAACAAAGGCATTGCGCTCCATACCCCAGAGCTCATCCAGCAGCATGCGCAAGCCGTCTACCAACAGGCTGCGGTGCTCAAACAGATGCCGCTCAACAACGCCACACAGATCACCCAGGCCGAACGCTTGTTGATCAAACACTGGTTTGAGGCCGGCGCGCCTGCCCAATAACGCAATCAATCAACTGACTTCGACATTCCAGCAAGACCTTACCGATTCCCGATCCGCAAACAACTCTAGGAGCATTCATGAGTACGACAAAAAACACCTTCAAGGCCATCGCGCTGCCAACCCTGCTGCCAATCGCACTGGCTGCAGCGGCCCTGCCCGCGCAGGCGGCCGATTGGAGCGATACGTCCATCGGCATTCGAAGCGGCACCCAATTTGCCGAGCCCTTCAACCCCGATGACATCAAGAAGAACATCATCGACTTCAACCACGTCAGCGGCTACAAGTACGGAACCAACTTCTTCAACATCGATCTGCTGCTGTCTGACAACAAAGACCCAGCCGGCGCGGGCTCGTCCAATGGCGCCACCGAGGTTTACATCGTCTATCGCAACACCGTCAATTTTGAAAAGGTGAGCGGATCCGCCATCAAGTTTGGCCCGGTGCGTGGGGCGGGGTTGACCTTCGGCTTTGACGCCAACACCAAAACCGATGCGGGCTACAACTCCAAGAAGCGCATGCTGGTGGCCGGCCCGACGTTGATGTTCGATGTGCCAGGCTTTTTGGACGTTAGCGTGCTGGCCTTGTGGGAAAGCAATGCCCCGTACAGCACCTTCACCAAGGTTTCAACACCGCGTTACAGCTACGACGTGCACCCGATGTTGACTGCTGCGTGGGGCATTCCTATCGGCAGCAGCGGCTTTTCATTTGAAGGGTTTGCCAACCTGATTGCCTCCAAGGGAAAGGATGAGTTTGGCAATGACACGGCCACCGAGACCAATATCGACATGCAAATCATGTACGACCTGAGTGGCCTGATCAATGCGCAACCCAAGTCCTTCAAGCTGGGCTTTGAGTATCAGTACTGGAAAAACAAGTTTGGCAACAACAGTGACGGCCCTGCAGGCTCCGGCGCCTTCGCCAAGACGCCCATGATTCGCGCTGAGTACCACTTCTGAAGCAAGGCCCTCAATGGCAACTCTTGCCGAGTTGAAGGCCTCTCAGAAAGGCCCGGCGGGATTGGCCTGCAACCAGCGCGGCGGTGACGGCGCTTGAATGGCGCTCGGCACCGCTGAGTTTGCGCAACCAGCCTCGAAAAGGCAGCAGGTTCTCGCTGGCGCTGCGCAGGGCGCCGAAGGCAGCGTCCCCCGCCATCTCACCGCTCTTGGCCCAAGCGTCTTGCTGCTCCTTGCGTTGTGGTGAGTCAAGGTCAGGCCCCAAGGCCTTTTCCAAGGCTGCTGACTCATGCGCCAAGCCTGCGCAACTGGCATCGGGCGGCAATTTGTAGGGGGCCTCTTGCGCGGCCTGCAGCACATCGGGAATCTTGCTCTGCATCAGATTCAAGTCCTGCAAGGGCGCGGTAACGGCGTCACTCACGCGCTCATCGGCAGACGCCTTGTCGCCACTGCCCTCCACTTTGACGGGGCTGGTGCAGGCCAGCAGTGCTGGCAGCAATACCAGTGCCAAGCTTGCGGTGGACCACCGCAGCGTTTGTTCATTTTTTGCAGGATGCATCTCGATTCCTCTTTCACTTGGAACGTGTTGACGTTCTTCAATTGACGGCACGCGCCGCATGCCGCATGCCGCGTGGGGGCGCTGATTCCGTGCTGCCCATCGCTGTTGTACTTTATGCTTGCACGCACACCGTGCGTCCATTGTCTGCCCACCTCATGCGATTCTTGACGACCTTCACTCTCCTGTCGGTTTTGTGCGTTGCGCCCGTCGGGAGCGAGGCCGCGCCGACTTGGCAGGAGCGCATGCAAGCGCGGATGGCGCAAAGGCGTGCTGCGGCGCAGCCCGCGGACTGGTCGCCCGACCCAACGCAGATAAATTCGCACGCAAACCCGCAAGCAGGCCCATTGGGGCCGGGAGTCGTCAGCCTGTCTCTGTTGCACGACGGCCTTGTCCGCAAATACATCGTCCATGTGCCGCCCAGTTATGACGCCACCCGTGCTCAGGCCTTGGTACTAGCCCTGCACGGCGGTGGCGGGAGCGCAGACATCATGGCAGACAAGGATCGCTACGGCCTGGGCCGCAAGGCCGATGAAGCGGGCTTTATCCTCGTCTTTCCCAGTGGCTACAGCATTCTCCCGGGAGGGCGATTCGCGACCTGGAACGCGGGCGGCTGCTGCGGTGATGCGCGAGACCGTTCGATAGACGATGTGGGCTTTCTGCGTGCCGTAGTCGCAGCGGTGTCCGCCCGATTGAACATCGACCGAGAACAGGTTTTTGCCGTGGGCATGTCGAACGGCGGAATGATGGCGCATCGCTTGGCCTGCGACGCAGCAGACGTTTTCCGCGCGGTTGCATCTGTCGCGGGGACCGACGCCAGCACCCAATGCCAGCCCAGTTCACCGGTTTCGGTGCTGCACATTCACGCCAAGGACGACACCCACGTCTTGTTTGGAGGCGGCGCGGGGCCGGACGCCTTTCGGGACACCCGCAAGGTGATGGACTTTGTCTCGGTGCCTGATACCGTGGCGCGCTGGGTCCGCCGGGACCAGTGCCAAGCGACCCCGCACAAAACTCTGGATCGGGCGGGTGCCAATTGTGAAGCCTACAGCGGCTGCGCGGCCGGCGCCCGGGTGCAGTTGTGCGTCACAGCATCTGGCGGCCACTCCTGGCCGGGTGCCCAAGCGACACGCCTTGGCAAGGCCGTGCCCTCCATGGCCCTCGATGCAAACGAGGTGATCTGGAACTTCTTCCAATCCCGCTGAACCGATGCCGAAAGGCAAGGCCCAAGAAAAGGGACTCAGAACAGGCCGCTGATCCGGCCCGCTTCGTCCACGCCAATGTTCAGCGCCGCGGGACGCTTGGGCAAGCCGGGCATCGTCATGACGTCGCCGCAGATGGCCACCACAAACTCCGCCCCAGCGTTCAATCGCAATTCCCGCACGCGCAAGGTGTGGCCGCTGGCCGCGCCGCGCCAACTGGCGTCGCTGCTGAAGGAGTACGGCGTCTTGGCAATGCACACCGGGAAATGACCCCACCCGGCCGCTTGCCATTCTGCGAGTTGCTGCGCCGCCCGAGGCTCGAAGATCACCCCATCTGCGCGGTAGACCTTGGTGGCAACGGTGCGGATCTTCAACTCCAGCGTGTCTTCATCGGCATACAAGCGAGCGGCCGGCTTGCGCGGCAAGGCTTCGCACAAAGCCACCACTTGTCGGGCCAACTCCGCGGCGCCCACGCCGCCCTCCGCCCAGTGCGTGGCCAACACACAGACCACGCCCAAGGCTTTGCAGGCCGCTTCGATCTGTGCAATCTCCTCGGGGGTGTCGCTGTCAAAACGATTGATGGACACCACCACCGGCAACTCGTAATGCTGGCAAATGTTTTCCACATGCCGGCGCAAGTTGGCCAAGCCTTCGGTCAATGCTGCGATGTCATCGCCGCCACCGTGAAATTTAAGGGCACGCACCGTGGCCACCAGCACCGCACAGGCCGGTTGGAGCCCGGCTTTGCGGCACTTGATGTCGATGAATTTTTCAGCGCCCAGATCCGCACCAAAGCCGGCTTCGGTCACCACATAGTCGGCGAGCTTGAGCGCCGTTTGCGTCGCGATCACCGAGTTGCAGCCATGCGCGATATTGGCAAAGGGGCCGCCATGCACAAAGGCCAGCGTGCCCTCCAGAGTCTGAACCAGATTGGGCGCCAGCGCGTCCTTGAGCAAAGCGGTCATCGCGCCATCAGCCTGCAAATCACGCGCCGTCACAGCCTGCTTGTCCCGGGTGTAGCCCACCACGATATGCCCCAATCGGCGTTGCAGATCCGCAAGGGACGTGGCCAGGCAGAAAATCGCCATCACCTCGGAGGCGACCACGATGTCAAAACCATCTTGCCGCGGAAACCCGTTGCCCGGCCCCCCCAGGCCCACCGTGATGTCGCGCAAGGCACGGTCATTCATGTCCACCACACGGCGCCAGGTGATGCGCCGCACATCCAGGTCTAATGCATTGCCGTGGTGGATGTGGTTGTCGATCAGTGCGGCCAGCAGGTTATGCGCCAGGGCAATGGCGTGAAAGTCGCCGGTGAAATGCAGGTTGATGTCTTCCATCGGCAAGACTTGCGCGCGACCGCCGCCTGCGGCACCGCCCTTCATGCCGAAGCATGGCCCCAGCGAAGGCTCTCGCAAGCAGATGATGGCTTTTTTCCCAATTTGATTCAGGCCATCCCCCAGGCCGACGGTGGTGGTGGTCTTGCCTTCGCCAGGCGGGGTGGGCGAAATGGCGGTGACAAGAATCAGATGCCCGTCCGGCTCATCGGCGAGGCTTTGTACCTGCCCCAAACTCAATTTGGCTTTGTAATGCCCGTAGGGGCTGAGTGAATCTTCGGGCAGGCCGAGTTTGCGGTGCGCCAGGGGCAGGATCTTTTGCAGCGTGGCGGCTTGGGCGATTTCGATGTCGGTGGGCATCTTCGGTCAGGCTTTCTTGAACAGGATTTGGTCAAAAAATGGGGCAGCATCCGGTGGGATGCCGCCCTGATTGTCAGCGGTAGCGAAAACGGTGCAACGCTGCGGCGTACGGGGGTGAGGTACCGGCTGCCGCCGAGGTGCTCAGTCCAAATGGCGCAAGGGGTGCTGCGCGGGAGACCATGGTGATTCAAAAAACGCTTGGACTTCCGCCGCGGACACGGCCTCAATGTGCGCCGGGTTCCAACGCGGATGATGATCTTTGTCGACTGCCAATGCCCTGATGCCCTCAACCGTTTCGCTGTCCGAAACCTGCCTAAGGTGAAAGCAATGGTGAACCATATCGCGCTCCATGCGCAGGTCATCGGCGAGCGACAGGCTGCGCGCACGCTTGAGTTGCTCAACTGTCACGGCCATCATCAGCGGCGAGCGCTTGTTCAGCGTAGCCAATGTTTGAACGGCCCATTCATCGTCGCTGGCACCCAGAGCGGCCATGATGGCGCCAACGTCGGCGGGTTCAAAAAACTTGTCGATACGCGCGCGCAACTGTTGCTGGGTACCCGCCGGTGCCAGATCAACCCGTTCCATCACCGTGGCGACCACATGCTCGGCATTGCGCTGAGAACCGTTCATAAAGGCCTCGACGATACCGGGCAAGGCACTACTTTGAACAAAGACATCCCCCAAGCCAAACTCAATCGCGTCACCTGCGCTCAAGGTTTGTCCCGTTAGAGCCAACCAGCGTCCGGTTTGACCGGGACACTGGCTGAGAAAGTAGCCCCCGCCCACATCGGGGAACAGGCCAATGTGCGTTTCGGGCATCGCCAATTTGCTGTGCTCGGTCAGCACACGTAACTTGCAACCTTGGCTGATACCCATGCCGCCCCCCATGACAATGCCGTCCATCAGGGCAATGCTGGGTTTTGGGAACCGGTGGATCAGGTGATTGAGTTCGTACTCTTCGGTGAAAAAGTCTTCCAGCGAAGTATCGCCCGCCAACGCTGCGCGGTGGAAATAGCGGATGTCACCACCCGCGCAAAATGCCGGGGGCTTGCCCGGACGACCTGCCGCCATCAAGACCACGGCTTCAATCTCCGGGGCATTTGTCCAGGCTTTGAACAGCGCGGACAGATCGCGGACCATGCCCAGAGACAAAGCATTTAAGGCTTCAGGCCGATTCAGGGTGATGACACCCAGGCAGCCGTTGACGGTGGCCAGGATCTGGCCCTCAGACTGCAACGCGGGAATCAGGGCGGAACTCAAAGCGGCGTCCATGCCTCTCTCCGGAATATGGGTTGATTGATCAAAACCGAGGCTCGGAGCGCCAAGCCAGCAATTCATTGACGATGAGAGCCGAGAGCACCATGGCCCCGCCCCACAAAGCAGCCGTGGATGGTACTTCAGCGGCCCACACCCACGCCCACAGCACGCCAAAAACCACTTCCAACTGCCCCAGCAAGGCGATCTCGGGCCCGGCCAGCACACGACTGAGACGCACCACCAGCAGGCAAGGCAAAGCCAGTTGAAATACGCCGAGACCCGCCAACAACACCAAGTCGTGCGTGGTGGTCCGCAGGGGCCAGGCCAAGGGCAGCACCGCCATGGCGGAGATCAGCGCACCGATGAAGATGGCGGGCAGCATATCGTGCGCCTGCGCAGTGCCGGCCCCATCACCATGACCCACATGCTGCAGCACCGACCAATTCACTGCCGCGGCAACCGGCACGCCCAGCGCAACGCCAATGCCCAGCCCACCAGAAAGGGGGGCACCCTGCCCCAGCACCTCGTGAGCAAACATCCAGGCGATACCCAAACTGGCCACAGCAATCGCCCCCCAGGTACGGCGCGGCAGGTGATGGTGGAGAAATACGCGCGACAACAAGGCTGTCAAAAGCGGCCCCAAAGCCATGGTAACTAGCACATTGGCTACCGTGGTGAGGCTTAAAGCCAACATAAAGGCCGTGAACATGACGGCCCAGCACACGCCGGACAAGTACACCAGGCGCGGCGCGCGCAAAAGCTGACGCCACAACCCCGGCCCCCGCATCCAGCGCAAGGCCAACATCAAGGCCAGCGCATTGAAGCTGCTGCGCCAAAACGTCAGCTCAAACCCCCGTGCTGCCTCCAAATGACGCGTAACCACCCCCGCCGAACTCCACAGCAGGGTAATCAGAATCATCATCAAGACCGCACGCCGATGGGTCATCAAATAAAGAGCGACCCCAAAGGGGCCGCAAGCAATGAATCAAGAGCGCCCCCGCTCCAAGGGAGGCTGGCGGGAGCAAAGCATCTTGCGCGCTAGCGCAAGTCGCAAGGCTTTAGCCGCGCGAATTGCGCTTGCGTTCGTTTTCCGTCAGGAAACGCTTGCGCAGACGGATGCTCTTGGGCGTGATTTCGACCAGTTCGTCGTCCTCAATGAACTCCACACCGTATTCCAGTGTGCAATCGATTGGGGGTGTGATCTTGGTCGCATCTTCCTTGCCACTGACGCGGAAGTTGGTCAGCTGCTTCGTACGGGTGGCATTGACCACCAGATCGTTTTCACGGCTGTGGATGCCGACGATCATGCCTTCATAGACGGGATCGTTGGGCTTAACGAACATGCGGCCGCGGTCATCCAGCTTGCCCAGGGCGTAAGTGAAGATTTCACCCGCGTCCATGGAGATCAGCACGCCGTTCTTGCGGCCGGCAATCTCACCCTTGTGCGGCTCATAGCCGTCAAAGATATTGCTGATCAGGCCCGAGCCGCGGGTCAAGTTCAAGAACTCATTGGTGAAACCGATCAGGCCACGGGCCGGGATGCGGTATTCCAGGCGCACACGGCCACGGCCGTCCGGCTCCATATTCACCAGTTCGCCCTTGCGCTCACCCAGGGCTTGCATGACGCCACCCTGGTGGGTTTCTTCCACGTCGGCCGTGACGAGTTCGATGGGTTCATGCTTCTCGCCATTGATGGTCTGGAACACCACGCGCGGCTTGGAGACAGCCAGCTCATAGCCTTCACGGCGCATATTTTCCAGCAAGATGGTCAGGTGCAGTTCGCCCCGGCCCATCACTTCGAAGATACCGTCTTCGTCTGTCTCTTTGACGCGCAGGGCCACGTTGCTCTGCAATTCTTTTTGCAGGCGGTCCCAGATCTGACGGCTGGTGACGAACTTGCCTTCACGACCGGCCAGAGGGCTGGTGTTGACGCAGAAGTTCATGGTCAGCGTCGGCTCGTCGACCTTGAGCATGGGCAGCGGGGCCGGCGTGGCCACACTGGTGACGGTCACTCCGATACCGATCTCGTCGATACCGTTGATCAACACGATGTCGCCAGGGCCCGCTTCGGCAGATTGCACGCGGTCCAGGCCTTGGAAAGTCAGCACTTGGTTAATGCGGCCCTTGGTGCTCTTGCCGTCCGGGCCTTCCATCACCAGCACCTCCATGCTGGGCTTGATCGTGCCTTGGGTGATACGCCCCACGCCGATGCGGCCCACGAAGGTGGAGTAGTCCAACGCCGAGATCTGCAGCTGCAGCGGGGCTGCAGGATCACCCTTTTGCGAAGGCACGTGCTTCAGCACGGTATTGAACAGGGCCGACATGTCGGGGCCCCATTGCGCGCCGGGCTCGCCCTCTTCCAGCGAGGTCCAGCCGTTGATGCCCGACGCGTAAACGACGGGGAAGTCCAGTTGCTCGTCAGTCGCGCCCAGCTTGTCGAACAAGTCGAAAGCGGCATTGACGACGGCGTCAGGCTTGGCACCGGGCTTGTCTACCTTGTTGACGACAACGATGGGCTTCAAGCCCAAGGCCAAGGCCTTCTTGGTCACGAAGCGGGTCTGGGGCATCGGGCCTTCTTGCGCGTCGATCAGCAGCACCACGCCGTCCACCATGGACAGGGCGCGCTCGACTTCACCACCGAAGTCCGCGTGACCGGGGGTGTCCACGATATTGATGTGAGTACCTTCCCAAGCCACGGCGCAGTTCTTGGCCAAGATGGTGATGCCGCGCTCGCGTTCGATGGCATTGCTGTCCATCACGGTGTCGACCACTTTTTCGTGCTCGGCGAAGGTGCCGCTTTGGCGCAGCAATTGGTCAACCATGGTGGTTTTGCCATGGTCAACGTGGGCGATGATGGCGATGTTGCGAATCTGCTTACTCATACGACGCTTTCAAAAAATTCTGAAACTATTCTTGTCTTTTCAGACGCTCAAAAGGCTGCTCACCTCTTGAGGACTCAATAACCGGTCCGGGATCAACTCTCCGCCCTGGATGTGGGCACCGCCCAGAAAAGCTTGCGGTTCGGGCCCGTAGACCCGCACATGCGGCTGATCCGGGGCGTTCACGCGGCGGCGCAAACCGGTCAGAAAACGGGCGGCTTCGTCTTGCGCCAAGCGCACTTCGGGCCAGTCCGCCAGCAGGGAGTCCGGAGGACGCAGCATGGACTCGCGCTCCGTTTCGGTCAAGGCGGCCAGGGCGTCGAGGCTGATTGCGTCGTTCACGCTGACCGGCCCCGCGGCTGTGCGGCGCAAGGCACTCAGATGCGCACCACAACCCAGCAGGCGCCCCAGGTCTTCAGCCAGAGTGCGCACATAGGTACCCTTGCTGCAGCGCACCGACAAGGTCAATCGATCATCTTGCCAATCGATGATGTCGAGCGCGTGAATGGTCACGCGGCGCGACGGGCGTTCAATAACGATACCGGCACGAGCGTATTCGTACAACGGGCGGCCTTCATGCTTCAAGGCGGAGTACATGGGCGGCACTTGATCGATCTCGCCGCGCAGCTGTGCGCAGGCAGCTTCGATCTGCTCCCGTGTCACCTGGACCGGGCGCGTTTCAAGCACCTCGCCCTCCAAGTCGCCAGTCGTGGTGGTGGCACCGAGCTTCAAGGTCGCCAGGTAAGACTTGTCAGCATCCAGGCTGATCTGGCTGAACTTGGTGCCAGCGCCAAAACACAATGGCAACAGGCCCGTTGCCAAAGGGTCGAGCGTACCGGTGTGGCCCGCTTTTTCCGCGCGCAGCAACCACTTCACCTTCTGTAAGGCGTCGTTGCTGCTCCAGCCGATAGGCTTGTCGAGCAGCAGCACGCCGTGAACAGGACGGCGTACGGTTTTGATGCGCGGTGGGCGGGCGGACATGGTGTTTACTCGGCCGCCTTCTCAGCATCTGACGCGCCTGCGGCGTCTGCCGCACCTGCCGGGGCGGTGGGTTCGTCGTCCAGGGCACGTGTGGCGTTGGCCTTGCTGATGAGTGCGCTCATCTCGGCCGCACGCTCGATGGTGCGGTCGAAGTGAAAGTGCAGGCTCGGCACCGTGTGAATCTGCAGCCGCTTGAACAGGCCGTTACGCAAAAAGCCAGCCGCCTCGTTCAGCGCCTCTGCGGTTTCGGTGGGATCACCCACCAACACCGAGAAGAACACTTTTGCGTGGGCGTAGTCCGGCGTGACCTCAACGGCATTGACCGTGGCCATGCCGATACGGGGGTCTTTGAGCTCGCGGATCAACTCGGCCAGATCGCGTTGGATCTGATCGGCCACACGAAAGCTGCGGTTGGGGATGACTCGTTTGTGTCGCATATTCAACAATCTCCTCGTCTGTGCTCGGCTCAGCCCGGCGTAGGTTCCGGGCCACGGTGCCGGCCCTCAAGAAGAAACCCCGCCACTCTGGGAGGGCGGGGTCTGCTGGGTGAGGGCAACGCCGCTTTAGAGGGTTCGAGCCACTTCCTTGATTTCGAAGAACTCCAGTTGATCGCCCTCGGCGATGTCACTGTAATTTTTCAGCTTGATACCGCACTCGAAGCCTTCGCGGACTTCGCGCACATCGTCCTTCATGCGCTTCAAGGTGTCGATCTCGCCGGTGTAGATCACCACGTTTTCGCGCAGCAGGCGGAAACGTGCCGAGCGGTTCACAACACCCGAGGTGATCATGCAACCTGCAATGGTACCGATCTTGGTCGCCACAAACACGGTGCGGATCTCGGCCATACCGATGACTTCTTCACGCTGCTCGGGTGCCAGCATGCCGGTCATGGCTGCCTTCACGTCATCCACGGCGTCGTAAATGATGTTGTAGTAGCGCAGATCCACCGAGTTGCCTTCGGCCAGCTTGCGCGCACCGGCATCGGCACGCACGTTGAAGCCGATGATGACCGCCTTGGAGGCGATCGCCAGGTTGACGTCCGACTCGCTGATACCACCCACCGCAGCGTGCACGATCTGCACCTTGACCTCGGGAGTCGACAGCTTGAGCAGCGAAGAAGCCAGCGCTTCTTGCGAACCCTGCACATCGCTCTTGATGATGATGGACAGCGTCTGCACGTCGCCAGCGCCCATGTTCTCGAACATGTTCTCCAGCTTGGCGGCCTGTTGGCGCGACAGCTTCACGTCACGGTACTTGCCGGAACGGAAGGTGGCGATTTCACGGGCACGACGCTCGTCGGACAGCACCATGAATTCATCACCCGCCTGCGGCACTTCGGTAAGACCCTGGATTTCGACCGGGATCGAAGGACCGGCTTCGGCGGTGGCCTTGCCATCTTCATCCAGCATGGCACGCACGCGGCCATAGGTGGAACCCGCCAACACGACATCGCCGCGCTTCAAGGTACCCGACTGCACCAGCACGGTGGCCACAGGGCCGCGGCCCTTGTCCAGCTTGGCTTCGATCACCAGGCCCTTGGCCAGCGAAGCGACAGGCGCCTTCAACTCCAGCACTTCGGCCTGCAGCAAGACTTGCTCCAGCAGGCTGTCCATGCCTTCGCCGGTCTTGGCGGAGACAGGCACAAAAGGCGTTTCACCACCGAAGTCTTCCGGCACGACGCCTTCTGCCACCAACTCACCCTTCAGGCGTTCGATATTGGCACCGGGCTTGTCGATCTTGTTCATCGCCACGACCATGGGCACGCCCGCAGCCTTGGCGTGGTGGATCGCTTCCTTCGTTTGGGGCATTACGCCATCGTCCGCCGCCACCACCAGGATGACGATGTCAGTGGCTGTGGCACCGCGAGCACGCATGGCCGTAAAGGCCGCGTGACCCGGGGTGTCCAGGAAGGTGATCACACCGCGTGGTGTCTCGACGTGATAAGCGCCGATGTGCTGCGTAATGCCGCCAGCTTCGCCTGCGGCCACACGGGCACGGCGAACATAGTCCAGCAGCGAGGTCTTGCCGTGGTCGACGTGACCCATGACGGTGACCACCGGCGCACGGGGCAGTGCTTCATGCTGCTCCGCGCCTGCGCCCTCTTCTTCGAGGAACGCATCAGGATCATCCAGCTTGGCCGGGAAGGCTTTGTGGCCCATTTCTTCGACCAGAATCATGGCCGTTTCTTGGTCCAACTGCTGGTTGATGGTGACCATCTGGCCGAGCTTCATCAATTGCTTGATGACCTCAGAGGCCTTGACGGACATCTTGTGGGCCAAATCCGCCACCGAGATGGTCTCGGGGACATGAACTTCCTGCACCACTTGCTCGACAGGTGCCACGAAGTTGGACGAGGAATTGCCACGGTCGTTGCGGTCGTTGCCACGACGGCCACCTGCTCCGCCACGGCTGGGCGCACGCCAGCCACCGGCTGCAGGACGCGCCCCGCCGGGTGCCGCTGTCGCGCCCGGCTTGACGCCGCGCTTCTTGTCATCGGCCCAACTGGAGGACAGTTTCTCGGACTTGACCGATTTTTTGTCTCCGGGCTTGGCTGCCGTGGTGGCGCCAGGTGCAGTCGGCGCCCCAGGAGCCCCGACCTTCTTGTGGATCGTACCCTTGATGCCCTCTTTGCTGGCTTCAACCGGCTTGGGCTCTTCCTTCTTCGCGACCATCACCTTCTTGGGTGCATTCATCATCGCGCGGATGGCAGCAGCCTCGGCCTCGGCGGCCTTGCGGCGGCGCTCCAGGTCGACTTGCTTCTGCTTTTCTTCAACACCGACGTCCACAGCTTTCACGACACGCAGTGCGGGCTTGGCAGTTTCAGTTGCTGCCACAGCATTGGCTGCGGGCGCTGCGGTTGCTGTCGCTGCAGGTGTGGCTGCAGGTGTGGCGGCTTGCGCAGCCGCTTCAGCCGCAGGTGCCGCGCTGGCCACCACAGGCTCAACCACGGGTGCCATAACGGGTGCGGTCGCGGGCGCAGCCACCGGGGCAGCAACAGGCGCCGGTGCAGGGGCACGGGCGGCTGCAGCAGCCTTATTGATGGCAGCAGCTTCGCGTGCAGCAGCTTCGGCCGTTTGACGCGGCTTCTTCGCAGCCTTGGCGGCAGCGGCCTGCTCGGCGGCCAGATTGGCAGCCTCCTGGGCCGCAACAGCTTCGGCGGCCAGCTTTTCTTGGCGACGCAGTTCTTCGGCAGCCTTCGCAGCGCGTTCGGCTTCTTCACGTTCACGCACGCGCTCGGCCAATTCGGCTTCTTGGCGACGCAGGGCGTCAGCCTGAGCTTGGGCTTCGACTTCACGACGCTGCAGATCGGCTTCCTCAGCGGCAGCGGCGGCTGCAACAGACGCATCGTCCGTCGCGCCGGTGTCGTCCATCTTGACGAAGGTGCGCTTCTTGCGCACTTCCACCTGGATGGTGCGGGCCTTGCCGCTGGCATCGGCTTGCTTGATTTCGCTGGTCGACTTGCGGGTCAGCGTGATCTTCTTGCGGTCGGCGCCGGCGGTGCCGTGCGCGGTGCGCAGATAGCCCAGCAGACGTTCCTTGTCGGCTTCGTTGAGAGCGTCTTCGACAGACGCCTTGTTGACGCCCGCAGCTTGAAGCTGTTCAAGCAGCGTGCTCGCAGGCCTTTGAAGCTCTGCGGCAAACTGGGCGACGGTGGTCACAGCCATTGTTGGATCCTTAACTTATGCGTACTTTGCTGGGCGATATTCGGTTCGGGCTCATTGCTGAAAATCAGCGTCAAGCGGTGAACCAATGTTCGCGAGCCTTCATGATCATGGTGCGGGCCGTGGCCTCGTCCATGCCAGATAGTTCAACGAGTTCGTCGACGGCCAAATCGGCCAAATCGTCGCGGCTATGGATATCGCCTTCGGAGAGTTTGGCGACCAGTTCAGGCGTCATGCCTTCGAGGTCACGCAGATCTTGGGACACTTCCTCGACCTTTTCTTCCCGTGCGATTTCCAGGGTCAACAGCGCATCCTTGGCTCGGGTGCGCAATTCATTGACCGTGTCTTCGTCGAAGGCCTCAACTTCCAGCATTTCCTGCATCGGCACGTAGGCCACTTCTTCCAAGCTGGTGAACCCTTCAGCGATCAGGATGTCGGCGACTTCCGCATCCACATCGAGTTTCTCGATGAAGAGCTTGCGCACCGTTTCCGATTCCTGCTCATGTTTCACGGCCGATTCCTCAGCCGACATGATGTTAATGCGCCAACCGGTCAGCTCGGAAGCGAGCCGCACGTTCTGGCCGCCACGGCCGATGGCGATAGCGAGGTTTTCCTCGTCCACCACCACGTCCATAGCATGACGTTCTTCGTCCACAACGATGGACTGCACATTGGCAGGTGCCAAAGCGCCGATGACAAATTGAGCCGGATCTTCAGACCACAGCACGATGTCCACGCGCTCGCCCGCCAACTCGTTGGTGACGCCGTTGACACGCGAACCCCGCACGCCGACGCAGGTGCCGATCGGGTCGACACGTTTATCATGCGAGAGCACGGCCAGCTTGGCACGTGAACCAGCATCGCGGGCGCAGCTCTTGATTTCCAGCAAACCTTGCTCGATCTCGGGCACTTCTTGAGCGAACAGTTCAGTCATGAACTGAGGCGCGCTGCGCGACAACATGATCTGCGGGCCACGCTGGGTCGGGTCGACACCCAGGATGACGGCACGAACGCGGTCGCCAGTGCGCAAGTTTTCCTTGGGGATCATTTCCGAGCGCTTCAGGCGGCCTTCAATACGACCCGACTCGGCGATGATGTCGCCCTTGTCCAACCGTTTTACGGTGCCGACGAAGATCTGCTCGCCACGGGCCATGAAGTCGTTGAGCAACTGCTCACGCTCGGCGTCACGAATTTTTTGCAGAATGACCTGCTTGGCAGCTTGCGCGCCGATCCGGCCGATAGGCACCGACTCGATGGGCTCTTCGATGTGGTCTTCCACCTCGATGTCCGGGATTTGCTCCTGGGCTTCGAACAGCAGAATTTCAGCATCCGGGTTTTGCAAGCCGGCCTCGTTGGGCACCACGTGCCAACGGCGGAAAGTTTCGTAGGCACCGGAATCCCGATCTACGGACACGCGAATATCAGCCTCGCCACCACACAGCTTCTTGGTGGCCGAAGCCAAGGCCGCCTCAACGGCGCCAAACACCACATCGAGCTCCACGCTCTTTTCGCGCGAAATCGCGTCCACCAGCATCAACAGTTCGCGGTTCATTGATCAGGACCTCCGTCAACCTTATCGTCTGTTTTCGCAGCTTTGGCCCCACCCGACTTTTTGCCGGCTGCGGGCTTCACGCCACGACCCTTGAAATTGACCACGGGCACCAAGCGTGCTTCGCGGACCTCTTCAAGAGAAAAATCCAGGGCCTGGTCGGCCTTGCCATCATTGAATACCACACGCCATTCGGCGGCCAACGGCGTCTCGGCGGACTCAGCCACCGGCGCAGGCACTGGCGTTGCAGCCTCTGTACCCGCATCTGCAAGCACCAAAGATGACAACACACCGCGGTATTTCTTGCGCCCCTGAAATGGCATGCGCAAGGTAATTTCAATTTCTTCGCCAACAAAACGCGCGTAATCGGCCGTCTTCTTCAAAGGACGATCCAGTCCCGGCGAAGACACCTCCAGGCGCTCGTAGGCACAGCCTTCGACTTCCAGCAAGTACTGCAACTGGCGCGTCACGCGCTCGCAATCTTCAACATTGATCAACTCGCCCGCCAAAGCCTGCTCAGGCAGCTTATCGATGTACACGCGCAGCAAACCTGCAGGGCTGCGTTCGCAGTCCACGAGGTCGTAACCCAATCCGGTCACAGTTTTTTCAACAGCTTCTTGCCAATTCATGCGTCGTGCAGTTTCAAGCAGTTAATTCTTCGAAAGCCCAAGAGAAAATGAAAACCAAGGCGGCAAATTTTATGCAAAGAGCGATCGAGCAAAAAAAATGGGCTGGATGAATCCGCCCAACTTTCAAACCCGAGCAAACCCAGGCTTCAAACAGGCCAAAAACTTGAAAACCTGACCGTCTGATCAGGCTCCACCAAGCCTTTGACCCGTGAAATTGTTCGCCTCAACTCTTCAGCGAAGCCGGGATTGTACTATGCAAGCACCGTGCCGACAAGCAAGGCGCTCATTTATGGCTCAAGCCATGCGAAAATCAACGATCGATTCAATACAAAGGAGCCAATATGGGATTTCTCGCAGGCAAGCGATTGCTGATCACGGGCGTCTTGTCCAACCGTTCCATCGCCTATGGCATTGCAAAGGCTTGCCATCGCGAAGGCGCCGAGTTGGCTTTCAGCTACCAGGGTGAGCGCTTCAAAGATCGGATCACTGAGTTTGCCGCCGAGTTTGACTCCAAGCTGGTGTTTGATTGCGACGTGTCCGACGATGCGCAGATGGAAGCCCTGTTCAACCAACTGGGCGAAGTGTGGCCGGAGTTTGACGGTTTTGTGCACTCTATCGGCTTTGCACCCCGCGAGGCCATTGCTGGCGACTTTCTGGATGGCCTCACGCGCGAGAACTTCCGCATCGCTCACGACATTTCCGCCTACAGCTTCCCGGCCATGGCCAAATTAGCAGCCCCCCGCCTGCGGGCCGGCAGTGCGCTGTTGACACTTTCTTACCTGGGGGCGGCACGTTATGTGCCGAACTACAACACCATGGGTTTGGCCAAAGCCTCGCTGGAAGCCAGCGTGCGCTACCTCGCCCAATCGATGGGCGCGCGCGGCGTGCGGGTGAATGGCATCTCCGCCGGTCCGATCAAGACGCTGGCAGCCTCCGGCATCAAGGATTTCGGCAAACTGCTGACTCAATTCGCTGCAGCCACCCCGATTCGCCGCAACGTGACCATTGAAGACGTGGGCAATGTGGCCGCATTCTTGCTGTCTGACCTTTCCGCTGGCATCAGCGCCGAAATCACCTATGTAGATGGCGGTTTCAGCCATATGGCTCTGGCCAACGAAGGCTGAGCCACTCCAATCAACCCCAGGCGCAGCCCCAGTTGCGGCGCCCCCAGCAAAAAGGCCTGCAACACAATGCAGGCCTTTTTTCGCTTCATCGCCTTACGGCGCGCAGTCATCCTGCAATCACTCAACCTTCACGCAATCGACGAAATAACGCGAGCGGCCGTCCTCACCCTTTTCTTCCACCAAGCCGTGCACATCAGTCGCAAAGCCCGGGAACATCGCATTGAAGTCGCGGGTGAACTTCAAATAGTCCACGATCTTCTTATTGAATCGCTCACCAGGGATCAGCAAAGGAATACCGGGTGGGTAAGGCGTTAGCAACACCGTGGTGACGCGGTCCAGCAGATCGTCGATCGGCACCCGTTCGGTGCGGCGATGCGCAATGTAGGCATAAGCGTCGCTGGGCTTCATGGCCGGCTGCAGGTCAGACAAATACACATCGGTCGTCAAACGAGCAATATCGCCCTTGGCGTACATGCTGTGGATGCTCTGGCAGAGATCCTTCAAGCCCATACGCTCATAACGCGGATTCGCGGCGCAGAACTCCGGCAGGATGCGCCAAAGCGGCGCATTCTTGTCGTAGTCGTCCTTGAACTGCTGCAAGGCGGTCAACAGCGTGTTCCAGCGGCCCTTGGTGATGCCGATGGTGAACAAAATGAAGAAGGAATACAGCCCCGTCTTCTCCACCACCACGCCATGCTCGGCCAAGAATTTGGTGACGATGGAGGCCGGAATGCCGGTTTCGGCAAACTTGCCGCTCATGTCCAATCCCGGTGTGATGATGGTGGACTTGATCGGGTCCAGCATATTGAAGCCGGGCGCGATCTTGCCAAAGCCGTGCCACTTCTCATTGGCCTTGAGCATCCAGTCCGCCGGCTTGCCGAAGCCTTCTTCAGTCAGCTTGTCCGGGCCCCAGACCTTGAACCACCAGTCTTTGTCGTACTCAGCCTCCACCTTGCGCATGGCTCGGCGGAAGTCCAGCGCCTCGGAGATGCTCTCTTCCACCAGTGCGGTACCACCGGGAGGCTCCATCATGGCCGCCGCCACATCGCAGCTGGCGATGATGGAGTATTGCGGGCTGGTGGAGGTGTGCATCAGGTAGGCCTCGTTGAACAAATGCTTGTCCAGCTTGACCGTTTGAGAGTCTTGCACCAGCACTTGCGAGGCTTGACTTAAACCCGCCAGCAATTTGTGCGTGGACTGCGTGGCATAAACCATGGCCGTCTCAGGACGTGGCCGGTTCTTGCCCATGGCATGGTAGGAGCCATAGAAATTGTGGAAGGCCGCATGCGGAAGCCAAGCCTCGTCGAAATGCAGGGTGTCGATCCAGCCGTCCAACTTCTTTTTGATGGTCTCTGTGTTGTAGAGCACGCCGTCGTAGGTGCTCTGCGTCAGCGTCATGATGCGTGGCTTGACCGTTTTTGGATCCACGTCCTTCAGCAAGGGGTTGGCCGCGATCTTCTTGCGAATCGCCGCAGGCGAAAACTCGCTCTCCGGGATCGGGCCGATGATGCCGTAATGATTGCGCGTGGGCGTCATGAACACGGGCACCGCGCCCGTCATGATGATGCTGTGCAAAATACTCTTGTGGCAGTTGCGGTCCACCACCACCACGTCACCCGGCGCCACCGTGTGGTGCCACACCATCTTGTTGGACGTTGAGGTGCCATTGGTCACGAAAAAGCAGTGGTCGGCATTGAAGATGCGCGCAGCATTCTTCTCCGAAGCCGCCACCGGGCCCGTGTGGTCCAGCAACTGCCCCAGCTCTTCCACTGCATTGCAAACGTCTGCGCGCAGCATGTTTTCACCGAAGAACTGGTGAAACATCTGGCCCACTGGGCTCTTCAAAAAAGCCACCCCGCCCGAATGCCCCGGGCAGTGCCACGAATACGAGCCGTCTTGCGCATAGTCCATCAGCGCCTTGAAGAACGGCGGCGCCAGGCCGTCAAGATAGCTTTTGGCCTCGCGGATGATGTGGCGCGCCACAAACTCCGGCGTGTCCTCAAACATATGGATGAAGCCGTGCAGCTCACGCAAAATGTCGTTAGGCAGGTGCTGCGAGGTGCGCGTCTCACCGTAGATGTAAATCGGTATGTCAGCGTTCTTGAAGCGAATTTCTTCAATGAACTTGCGCAGACTCAACACGGCCGGGTCCAACTCCGGGCCGGGCGTGAACTCTTCGTCGTCAATCGACAAAATGAAGGCGCTGGCACGGCTCTGCTGCTGCGCGAACTGACTCAGGTCGCCATAACTCGTGGCCCCCAGCACTTCGAAGCCCTCTTTCTGAATCGCGTCAGCCAAGGCACGGATGCCCAAACCCGAGGTGTTCTCGGAGCGATAGTCTTCGTCGATGATGACGATCGGAAAGCGGAAACGAAGCATCTTTGAGCCTCCAGAGGCCAGGTCAGAAAAACAAGAGGCGCGAAGTGTAGGGCCAAGCTTCCCTTTGTGGTGTGTGCTTTGCAAAAACGGTACAACTTCGCCAACTTCTCTGCCGCAATCGGGGCTTACACTGCCCTTCGGACACAGTGTGCGGGGAGCGTATGACATGGAAATGAGTCTGGCGAGTCTGGCCACAGCTTGGTGGATCGCCGCCGGCATTTTGGTCGCCGTCGAATTGACCACCGGTACGTTTTACCTTCTGATGCTGGCCATCGGCTGCAGCGCGGGTGCGCTGAGCGCTCACCTCGGGCTGAGCCCCAGCCTGCAAATGTCCATGGCCGCCTTGATTGGCGGCGTTGCCGTCGTGCTGTGGCACCGGCGCCGCGACCGGTTGGGGTCGCCCCTGCCCGCCAACGCCAATCCCGACGTACAAATGGATGTTGGCCAAACCGTTCACGTGTCGCACTGGCGCGCCGACGGCACTGCGCAAGTCCGCTATCGCGGCGCAGAGTGGCAGGTGCGCTACCAAGGTGTCGGCAACCCCGAGTCGGGCCCCTACGTGATCCGAGCCATTGAAGGCAGCCGCCTGCTGCTGGATCACTGAAAACGTGTTGCCGCTTTCACGCCCGCCGCACGACCCCACCCTGAAACATAACGACGACAAACCACTGAGGGAAAGACCCATGGAAATTGCTTTTGTCCTGCTGATCATCGCCATCATCTTCATCGCCCAATCCATCAAGGTGGTGCCACAGCAAAACGCCTGGGTGGTTGAGCGCTTGGGCAAATACCACGCCACGCTCACGCCGGGCCTCAACTTCCTCATGCCCCTGATCGACCGCTTGGCCTACAAGCATTCGCTCAAAGAAATCCCGCTGGACGTCCCTAGCCAGATTTGCATCACCAAGGACAACACCCAACTCACCGTTGACGGCATCCTCTACTTTCAAGTCACCGACGCCATGCGCGCCAGCTATGGCGCCAGCAATTACATCGTTGCCATCACGCAATTGGCCCAAACCACGCTGCGCTCGGTGATCGGCCGCATGGAGTTGGACCGCACGTTCGAAGAACGCGCCGTGATCAACACCTCGGTGGTTGAAGCGCTGGACGAAGCCGCGCTCAATTGGGGCGTCAAGGTGCTGCGCTACGAAATCAAAGACCTCACGCCGCCGCCCGCCATCCTCCATTCCATGCAGGCCCAGATTACTGCCGAACGCGAAAAGCGCGCGCTCATCGCCGCCTCGGAAGGCCGCCGGCAAGAGCAAATCAATATCGCCACCGGTGAACGCGAAGCCGCCATCGCTCGCTCCGAAGGCGAAAAGCAGGCTGAAATTAACAAAGCCGCCGGCTCCGCTGCAGCTATCACCGCCGTGGCAGACGCCACCGCCGGCGCCATCGAAAAAATCGCCGCCGCCATTCAACTCCCCGGCGGCGACCAAGCCGTACAACTCAAGGTGGCCGAAAAGGCAGTGGACGCCTACGCCCAACTGGCCCAAAAGAACAACACCATGATCGTGCCCGGCAACATGAGCGAAGTCTCCGGCCTGATCGGCACCGCCATGGCTCTTATGCGCGGCAAAAGCGCCAAATAAGCAAGCGCGGCCATTGGCGAAGACGCTGCAATCCGCGAAATACCTTCAGTAATTTGTGAATCACCCAAAAAATCGGGTTATGATGGCAGGCTTCGGAGAGGTGGATGAGCGGTTTAAGTCGCACGCCTGGAAAGCGTGTGTGGGTTTATCCCCACCGCGGGTTCGAATCCCGCCCTCTCCGCCAAAATGAGTCTCAGAGCTTCTTGCAAGCTCTCAGAAGCCCCCTAAAAGCCCCGTTTCCCCCAGTGAAACGGGGCTTTTTTGTTTCTTGCGGTCTCGCAAAGGTTTTTGCCGCCAGTGCCCAGTTCTTGGTATCGCAATTGGCATTTTCTGTACCAACGGGGTTGTCAATGCCTTGACTGATACCGCGATCAAATCCAGTGGGCCGCAGACAACGCGGCCTACAAGCTGTCTGGTGGGCGCAGGTGCGGATTTCAGCGATCCCGGACAGTCATTTCGGCGTGATGGCGGACAGCATTTCAAACTGATCGCCGACAGTTTGGGTGCGAAAACGGCTGGCGGTTTTGCAGAACTTAAGCTTCCGTCTTGAACCAGTCCTCCGTAACTGAATGCTGCCACGCACTGACATGCGCATCGGCTTCGTCCTTGGCGATACCGTAGCGCTCTTGAATCTTGCCAACCAAGATTTCACGGCGCCCGGCCACGACATCAAAGTCGTCGTGACTCAGCTTGCCCCACTTCTCGAGGGCTCTGCCACCGAGTTGCTTCCAGTTCCCTTCAATGCGTTCCCAATTCATCACTCTCTCCCTTGTTACATGCGTGTGAAAGCCAGATTTCTGACTTCAAGGTCGGACGGCAATCTCGTTCTTGACTGCCTTCACACCGTTGATCTTCCAGGTCAGGCCCTGCGCCGTGTCTTTTTCCTTCTGACTCTTTGCGAAACCTGACAGCATCACTGTCCCCTTCATCGTCTCGACGCTGATGGCTGCGGCGTCGACGTCTGGGTTATCGATAAAGCGGGCTTTGACAGCCGCAGTGATGGCGCTGTCATCGATATAGGCACCCATAGGCTCCTGACCGCGAGTGACCGCGCAGCCGGTTGCGCTAAGCAGAACGACCGCAGTGAAAACAGCGGCCGAGATATGACGTGCGGTGAGTTGATTCATACAGTTGTGTCTCTGATAGGTTGATAAAAAGGGGCTGGCTCCGTGGATCTATTTCCCGCCTAGGCAGCCAGCCAATCCCTCAATTCCTCGGCATGTACTTGTTCATCGCTGAGGATGCTTTCGAGCAAGCGACGGGTGGTAGTGTCTTTGTCGCCAATCAGGGCAATCAGTTGCGTGTAGCACTCAATGGCGACTCGTTCCGCGATCAAGTTCGCTCGAATCATGTCCTTCAGTTCCAAGGATTGGTCGTACCCAGCATGGCTGCGTTCGGTCAGCGAAGCCGGCGAAAAGTCGGGATCCCCACCTAGCTGCACGATGCGCTGGGCTAGGCGGTCCGCGTGAACCGATTCTTCGTTCGCGTGCACCAGGAACTCCTCAGCAATCTTCGGCGAGGCAAGTCCTTGAGCAGTGAAATGGTGGCGCTTGTATCGCAGAACGCAAATCAATTCGGTCGCGAGTGAGTCATTCAAGAGCTTGATGATGTCTTTCGCCCAAGGCCCATAACTCGGAGTCACAGCGCCATTTTTGAGGCCGTGTTTCGCAGACTCTATTGCGGCTAGGTCCAGTGACATTGAAGGCCGATCTATGGCTGCGAATTGGGTACGGCTGACGGGTTCGTTGATGAGAGTCATGGTGCATTCCTGTTTGAAGCGTCTGTTCGGTTTGGATCGATATAGCCACTTTAGGGAGCGCCACATGATTGGGGCATCAGCAGGTTTCTCGTGTTTATGTAGGAAGAGACCCCGATTGGCTGTGGGCCGGCGCGCTTGCAGACATAGTCGGCAGCGCCAAGGGGATCAGGAAGCTGCTTTCATCGGGCAGTTCGGGCCAGCTCAAGCTTTGACCGGGCAACAGGAGTTGTGGCTGGCCAGCA
Source organism: Roseateles koreensis (assembly GCF_028595305.1). Lineage (GTDB taxonomy): Bacteria > Pseudomonadota > Gammaproteobacteria > Burkholderiales > Burkholderiaceae_C > Paucibacter_A > Paucibacter_A koreensis. The sequence continues at coordinate 142,410 of NZ_JAQQXS010000006.1, read as the reverse complement.
CCGCCCGCGTGGTGCTGCAGCGCTTCGGAAGGCGTACATCGCAGCATGACAAAACGCATCACCCGGCCCTGCCGTTTGAGCGTCAACTCCATACGCGGCCAAGTGCCGGGTAAGCAAGGCAGAAAAATCAGAGTTCCGGCCTCCATTCGCAGACCACATATGGACTCGATTGCGGCGCGATGTAACCAGCCGGCAGCCCCGGTATACCAACTCCAACCGCCGCGGCCAATATAGGGCGCTTGGCTGTAGACATCGGCCGCAAGAACATAGGGCTCGGTGCCATAGACCAGCCCGCGCTTCGGGTGATCGGACCGATGAGCCGAACTCAAGTAACTGAAATAGCGATACACCCCATCACCTGCAGACTCGACTTCGTCTGAATCCTCGGCGTCCAGCACCAGGGCCGCGCCCTGCTGTGAATTCGAGTTATATTGTGCCAATTCGGCCTTTGCCATCAAAGCCCAAATGCCGGCATGCGAGTATTGACCGCCGTTCTCCCGTACGCCTGGGGGATAGGCCTGGATATAGCCTGCGCATGGCACGGCATGCGCCAAAGGCGGGTCGAGCAGGCGCAATAAGCCAGCCTCGGCATCCACCAGATGGCTCTCGACGGCGGCCATGGCAATACGTTGCAAGGCAATTGGGGCAGCGCCCGACAACACACTCCAAGCTTGCGCGATCAAGTCGATTTTGGCCTCAGCGTTGGAATTGCTGCCGAGTGGCTCGCCGTTGTCGAAGAAGGCTCGCTTGAACCATTGACCGTCCCAGCCAGCCCCCGACAAGGACTTGCGCCAAGCTTGCGCCGCATGCTCCCAAGTCGCAGCCCTTTCCGTGTCGCCACGCGCTTTGGCCAAGGGCGAAAAGTCGGCGACGACTCGGCATAAAAGCCAGCCCAGCCACACCGATTCGCCTCGACCTTCTGCGCCGACCCGGTTCATGCCGTCATTCCAGTCACCGCTACCCATCAAGGGCAGCCCATGCTCACCCACCGCCAAGCTTCGGTCAATGGTTCTTGCGGCATGTTCATAGACCGAAGCGCTACTCAAGCTTTGCTTAGGTGTGTAGTAAGCGTCCTCGGCACCTGGGGGAATCGCGGCCCCATCCAGGAAGTGAACGCTTTGAGCAAGCAATTCAGCGTCGCCAGTGCAACGCACATAGTGGGCACAAGCAAGCGGCAACCAAAGCAGATCATCAGAAAAATGGGTGCGTACGCCAGCACCAGTCGGCGCATGCCACCAATGCTGAACATCACCCTCGACAAACTGCCGCGACGCACACAAGACGATTTGATCTCGCAGCATCTCAGGCGCAGCCCAGGTGAGCGCCATTGAATCCTGCAACTGATCTCGAAACCCGGTCGCCCCGCCGGCTTGATAAAAGGCGGACTTGGCCCAAAGCCTGCAGGCCACAGTTTGGTACAAAAGCCACCGGTTGACCATGGCGTCAAACAACGGGTCCGGGGTTGACAGCTGGGTGGCGCCCAGGAGCTGATCCCAGCCGGCTTTTGCCTCGGTCAAACGCTGAAGGGCCGCCACGGCGCCAGCTTGATCCGCCGCTTCGAGCGCCGCACTTGGCGAGCGTCCATAGCCAAGCAAAAACACCCGTTGATCGTTGGCTCCTGCGGCCAGTTGTACCGGGGTGGACAAGGCCGCACAGGGGTCCAGTCCAATCCCCTGCGCCTGCCCCAAATGATCGGGCAGAACCAGGCGGCCGCGAGCATCAAAGAACTCCCGACGATCACAGGTCCAGTCCACACTGGGGCCAAGGCCACGTTGATTCAGCGTCTGCGTTTGCAACTGCATTGGCGCGCTCAACGTAAAAAAGGCTGTACCGTCACCGAAACCCATTGCACGTTCGCGCTGTGTGGCCAACAAGACGGTCATGCGCTGATCGCCTGCGCGCGTGGGTCGAGCCGTCGTCAGTACCGTGCCACGATCCACCCGGCTCGCACCCATCAGCCACTCAACCATGCCCACCACACGCAGAGAGAGGCTGCGGCTGCCGTGGTTGACAAAGGCCAGTTGAATCTGCTTGACCGAGGTCTGAGCGTCCACGCACCAAGTGGCCGTCACCGCCAGATCGCCGCGGCGATGCTTGATGATGGTGTAGCCCTGACCATGAGTGACTTCGTAACTCGACTCCTTGCATGCGCTGGCACCAGGTGCCACGCTCCATACCGCAAGTGAGCCCCGCTCCTGCAGCAAGAACCACTCGCCCGGCGGATCAGCGACCGGGTCATTCGACCAGGGCGTCAGCTGATTCATACGGCTGTTCAAGGCCCAGCTATAGCCCCCTCCCGCCTCTGAGATATGGGCACCAAAGTCGCGATTGGCCAGTACATTGATCCACGGGCGCTGTGGCTTCAGCAGCGCATCAACCGTAAAGCTGAATTCACCTTTACGCGTCGCACTTTCGGCGCCGGATGTCGCGGCGAATTGGCCCTTGAATTGCGTGCCGGCGGCAAGGCTAGCCTTAGCTTGGGTACCTTCAACCGGGGTCGTCGCAACCTCCTGACGAGCATCCATCGCTTTCTCATGCTGCTCGCCCCAATCCTCGACATGGTGAAGCAAAGGTCGCCCGTCCGCATGTAAGCGCAAACAGGACAAGGTCTGCAGGGTACTGAGCTCAATTTGAGAAAGCTCATCTGCGCGCATAACGTGCAGGGTCGTGAAGTTCTGGCCGCCAGCGTCTTGCGCTAGGTTCTCAGAGACATGGCGCTCGCGAAGCGCCAGCAACTCTTGCTGCAATGGCATCTGATACGACGTCGGCTCCGCATTCACAATCACCAGATCGCAGGCAACCCCTGCCCAGGACCACATGCGCAGCGCTTTCGCCAAGATGCGAAGCAAGCCAAGACCTTGTATCGCGCCGGCCGACACCAAGATCAAAGGACGATCGCCCGAGACGCCGAAGCGCCACAATAGTTGCCGATCACAGCTCGCATCAACCCCGGCCTCACTCATCGAAGCGAAACTCTGTGGTTGCGAAAGTGTGAGGACCAAGGCCGTGGTCAAGGACTGCAAGGCGACCAAACTCTCGGTACTTAAGCCCAGGGTGCGCAGGCGAATGCCGGTCAGCGTGGCCGACATCAGCGCCGCCCGTTGCACATGGCTGGGCTGCCGGTATTTGTCGATGACGGCATCCAGCGTGGTCCGGCTGTCCGAGGCTGCGGTGGCGAAAGTCAGCGTCACCTTGGCGTGCGGTGCGATTCGAACTCGAGCGGCCAGCGCGGACATAGGATCAAGGCCAGTGTCCTGTTTGCCGTCCTTGGCGGGTTCCATAAGAGCCCGAGGCTGACTGGCTGGCTGATTTCTTCCGAGCCATCGTTGACGGTCGGTCTGACAACTCAGCCCCAACAGATGAGGTCCACTGTCGGCCAAAAAATGCGCGATCAATAGGCCCTGTTCCGTCGCCAAGCGCGCTTTGCGCTCAAACAGCAGTGCTTGATTCTCCGCCTGCCATTCAGCGCGCACAAACAAATTGGAAAAGGCCGGATGAGATTCGTCGGCGCGCGAATCCGCCATGGTCACTTCAAACGCGGAGATCAATTCGAACTCAAGCACCCGGTCACACAGGTTGCGCAGTTCGAGCTGGCGGAACTCGATATCGTCCTCAGGGCTGACCCAGACCTTGATCTGGGTCTGAATTTGAGGCCACTTACCCTCAAAGCAAACGGTGTCAGCATGAAAGGTACTGCGATACTGCGCCCGCGGATCGGGCGCAGGGTGCTGCGTAATGGAGACCGGATCCGAAATACCCAATTCAGGAAGGCCGCGGAGAAAGAAGAAACTACCCAGCCCATCCCGTAGAGCGTCATCACGCCAACGGCTGATACCGATGCCGCGCCAACGGCTCCAACCGGCGCCATTCGCACGCAGACTCACGGCATAGCGTCCATTGGAGAGTAGATGGGTCGGCGCGACCGCAGCAACGCCCGGCTGCACCACCCTCAGCAGGCCTGGGCTACGAAGTTCCCGGCTTTGCTGCGCACCGCCATCGGGAACTTCAAAGAGGGCCGAAACCTCACGTGGAGCCCGTTCATGCAAAACCGAGGCCACCGCTTCGATCGCCTCAGGTGCCATACCCCAGCGCTGCGCCGGGCCTCCCAGCAGCACATTTGCCAAGGCCACGATACTCATACCCTGGTGGTGTGCCATCAAAGCAATGACGGGCGTGAAGAGGGTGTTGCCGACTTGGCGAGCGGGTGAAAAGTCCAGCGCCTCGATAAATCCATATCGACCTCGCACCACGCCCGCATCGCCAAGAGCTTCCAATGCACGGAGGTTTCTGCATGCGGCTTGCGGCGCAATTTGCGCAGCCAGTGCGCTTGCATATGGCGCGATCACCAATTCGTCGCTCGGCGTTCGGCGCAAGGCCAAGCGAGCCACCCCCTGAGGGGCATATTGATAGGCCAGGGTGTGGTCACGCCCAGCGTAGGCTGATTCCGATATGCCCCAAGGCATCTTGCTTAGCTGAGCCAAGTCCATCTGCTCTCGCAAGGCCGCAAGACAAGCTTCTCGCAAGACACTTCCATGGGGCTCATTGAGTACCAGGCTCGGCATCAGGTACTCAAACATGGAACCTGACCATGACCGCAAACCAGCACTCGACCCCACGGCAAAGAACGGCCGCCCCAGGGCGCCCCAGTGACGCACGGGTACATCACCCTTGGCGATGGCTAACAAGCTGGTGAGGCGCGACTCCGAAGCCAGTAAGTCGTAGAAACCAGAGTCCAACTGGTGCTCCGCCACACGGTAGCCGATGTGGAATAGATGCCGCTTGGGGTGGTAGAGGAAATTGAAGTCCGTATCCTCCACCAATTTCTCAAAGGCCGCGGCCAGGGTCAGCAGACGTTGGCAGCTGTCCCCGTCGCCTGCGTGGTCTCGGTCCAGCGCGGCCGTGCGACGCGTCGCGCGCAGGTCGGCTAGGCACCAACGCAACTGATCGCGCGACGCGGCTGTACCACCCATTCTTTGGGCCAGCAAAGGCTGGAATCGATCTTGTGCGGCCTTGAGCGCTTGCGGCACCGCGCCATCCAGGCCTGTGGAGTTCGCAAAGCTACGGCAGGCCTGAGCGACGGCCAGCAAATGCCCGCACAGATTGCCACTGTCAACTGTAGAAACATAACGGGGTAGCAAAGCCTCCCCCCGTTCTGTGTCGTACCAGTTCAGAAAGTGACCGCGATGACGTTCCAGCTGCAAAATGCTGGCCAGGGTCGCCTCAAACCGGCGCAGCAGATCCTGCGTTCCAATCCAACCGAACTCACGGGCGCAGGCCGAGGCTAGTAGATAAAGACCGATATTCGTCGGCGAGGTGCGGTGCGCCAACATATCGTAAGGATCCAGTTGCAGATTGTCCGGCGGCAGGTGCCGGTCTCCCGGCCCAACGCAGCGCTCAAAGTATCGCCAAGTATCTCGAGCCAGGCCACCAAGATAGGCATGCTCGCTCGTCGACAACTGCGCTTGCTCGCATGCGGGCGTGGGCAGACTGACCCACCAACTGGCCAAAGGCGCAGCGATCCAAGCAAGGCACAGCCCAAGAGCCAGCCATGACAAGTGCCCGCTGAGCCAGAAGCTGATCAGCAAAAATACAGCCACGACTGGGGCCCGCCAGTGCTGGCGCAACATTGTCTTAAGACTCGTTTTGGCGCTCGCCTGGGACGTGGCTGCGGTCGTCCATTGCAACAAATTCCGGTGGCTGAACAGCATGCGGTACAGCGCCCGGCCCACCGCATCCAAATTCATCAGCGCTTGCTGAAGGAGTTGATCCATCAACCAAAGTCCGCTGACCAGGGCCCGCACAAGATCAGCCCCCGCTCTGGCATAGAAATGGCGCAATGCGAGATCGTCCCGGCTTGGCGCAAACCCTGCCAGAGCACCCAGCAAAGGACCGGCGGTGACCGCCGCCCAGACCAATGCCAGGGCAACCCAGGGCGAAATGACGGGGCTGACAAGGGCCAGGACTAGCAAGAGCAGCGACATCGGTGCCACCAAAGAGCGGCGCAGATTGTCAAACATCTTCCAGCGGCTCAAAGCCGAGAAGGGGTAGCTCGAAGGTTTGAAGAGCATGGGCAGCAACTGCCAATCGCCTCGAATCCAGCGGTGCAGTCGGGAGGCGGCCACATCAGCATGGAAAGGCGAGTCCTCGATCAAGGTAATGCTGCTGACCGCTGCGCAACGAACCATGGCCCCTTCGAGCAGATCATGGCTAAGGATTTGATTCTCAGGCAAGCGCCCCTTCAGCACTGTATGAAAGGCCTGCACATGGAGCAGGCCTTTGCCGCTGAAACTACCTTCTTGAAAAAGATCCTGATAGACCTCGGAGCTCGCGGCGCTGTAGGGATCGATGCCGCATTGCCCAGCAAAAAACCAATGGTATAGGGTGAACTCTTTGGGCGCAGGCAGAGGCGTGGCCACTCGGGGTTGCAAAATGCCATAACCCTCAGCCACAAAGCGCCCGCTGGGATCCAGACGGGGCCTGTTGCAGGGATGGGCAGCGACGGCAACCAACTCGCGCAAGCTGGCCGGCGGCAGTTGGGTGTCACTGTCCAGGGTGACGATGTAGCGAACTGCGCTCATGGGCCTAGAGAGCTCGCCTAGGTCGATAAAAGGTAATTCAGCGCTTGGCTCGGCCAGACAATTCACCAATTGCTCTAACTTGCCGCGCTTACGCTCCCAGCCGATCCAGACTTGTTCTGAGGCGTTGAAGCTGCGACGCCGGTGCAGCAAAAGAAATCGCGGCGCGATCTCCTCGGAGTCAAGTGCCGCAGCTGGCGGATGACGACGATTGAGGTCTGCTACACCTAGGCGCGCAGTCTCCAGCAAGGCCGCGTCAGTGGGCTGCTCGGCTGTTTCAGCGTCCAACCAATCCGTCAACAGCGCAAACTGCGCCTGAACTTCCGGATTCGCAAGATAGTGCAAGTGCAGGCGGTGGACCAAGTCTGTCACAACAGAGGGGCTGCTTAGCATGGCCGGCATCGCCACCATCACCCGATGTTCAGGCGGGATGCCCAAAGCAAAGGCCAGGCGTGGCAGTTGACTGGGGCGCGCCGACTCGCTGATCAATCGGTTGATGACCGTCACCACCGTCTCGGAAGCTGGGAACAGCATCAAGATCGCGCCCAGGCCGGTCAACGCCCAAGCTGCTGACGAAGGCTGCGGCATCAACCAGGCGATGAGAGCCAGACTGCCGAAGACCACAGCCGCCAAGTAGGCCGGCAGCACCAAGGGTTTGCTGCCACTACATAAGAGGCCGGACACGCGCTCAAGCAAGGCGGCCGGCTTAGGCAAGTCCAGTCGGGCCACCAACGCAGGTCGGCCCAAGCCACCAAGCCAATAGCTGGGCTCAGCGTTGCCGCACTCGCGCATCAGCGCAAGCAAAGCCTGGGCAACGGCAACCTCACTGCGACCGCTGCGATAGGCCAAACGCTCGATGGCGGAGAGGCTCTGATCTTGCGTCAGGATGTGCTCAGCAGCAAATACCGAGGAGCCCATCATGTGGCGCATCAAATTGCTGCTACGGGCAACGATTTCAGGCCAGTCGGCATCGCCAATGATGCGCAAGCTCGTCAGGGCATTGCTAACGCTGAGGTTATCGGCAGTTTGATCTGCCGTCTGGCGCGCCTGAGCTGACGCCACATTGGGCAAAGCCTCGTTCAGCCAGCGGGCATGAGGGGAACCGTTGAAACGATCCCCCGTCAGGCGTCCATCCTCGACGCGCTGTGCCATCTGGGTCAGAAAGACGTGTGCAACACCACGCTTGTCAAGCAATTCCAACAACCGATCTCTGGCGCCGATGCTGAAACTATCCAACCGGTCGAAGCAAAGATTGGCCACCTCACGGGCGGCCTTGTTGGCGGCGATGCGCTCGGCCAAACGGCGCAAGTTCTCCACCTGTACCACCCGCAGAGTGGTTGGCAACGCCCAGATTTCGCTGAGGCGGAGTTCACGGGTTTCCTGGTAGGACGCCAAGAATTGCAGGAGCAGGTCTTCCTCAAAGGCGCCATCGGTGTGAGCAACAAAGGCCCAGGCTACGCCGTAGATTCGTGGTAAGCCAGCCAGCGGCTCATCCAGCAACACTGGCAAGGCGCGAAAGTAGCTGCGCGGCAGGCCCTCGTGGATCTCCTTCATCTGAGCTTCGATCAAATGAAAGTTGTCTAGCAACCACTCGGCTGCCGGACTGATGTCGTAACCGGTCTGCGCCAGCTCTCCGATGTAGCGGTGCGATTTGCGTAACGCTTTAATGTTGCTGCGCAGGCGCGGAAAGAAACTGCGCGCAAAAGCGCTGGAGCGCTCCGCGCGATGGGTAAGCCCCAAGCTGCGCCCATGCTGCGCAAAGCGTTGCAAGCCAAAGATCTCCGCCCGTATCGGTGCTTGCAAGCCACCGCCACGGGCGTCGAGAACGTCACACAAGATCGGTGATGCCTCAGGCAGCAACCGGCGTAACTCTCGCAAGGCCATCACGCCTGAGCCCTCAACCGAGCAAGGCGCTGCCCGCCATCAAGCACAACAAGGCCAGCAAGAGGCTGGTGAAAAAACGTGGGGCGACGAAACCATGCACAGTTTCGGCCGCACAGCGAAGGCGAAAGAGTCCGCCGTGAGAGGCCCGGCAAAGGCCCAGGTGTTCACCCAAGGCGCTCAGTTCCAGACTCGATGTATCGGCTGTTTCGCCAAATGAAGAGGTGCTCCAGGCTCTTCCCGGGCTGATGTTGTTTTGCCTCATGAGAGTCCCCTGCTTTCAACGGCGTGGGCGCACGGGCTGGTCGTCGTCAGAGATATAGATCTCGACCCGTCGATTCAACGCCCGATTGCTTGCACTGGTGTTGTCGGCCACTGGGAAATGCTCGCCGTGCCCAACCGTCGAAATCCGCGCAGGGGAAAGGCCAATGCTGGTGTTCACCAGCGCAGCCTTTACAGCCTCCGCTCGTCGAGCGGACAAAGCATCGTTGAGTGCGCTGCCGCCGCTGCTGTCGGTATGGCCTTCAATCAGAACCTGCCGATTCGGATACTTCTGCAAGAACTCGCCCAGTTTGCGTAGGGATTGCTGTCCATGCGGCTTGATGTCGGCTCGGTTGAGTTCGAACAGGATGTCACCCAGAGTCACCAACATGCCGCGCTCGGTCTTCTGCGCCTGCAGTGCCGCCAGTTCACTTTGCTGGGCCTCTAACTGGGATTGCTTGGCCTGTAACTCGGATTGCACATCGGCAGTCTGCCTTTGCGCCACACCTGTTTGCTGCCGCGACTGTGCCAACTCCCGCGTACGCTGTTCGGCCCGATCGTGCTCACGGGTGGCTTGGGCACCGGCCATTTCCGTTTCATCACCCTTGGCCGAGGCGACAGCCACCGCAGCTCGAGCCTGTTGAAGGGCGACATAGGCCGTGCTATTGAGTTCAGGTCCTGTGTCACCCTTGGCCATCAGGGCCTCGGCACGACTCAATGTGTCCACCGCTTTCTTTAATTCAAGCGGCGCATGGTTGCGAACGCCGGCATTCATCTCGGCGGCATGCACAGCGTCGCGAGCCTGCTGCAAATTTTCGGGCGTCGACGGCGGAGTGCTCGCACACGCGCCCAGGAGCAAGGCGGCGAGCGAGGCCACGGCGGTTTTGGTGACGCGAAGTTTGCTATTCATGGTGAAGGTCTCCTTAGGTTTTGAATGCGTGCGACGAACTTCGCTCATTTACGCGACAACTCGTCACGCAACTGGCGCGCGGCTTCTCGCACTTCCGCTAACGCGCGGGCAGAGCGGGCAGAACGCCCTTTGCTTTCCGCCAACACGGCGTCAGCTTCGGCTTGCTCGGCCAATTGACGGGCTAACACATAGTCTTTGCTGACCAGGGCCACATTGGCTTGCACCATTTTTTGGCGAGCGGCAGCCATCTCGACTGGCGCATCGGCGACAGCAGCGATGTCTGCGCGCTCCACCGCTGCCTTGCCTACAGCCATTTGCGCGGTCGGAGCCGGCGTGCCCGCACAGGCCACCAGAAAAAGAAGGCAAGCGGCCAGCGGATAAGCCTGGCAAAAGTTCATTGAGAAAGTTTTGTTCATGGCATCTCCATTGGGGTTGGCCGTTCCCTTGCTAGAAGGAAAGCGTGGTCAAACGGCGCTTTCAGGTGCTGTGCGTATGATGCGGAACGTCCAGTCCGAACACCATCGGCCGAGCCCTCAAGTCCTTGTCGGACAGGGCCTACATATGGCTGACGGCCGCGTGCAGACGGGCCGGGAGCCGCAGACCCCACACTGACGCCACTGCTCTGCCGTGATTGGCAAGCGTTGGGGTATTGCCCCCAAGATTCACCAGATTTCGCACCAAGTACCCCGTAGGCACCTAGACTGGAGGAATCTATCGTTCAAGACATCTCCCCGCCGCGCCATCCCTTGTTCGCCCACCTCCGCCGCCTTGGAGTTTCTTGATGAACACCCGCCCCCCACCTGGCAAAAACCTCTTACTAAACACCTTGTCTGAAGAGGAGTGGCAGCGCCTATCGCCTCATCTTGAATGCGTGGACATGCCGCTAGGCATGGTGCTCTGCGAATCACGCAGTCCCTTGACTCATGTCTACTTCCCCACAACTGCCATCGTGTCTTTGCTCTACGTGATGCAAAACGGTTCCATGGCCGAAATCGCCGTGGTTGGCTTTGAGGGCCTCGTTGGTATCTCGCTTTTTATGGGTGGTGAGTCAACACCCAGCCGAGCCGTGGTTCAAAGTGCCGGCATCGGCCTGCAATTGAAGGCGCAGGCCATCAAAGACGAATTCAGCCGATCAGGCCCGGTCATGCATTTGCTGCTGCGTTACACGCAAGCCCTGATCACGCAGATGTCTCAAACCGCTGTCTGCAACCGCCACCATTCGCTGGATCAGCAACTGTGCCGCTGGTTGCTCCTCAGTCTGGATCGATTACGAAGCAACGAATTGGTGATGACACATGAATTGATCGCCAGCATGCTTGGCGTGCGCCGCGAGGGCGTGACTGAGAACGCACTCAAACTGCAACACGCCGGGCTGATCCGCTATGCGCGCGGCCGAATCAAAGTGCTGGATCGCCCAGGACTGGAGCGCCGCAGCTGCGAATGCTATGCCGTGGTTAAACAAGAGTACGAACGCTTACTCCCGCAAACCCTTGATTTCTGAGCCTGTAGAAAAGGGGTTATGTAGGAGAGAGTTGACAGCAAGATCCGGCCCTTGCTGATGGTCAGCCAGACGGACCCGCGGCAAAGATGGGGACTCCAAGAACTCTTCGGAGCCTGCCGTGAAAAAATGCCCCCATCAGAGTTGCACACCACAACAAAACCATCTCCTCGCAAGCCTTCCCGATGAAGATCTGGCCCCTTGGGTTGAGGCCTTGGACTCGGTCGAATTGACTCAAGGGGATGTCTTGTGTGAGTCCGGCAGCACTGCGGACTACGCCTACTTTCCCACCACGGCAATCGTTTCCCTGCTTTACCTAACGCAGGACGGCGAGTCGACTGAAACCGCAGTGATTGGTTGGGAAGGCGTGGTGGGTCTTGCACTGTTTATGGGGGGTAACGCTTCGCCCAGCCGCTCGGTGGTGCAAAGTGCAGGCCTAGCCCTGCGACTGCCGGCGAAGCTGGTCAAGCAGGAGATGAGTCACCCGGGTCGCATTCAAGCCATGCTGCTGCGTTACACCCAAACCTTGATGGACCAAGTGGCTCAAACCGCAGCTTTCAATCGCTACTACTCGATCGACCAATTGCTGTGCCGTCGGCTTTTGCTGGGTCTGGATCGACTACCCTCCGACGCGATGATGATGACGCAGGAATTGCTGGCCAATCTCTTGGGCGTCCGCAGGGAAGGCGTCACCGCAGCCGCGCTGAAATTGAGTCAAGCCGGCTTGATCAGCTATAGCCGCGGTCGAATCGCGGTCTTGGATCGCGTCAGGCTAGAACAACGCAGCGAGAGTCCAGCCTAAGGAAGACAGCGTGCTAAGGCCTTGCCACGCAGGGCCACTTGCATTCGGGAGGCACAGCCGCGGCGCTGACACGCGCTCGTTCTGTCAAGGCTTTCAAGCAATGCTCTTGAGCACGCCCCCCTGACATCAATCTACAAGCCCTCGCCTCGTCGACCTGAGTGGCCTCGATCGCACGACGCAGACGACCTTGTTCGAGTTCACTCTGGACGACATCGCGCAATGAGAGCAGCAGCGCAAAACATAGGATAGCGGCCAGGGCAAGCCACGCTGAGCCAGGATGCATAGCAGTCGTTGGAACCTTCATGACGAAGCAGGTGGTGCACCAAGGGCCTGTCTCTCCGCATGCCAGCCCACAACTTGCAAATCAGGGTAGGCGCATTCAAAGCCGATGGGGCCAAAGTCGCCACAATCAAACTTAACAGTTGGCCCTGTCAGCACGCCCGGCTCTGCTGCAGAAGCATTCGGAGCGTCTATCGATTGACTCACGGCAGTCCTTTCTCTTTGCCCGCTAGCGACGGGAGTTCAATGCGGTGACGCTCGAATGCGTCGGGAGGCGGGGCTCATCACGCAGCGGCGCTTCATCGAGCCAGAGTCGATCACCCGATTCGAGACAACGAATCAAGACTTGCTTTGGACTACCAACTGGTTGTCGACTACGACGACACCGGGCGCTGCCAAGGCAATCTGGCGCGCACGCTCAATTGAGCCGAGATCGACGACCGTGCCCCGCAACACCAAGCGACCGCGCGTGGAGTCAACGTTGATGTGGGCGTCCGTCAACATCGTCTCGGCAGCCAAGCGCGCTTTGACCGTGGTCACAATTCCGGCATCGGAGAGATCGTTTCCGACTCTCTCACGCATCTCCAGCGCTGCTTGCTTTACTTCCAAGGCGGCATCGCTGGCTGCTCGCTCGGTGGCAGCGGCACCTCGTTTCACGTCGGCCAACACAGCGTCAGACTGTTTTTCTACCCTGGCGATGCCATCATCCAAGGCTTTGCCGGGCCTGCGCGCGTCCTCGCCTTCCTTGCTACATGCGGCCGTGCTCAGGGCAATGATGGCAAGAGCCAGAACTCGCATGGACTGCGGCGATTGGGTTCTCATGAGCTTTCCTCGTTTGAATGTCATCTGCTCAGCGTAGCTCTTAGGCCCGAAAACGCCTGTGGGCAAGCGCCGCACTTTCATGTCAGACAGTGCCGGTAAATTGCCTCTTATGTGCGCTGGCGCACAGACCCTGATTCGTCTCGCCTTTATGGTGAGGTCTGTACTTCAAACAGCATGCATCAGTGCATTTGAAACGTTGACCGAAGGCAACATGACAAGTCCAGAAAGTGAACGAACCGTGGCTTTTCTCGTTGAGCAACTGGACGCCAGTGCCAGTTCGGCGCAGATTGCGGGCTTGTTCATCCAGGTATGCCAGGAAATTGAAGCAGCCTTGGTTCCCATCGTGGGCCAGCGTGGCGTGACCGCGCTATTCGCCCGCAGTCTGCAACTCAGCGCCAAGAGCCATGCATGGCTAAATCCCCGTGCAGAGGGAATTCCCGTACTGTTTGATCCAAGGGCATTGCGCGAGGCAATTTCACTTCAATCCGGCCCGGAAGCCGCCGCCGGTACCTGTTTTTTACTGCAGAACTTTTGTGATTTACTGGCCAAGCTGGTGGGCCGGTCGCTCACAGAACGACTGCTACGCGCGCCGTGGTTGATCTTTTTAAGCAACTCAGGCCCCCTGGGATTCAACAACAAACAACCTAGTGGCTAGCCGCGGCTGGCCTTGTGGCCATGGACTTGGCTGGCTGCTTTCAGTGGCCGCACCGAACCCGTCAGCCGACGGCGCAAGGCGACCACAAAAGACCTTTCTTTCCTCTCAGTCGCGCAGGACATTTCGCTATGACAAACAAAGTGACCATCCAACGTCTACCCACCGGGGTGCCTGGACTGGACCAAGTGCTTGGAGGAGGACTGCCGGAGTTTTCGTTCAATTTGATCGCCGGGCAACCGGGCTGTGGCAAGACCACCTTGGCGCACCAGATCATGTTCTCTCTCGCTACCCCACAGCGGCCGGCTCTTTACTTCACCGTGCTCGGCGAGCCACCCATGAAGATGTTGCGATACCAGCAGCAGTTCGACTTTTTTGACAACAACTGCGTCAACGACTCGGTGCGCTTTATCAATCTCTCCGAAGACGCCGCCACCGGTGATCTGGACCGAGTGCTGGCGCGTATGGTTGACTCCGTGGCAAGCTTTGAACCCAGACTGGTGTTTGTGGACTCGTTCCGGTCGGTGATGATTGCCAGCGAATCCACAGGCAACCCACAAACCCGGCTGCAACAGTTCGTCCAACAACTTGGCATGATGATGACCAGTTGGCAAGCCACCACCTTTTTGATCGGCGAGTATTTTGTTGAGACGGATGCCAACCCAGTCTTTACCGTGGCAGACGGCTTGATCTGGATGCGACAAAGCGTGCAGCGCAATTCCATGGTCAGGAAGATCGAGATCCTGAAAATGCGCGGCCAACCGACACTACCTGGCCTGCATACGTTTCGAATCGACACTGCTGGCATCAAAATTTTCGCCCCGGTCAACTTGGCCAGTCCAACACCACACTTGCCAACAAAAGATGCTGGTGTGCGCCCCGTGGGGGCCGTCGAAAGCCGGCTGCAGTTGGGCATTGCCTTACTCGATGAGATGCTGGGCGGGGGACTACCCAAGGGCTATTCCCTGTTGGTGGCGGGACCTTCAGGTTCAGGAAAAAGTATTCTCGCTGCGGCGTTCTTGGCTGAAGGCGCCCGTTGCGGAGAGACCGGCGTATTGGCTGCCTTTGAGCAAAGGCCAAGTCGCTCACAAAACGCAATCGTTGCAGCGCTTATGGCCAGCGGAAAGGTGGGTTTGATCGACAGCAGAGCCCCAGACCTCTCCATCGATGAGGTGATTGGCCTCTTGTTGAGCGAGATCGCTCGGCTGGGTGCGACTCGGGTCGTGATCGATTCCTTGTCCGGCTTTGAGTTGGCGATTGCGCCCACTTTCCGCGAAGACTTTCGAGAGTCTTTGTCTCGCCTAGTATTCGCTTTAGGCAACGCGGGGGTGACCGTCTTGATGACCTCTGAACTCGAAGACCGCTACACCGATTTGCGTTTCAGCCCCTACGGCACGGCATTCTTGACCGACGCCATCATCGTGCAACGCTACATAGAAATCGACAGCCGGCTGCGTCGCATGCTCGCGGTCGTGAAGGTCAGAGCGAGCGCCCATTCCGATGAACTGCGCGAGTTCCGCATCAACGATAAAGGCATTCAGATCGGCGATCGGCTGGACGATCGGGAGGGCTTGCTGGGAGGCCGCCCCCGACACAAGGATCTCACCGTCTGAGGCAGGCACCGTGAACCAGGCCATACCGTCTGCGCCGTCTGTCTCAGGACAAGAGTCGGAACTGGAGTTGCGCAAGCTCAGCCAGCGTGTTGACGCCGTGCGCGCAGTGCTGGATGGCTTGCTGCAAGACGTGGTGCGAGCCGAAAGCTTCCTGGATCACAACCAGAGCTTGCAATTGCTAGAGGCAAATGAGCAACTACTGCTCTCCTCCCTCGTCGCCCAAGCGGACAATCAGTCAGCGCTTCAGGCTTTGGACGAGGCGGCCCGTACGGTCGGTTTGGATCCGCTAACGAAATTGGCCAACCGAACTTTGGCCTTAGATCGGATAAAACAAGCCATCACGCACGCAGAGCGTCAGGGCACCTGGCTGGCCGTGCTATTCGTGGACCTGGACAAATTCAAGCAAATCAATGACTCCTTTGGCCATGCGGTGGGCGACCAAGTACTGCGCCGTGTGGCCCAGTGTTTGTTGGCGACGGTTCGGCAGTCAGACACGGTCAGCCGCCATGGAGGCGATGAGTTTCTGATCTTGCTGGACAATCTGGCGAAGATCGAAGATGCCCTGGTGATCGCCGAGAAAATCGAGGAGGCATTGCTGGTGAGTGGGGGCGAAGAGAACAGCTTTGAAGATCTAAGCGCCAGCATAGGAATCAGCATCTTTCCCCGTGACGCTGAAACGGCAAGCGACTTGATTGCCTGCGCGGACCAAGCCATGTATATGGCCAAACGACAGGGGCCCGGCGGTATTTCGTTCTTTGTTGATGACACCGACCCCCTTGAACTGTCCCCGCGCCAAGTGTTGGATGCGACGCCCAAGCAGGCTCTGCAAGAGCGCTCTAAAGCAATGGCTCAACAGCTAAAGCGGCAATCGAAAGAACTGGAACTTTTGCGAGAGGCCCACCAGCAGCTGCTTCTATCCCTGGAGAGCACTTGGGGGCCACAGACTACGGTGCAATCTCAATCAACACGCCAGGCGGAACTACTGGTAAATATTTCGGCCGAGTTGAATGACCCACACTCTGCGATCCGCATGGCGATGGTGGCACTGGATCGGGCCCAAGACGAAGGACCTTTAACGCCCCGCGCACGTGCCATGCTGCTGCAGCAGACACTCGACTTGCGCGAGCTCATCAACGTCTTGCTTCACCCGATTCGGAACCAAGCATAGGAAAGCGCAGTACAAATCGGCCCGATCCCATCCTGGGATACGCCCATTCGGCTGATCTGCGTTTTTGTACTTCTCGCCAAGGGCCTAGGCTACTGGTAGCCAACGCCCATCACGTAATTGCGCAATAGCGCCTGTTCGTGAGTGCCTGCATTGAGCAGAGCGCGCAGACCGTCACGCACGTTCACGACTCCGACGGCCTTGTTGCTGGCATCAGCCATGACGACATGAATCCACCCCTGCAAATGCATGGTCGACAGCACCTTGACCAGCGAGTCGGTGGGCGCGCAGACCGCAACATTCGGCGTCATTACGGCGGCAGCCCTGGTTTCGAAGAAGTCGGCTTGCCCCAAGCCTAATTGCCTGACCAACATGGTTTCGGTAATGGTTCCTAACACCTGTCCCTCGGCATTGCAGACCACCACCACGCTGATCTGCGCGTTGGAGAGTAATGCCGCGACCTCCATCAAATGGGCACTCGGGCTCACCGTCAACAGCCGCGACCTGGCCACCCCCTGGATCTCACTCACCGCTGCAGCCGGTCCTGCACCGCCCCCGGCAGAAAAATCGGGATCGAGCTTGGTATTCACATCAAACATGGCATTCCTTTCAAGCGGCGTGGCATCGGCAGCGAATCTGATTCTTCGCTCCAATCCATGCTGGCGGGCGGAGTTTGAGCTGTCTGTTGGTCAGCGCACAGACCTTACACATGGGCCCCAGCCGAATCTTGATACTGGACCCATCTCCTTCTCGGTATTCGAAAAGACCTTCAATGCGTGCTTGCTTGGTCATAAGGTCTCCACAGCCGGGGATTCAGGGCTGATCGATAAGAGCTTCAACCCATGCATCCTCAGAGATACCCAGAGCAGCGTCCATGCGTTGGCGCACATGCCCGAAGCGGGATCAGGCAATGTTGGCGAACGCACAGAGCAAAGGCGAGCTTTCCTCTACCTTGGCGGAACGGCGCTGTTTCCTCATTCCAACGCCAGAGTCGAATCACCAATGAGAAACAGACCTGGAGCCTCAAATGAACTACGAAGAACGCGATCCCTACGGCATCTACCGATCAAGCGACAAGACTGTCGGGCAATTCACCGCGAATTCCCATCAAGGCCCAGGCCCTCGCCTGATGGGGGCCAACACCTTGATTGGCAATGACGTCTACAACGTGGCCGGCGAAGAGTTGGGGGATATCAAGGAAATCATGTTGGACGTCACCAGCGGCCGCATTAGCTATGCAGTTCTGTCCTTCGGCGGCTTTCTCAAGCTTGGCGAAAGGCTGTTCGCGGTGCCATGGAGCGCGCTCAAGCTGGACACTGTGAACAAACGCTTCACTCTAAACATTGATAAGAGCCGGCTCGAAGACGCACCGGGCTTCAACAAGGATCAATGGCCCGATATGGCCAATGCCAATTGGGCAGAGGGCATCCACGCCTACTACGGCAACAAAGTCCATGGCGACATCTTGATGGGCTGATCTCGGCGCCGAGGCGCTAGTCCTTTGGGCGCGTCGGCTTCTCGTTCAAACACCGCCATCTCAACCCTGCCACGGCACCAAGCCTGGCCCCTCCAGTCAAGGAGAACCCACATGAGCTTAGGCACCCTACTTTTGATTCTGTTAGTTTTGATGTTGATCGGTGCATTTCCGCG
Organism: Roseateles koreensis; assembly: GCF_028595305.1. Taxonomy (GTDB): domain Bacteria; phylum Pseudomonadota; class Gammaproteobacteria; order Burkholderiales; family Burkholderiaceae_C; genus Paucibacter_A; species Paucibacter_A koreensis. Next base: position 124,302 of record NZ_JAQQXS010000006.1, on the reverse strand, counting down.
CTGGCCTCACAGCCGCAATTGGGGCTATGGGCCCAGCGGTGGTCTGGGCTTGGTGGTCATGATTGTGGTGATTTTGCTGCTGCTTGGGCGCATCTAGGCTACCGTCATGCCCATGGCAAGCATGCGAGGAACCTGGCCCGATCCAGGTCTGAGCCCAGGTGCGAAAGCGCTTGTGAGCGCGGCTGCCCTTTTGCTCCTGGGGGCGTGCGGCGAGTTCGCCACCCAGCCCCTGGCGGCAGGGACCGGGATCAAACCCACGCTACCTCCACCGGTCAACAGCTGGTTCCCCACCATCAACATCGCCGAGGCCATAGGGTGGCCGTCAGGACGTACTCCGCTAGCTGCACCAGGCCTGCAGGTCCATGCTTTTGCAAGCGAACTCGAACACCCGAGAAATTTGCTTGTCCTACCCAACGGTGATGTGCTGGTGGCGGAGAGCAATGCCCCGCCCAAGCCCGAAGGCGGCCAAGGCCTGAAAGCTTGGTTCATGGGTTTGGTGATGAAACGTGCCAGCGCTGGCGTAGCCAGTGCCAACCGAATCACACTCTTGCGCGATAGCGATGGCGACGGCGTCGCCAACTTGCGCACCGTGCTGCTTAAAGATCTGAATTCACCCTATGGCATGGCCTGGATTGACGGCCAGCTGTACGTGGCTAACTCGGATGCTGTGCTGCGCTTTGCCTACGTGCCAGGTCAAACCCGTATCAGTGAAGTTGGAGTCAAGGTGCTGGATCTGCCCGCAGGGCCAATCAACCACCATTGGACCAAAAACCTGCTGGCCAGCAATGACGGCCAGCGCCTTTACATCACGGTGGGTTCCAACAGCAATGTAGGCGAGCGGGGACTCGGCGCCGAAGTTGGGCGTGCCGCCATCTGGGAGCTCACACTCAAGTCGGGTCGCAGCAGAGCTTTCGCGACCGGTATGCGCAATCCCAATGGCATGAGTTGGGTGACCGCTACCGGAGAGGCCGACACCTTGTGGGCCGTGGTCAACGAGCGCGATGAGCTCGGCAGCGATTTGGTGCCCGACTATCTGAGCTCAGTACATGAGGGCGATTTCTACGGCTGGCCTTTCAGCTACTACGGCGCCCATGTCGACATCCGCGTGCAGCCATCGGCCCCCGATCAGGTCGCCCGTGCGCGAGTGCCGGACTTCGCCTTGGGGGCTCACACAGCGCCACTGGGTTTGGCATCCGCGAAGGGGAATCGCCTCTCCGCCAATTTCGCCAACGGCATGTTCATTGGCATGCATGGATCATGGAATCGCCGACCGCAAAGCGGCTACAAAGTGATTTTCGTGCCCTTCGCCAAGGGCCGTCCCATAGACGGGCCAGTGCAGGATGTTTTAACCGGCTTTCTCAACGCCGAGGGTCAAGCCTACGGGCGCCCGGTCGGAGTAGCCCTTGACTCCAGCGGAGCCCTGCTGGTGGCTGACGACGTTGGCAATGTGGTTTGGCGCGTCAGCCGCCTCAAGCCGGAATGATCGAAATCAGCAAGCTCCGACGAAGACGGCGCGCCATTGCCAGCCAAGCAACTCAGCCCATCGATTTTCTAAACCCAAAGGTTCGCGATGAAACGCAAACACACAAGACCAGCACCCAAGTCTGCCCTTGACGCCGCCACTAAGGCGCTGGGTTTACCTCAACAAAAAACAGACTTCACAGCGGAAGGGGCGCCGCCACCAGGGCGGGCTTCGGGTACGGCAACTGCCAACGAAGCGCCGCCGCCCGAACACTGCAAAGCGTCGCCGCAAGGCCCGCTCTGCTAAACCGAGGTCCCATCCCAACAACTCGGCACAAGCTTGCGCATGGCCTGCCAAGACAGCAGGTTCGTTGGAAAGCAAAAGAGCCAGTTCTTGTATGCGCTGAATCAGCCTCGGCTGCGGCTCATCATGCGGATCAAGGCCATCAGCACTGCGCCAGAAGCCGCGGCCATCAGCACGGACTTGATTGGCTCGTCACGAATGTAGTGAGTGGTACTCACACTCAACCGCGCGGCTTGTTCGCGAATACGCCTGGACTGATCCCGCACGGAATCCATGGTTTGTTTCGCCATGCTGGAGATCTGAGCGCCAGCCTCTTGTTGCAACTCTTGTGCGCCTTCAGCCAAGTCGTTGAACGCCTCTTGCGTCAGTTCTTTGGTGGCTTGGAAAGCCTGTTCGCCGGACTGGCTCGAATGATCCAATTTGCTGGCGGCCGAGGTGGGTTTATGGGTTTCAAACATGATTTTTCCTTTGTACGTGGGGGATGAATAAAAGCGCCCGGAATTAGGGCCTGCGGCTCCAGCCAAGCAAGAAGCTGGCGATGGCCATGACAGCAAAGACAAGGAAAAGGATCTTTGCAATACCTACCGCACCCGCGGCAATGCCACCGAAGCCGAAAACGGCAGCAACCAATGCAATCACAAAAAATACGGCGGCGTAATACAGCATGGCGATCTCCTTATGAGCCGACGATGCGGCTGAACGATAGGGGTCAAAGGCCTGCGGGCTGAGAAGCCACAGGATGGCTTGAGTCTCTATCGTGCCGCCGCCACAAGCGATAGGCGGTACCGCCGACTCCGGGTCAGACGAACCAGCGCGAGGCTGTAGGACGGTGGCTCAGCCTTTGTCAGCGCCTGTGAGGATCAACCGGCAGCAGCATTTGAATCAAGCTGCCCTTGCCCAACTCGGACTGCACCGTCAAGCGACCTCCTTCAGCCTCGATGCGCAATCTCATGCCTAACAAGCCATAGGCAGATCGAGGTGTGACTTCGCTGTCAAATCCCACACCATCATCCCGCACAGACACCTTAATCCAGCCTTCGTCTCGCCCCATCTGAACCCAAATTTGCTTGGCTTGCGCGTACTTGGAGATGTTCGTGATCGCCTCTTGAATGACCCGAAACACAACAATTTCGGTGCTACTGGCAAGTTCAACCGGATGCAGATCGCAGTGCGCCTCCAAGCCTTTGGCCTCAGCGAACTCCCGCACCAATATCTCCAACGTGGCCACCAAGCCCAGATTGCTCAATGTAGAGGGCCGTAAATCTTCAATGATGTTGCGCCCCAGGGCGATGCTGGCGTTAAGGGTGTTAACCAAATGGGACAGCCGTTCAGAGGCTTCGGGTGCTGCGCCACCCAAACGCGACTTGATACGGGCCGCATCCAGCTTGGCTGAAGTCAGCAGCGCACCCAGCTCGTCATGGAGATTGCGGGCCAACCGGCCACGCTCGTCCTCACGCGCGGTCAGGAGATGCTGAGTCAACTCAGTCAGCATGAGTGTGCTGATGGCTGCTTCATCCTTGAGTTGGTCCCGGTCGTCTTGCAGCGTGCGCCGAGAGTCCTGCATTTGATGCGTGAGCTTCAAGGTGCGATGAAGGTACAGGAGCAAGGCCAGTAGACTGAATGCGCAAAGGCCAATCAAACCCACACGGCCGATTGCCAAGATCTTGCCGATTTGCCTGCGCTGCTCGCCAATTCGCCACGCCTCTAGGCGTAGCATTTCGGCCAGGCTTGCCCACAGATTGTTCAAGGGTGCGCCATCAGCCAGCTGCCTCAACCGCATGACGGCTTCGCCACGGCAGGGTTTGCCAGCACATTGTTCAATTTGAGCCAATGCTTGCTGGCGGGCAGCCAATAAGGAATCCATCGGCCGCAGCACAGAAAGAACCTGCGGGTCTTGCTCAAACTTGAGTTCCAACAAGCGTACGGTTGACTCACTCAAAGCCAAGCCTTGCCCAAAGGCTTCCAAATGGCGGCTTTCTTGCGTCAGCAGGAATTCGACTTGACCGGCGTGGGCATACGCCAAATTCTTCAACAACTCCGCCGTCCGGACGGATAATTCCTCATTAGCCGCCATTTTTTCAAGTGCCGTGCTGGCCCGCCAATACGATTGCTCGCTGTGGATCATGAATACCACCGCGGCCACACAGGCCAGCGCCACCACCAGAGTGCCGCGTCTTCCGGAAATCAGCAATTTCATACGCGGGCCCGGCCGAGATTCATGGGATCATCGAAGCAGGGAGCGTCACCGCACATATGATTCGAATCGCGATAGTTGATGACCATGCCATAGTTCGAGTTGGCCTGCGCCAGTTTTTTGCTGAGCAAGCAGATCTTGAAGTCGTGGCCGAGGCCGCCACCGGCCGGGAGGCCATGGAGATAGTTCGTCAAGGCGATGTCGATGTGATCCTATTGGATATCTCGATGCCAGATCAAAGCGGCGTGGATGCGCTGGCGGCCATCAAAGCTCGAGCACCCGACTTGCCGGTGTTGATTCTGAGCGGTTTTCCCGAAGCCCATTACGCCACCACCTTGCTGCGCCAAGGCGCCAGCGGCTATTTGAACAAGGACTGCGACCCTGAGGACATCGTCCTCGCGATACGCACCGTGGCCCGAGGACGCAAATACATCACGGCCGCGTTGGCCGAGCAACTGGCCGACGGGCTCAGCGGCGGCGGCGATCGTCCCCTGCATGAGGCCTTGTCGGAACGCGAGTTGCAAGTCTTTCTCCGCTTGGCCAAGGGCGAAACAATTGGCCATATGGCCGACAGCATGTCGCTCAGCGTCAAAACGGTCAGCACCTATCGAACGCGGGTGATGGAAAAAATGAATTTGGCATCCAATAGTGATTTGACCTATTACGCGCTCAAGAACGGCTTGATTCAATAGAAGAACAAGTTCAAGTTAGCTCGCCTTGGCCGGTTTCGCCCGCCGCCAATCGGCAGCAATAGGCAAGCAAGTCATCTATTTCATTGGACTTATCGAAGACCCGCGCCGCCCCCAGTTCGAGACATTTGCGCCGTATCTCGGCGGTTGCGTAGTTGCTAGACACCACAGCAATGTGGTTTCTAGGCAAGGCGGAAAGCGCCTTCAATACGCCAATCCCCGAGCCGTGCTTCAGGAAAACATCGACGATCGCCAGGTCAAATCGATGCGCATTCACACTCATCCACTGCACCGCCGAAGCTTCATCTTCAGCCGTTCCCACCACTTCAATAGGCCCCAACTCTTCCAAAGTCGCGATCAGGTTTTCGCGAATGACTGGGCTGTCCTCGACGATGTAGGTTTTGAGCTTGGGCATGGAGCACGTGGTTTCAGGTGAGCCTCAAGCAGTGCCAGCTGCAGACAAAAAGGCTCGGTCAAAAGGTCCGCGCCTCAAAAGCCCACTTGATGACCTGCTCTGTTTTTATGACACCTAGTGTGACAGCAAAAGTGTGAACAAGGCAGCACGTATTGGCCCGGTCACCTGTAGGAAAAGACCTACAAAAAACGAACAGTCTGCCCAGACCGCCATTGATGCGAACGTCTGCGTCCTTTGGCTGTACGAGTACCTTTGAGCAGACCAGTAGGACAGGGCCTACCTCTGAAAGCGGTGTCGTCTGCTTCACCGCCCCATGCACGCCCCAGACACTGCGGACTCATTCCCGTCTCACGAGATCCCCATGAATTCCATTCTCCTTTCGCTGGCAGCGATAGCGCTGGTTACTTCATGCGGATTGGCCGCTTTGAGTTGGTTCGCCGCTGACTGTTTTTCGGCTGAGATGGGTCATTACGCATTCGGCACCGGCCATGGTTTTGGCGAATGAACGGCATACGCGCCGGATGCACCCTTCTCTTCCACCACTCCCGAGGAACGATATGAAGAACCAAATCAAATTCAAAGCAAGCTGCTTGGTAGCCGCCCTGCTCTTCATCCCGGTAGCCCAGGCCGCCGTAAGTTCTAAGAGCGAATATGCTGCCGTCAAGGCACGTATGGCCGCTGACTACAAAGTAGACCGCGCCGCCTGTGATGCAAGCAGCGGCAATGCCAAGGATATCTGCGTCGAAAAGGCAAAGGCACGCGAGAAGGTTGGCTTGGCCGAAGCCGAATTCGCCCACACCGGCAGCACCGAGGACGGCAATAAATTGCAAATCGCCAAGGCGGAGTCGGCCTACGCCGTCGCCAAGGAAATATGCGATGAGAAGTCTGGCAACGACAAAGACATTTGTGTCAAAGAAGCCAAGGCTGCCGAAGCCAAGATCCAGGGTGATGTCAAGATGGGCAAGAAGATCGACTCTGCCATGCAAGAGGATCTGAAAACTCAGCGTGACGCCAACTACAAGGTCGGCTTGGAAAAATGCGATGCCCTGAGCGGTGACGCCAAGACCGGCTGTGTCACCAAGCTCAAAACGACCTACGGCAAGTAATTGAGCGCGGGTGGGTCTCGCTTTGCTCAGCGTCCATGCACATGGCTTGGCCCGCCCCAACTCTACATTGCAGCTATGTAATAGAGGAACAGGCAACTAGCCAACTCGTCCCCAGGTACGCACAGCGCTCCATGGCCTGGCCGTAGGAATTCAAGCAGCCACCAACGGGCGCATGCGGCTCCGAGCGCAGTCCGCAACAGAGATGCGCATGGGGCTTCTCTCCATTGAACACTGTCAGGTGGCCTACAGCGCCGACTTCGCAGCCTGCGGACTCAGCATCCTGGCATTAGCCGTAAGCTTCCCCTGAAAAAAGACAGTTCATAACTGGAAAATGTGGGCCTCGAAGTTCCCCCGCGACGCCGCGCTTTCACCTCGCCCAGCCTCACAAGCATGTGAACTCCTGAGCCTGCAGAATGGCTGGGGCATGAACAATCGTCATACCCTCCTGTTCTTGACCGCACCCGAACCTGAAATCAACACCCAGGACAACCCATGCCCCGCTTCGCCGCCAATCTTTCGATGCTCTACAACGAGCATGATTTTCTCGATCGCTTTGCCGCTGCTGCGCGCGACGGCTTCAAGGCCGTCGAGTATCTGTTCCCCTATGCCTTCGAGGCGCACACGCTGGCGCAGCGCCTGAGCGATTACGGTCTTGAGCAGGTTCTCTTCAACGCGCCGCCGGGCAACTGGGATGGCGGCGAGCGCGGCCTGGCCTGCCTGCCTGGCCGGGAAGAGGAATTTCGCGAAGGCTTGCTGCGCGCGCTGGACTATGCCGGTGTGCTCGGCTGCCCGCGTGTGCACGTGATGGCTGGCTTGATCCCGGCGGGCGCCGAGCGCAGCGCATTGCGCGCCACCTACCTCGCCAACCTGGCCTGGGCCGCCGAGCAAGCCGCACCGCGCAGTGTGAACGTGTTGATCGAGCCGATCAACACGCGCGACATTCCGGGCTTTTTCCTGAACCGCCAAGCCGAGGCACATGCGATCGTGGCCGAAGTTGGCGCGCCCAATCTGCTGGTGCAGATGGACTTGTACCACCTGCAGATCGTCGAAGGCGACGTCACGATGGCGTTGCGCAAATACCTGCCCACCGGCAAGGTGGGCCATCTGCAAATTGCCGGCGTGCCGATGCGCCACGAACCTGACCTCGGGGAACTCAATCACGACTACCTGTTCAGCGTGATTGATGAGCTTGGCTTCAAGGGCTGGATTGGTTGCGAGTACCGTCCCAAAGGCGGCACATCAGAAGGCCTGGGTTGGCTCAGGCAGAATGCAAAACCAACGGCTTGACCAGCATCCATGCCGCCGTACAAAGAATCATCCATGCAAAAGCGGCACGCATGCGCTTTTCCGGGAGACGGTGGGCCACCGCAACGCCAGCCGATACGGTGAACAAGCCGCCCAAGGCCATCGGCAGGCCCAGGGCCCAGTCCACCCGGTGAGCGCCGCTGTACGTCATCAAGGCGATGATGGAACTGGGCGCCACCAAGGCCAGCGAGAGGCTTTGCGCCACGGTTTGCCGTTGGCCAAACCAGCCACTGAAAATGGGCGTGGCCACCAAGCCGCCGCCCACACCCAGCAAACCCATGCTGCTGCCGCCGACGATGCCAACCAGCGGCATGAACCGCAAGTCGCGTGCTTTGCGGTCGGGCAGATGCGTGCTTGCAGGTGCCTGCTGGAGCTGCTTAAGAATACGCAGCGACACCGCCAGCAAAAAGACGCTGAAGACCTTTCGCATGAGATCAGGAGGCAGCCGGGTGGCGAAGTGTGCGACAAGCCAGGTGGTCAGGCAGGCCAAAGCGCCAATCTGCAACGCAGTCTTCAAGGCCACGGGATGCCGCTGGCTGTAGCGAAACCACGCTATCAGCAGGTTGGGCACCATCATGACAAGAGCAGTACCTTGGGCCACGGCCTGATCCAAGCCGAAACCCAAAGCCAGCAGCGGGATGGCGATGATGCCGCCACCAATGCCAAACAGCCCGCCAAAAAAGCCGAGCGCGGCCCCTAAAACCAGCATCATCAAAAGTCCTGGCAAATCAAAAGCTGGCATCGCGGCAACAAGATATGGGCAGGCCGCCATGCTATTGGCTCCTTCCCAAATCATCAATGGCGTATACAACAATTCATCTGCAAATCATTTGTGGCGAAGGGTATGGCATCACCTATTCCGCGACACATACCTGATTTCTTCCACCGTGCTTGGCGGCATAGACGGCCGCATCGGCCCGAGCCATCAGCCGCCGAACACATTCGCTCGGATGGCGAATGCCCACGCCGATAGAAACCGTGATGTGCAGGGCGGGTTCATCGATCAAAGGGGCTGCCGCCACGGTTTGGCAAAGCCGTTCGGCCACTTCCAATGCGCGGACATTGGATGCCCCCGGGAGTACCACCACAAACTCTTCGCCACCGTATCGTGCACAAACATCACTGCCGCGCAACTGCCCCCGGATGCATGCTGCGAAGCCCCGAAGCAAGGCATCGCCCACCGCGTGGCCGTGGTGGTCATTGACGGCCTTGAAATGGTCAATGTCCAACATCAACACCGCGAACCCACGTTGATCTCTTGCGTATCCGTCCAAAAGGTCATCAAAGGCGCGCCGGTTCATCAGCAAAGTCAGCGCATCGGTGGCAGCCTCTTGCTCTTTGACGTGGAGTGAGTTGCGCAACTTTTCTGCCAACTCTGCGTTTCGCAGTTGCAAGCGGATGCCATCCACCACGCGGTCACTGATGTTGCGCATATAACCGACTATCAAGAGCAGGAACAGCGTCAAGCCCAGCATGACATCCATGGCTAACGGTTGATTCCAGTGCACAAGCGTACCCAGCAGCGCAATCACCCAAAGCGCCAGTACCTGGGCCCGGTAGGCCGCGAAAAAGGTCAGATAGGTGGGCGCATTGATGGCAGCCGCGCCGCAGATGACCGCGCCAAGCCAGCCATCCAGCATGGGCGATGCCCCCATCAACACCCCCACGACAGCGCCCCAGCAGGCGCCGTCGAGCATGGCGATGCCCATGACAGGATGGAGGTGCTGCGCGCGTTTCGCGCCCACTCGGGCTATCCACTGCAGCCGCAAAAATCCGATGACCCAAACGGCTGCAAAACTGCCAATCCAAAGTTCAAGCAAGTGCGCGGGAATGCGGTCATGGCCGACCCAGGCAATCAGCAGCCACCCCAAAGGTGTGGTCGACAAGGTTCGCCGCATGGCCTGCACACACTGCGCAAAGGCAAGCTCTTGCGTGGCGGCTTCAAGTGATGCGTCTGATGAGGGGCTGAGTTGTTGCACGCAAACACGCGTTTGTCAGCGCGTCTTGGTTTCACTAACTTCAAGTATCAACTGACAAAGCCCCGTCGTTCCTTGGTGATACCGCTAGTTCCCGGTTCGCCGCGATCAGCAGTTCGCGACTTTGTTAACGCTTCATGAGGTGAGTTTTCACATACCGCGGCGCAACGCTCCACCAGGGCCGCGCTGCGCCGCAAAGACTCAACCCATGCGCACGGGGACGAAGATCCGGTCCGCGCCGCGCTGCACCAGCAAGGCGATTGATTTGTCGGCTCCCGCCACAACGGCACGCACCTGCTCAACCGAATTGACCGGCGTGCCGTTGACAGCCAACAGCACATCGCCCGCGCGCACCCCGGCCTTGGCCGCAGCGCCGCCCGCGTTTTCGATCACCAAGCCCTCGCGGATGCCGGATTGCCGTTTTTCCTGTGGCGCCAAGGGACGCAGGGCCAAGCCCAGTTTGCCTTGCGGCGTGCTGGCTTCATCGTTGTCGTCGACTTGTGCGGACTTGCTACTGGCGTCAGCCAGTTTGGCGCTCAGATTTTCAGACTTGCCCTGCCGCCAAACCTCCAACTGGACCTTGTCACCCGCCTGCGCAGCGCCCACCAAAGCCGGCAAGTCGCTGCTACTGACAATCGGCTGTCCGTTGAATTTGAGAATCACGTCGCCTGAGCGCAAACCGGCCTGGGCGGCGGGGCTGCCGTCTTCCACACTGGCCACCAGTGCGCCTTCAGGCTTGGCCAGCTTGAACGAGTCGGCAAAAGCCTGGTTCACGTCCTGGATGTTCACGCCCAATCTGGCGTGCTGGGCGTGGCCCGTTTTTTCGATCTGCTGGCGCACTTTGTTGGCCAACTCGATCGGAATGGCAAAGGACAAGCCCTGATACCCACCGGTCTGGCTGTAGATTTGTGAGTTGATGCCCACCACCTCGCCGCGCGCGTTGAACAAGGGCCCGCCCGAGTTGCCGGGATTCACGGCAACGTCGGTCTGCAAGAAGGGAACAAAGTTCTCGTCCGGCAACGCGCGCCCCTTGGCGCTGACCACACCGGCGCTCACGCTGTTTTCAAAACCATAGGGCGAGCCGATCGCCAACACCCATTCCCCCACCCGCGTGGTGGCGCTGCTGCCCAACGCCACCACTGGCAAGCCATGGGCTTCGATCTTGATGACGGCCACGTCGGTCTTGGCGTCACTGCCCAACACCTTGGCATGAAACTCGCGGCGGTCCGTCAATTTGACGGTGACTTCTTGGGCGCCCTTGACCACATGCGCGTTGGTCAAAATCACACCGTCGCTGCTGACGATGAAGCCGGAGCCCTGCCCGCGCGTGGGCACCTCTCTGCCCTCAGGGCCACCCTGCGCGCCCGGCATGCCGGGAATCTGGAAACGCCGGAAAAACTGGAACATCGGATCATCCGGGTCCATCTGCGGCGTCACACCGCGCCCCGCGGCCTTGCTGCTGCCGACCACGCTGATATTGACCACGGCCGCCCCTTGCTGCGCGGCAATCTGCGCAAAGTCGGGCAAGGCGACCACCGCACCTGCTGGCGCGTTACCTGCGCTGACAGGCCCTTGGGCATTGGGCTGGGCGAGCGCCTGCGCAGAATTTCCTGCGACACCCGCATTGGCTTCGGCCTGCGCGGCGCTCATGTGCAAGACCCCGACCGTACCTGCTGTGGCGATTGCCCCGGCCGCCGCCATGGCCCACACCAGGCGACGCACGGGGACCATGACTTCAGCGTGATTTGACTTTTCCATCGATCGACCTCAGTGCAAAGAGTTGCGATGGACACACTGTGAGCGACCTCACTTAAGTGAAGCTTAAGAAGGTGTTGGCGGAATCGAAGGCAGGGTCACGCGCACACCCAGCCCGCCCAACTGGGCCGAAGACAGCAACTGAATCTGCCCGCCGTGGGCTTGCACAATCGACTTGACAATGGCCAGCCCCAGGCCGCTTCCCGCCGTGTTCGACAGGCCCTCACCACGGTAAAACGGATCGAACACGCGCGCGCGCTCATCCGCCGCAATGCCCGGCCCGCTGTCGTCAATGGCCAGGCAATAGCTGCCGTCGGGCTGGCGCGTCAGGCTCACATCCACCCGCCCGCCGGGCGGGGTGTACTTGATTGCGTTGTCGAGCAGGTTGCGCACGAGCACCTGCAAGGCGTCCGCCTGACCCATGACCTCAGCGGCATCGCATTCACTGACCCCCAGATCAATGGAGCGCCGCTGGGCGGCGTCGCTGGCCTCCACTACGGCCTCCCGGCACAGGGCGCCCAGTTGCACACGAGTTGGCGCAAGCGCCTTTGCCGCCGGGCTGTCCTGGCGTGCAAGTTGCAGCATTTGCTCGGCCAACCGGCTCGCCCGGTCAATGCCCTGCCCCAGGCGCTGAATGGCCAGGGCGCGGGCGTCAGCGTCGTCCGCGCGGTGCAGGGCCTGCCACTGCAACTTCAGCGCCGCCAAGGGAGAGCGCAATTCATGTGCGGCGTCGGCCACAAACCGTTGCTGGGCTGAAAACGCCTGGCTCACCCGCACGAGCAGCGCGTTGAACGAGGCCAGCAGCGGCTGCAATTCGTCCGGCAGGTCATCGGCGGGAATGGGAGCCAAATCGTCAGCGCCACGTTGCGCGAGCTGCGCGCTGACGCGGCTGACAGGCGTCAACGCATGGCTCACCACCCACCACACTAACAAGGCCAATATGGGCCACATCCACGCGATGGGCAGCACCGTGCGCCACGCGAGCTGACCTGCCATGCGGTGCCTGACGGCCAGGTCCTGCGCCACCTGAACCACTTCAAATGGGGTTTGCAAGGAAAAGATTCGGTAGCGTTTGTCACCCTGAGAAACCTCAGAGAACCCCAGCAAGGCGCGCTGCGGCAACAAAAATTCGCCCGGTGAGCGGAACACTGAAGCACCGTCGATGCTCCAGACCTGCACCAAAAAATCAAAGCTTTGGTTCTGTGCCAAGGGAACAGTCACCGTCCCTCGCCCCACGCCACCCCGCAGCGAAAAGGCCATCTGCAGCATTTGATAATCAAAGATCTGATCGGTCTCATTCAACGCCGTGCGGTATGCACTCACGCCCTGAATCAAGGCGCTAACGCCCAAGGCGACCAGCAACAGAACGATCAAGCGATAACGCAAAGACCGCGGCAGGCCTGACTTAAACCAGCCCGCCCCGCTCATTCCCGCGGCACCCGGTAGCCCACGCCGCGCACGTTCTCGATCAGGGCTGCGCCCAATTTTTTGCGCAAGCCATGGATGTACACCTCGACGGCGTTGCTGGAGATTTCGTCCGTCCAGCCGTACAGCTTTTCCTCCAATTGCTGACGCGACAACACCATGCCAGGACGCGCCAACAGGGGTTCAAGCACCGCCCATTCGCGTGCCGACAACTGCACCGGCTGGCCTTGAACAAACGCCTCCCGCGTGGCGGGATGGATGCTGACCCCCTTGTGCTCATACATGGGCTCTGCCCGCCCCTGCGCTCGCCTGAGCAAGGCTCGCACACGGGCCAGCAATTCGTCCAGCTCGAAGGGTTTGAGCACGTAATCGTCCGCGCCGGCGTCCAAACCAGCGATGCGCTGATCCACGGCGTCACGGGCCGTGGTGATCAGCACCGGCATCTGCTGCTTGCGCGCCCGCAAGCCGCGCAGCACCTGCATGCCGTCGCGGCGCGGCAGGCCCAGATCGAGTATCACCAGGTCATAGTTTTGCCCGAGCAAGGCGGTATCAGCCAACTCGCCGTCGCGCACCCAGTCCACCGCGTAATGCTCGGCCCGCAGCAGGTCCGACAACTGCTCGCCGATCATCAAATCATCTTCCACCAGCAAAAGTCGCATCCCATTCACCTTGAATCTGGCGTGATTCTGCCCGGCCGACAGCGTCGCCGGGCGACACCGCACACAAATCGCACGACGGCTGACAAAACCGCCGCTACAATCCGGCTCCGTCAGGAGAGAGCTTTCTAGCGAAAGCCGCCGAAGGCGCAGTGGCAACGGTGATCCCAAGCTGCGAACGCTCAGGCAAAAGGACTGACAAAACGCTCAAAACCGAGCGTTCCTCACTGGAGAGAGGCGGGAGGGGTTTAAACACCCGAGCCCGTCCACCGAAGGGGCAAGCTGCGGGCCATATGCCTGCGGCCAATCTCTCAGGTAAAGCGGACAGCGAGGGCATAACCCCCACCTTCTATGGGTGGGCCTTTTATAGCCCTCGAAAGCCTTCCGCCATGACCGCCGCCCTCCTCAAGACCCCCCTGCACGCATTGCACATCGAACTCGGCGCCAAGATGGTGCCCTTCGGTGGCTACGACATGCCTGTGCAATATCCCGCTGGCGTGATGGCCGAGCACAAGCACACCCGCGCAGCCGCCGGTTTGTTTGACGTGTCGCACATGGGCCAAGTGCTGTTGAAAGGCGCCCAGGCCGCAGCCGCGCTTGAAACCATCGTCCCGGTCGACGTGATTGACTTGGGCTTGTTCAAGCAACGCTATGCCTTGTTCACCAACGACGCCGGCGGCATCCTGGACGACTTGATGATTGCCCGCCGCCCTGACGACTTATTCGTGGTGGTGAACGCCGGCTGCAAGGTGCAAGACATCGCCCACCTGCAAGCCAAGATCGGCGACCAGTGCGAAGTGCTGCCGCTGCCCGATCAAGCCCTGCTCGCCCTGCAAGGCCCGCAAGCCGTGGTCGCGCTGTCGCGCCTGAACCCCGAAGTGGCCAAGCTCACCTTCATGACCGGTGGCTTCTTCAATCTGGACGGCATCGACACCTTCCTGACCCGTTCGGGCTATACCGGTGAAGACGGGTTCGAGATCTCTGTGCACGGCGACCACGCGGTGGCGCTGGCGCGCAAATTGTTGGCCCAGCCAGAAGTCAAGCCCATCGGCCTGGGCGCGCGCGACTCGCTGCGCCTTGAAGCCGGGCTGTGCCTGTATGGCCACGACATCAACACCGAGACAACACCTGTTGAAGCCTCGCTGACCTGGGCCATCCAGAAGGTGCGCCGCGCCGGTGGCGCTCGGGCTGGCGGTTATCCGGGTGCTGCGGTGATCGACGCGCAACTGGCCAACGGCGCTGCCCGCAAACGCGTAGGCCTGGTCAGCAGCGAACGCATGCCCGTGCGTGAGGGCGCAAAGCTCGTTACCGCGGATGGCACCGATATCGGCGTCGTCACCAGCGGCACCCTGGGCCCCACGGTGGGCAAGCCGGTGGCGCTGGCCTATGTCGGCCGCGAGCATGCCGCCTTGGGCACTGAAATCTTTGCCATCGTACGAGACAAGCGCACGCCCATGACCGTCAGCAGCACGCCCTTCACGCCCAACGGCTACTACCGCGGCTGATCTGGCGCAGGCCTCGTCCCTTCTGAAAGGCGCGGCCCCTGTCTTTGTTTGTATATTGGTTTTTCCACCATTTCTTTCGCCCCATTTTTCACGGAGCACAGCATGAGCAACATCAAATACACGCCTGACCACGAGTGGGTCCAAATCGAAGCTGACGGCATCGTCACCGTGGGCATTACCGTTCACGCCCAAGACGCGCTGGGCGATGTGGTCTTTGTGGACCTGCCTGCCGTTGGCACAAGCTTCGCATCCAAGGATGTGGCCGGCGTGGTCGAGTCCGTCAAGGCGGCTGCCGATGTGTACATGCCCGTCGGCGGCGAAATCGTTGAAGTCAACGAAGCCCTGCGCGACGACCCCTCACTGGCCAACACCGACCCCTTGAAGGCCGGCTGGTTCTTCAAGGTCAAGCTGAACAACGCCGCTGAACTGGACGGCCTGATGGACGGCACCGCCTACGACGAGCTGGTCAAGAACAGCTGATGAAGTAGAGCCCCGGCGCCGCTGGGGCTTATGAACGCATTTAAAGAATTTGGTCGTCCCGTCATGAGCGGGACAACCGCCAAGGATTTGCCATGTTGATGTCTGCCCTGCCCACGCTCGCCTCGCTGGAAAACAGCACCGAATTCCACGCCCGCCACATCGGCCCCGATGCCGCTGATGAAGCCGGCATGTTGTCGGTGATTGGTGCGGCCTCGCGCCGCGCCCTGATTGAGGCCATCGTGCCGGCCAGCATCAAGCGCGCCGCCGGCATGCAACTGCCTGCCGCCTTGAGTGAAGCCCAGGCCCTGGCCGAGCTGAAAGCCGTTGCCAGCCAGAACAAGGTGCTCAAGAGCTATATCGGCCAAGGCTACTACGACACCCTGACTCCTGGCGTCATCCTGCGCAACATCCTCGAAAACCCCGCCTGGTACACCGCCTACACGCCCTATCAGGCCGAAATTTCACAAGGTCGTATGGAAGCGCTGGTGAACTTCCAGACCATGATCACCGACCTGACCGGCATGGCCATCGCCAATGCATCCATGCTGGACGAAGCCACTGCTGCCGCTGAAGCCATGACCCTGGCCGCCCGCGTTGGCAAGAGCAAGAGCCAGGTGCTGTTCGTCGCCGACGATGTGCTGCCGCAGACGCTGGAAGTGATTCGCACACGTGCCACGCCCATTGGCTTCACCGTGCAAGTGGGCCCAGCGGCACAAGCCGGCCAGACGGAGTGTTTTGCCGCTCTGCTGCAATACCCCGGCGTGAACGGCGATGTGCGTGACCTGCAAACCGCCGCTGACGCCCTGCATGCCCAAGGCGCCCTCTTGATCGCCGCGGCCGACCTGCTGGCGCTGACGCTCATCAAATCCCCGGCTGAAATGGGCGCCGACATCGCCATCGGCACCACCCAACGCTTCGGCATGCCGCTGTGCAACGGTGGCCCGCACGCCGCCTACATGGCCTGCAAGGACGAGTACAAGCGCAATCTGCCCGGCCGTCTGGTGGGTGTCAGCGTGGACGTGCATGGCAACCCGGCCTACCGCCTGGCCCTGCAAACGCGCGAACAGCACATCCGCCGCGAAAAAGCCACGTCAAACATCTGCACCGCGCAAGTGCTGCCCGCAGTGGTGGCCAGCATGTACGCGGTCTACCACGGGCCCGTGGGCTTGAAGCGCATCGCCCTGCGCGTGGCGAGTTTCACCGCCATCCTGGCCCAAGCCTTGAAGGCCCAAGGCCTGGTGATCGAGAACGCCAGCGCCTTCGACACGCTGCACATCCAGACCGGCGCGAAGACGGCTGAAATTCTGGCCGCTGCCCTCGCCGCGGGCATCAATCTGCGCCGCTCATCCAACACATCGGTTGGCGTCTCGTTGGACGAAACCACCACGCGTGCCGATCTGCAAACGCTGCTGAACATCTTCTCCGGCGGCAAGGGCACGATCAGCTTCGAGGCGCTTGAAAAAGGCATCGCCACGCTCATCCCCGCAGCGCTGCTGCGCACATCGGACTACCTGACCCACCCGGTGTTCAACCGCTACCACTCTGAGACGGAAATGCTGCGTTACCTGCGCGCATTGGCCGACAAAGACCTGGCCCTGGACCGCAGCATGATCCCGCTGGGTTCGTGCACCATGAAGTTGAACGCCACCAGCGAGATGGTCCCCATCACCTGGCCTGAGTTTGCCGCCATTCACCCCTTCGCGCCGCGCGATCAGTTGAAGGGTTATGAACTACTGAACGAGCAACTCACCGCCTGGCTGTGCCAAGCCACGGGCTATGCCGGCATCAGCCTACAACCCAATGCCGGCTCGCAGGGTGAGTACGCCGGCCTGCTGGCCATCAAGGCCTGGCACGAGTCGCGCGGCGAGGCGCACCGCAAGATTTGCTTGATTCCTGAATCGGCGCACGGCACCAACCCGGCGTCAGCCCATATGGTGGGCATGAGCGTGGTCGTGACCAAGTGCGACAAAGAGGGCAATATCGACTTGATCGACCTGAAGGCCAAGTGCGAACAGCACGCCGCCAATCTGGCCGCCATCATGATCACCTACCCGTCGACCTACGGCGTGTTCGACACCCATGTGAAGGAAATCTGTGCCCTGGTCAAGAGCCATGGCGGCCGCGTCTATGTAGACGGCGCCAATATGAACGCGCTGGTCGGTGTGGCTGCCCCCGGTGAATTCGGCGGCGACGTGAGCCACTTGAACCTGCACAAGACCTTCTGCATCCCCCACGGCGGTGGCGGCCCGGGTGTTGGCCCGGTTTGCGTTGTGGCCGATCTGGTGCCCTATCTGCCAGCCCACCGCTCGGGCGGCTACGCCAGCGAAACCGCCATTGGCGCCGTATCAGCAGCCCCGCTGGGCAATGCCGCCGTGCTACCCATCAGTTGGATGTATGTGCGCATGATGGGTGCCGAAGGGCTCACCGCCGCGACCGAAACCGCCATCCTCGCTGCCAACTATGTGGCAGCCCGACTGGCTGATGCCTACGACATCCATTTCAGCGGCAACATTGCCGGCGTGAAGGGTGGCGGCGTGGCGCACGAGTGCATCCTGGACATTCGCCCCCTGAAAGACGCCACCGGCGTCGGTGCAGAAGACGTGGCCAAGCGGCTGATTGACTACGGCTTCCATGCGCCCACCCTGTCCTTCCCCGTCGCGGGTACCCTGATGGTCGAGCCCACCGAGAGTGAATCCAAATTCGAGCTGGATCGCTTCTGCGACGCCATGCTGGCGATCCGTGCCGAAATTGCCCAAGTGGCCAACGGCACCTGGACCGCCACGGACAACCCCCTGGTGAACGCCCCCCACACCGCTGAAAGCCTGATGAAGGCAGAGTGGGGCCATGCCTACAGCCGTGATGTGGCCGCCTACCCTGTGGCCTCCCTGCGCCGCCAGAAATATTGGGTGCCAGTGGGCCGCGTAGACAACGTCTGGGGCGATCGCAACCTGAATTGCTCATGCCCCCCGATGAGCGACTACGCTTGATCCAATATCTGCCCTGACAACCTCAGGCACACCCGGCCGGCCGCGCATCTACCCCTGCGCCGCCGGCTTTTTTTGAACCTCACACCCCCGAGATTCACAGGAGACATCCCATGGCAGTTTCTGTTTTCGACCTGTTCAAGGTCGGCATCGGCCCCTCCAGTTCGCACACCGTGGGGCCCATGCGTGCCGCACGCTTGTTTGCGCTGCGCCTGCGCAGTGACGGCCAATTGCAGCAAACCACGCGCGTGGTGTCCCAGTTGTACGGCTCCCTGGGCGCCACGGGCAAGGGCCACGGCAGCGACAAAGCGGTATTGCTCGGGCTCGCCGGGCATGAACCCGACACGATCGATGTCGAGCAGGTACCGGCTTATCTCGACGCCATTCGCGCCAGCGCCAAACTCAATCTGCTTGGCGAGCAGGAACTGACTTTCAACGAAGCCAAAGACCTGGTGTTTTTCCGTCGCCAGAGCCTGCCTTTTCATGCCAACGGCATGCGGTTCATTGCCTTCGACGCGCTGGATCAGCAAATCGCCGAGCGCACCTACTACTCGGTGGGTGGCGGTTTTGTCGTGAGCGACGAGATTGCCGCCGATGGCAGCAAGCAAAAGGTCATCGCACCCGACGCCGCCGTTCTGCCCTACCCATTCAAGTCGGGTGACGAGTTACTTCAACTGACCCAGACGCACGGCATCAGCATCGCCGAGATCATGCGCCGTAACGAGCGGCATTGGCGCAGCGACGAAGAAACACGCAGCGGCCTGCTCAAAATTTGGCAAGTCATGCAAGCCTGCGTGGCGCGGGGCTGCAAGACCGAGGGCGTGCTGCCCGGTGGCTTCAAAGTGAAGCGGCGAGCGTCCCAGTTGCACCGCGATCTCACCGCCAATCCGGAGGCAGCACTGCGCGATCCCTTGCAAGTGATGGACTGGGTGAACCTCTACGCCCTGGCGGTGAATGAAGAAAATGCAGCAGGCGGCCGGGTAGTCACCGCCCCGACCAACGGCGCTGCAGGCATTGTGCCCGCCGTGCTTCACTATTACACCCGCTTCGTCTACGGGGCGCATGAAGAAGGGGTGGTTGACTTCTTGCTCACCGCAGCAGCCATCGGCATTTTGTACAAGGAAAACGCCTCCATCTCAGGCGCCGAAGTGGGCTGCCAGGGTGAAGTTGGCGTGGCCTGTTCCATGGCCGCGGGCGCCTTGTGCCAAGTGATGGGCGGCACGCCGGCGCAGGTTGAGAATGCCGCAGAAATCGGCATGGAGCACCACTTGGGCCTCACTTGCGACCCGGTCGGCGGACTCGTCCAAATCCCCTGCATCGAGCGCAATGCCATCGCCTCGGTCAAAGCCATCAACGCAGCACGCATGGCCCTGCGAGGCGACGGCACGCACTTTGTCAGCCTCGACAAAGTCATCAAAACCATGCGCGACACCGGTGCCGACATGATGACCAAATACAAGGAAACCGCGCGGGGCGGTTTGGCGGTCAACATTGTGGAATGCTGAATTGATTCATATCCAGCACAGGTGAACACAAACCCAACCGCTTGAATTCGCCATGAAAAACCGTCTAATTTCACGGATAGCTCCCTAGACGAAAACTGAGTTTCTGCGGTCTACTGGATAGGATCGCCTCACTTGACTGAAGACGCCAGTATCGACTGGACAGGCATTGGGCGCGGTGAGGTACTCGCTGGTCCACGTCTGGGGTTGTTCATCATGCCAATTGATCCGTCGATCCTTCCGGCGAACGAGGCCGAGCGCATCGCCGCGCTGCGTCGCTACGATATTCTGGACACGCCACCCGATGGTGCCTTCGACAATGTCACCCGGTTGGCGGCCCGATTGTTTGGCGTACCCATTGCAATCATCAGCCTGGTGGACACCGACCGCATCTGGTTCAAGTCCCACCAAGGCGTGGACGCCCAGCAAATTGACCGAGTCCCAGGGCTGTGCGCCTCAGGGATTCTGCAGTGCAGCCCCTATGTCCTGACCGACGCCAAAACAGATCCTCGCTCTCTCACCAACCCCCTTGTTGCCGGTGACGCCGGCCTGCGCTTTTACGCCGGGGTGCCTTTGCAAACCTACGACAACTTCAACCTGGGCATGCTGTGCTGTCTGGACACGACGCCACGCCAAGTCACGCAGGAAGAGTTGGATGACCTGAAATGCCTGGCCCAGTTGGTGATGGACCAAATGGAAGTACGGCGCGGCGCACGGCGCATTGTTGAATTGAGCGACGCGGTGAAGCAGGAGCAGTTGCGCACCGAGTTGGCCGTGCAGGCCGGGCATGTGGGCATCTGGGGCATGGACCTTGTGCAGGGCAGCTTCGAGTGGGACTCACAAATGCATGTGCTGTACGGCCGGTCCGCAGATGCGGTGGGCGCCCTCACACCCGAAGCCTGGCTGTCTTTTCTTCACGAAGAAGACCGCCCACGGGTGCAAGCCTCCTGGCAGAGCGCGCTCAACGGCGACGCTGATTTCGAAAGCGAATTCAGGGTCCCCATGACCGATGGAGAAACCCGTTACCTGCGCGGTATCGCGCATCTGTATGTCGACGAGCAGGGCAAGCCCCAGCGGCTCTTGGGCACCAATTGGGATGTCACGGCCGAACGGCTGACGCTGCAAGCCTTGAAAGAAGCCAAAGAGGCCGCCGAAGCGGCCGAACGCGCCAAAGGCAGCTTTCTGGCCAATATGAGTCATGAACTGCGCACGCCCTTGAATGCCATCATCGGCTTCTCCGACCTGATGCACGCAGATGAGAGCTTGTCCGAGGACTATCGGCATTTTCTCGAACTCATCAATCAAAGTGGCAATCACCTGATGACCCTGATCAACGAGGTGTTGGACATGGCGAAGGTGGAGTCCGGCCGCATGGACTTGTCAGAGCACGATTTCGACCTCCCCCGTTTCCTGCACGTGGTGACCGATCTGATCAAGCTCCGGGCTGAGCAAAAGGGCTTGCGTCTGGTCTGCGAGTTGTCGCCGCAACTGCCCCGCAGCGTGTTTGCCGACGAAATGAAACTGCGGCAAGTTTTGTTAAACCTCTTGAGCAACGCAGTCAAATTCACCCAGCAGGGTGAAATACGTTTGACAGCGCGCTTTGATACAGAGGACGCCGCTGCGGGAGGTGTCCTGCACTGCGAAGTTCACGACACCGGGCCCGGCATGAGCCAGGAGGAAGTGAGCGGCCTGTTCACCCCCTTTCAACAAGGCAGTGCTGGGCGGCAGTCCAAAGAAGGCACGGGCTTGGGGCTGGTGCTGAGCAAAAAATTCATCGAACTGATGGGTGGCCAGATTGCCGTCAGCTCGCAGCTAAACGTGGGCAGCACGTTTGCGTTCACCATTCGCCTGAAGGACAGCGGCAATCAACCTGACATTGCCTGAGGCCGCCGGAATCTTCAGGTAGCGCTCGGCCATGAGCGCGGCGCATACCCGAAGTGCGCCGAATGAATTGGACGCTGCGCAGGCTTCTTCTGACAATGCGCCCTGATCTATTGGCCTGCTAGTGCGCTCGAACGCCGTTCGACAGCGCCCTCAACAGGCCTTCTTCAGGGAATTGGAAGCCACATGCGACGATGGAATGGATGGGGTGACGACACCATTGCAATGACTTTGACCGAGGGCGCAAAAGCCATGTTGGCCTCGCAGTTGGGTGCCGGCCATCGGGCCCCCGACGCCTTGCGCGACGACTTGTTGAGCCAAGTGCCGGCTTCTCGCCTGCAGGGCGCCCATCCCTTGATTCAGACGGATGCGTCCACCCGCTTTTCCATGGCATTTGGGGAAAGCTATGGGGATTGGATCCGCAAACGCTTTGGCGCACTAACGCCCGTTCCAGACGGCGTGGCTTTTGTGGAATCCGGCGAGCACGTGCGCACGCTGCTGGATCTGGCGCAGCAGCACGACTGGGTGGTGATTCCCTTCGCAGGGGGAACCAGCGTATCCGGGCACCTGGATTGCCCGCTCAGCGAGCGTCCGGTCTTGTCCATCAACCTGACTCGACTGTGCCAGTTGCTGCATCTGGACACAAAGAGCCAACTCGCGACCTTGGGTGCCGGTACCCCGGGCCCGCAGATCGAAGCCCTGCTGCGCGCGCAGGGCTACACGTTGGGGCACTTTCCGCAGTCGTTTGAATATTCCACCGTGGGTGGCTGGGTGGTCACCCGCTCCAGCGGCCAACAGTCGCTGCGCTATGGTCGCATCGAGCAGCTGTTTGCCGGCGGGCGCATGGAAACCCCGGCGGGCCGGCTGGACATCCCCACCCTGCCGGCGGCGAGTGCGGGACCGGATCTGCGCGAGCTGGTCCTGGGGTCTGAAGGTCGTTTCGGCATCTTGACAGAGGCTTGTGTGCGTGTCTCGCCTTTGCCGGCGCATGAGAGCTTTCATGCCCTGTTCCTGCCCGATTGGGATGCCGCCGAAGCAGCGGTTCGGGAGTTGGTACAGCGCCGCCTGCCCTTGTCCATGATGCGCTTGTCCAACCCCGTCGAAACCCGGACCCAGCTGGCCATGGCCGGCCACGCGAACATGATTGGATGGCTGGAACGCTATTTGGCCTTGCGCGGCTGCCGGGACGAAAAATGTCTATTGATGCTTGGCGTTAGCTCCGATGCGCCAACCGCGCGCCACGCGTTGAAACAAGCCCGCCTTACCCTCAAAGCCCACGGCGCTGCGTATATCGGCACCGCCATGGGCAGCAAATGGGCGGCCCATCGCTTCAAGGGCCCCTACCTGCGCAACACCTTGTGGGAGCAAGGCTATAGCGTGGACACCATCGAGACCGCGGTGGACTGGCCCCGCGTGAAGCCCCTGATGCTGGCCATGGAGCAAACGGCGAGGGATGTATTTGCACCCTATGGCGAGCGGGTACATGCCTTCAGCCACCTCTCTCACGTCTACCCGCAAGGCAGCAGCATTTACGCGCAGTTTGTCTGGGCCAATGTGCCGGGCGGATTTCCGGCGCACGTGGAGCGTTGGCAAAAACTCAAAGCCGCGGTGGCGAAAACCATCGCGGACCACGGCGGCACAGTCAGTCATCAACACGGCGTGGGGCGAGACCATGCTGCGCAATTGCACCGCGAGAAAGGCCCGCTGGGCATGGCCACCCTGGCAGAGCTGTGTCGTCATTTCGACCCAAAGAAAATCATGAATCCCGGCAAATTGCTTCAAGACGGCGACCCATGGGCGCCATGAATCCCAAGGCCCAAGGCCGTGCAACCCAAGAATCACTGAGTGCCACGCTGTGGGACTTGGTGGTGATTGGCGGCGGCATCACCGGCGCGGGCGTGGCGCAACAAGCTGCCCGGCAAGGGTGGAAGGTCTTGCTGATCGAGCAGCAAGACTTCGCCTGGGGCAGCTCCAGCCGGTCCTCCAAATTGGTCCACGGGGGCTTACGCTATCTCAAGGAGGGTGACTTCAAGACCACCTGGCACTCGGTGCGCGAGCGTGAACGATTGATGCGCCAAGCTCCCGAACTGATCGAAGCGCAGAGTTTTCTGTTTGCCGATTGCGTCGGGCGAAAGCCCGGCCGCTGGATGTTTCAGCTGGGACTGATGATCTACGAAGCCATGTCCGGGCAAGGCGGGGAGCGAAGGCAACGCGGGCATTTCTACGCCGACGCGGCCCTGGCGCAAACCCTGGCACCGGGCTTGAATCCCTCCGGCCTGCGCGGCGCTATGGTCTACCAGGATGCCAAGACCGACGACGCGCGGCTGGTCTACCGCGTGTTGATGGAAGCACAGCAAGACGGCGCGGTCAGTCTCAACTACACCGCCGCGCAATCCCTGCAATTGACGGCAGGCCGCATCTCGGGCGTGACCCTGCGCGACACGCTCACGGGCCACACCTGCGTCGTCAACACACGGGCCGTCATCAATGCCACAGGCGCATGGGCCGACCGCCTTCGCTCGGACGTGGGCGGCCGCGCCATGCTGCGCCCCTTGCGCGGCAGCCACCTGATCGTGCCCTTCTGGCGCTTGCCGGTGGCTCAAAGCGTCAGCCTGATGCACCCGCAGGATGGCCGTCCCGTCTTCCTCTACCCCTGGGAGGGCAGCACTTTGATCGGCACCACCGATCTCGATCACCCCGAGTCGCTGGATGTCGAAGCCAGTATCACCCCGGCAGAGGTGAGCTACCTGATCGCCGCGGTGAACGACCAATTTCCCGGCGCCGGACTCACCCAGGCCGATGTCACGGCCTGTTATGCCGGCGTGCGCCCGGTGGTGGCCGATGACAAGGCGGAGGCCTCAAAAGCCACACGCGATCACGTGGTGTTGGATGAATCGGGCTTGATCACGCTGGCGGGCGGCAAGCTCACCACCTTCCGCCTGATGGCCCAAGACGCCCTGGCGCTCGCCGCCCAGCATGTGGGCAAGCAATTCGCGCCTGACGACACCGCCATTTTTTCGCCCACGCCGGCCTTGCCCACGCACTGGAGTGCAGCGGTTCGGGCACGGCTCGCAGCACGCTATGGCGCCTGGGCCGAGGTATTGAGTCGCAAGGCGCTGGCACCTGAGCTTGAATTCATCCCCGGCACGCAAACTCTTTGGCTGGAGTTGCCCATTGCCGCCCAGCACGAAGCCGTGGTGCATCTGGATGATCTGCTGCTGCGGCGAACCCGCCTGGGCCTCTTGCTGGCCGGCGGTGGGCTGGCACACCTGCAGCGCATTCAAGCCCTGTGCGAGCCCCATCTGCGCTGGGGACAAACCCGATGGGACGCTGAACTGGCGCGTTACCTTAGCATCATCACGGCACACTACCAGCCTCCGCCCTCACCTCCACTAGCAAGGCCCGTCCACCGCACATGAGCAAGCCCTACATTCTGGCCATCGACAACGGCACGCAGAGCGTGCGCGCCCTGCTGTTCGACCTGCAAGGCAATCTGGTCGACAAGGCGCAGGTGGCGCTGGACAGCTACCAATCCCCCCAAGCCGGCTGGGTGGAGAACGAGCCCGAAGCGTTTTGGAAAGCCATGTGCCGCGCCTGCCAGCACCTGTGGGCCAATACCGCTGTGCCCAAGAGTTTGGTGGCGGGCGTGGTGATCACCACCCAGCGTGGCACGGTGGTGGCGCTGGACGCGCAAGGCCAACCCCTGCGGCCCGCCATGATCTGGCTGGACCAACGCCGCACCGAGCACTACCCACCCCTTGCATGGTGGTGGCGGAGCGCCTTTTCAGCCATCGGCATGGGCGACACGGTGCGCTATTTCCAGAAAGAAGCCGAGGCCAACTGGATCGCGCACCACCAGCCCGAACTGTGGGCGAAGACCGACAAGTTTCTGCTGCTGTCCGGTTATTTGAACTACCGCTTCACCGGCCGCTTTGTAGATTCGGTCGCCTCGCAAGTCGGCTACCTGCCCTTCGATTACAAAAAGGGCCGCTGGGCCGCCCCCGGCGACTGGAAATGGCAGGCCCTGGCCGTCAAACGGTCCATGTTGCCCGAGTTGGTGCCTGCTGGCACGCGCATTGGCGAAGTCAACGCCGAGGCCGCCCTCGCCACCGGCATCCCGCAAGGTTTGCCGCTCATCGCCGGTGCGGCAGACAAGGCCTGCGAGGTCATCGGCGCGGGTTGCATGACGCCCGACATCGCCTGCCTCTCCTACGGCACCACGGCCACTGTCAACACCACCACGCGGCGCTACCTTGAATCCACGCGCTTCATCCCGCCCTACCAGGCCGCCGTGCCGGGGCACTACAACACTGAAATCCAGATCACTCGGGGCTTCTGGATGGTGAGTTGGTTCAAGGAGCAGTTCGGCCTGCATGAAAAACAAATAGCCCATGCGCGCGGCGTGGCGCCGGAAACCTTGTTCGACGAATTGGTGAACACGGTGCCACCCGGTGCCCACGGACTGATGCTGCAGCCGTTTTGGAACCCCGGCATCAAGATCCCCGGCCCGGAGGCCAAGGGCGCAATCATCGGTTTTGGCGACGTGCATGAGCGCGCACATTTGTACCGTGCCATTCTCGAAGGCTTGGCCTACGGCCTGCGCGAAGCCATGGAGCGCATTGAAAAGCGCAGCAAACAGGCCATCACGCGGGTACGGGTGTCAGGGGGTGGCTCACAAAGCGATGCAGCCATGCAGATCACCGCCAATATCTTCAACCTGCCGTGCGAGCGGCCGCATCTGTATGAAACCAGTGGCTTGGGCGCAGCCATCCTGGCGGCAGTCAGCTTGAAACTCAAACCCGATTTCGCCACCGCCGTCGCCGAGATGACCCGGGTCGGCCAGGTGTTCATGCCGGAGCCCGCGCATGCGCAGACCTACGAGCAATTGTTCCGCCGTGTGTACTGCCGCATGTACAAACGTCTGCAGCCTTTGTACGTGGCCATCCGCGACATCACGGGCTACCCCAACGAGCATTGACCGGCGGCATAACAGGTTACGGTGACGGTGATAACGACGGTGATAACGACGGTCAGCGCGATGCCCCCGCGCTGACCGCGATCATGGTGCGAGCTTGGTTTGAGAAGCGCAAATCCTGAGCGCGAAGCAATTCAATGAAGGTGGCCGCTGCGGCAGACAAAGGCCGGGCTGACAACCAAGCCGCGGCAAAGCTTGCATGCACACCCAGCTTGATCTGTGGCAAGGCGCGCAATTGGCCGCTGGCCAGTTCGCGGTCCACCATGAAGGGGTACATCGCGCTGAGGGCATCGGTCGACATGACCAACTCTTTGATCAACGCCGCGCTGTCGCATTGCGTTACCGCCTGGTCGCTGGCCTGAACAATAGCCTCGCTCGCAGCCGGGTCGCGCTCGCACAGGCGGGCCAGAACATCCGGCGACAGCAGGGGACCGACCGAAGGGTATTGCAGCAAATCCTGGGTCGAGCACGACGGCAGTTGGAGCAGCGGATGCGCGGGCCGGCAAATGAGCACGGCCGGATGCTCGGACATGGCCGTGTGCTCGAAATCGCCTGACTCTTGGATTTGGCTGCGCTCGACCACAATCACGTCGGTCTCACGCGCTCGCGCGCTGATAGGCAGCACGCTCCAAGGGGCCACGTGGATGCGCACTTTGAGCGCAGGCTGAAGCTGGTTCAACTGAGCCACCACCGGTGTGATCAAAGACAAGCCACCGTACAGCCCCACGCCAATGGTCAATTCGCCCACCTCCAAGCCTTGTGCCAGGCGCAACTCCCGCTCAAGCTCGCGCGAGGTGCTGTCCAGATTCAATGCATATCGCAGCACCAACTTGCCCAGTTCGGTGGGCTCGATGCCCTCGCGATGGCGGTCAAACAGCTTGGCGTCCAGCGAGGTCTCAAGCGCCTGGATGCTGCGGGTGAGCGCAGATTGCGTGATGTGGCAAGCATTGGCCGCACGGGCGAAGCTGCGGTGCTCGGCCAGCGCCAAAGCGTGCCTGAGGTGTCGAAGGTCGATCATGGCGACATTGTCGGTCGTCATCACTCAACTATTCACGTCACGCCGGACACAAACTGATACGCTGAAAACGCAATGACCCAGCCCCATAAGCCCTGTACGCACCGCCATGACCGACTCCACCCCGTCACCCGCTGATGCCCTGGAAGAAATCGCCCGAGACGGCGGACTGAACCTGTCGGTGGGCTTGAGCCACATGATGGGCGATCGGGCACTCTATGTCGGTTTGTTGCAACGCCTGGGCCGTTCACAAGAAGCGGTGTTCGACAAATTTCTCGCCGCGCTCAACGCAGAAAATTGGTCCCTCGCGGAGTGCCAGATCCACTCCTTCAAATCGGTGGCCGCAAACATCGGTGCGGAAGCCTTGCAGCAACAAGCACACACCTTGGAGGCCCTGGTGCATCGCCGAAGCGAGCGTACCGAATATGACCGCCCTCTGCTGGCTGCGCAAAGCCTGTTGGCGCAGTTGCAAAAAACCTTGCACGCACATTTCAGCCGACCCAAGGATGCGGCAGCAGTAGCCATGACAGGGCCTGCCGCCCCCCCAAGCCAGCGGGCCTCAGCCGCCCAACTGCGCAGCGACATGCTTGATTTGCTGGCGCGTGACGACGCCTTTGCCGGCGACCTGCTGTACGCGCACGAGGCAGTATTCAAGAGCCTGCTCGGGACCCATTACGTCGAATTTCGCGACGCGGTGGCCAGTTTCGAGCTGGCACAGGCCGCGCAGCTGCTGTCGGATGCCGCCACGCCGCCCGGCCCTTTAAACGCTTGACGCCGGGGCTTCCAGGCCTTTACCTGCCAACTCCAGCCCTGCAGCGCAAGCCAAGCCGGCCTGCGCTGATCCCTGCCCATGCCCATAGACATGCCCCTGCGCATTCGCCACGCCAGACGCCTTGCGCTCACGCACCAGGTAGGAGTACAGCACCGGCACCACCACCAGCGTCAAGAGCGTAGAGGTGATCACACCGCCGATGATGGCGCGCCCCATCGGGGCTTGAATCTCCCCGCCGTCGTTCAAGGCTATTGCCATGGGCAACATACCGAACACCATGGCCGCCGTCGTCATGATGATGGGCCGCATGCGGATCAGGCCCGCCTCCAGCAAGGCCGCTGGAATGGTGGCGCCGGCTTTGCGCGCATGGTTGGCAAAGTCGACCAGCAAAATGGCATTCTTGGTGACCAAGCCCATCAACATCACCAGGCCAATCATCGAAAACACATTGAGCGTGCTGCGCCAAAGCAGCAAGGCCAGCATCACGCCGATCAAGGACAAGGGCAAGGACGCCATGATGGCGATAGGTTGTACAAAACTGCCAAATTGGCTGGCCAGCACGATGTAGATGAAGATCACCGCCAGGCCCATGGCCGCCATCAAACCCTTGAACGCATCGGCCTGCTGCTTGCCCGCACCGTCTACATTGAAGCGGATGCCGGGCGGCAACTCAGTCGCCTTGATCAGTTTTTGAACGTCGGCATTGACGTCGCCTGAGGGGCGGCCTTCAACCCCCGCAAACACGGCCTCACGCCGCTGCAGGTTTTGACGCCGGATCACCTCAGGGTTGAACACCGGCTCGACCGTGGCCACCTGGTCCAGGGTGATGGGCGAGCCGTCCTTGGCGAAGGCCACGGGCAGCTTGCTCATTTGGTCGATGCGCTCGCGTTGCTCACGCGGCAGGCGCAAGAGTACTTCCACCTGATTGCCGTCGGGCGTGGTCCAGTAGGTGGCCACCTCGCCATTGACGTAGGCGCGCAGCGACGCAGCGATTTGTGGCGCAGTCAGCCCCAATTCACGAACCGCAGAATCCTTTAGGCGCACCGCATACGCAGGCAAGCCGGGCTTGACCGTGCTGTCGACATCCACCGCGCCGCGAACGGTCTTCAGCTTGGCCGCGAACTCTTGCGTGACGCGCGTCAGCACCTCGGGGTCGGTTCCGAGGATGGTGATCCAGATCGGACGATTGAAACCCACGCTGGTTTCGATGCCCGGAATTTTGGCGATGTCCGCCCGGATCGCATCTTCAACCTGCTTTTGGCTGCGTTTGCGGTCTTTGCGGTCAACCAAAGCGATGTTCAGCGCCGCCTGATTTCTGCCTGTGGACATGCCCTCACCGGTGCTGCCCACCACGGTGGAAAGCATCCGGATCTCCGGGTAGGCCGAGAGAATATCTTCCACCTGCGCCACCTTGGCATTGGAGCGCTCGAGGCTGGACGCCACGGGCATGCGCAAGTTCACCTGAGTGAAGCCTTGGTCGGTCTCAGGCGCAAACTCGCTGCCAACAAAAGGCACAAGCACCAAGGCCAGCACCAGACTCAGCACACCGGCCCACAACACCAGGCCGCGCGGGGTGAGTGTGGCCAGGCGCAGGCGCCGTGGCTGGCTTTTGTCGCGCTGCCCGGCCGCGTCGAAGGGGTGGCCCCACACGGGGATCGGCGGCACAAACACGCGGTAGCGGCGACCCGAAAAGGCCCAGCGCAACAGCCGCTCATAGGCACGGTGCAGCACCTCCATGCCCCGATCGGTCCCGCGGATCAGCGCGCCCATCACCGGCAGCTTCTGCAGGTAGGTGCTGGGCGGGTCGCGCCAGATCGACGACAACATCGGGTCCAGCGTGAAGCTAACGAATAGGCTCACCAGCACGGCCACCGCCACCGTGATGCCGAAGGGATAGAAAAACTTGCCGATGATGCCGCCCATGAAGGCGACCGGTACAAACACCGCGCAGATGGCAAAGGTGGTGGCCATGACGGCCAGGCCAATTTCATTCGTACCGTCGAACGCAGCCTGCCGATGGCTCTTTCCCAGGCTGACGTGGCGCACGATGTTCTCCCGCACCACGATGGCATCGTCGATCAACAAGCCGATGCACAGGCTCAAGGCCATCATCGTCATGAAGTTCAAGGTGAATCCGAAAGCATGTACCGCAATGAAGCTGGAGATCACCGAAATCGGCAGCGTCAAACCCGTGATGATGGTTGAGCGCCAGCTGTGCAGGAACAAGAAAACAATGGCCACTGTGAGCAAGGCGCCCTCAATCAGGGTGTGCTGCAAGCCGTCAAGCGAGCTCTTGACGAAGTCAGAGTTGGCATACATCAGGCTCAAGTCCACGTCTTGCGGCAAGGTGGTACGCAACTCGGCCAGAGCCTCTTTCACGGCCTCACCGGTTTTCACGACATTGGCGTCTTGTTGCTTGAAGACGTTGAAGGTGACCGCCTGCGACCCATTGATGCGGGCGATGCTGTCGGGCTCGCGCTCACGTTCCACCAAACTGCCCATATCGCCCAGCGTGAGCACCAGATTGCCCCGGCGCGCCACCACAATTTGCGTGAACTGTTTGGGGTCGCGCACCCGGCCTTCAACGCGCAAGAGGGCGTCGGCGCTGCGGTCGGAAAGCAAGCCCACCGGCTGATCTGCGTTGGCGTCTTTCAGCGCCGCAGAAATTTCGGCGGGCGTCACGCCATACGCACGCAGTCGCAGCGGGTCGAGATCGATACGCACCTCGCGGCTGACCATGCCGCCCACGTCCACACGAGCCACGCCTTCAACACGACTCAGGCGTTTGGCGACGATCAGCTCGCTCATCATCGAGAGTTCGCGGGCCGGCCGAGTCTTGCTCATCAGGGCCAGCACCACGACGGGCTGCGCGTTGTCCATTTGCTCACGCGACACCGACGCCGCCTTGACGTCCTTCGGGAACACGGCTTGAACCGCCGCCACGCGATCGCGCACCTCCTGCATGGCGCGATTCATGTCGGCGTTCAGCGTGAACTCGACCTGGGCTTGCACACGGCCTTCATAACTGCGAGACGAGACGCGCTCTACGCCCGCCACGGTGTTGAGCGCCTCCTCCAGCGGCTTGGCGACTTCACGCTCAACCGCTTCGGGCGATGCGCCGGGATAGCGCACATCGACCGTGGCCACCGGGATGGAGATGTCGGGCATGTTCTCTACGCCCAGCTTGGCATAACTGAACAAGCCCAGGACACACAGGGCCACCATCACCATGGTCGCAAAGACCGGGTTTTGAATCGAGATTCGGGTCATCCACATGATGCTCAGGCCCTCAATTGCCGGTGCTGACGCTGGCGCTGGCGGCTGATGCCGTTGCGCTGGCCAGTTTGGGATCTTTGCGCTTGGCGGCCACCACGCTGATCTTGGCGCCCTCGCGCAGATTGTCGAATCGTGAAGCCAGCACCTGGGAGTTGAGCGTCAGGCCTTGAAGAATTTCAACGCGGCCCTCGCGGTTGTCGTGACGGCCGGTGGTGACGATGCGACGCACCAGGCTGTCGCCCTCGATGAGCCAAACCTGCTCCTGCCCGCCGCTGCTGCTGATGGCGGTGTCCGGCACGGACAAGCGCTGGGCATCGTCGGGCAAGGCCACCTTGGCCACCGCATATTGACCCGCACGAAATTGCTCTTGGGGATTGTCCAGCACCAAGGTCACCACGATGGAGCGGGTGCCCGGCTCGGCTGCCGGGGCGATGCGGCTGATGTGCGCCTCCACGGGCTGCTCGGTTCCTTCCACCCTGACTTGCACGGGCATGCCAGGCTGCAGGCGGCTGACCTCGTGCGTGCCAACCAGACCGGCCAGCTCCAAACGGCTCAAATCAACGATGCTCAAAACCTGCTGCTCCGGCGCCAGCTTCTCTCCCGGCAGGGCAAACCGCTTGGAGACAATGCCATTGATGGGCGCTACCAAAGCCGCCTGGCGCAAGGTGACTTGCGAGGTATCCAGTTGCGCCTGGGCGCTCAGCAGTTTGGCGCGCGCGGCCTCCATGGCGGCACGCGAGGTATCCAGCGCGGTGGAGGCAATGAAGTTCTGCGCCGCCAAGCCCTGGCTGGCCGTGTAGTGGCGGTCCGCCTGCTCCAGCTGCGCCTTGGCGGAGGCAACTTCTGCATGGCGTTCAGCCACCCGGTAGCGCAGCTCTTCCAGATCCAGTTGACCCAGCACTTGGCCCTGCTTGACCCGGCTGCCCTCCCCCACATTCAAGCTCAGGAGACTGCCCGTCGCCTTAGCCCGCACAATGACCGTGCCGGGCGCCACCAGCGGCCCGGAGAATTCAATCTGGCCTGGCATGCTGACGCGGCTGGGCTGGGTCACTTCAGTGGGCAAAAACTCAAGCACCACGGCTGCTGTCTTGTCGTCAGCCGGCTTCTTGGCGTCGCCGCCCTTGCTGGCGAAAACGGTGACGGCCGCACCGGCTGCCACCAAGGTTGCCAGCACCGCACCCATCCACCAAACTTTGCGCCGTGCGCTCAAGCGAATCTGCGTCATGTCGTCCCCCAACTCAAAATCTTGAAATTGGCCGCAGTGTAAGGACGGTGCCTGGCGTTTCCAGAGCCAATGCGACGAACTGCCGTAAGGCTGTGCTGGTCTGCAAAAAAAGCAAAGTTACGGCATAACTCGAGCAAGGTCCGGGCTGAGCTTGAAGCTGCGCCAACAGCACAGCGCCCCCATCATCGCGGCTGCACTGGCCGCCCAAAACACCGATGGATAGCCCTGGCTAGCAGCCAACCAAGCCCCGCCAACACCCCCCAGAACGCCTGAACACCCATAACCCAACACGGAGTAAAGCGCCTGCCCCCGGCCGCGCAGCTGCCCTGGAAAGTAGCGCGTGATCAAGGCAATGCAAGCCGTGTGCTGCGCGGCAAAGGTGATGGCATGCGTGCACTGCGCCAGCATCAAGATCGTCAAGTTACCGCCAAAAGCAGCAATCAACGCAAACCGAATCGCACTCAGCACGGCCGCCGCTGCCAGCCAGTGGTGCAAGGTGCCGCGCTCCAGCAAACGCCCCTGCAGGGCGAACCAACTGATTTCGATCACCACGGAAATCGCCCACAACAGGCCAACCGTCGGCTTTCCATAACCCAAAGAGTCCAGGTACAGGCTGAAGAAGGAGTACAGCGCCGAATGCGCCAGCACAGTCAGGAATACACCCCAAAAAAACCAGCGCACATGCGGCTGGCGCAGCACCTCGGCAATGGGCGGGCCGGGCAAATCCACATGCGCATGTGTGACTACCGACTGCTTGGGCACCTGCCAGGCCATGAGTACGACCAAGCCCAGCATGAGCAGAATGGTGCCCGCAAACGCCTTCATGCCGAAGTGGTCAAACCACCAGCCGGCCACCAACACGGTGGCCAAAAAACCGATGGAGCCC
This sequence comes from Roseateles koreensis, assembly GCF_028595305.1. Lineage (GTDB taxonomy): Bacteria > Pseudomonadota > Gammaproteobacteria > Burkholderiales > Burkholderiaceae_C > Paucibacter_A > Paucibacter_A koreensis. The sequence goes on along the minus strand of NZ_JAQQXS010000006.1, from coordinate 90,515 downwards.
CACATGCGCACCCGACCATAACGCCGAGCATCCATGCCACCTTGGCCATCGTTCAGCTGCCCCGCCACGATCACCTCGGACAAAGGCACGATGGCGGCATTGAAGGTGAACATCAAAAACGTGGCCAATACCAGCGTCGCAAAATGCGGCGGCAGCAAAAAACCCAAAGCGGCCACAAAGCTGGCCAGGGCCGACCAGCGGATGATCGCCACCCGTTGACCCGTGCGGTCAGCCAATGCGCCCCAGATGTAGGGCGCGAACAAGCGCGTCCAGCTCTGCAAGGACATCAGCACGCCAATGGCGAACACAGGCAGCCCCAAATCCTTGTACCAAAGCGGTGCGTAGGGATTGAATCCGCCAATGGCCGCGAAATAGGCAAACGACAGTGCCGCGCAGGCGGCCAAGGTGCGGGATGAACTGGAGGGGCTGGCGAGTTGGGCCGAAGCCCCCTCGCTCGACGACACAGTCAACGCCCAGGCGCCATGGCGGCAATGGCCTCAATCGGCAATTGAACATCGCCGCACTGCGCCCGGTGCCGCAGCACATGGTCCATCAAGACCAAGGCCAACATAGCCTCAGCGATGGGCGTGGCGCGAATGCCGACGCAGGGGTCATGGCGGCCAAAGGTTTCCACCACGGCGGGTTCACCCGCACGGTTGATGGAGCCTTTGGGCGTGCGAATTGAGCTTGTGGGCTTGATGGCGATGGAGGCCACGACGTCTTGCCCGGTGGAAATGCCCCCCAGCACACCGCCTGAGTTGTTGCTGGCAAAACCCAGGGGCGTGAGTTCGTCGCCATGCGCGCTGCCGCGCTGTGCGACCACACCGAAACCTTCACCAATCTCCACGCCTTTGACGGCGTTGATGCCCATCAAGGCGTAGGCGATATCCGCGTCGAGCTTGTCGAACAAGGGCTCGCCTAGGCCAACCGGCACGCCGGTGGCTTCCACTCGGATGCGCGCACCCACGGAGTCACCGCTCTTGCGCAGCGCATCCATGTAGCTTTCCAACTCGGCGATCTTGCTGACATTGGCGGCAAAAAACGGGTTGTTGGGCACGTGCTCCCAACCCTCAAAAGGAATCTCGATCTCACCCAACTGCGTCATGCAGCCGCGAAAGCCCACCCCATGGGTCGCCTGGAGCCATTTGCGAGCCACCGCGCCAGCGCCCACCATGGGGGCCGTCAGGCGGGCAGAACTACGGCCACCGCCGCGCGGGTCGCGCAGACCGTATTTGCGCCAGTAGGTGTAGTCGGCATGCCCCGGGCGGAAGGTATCCAGGATATTGCCGTAGTCCTTGCTACGCTGGTCAGTGTTTTTGATCAGCAGGCAGATCGGCGTGCCCGTGGTTTGGCCCTCATAGACGCCGGAGAGGATTTCCACGGTGTCGGGCTCATTGCGCTGGGTGACGTGGCGCGAGGTACCGGGGCGGCGGCGATCCAACTCAGGCTGGATGTCGGCCTCGGTCAGCGGCAAGCCGGGTGGGCAGCCATCAATCACGCAGCCAATGGCCGGGCCATGGCTTTCGCCAAAATTGGTGACACGAAACAACTCGCCGAAAGTGCTGCCTGACATGAGGAAACCTGGATTGATGGGGCAGCCCCGATTCTATCGGGTGGCAACCCCACCGCCCCAGGAGCCCAGAAAAACGACAGCCCGTACTACCCGTCGTAACAGGTCGTTAGCCCTAACCCAATATCTCAGAACTTGGACTCGCCCGCTGCTTCGGGGTTTTCTTCAACCGGCCAGTCACGGATATAGGCTTTGAGCATGCGGTTCTCGAAGTCTTGCCCGTCAACCACTGCCTTGGCCACGTCGTAGAACGAAATCACGCCCATCAAGGTACGACCGTTCAGAACCGGCATATAGCGCGCATGGCGGCCCAGCATCATGCGCCGGATTTCGTCGATTTCAGTCTCCGGCGTGCAGGTCAGCGGATGGTCGTCCATCACGCTGCGCACTTGTGAAGTACCCACGGACCCGCCATTGCGGGAGATGGCCCCGATCACTTCACGAAAGGTCAACATGCCGACCAGATCGCCGTGCTCCATGACCACCAGTGAACCGATGTCGCGTTCGGCCATGGCGGTCAGGGCCTGTGCCAGCGATTCATCAGGCGTGACGGTGAACAAGGTGCCGCCCTTGACGCGCAAGATGTCGACGACTTTCATGGCTATCTCCTCTAAAACCGGGCCAGTGCCCCGTAACTCTCGAACGAGTGGAAACATAGCACACAATCTGCGCAGCAAACACCTCGGAGACACCATGTCTGGCTATGCCGATCCCGCTTTCGACACACTGGCACTTCATGCCGGCGCTGCCCCCGATCCCAGCACGGGCGCACGGGCCACGCCGCTGCACTTGAGCACCTCTTTCGTCTTCGAAAATACCGAACATGCCGCAGCCTTGTTCAATCTGGAACGACCCGGGCATGTGTACTCACGCATCTCCAACCCCACCACCGCGGTGTTCGAGGAGCGCATGGCGGCCCTGGAGGGCGGCATTGGCGCCGTGGCCACCAGCAGCGGCCAGGCGGCGCTGCACCTCGCCATTGCCACGCTTGCAGGCGCCGGCTCGCACGTCGTTGCCAGCAGCGCGCTCTATGGAGGTTCGCACAATCTGCTGCATTACACCCTGCGCCGCTTTGGCATTGAAACCACCTTCGTCCGCCCCAATGACATTGACGGCTGGCGGGCTGCCATCCAGCCCAACACCAAATTGCTTTTTGGCGAAACCCTGGGCAACCCCGGCCTGGACGTGCTGGACATTCCGCGCGTCGCCGAAATCGCCCATGACTTGGGCCGTCCACTGCTGGTTGACGCCACCTTGACCACGCCGTGGTTGCTGCGCCCGTTCGAGCACGGGGCGGACCTGATTTGCCACTCAGCCACCAAATTCCTGAGCGGCCATGGCACCGTGGTGGGCGGGGTGCTGGTTGACGGCGGCACCTTCGACTGGGACGCTGGGCACGCCAGGCACGGCTTATTTGCAGAACTGTGCGAGCCCTATCCGGGCTTCCACGACATGGTGTTCACAGAAGAAAGCACCGTCGGCGCTTTCTTGCTGCGGGCGCGCCGCGAGGGCCTGCGCGATTTCGGCGCCTGCATGAGTCCCCACACGGCATGGCTGATCCTCCAAGGTATCGAGACGCTGTCACTGCGGATGCAGCGGCATGTGCAAAACGCCCAGAAAGTTGCCGAATTCCTGAGTGGCCACGCCATGATTGGCCGAGTGGCCTACCCCGGCCTCACCACCCACCCTGACCATGCCCTGGCGCAACAACTGATGCCTCGTGGCTGCGGGTCGGTGTTCAGCTTTGACTTAAAAGGCACACGCGAGCATGGGCGCCGCTTGATCGAGTCGCTGCAAATCTTCTCCCACCTGGCCAATGTGGGGGATTGCCGCTCTCTGGTGATCCATCCGGCGTCAACCACCCACTTCCGCATGGACGACCAGGCTCTGGCCCAAGCCGGCATCACGCCGGGCACCATCCGCCTGTCCATCGGCTTGGAAGACGCCGACGACTTGATCGACGACCTCAAGCGTGCGCTCAAGCTTGCCGCGAAATAACGCTGGAAAAGATGAAGAAGAGGACGAAGGGGCAACCATGAAACTCACTGTTAAAGACCACGAAATCTACGCCTACACGGGCGGCAAGCCCTTTGCCCCCAGCCTGCCTTGCATCGTCTTCATTCATGGCGCATTGCATGATCACAGCGTCTGGAACCTGCTGGCACGCTGGTTTGCCCACCACGGCTATGGCGTGCTGGCCTTGGACTTGCCTGGCCACGGGCGCAGCGCTGCAGCGCCGGTGCAGGACTCGGTGGAAGCCTTGGGGCGCTGGGTGCTGGCGGCACTGGATGCGGCGGGCGTCCAGCAGGCCCACCTTGTTGGACACAGCATGGGCTCGTTGATTGCGCTGGAAGCCGCGGCCCAGGCGCCGCAGCGAGCCTTGCGCCTGGCGATGGTGGGCACGGCGTACCCCATGAAGGTGTCGCCGGCCTTGCTGGACACCGCCCGCGAGCATCCGCAAGATGCCATCGCGATGGTGAACAAATTCAGCCACTCAAGCTGGGCCGCCAAACCCTCATTCCCCGGCCCCGGCGCCTGGTTGCACGGTGGCAACAGGGCTTTGATGCAGCGGGTTCAAAAGCAGCAGCTTGCGCTCAACTTGTTCGAGCACGATTTTCGGGTGTGCGATGCCTACGCCGCCGGGCTGGAGGCCGCCGCCCGCGTCACCGCCCCGTGCATCTTGCTGTTGGGCGAACGTGACCAGATGACGCCGCCCAAGCAAAGTTTCGCCTTGGGACAAGCCCTGCGCGCGCGCACAGTCTTGCTGCCCTGCGGCCATGCCCTGATGCAAGAGGCGCCGGAAGCCTTGCTTGCCGCCCTGCGCCAGACGCTGGCCTAGCGCTCAAAACTAACGATCGAATCTAACGATCGAATTGCTCGGATCAACGCAGCAAAATGGCTCGAAAGTCGTTCACATTGGTGCGGGTTGGGCCGGTGACCACCAAGTCGCCCAAGGCGCTGAAATAGCTGTAGGCGTCATTGCGGTCAAGAAAATCGCGGGCCGAAAGGCCCAAGGCCTTGGCCCGAGCCAAGCTGCCAGGGTCCAGTAAAGCACCGGCATTGTCTTCCATGCCGTCGATGCCATCGGTGTCGCAGGCCAGGGCGTAGAGCCGTGGCACATCTGCCGCGGCATGTGCCAGAGCCAGCAGAAACTCGGCGTTACGGCCACCGCGCCCGGTACCCCGCACCGTCACCGTGGTTTCGCCTCCGCTCAAGATCACGCAAGGGGCCACAAGCGGCTGCCCGAAGGCACGGATCTGGCGCGCAATTCCGGCATGAACGGCAGCAACATCGCGCGATTCCCCCTCCAGACTGCCACCCAGCACCAAAGGCTGCAAGCCGTGTTGACGCGCCAATTGAGCGGCGGCCTCCATGCTGTGCTGAGCAGTGGCAATAACGACCACCTTACGCGGGCCCTGGGCCAGCGGCTCGGCGGGCACGCATTGATGCTCCAACAGGTAACGCACCGATTCAGGCAGGGCAACGCGGTAGCGCTGCAAAATCTCCAGTGCCATCGCAGGTGTGCTGGTGTCCGGCAAGGTTGGCCCCGACGCAACGATGGCGGGATCATCGCCGGGCACATCTGAAATCACCAAAGTCACCAGCTTCGCGTCCCGGCAGGCTTGGGCCAGCTTGCCCCCTTTGACAGCAGACAATTGGCAGCGCACGTGATTGATGTCCGCGATCGGCGCCCCGCATTGCAAAAGCTGCGCGATGACCCGGCGCTTGTCCACCGCGCTGATGCCCTCGGCAGGCAGGCTCATCAAGGCTGACCCGCCGCCCGAAATCAGGCACAGCACCAAATCCTGCGGCCGCGCACTTTGGGCCAAGGCCACCATTTGCAAAGTGGCATCGGCGCTGGCCGCATCGCTCAAAGGATGGCCGGCTTCAAGCACTTTGATGCACTGGGTCGGCTCGCCATGCCCGTAGCGAGTGACAACCAAGCCTTGCACCGGAGCCAGCCCATCCCCAGCGCGAGCACTCTCGCCATCCAGCCCCCAGGCCCGCTCAACCGCAAGCGCCATGCGCGCCGCCGCCTTGCCCGCACCCAGCACGATCACGCGGCCCTGACGCGGCCGCTCGGGCAATGCCGGGGGCACACAAACCAGAGGATCAACAGCATGCACGGCGGCATCAAACAACTGACGCAGCAATTGCCGTTCGGCGGAATGGGTGTTGAGGTCTGTCATACCGAAAAGGTGAGATTCTCTGGACAGGCCTGACTATGCCATTCCCGCTGCGAACTGGGGCCAAGCCTGGGATCAAGCCTTGGCCAAAGCTGTGCCCAACTCCTTCAGCATGTCAGACACGATGGCAGGCAGGTCGTAGCGCAAGCGCCAGCCCCAATCCTGCCGGGCTTCGCGGTCGTCAATGCGCTGAGGCCAACTGGCCGCAATAGCTTGCCGGAAGTCGGGGGCATAACGCATTTCAAAAGCGGGCAGATGCTGGCGTATTGTTTCGGCAATTTCAGCCGGCGTGAAACTCACACCCGCCAGGTTGTACGAGCCGCGCTGCTTGATCTGCTCGGCCGGTGCTTCCATCAATTCAATCGTGGCTCTCAGGGCATCAGGCATGTACATCATGGGCAGCCCCTGCCCGGCCTCCAGAAAGCAGTTGTAGCTGCCCGTCTTGAGCGCATGGTGAAAGATGTCGACCGCGTAGTCGGTGGTGCCGCCGCCAGGCGGGGTCTTGTAACTGATCAAGCCTGGGTAGCGAAGGCTGCGCACATCGACACCATGGTTGGCGTGATACCAGGCGCACCAACGCTCACCGGCCAACTTCGAGATGCCGTAGATCGTGGTGGGATCCATCACGGTGCTTTGGGGCGTGTCAAGGCTGGGGGTCGAAGGGCCGAAGGCGGCGATGGAGCTGGGCCAGAACACCCGCGCCAGCTTCTGCACCCGTGCCAACTCCAGCACATTGAGCAGGCCTTTCATGTTCAGGTCCCAGGCCCACATCGGGTGCTTTTCGCCGGTAGCGGAGAGTGCCGCGGCAAGGTGATAGATCTGCGTAATGCCGTGGCGTTTGACCACAGCGGCCAAGGCAGCGGCATCCGTCACATCCAGCATCTCATGGTGCAACTGGGGGACGCGGCCTTGCGGCGCGAGATCGCTGGTAATGATGTTGGCGTTGCCGTGGCGCAAGGCCAATTCGACGGCAAGTTCCGAGCCAATTTGGCCGTTGGCGCCGATGATGAGAATTTTTGTCATAGCTCTGCGATACCGCTTGTAAACGGAGTTATGCCTTGATCAGGCCCAGCTCGCGACCTGCCTGGGTGAAGGCGGCCACGGCTTTTTCAAGATGCTCGCGCTCGTGCGCGGCCGACACCTGCACGCGGATACGCGCCTGTCCCTTGGGTACGACTGGAAAGAAAAATCCCACGGCGTAAATCCCGAGTTCCAGAATGCGGGCGCTGAGTTTTTGCGCCATTACCGCGTCGTACACCATGATGGGAACAATCGGATGTGTGCCGGGCTTGATCTCAAAGCCTGCCGCCTGAATGGCCTTGCGGAAGTAGGCTGTGTTGGTCTCCAACTTGTCGCGCAGCGCGGTGGAGCCCTCCAGCAAATCCAGTACCGCGATAGACGCGCCGACGATGCTGGGCGCCACCGTATTGCTGAACAAATAGGGCCGCGAGCGCTGCCGCAACAGTTCAATCACCTCTTTGCGTCCGCTGGTAAAACCACCGGACGCGCCACCCAGCGCCTTGCCCAAGGTGCCGGTGATGATGTCGACCTTGCCAAAGACCTTGCGGTACTCGTGCGTGCCGCGCCCCGTCGGGCCCATGAAACCGCTGGCATGGCATTCATCAATGCCCAGCAAAGCGCCGTAACGGTCAGTGATGTCGCGGATTTTGTCGAGCTGCGCGATCGTACCGTCCATCGAGAAAACGCCATCGGTGAACACCAGGGTGTGGCGCGCGCCGGCCACCTTGGCTTCTTTGAGGCAACGCTCCAGATCGGCCATATCGTTGTGCTTGTAGCGATAGCGCATAGCCTTGCACAGTCGGATGCCGTCGATGATGGAGGCGTGATTAAGTTCGTCGCTGATGATCGCATCCTGCTCCCCGAGCAAGGGCTCGAACAAGCCGCCATTCGCGTCGAAGGCGGCCGCGTACAAGATGGTGTCTTCCGTACCCAAAAAGCGGGCCAGGCGTTGTTCCAGCGTCTTGTGCAGATCTTGCGTACCGCAGATGAAGCGCACCGATGACAGGCCATAGCCGTGGGTGCGCAAGGCCTCGTGGGCCGCTTCAATCACCTGGGGGTGCGAGGACAACCCCAGGTAGTTGTTGGCACACAGATTGATGACTTCACGACCGTCATGGGTGTGCACCACGGGCCCTTGCGCACCGGTTATGACACGCTCGCTCTTGTACAAGCCCGCCTCGCGAATGCCTTGCAATTCATTTTGCAGATGAACATAAAAGTCTTGAGTGGTGGCCATGTGGTCTCTCCTGGGGCACAATTCACTAAATTGAACTTAGTTCGATATATCGAAAGTTTGTTCAGTATCTAGGATTTGTGCATTAAGGTCAAGCATGTCGATCGCGAACCCAGACAATCAGCAACCCCCCAATGTGGGCCTGACCTTGCAAGCCCTCAGGCAGGCCCAAGGCCTCTCGCTGGACGAGCTCTCGCGCCGTGCAGGTGTGTCCAAGTCGATGTTGTCGCAGATTGAACGCAATCAGGCAAACCCGACCGTTGCCGTGGTCTGGCGTTTGGCCAATGCCCTGCGCGTTGAGTTGGCGGAGCTATTGGGCGGCGAGCGGAGCAGCCCGCCCGCCATCGAGATCGTGCCGGCGCATAGCACGCCGGCCATGAGCAGCCCAGATGGCCTGTGCCAGCTGCGCATCCTGGGCCCCATCGACCTGGCCGGGCAATTTGAATGGTATGAATTGACGGTGCAACCCGGCGGTGCGCTCGCATCAGCCGCGCACGAGCCCGGCTCGCGCGAACACCTGAGCGTTCTCAAAGGCAGCTTGCAGGTGAGCGCGGGCGGACTGACGCAATCGCTGTCAAACGGTGAAACTGCACGGTATGCGGTCGACGGCCCCCACGCCATCCGCAATGTCACTGACCAAAGCGCAATAGCGCTGCTGGTGGTGCTGCACTCCTGAAGATACCCTCAGCCGTGGCCGCCTGAAGGGCGGCAAGCGGGTGCTAAACGGGATCTGCGTCCGAGCCTATCCCGAGCAAATGAGCGAGGCTCAAATGATCCCAATCGCTGTATCGCCATAACGGCCCGAGCGCCGGAGAGCGTTCAGCCAGCAGCGCCCGGATCAAGGTCGCGGCGGGAACCTGTGAAGGGGCGCACAACAGTGTCAGGCGCTGGGCACCGCCCTCTTCCAGGCGGCCTACCCAATCCAACGCCACCAGGCTGTCCACCGCACCTTCAAGCTGCAGGGGGTCCAGACGCAGGCGCCTCGCCAAGGCCGAACTGGCCAAACCGCCCAGCCCCTCCTGCTGAGCGAGCCACAAGGCCCGCAGCACATCTAGCGCCAACTCCAAACCCATGCCAGGGGCCTCACGGCGCCGCTGCATGCCGCCCGCCAGGCTGGGCGCGTTGGCGGCCAGTACTGCGCCGATCAGCATGATGACCCAGCTGAGGTAGAGCCAAATCAGAAAAATGGGCACGATGGCAAACGCGCCATAAAGGGTCGAATAGGTCGGCACCGCCTTCAGGTACAGCGCCAAACCCCACTTGGCCACCGAAAAGGCGACGGCCACGAACAACCCGCCCAAAAAGGCATGGCGCCAACGCACATGGGTGTTGGGCACGTAGTGGAACAAGCCCGCGACGCCGCCCGCCATCACGAGCAATTGCAAACCGTTGAGCGCCTTGTGCCACTTGCTGGGCAAATCACCCAACAAGTCTTGCCCAGTGGTGATGGCGTAGCTGGTGAACGCAATACTGGCGCCGAGAATCAGCGGCCCCAAGGTCAGCGCTGCCCAATACACAAGCACCCGCTGCGCGATCGGACGCGGCCGCTTGACGCGCCATATTTGGTTCAAGGTCTGGTCGATGGTGAGCATCAAGGCCAGCGCCGTGAAGCCCAAAAACACCAAACCCATGGATCCAAGACCCTTGGCCTTGGCCGCGAATTGCGACAAGCCCACCATCACGGGATGCGCGATATTGGCGGGAATGAGGTTCTGCAAAAAGTACTTTTCCAGCGCCGACTGAAAAGACGAAAAAATCGGGAACGCGGTGAACAAGGCCAACATCACCGTCAGCAAAGGTACCAGAGAAATCAGGGTAGTGAAGGTCAGGCTGCCAGCCGTCAAACCCAGATGCTCTTCCTGAAAACGGGTGCGCAGGTCGGTCACCAAACGCCACAAACGGGTCAGCACCGCGCTATTCAGAAGTGAGGACTTCTCCGCAGTTTCAACAGGTGCAGCGCCTCTGCTGGGCGGAAATTCTGCGCTTGTTGCGCGTGAGTCCATGGGTGCATAGGGATGCGTGAAGGCTTGTTGTTCAGCCACGCGCAGATCTGTGGCCGCGCTATTACCAGCCTCGCCAGCCGCGCCGGCGGGGTCTTGATCGAGAGAAAAATTGCTCATGCTGGCTATGATGCCAGCATGTCACCCACATCCTCTCCTTCGCACCCTGCCGATCATCCGCCCCAGCATGCGCGCGGGCCTGAAATTTCATCGCCTAACGCCCCATCAGCCCGCACCCAAGCCTTGCCGCGGGAAGCCCAAACACGGGCTTTGGCCCTGGCCAGCGTGATTGCCTTGTTCGTGCTTTGCCTGGTTTGGGAGCTCTGGCTGGCCCCCACCGGGCGAGGCACCCTGGCCATCAAGGCTTTGCCATTGCTGATCCCCATGCTGGGCCTGTGGCGCTACCGCATTTACACCTTTCGCTGGCTGAGCCTGATGATCTGGCTGTACTTTGCGGAGGGCGCAGTGCGCGCCACCAGCGAGCAGGGCCCCGCCGTGTGGCTGGCCACCGCAGAAGTGCTTCTGAGCGTACTCATCTTTATCGCCTGCGCGCTCCATGTGCGCCTGCGGCTGGCCGCTGCCAAGGCCGCATGAACATGAACCCCCAATTGCTGAGCGCCCTGCGTGAGTTGCTGGGCGAAGCAGGCTTGTTGCTGAACGGTGACTGGTCGCGCTATCAACAAGACTGGCGCGGCCGCTACCAGGGGCGAGCCCTGGCGATTGCCCGGCCGGCGTCGACCGCCCAGGTTGCCGGCGTGGTGCAGTTGTGCGCGCGATATGGCGTTAGCCTCGTTCCCCAAGGCGGCAACACTGGCTTGGTCGGTGGTGGCGTGCCCTCCAGTGATGGATCGCAATTGCTGTTGAGCCTGGAGCGGCTGAACCAGGTGCGTGAACTGGATATTCCCAATCTCACCCTAACGGTTGAAGCAGGCTGTACGCTGCAAAGTGCCCAATTGGCAGCCGAGGCCCAAGGCTTGCTGTTCCCTTTAAGCTTGGCCTCTGAGGGCAGTTGCACTATCGGCGGCAACCTCGCGACCAATGCCGGTGGTACGCAAGTACTGCGTTACGGCAACGCACGCGCAATGTGTCTTGGGCTTGAAGTGGTAACCGCTGCGGGCGATGTCTGGTCCGGCCTTTCGGGCCTGCGCAAAGACAATACCGGTTATGACCTGCGCGATTTATTCATCGGCAGCGAAGGCACCTTGGGCGTTATCACAGCAGCGACGCTGGCCCTGGTCCCTCAGCCCAGGTCGCAAATGACGGCACTGGTCACCTGCAAGTCCCTTGATGCAGCATTGGCGCTGCTGAGCCTGGCCCGCGGGCGGGCGGGGCCCGCCCTGACGGCGTTTGAGGTGATGAACGCGTTTTCGCTGCAACTCGTGCGCCAGCACCTACCGCAGCTCCGCCAAGACTTGCCGAGCAGTCCGTGGACGGTTTTGCTAGAGCTTTCCAGCAGCGACGACCCGGCCCACACGCGCACGCAATTCGAGTCTTTGCTGAATCTCGCGCTGGAAGATGGATCGATTCAAGACGCGCTCATCGCCGAGAGCTTGGCGCAGTCACGCAACTTTTGGCAGTTGCGCGAATCCATCTCGATGGCGCAGAGCAAAGAGGGGCTCAACATTAAGCACGATATTGCAGTGCCGGTTTCCAGGATTCCTGAATTTGTAGCAGCCACCGATGCCCGCCTGGCCGCGCACCTCCCCGGCTTGCGCATGGTGAATTTCGGCCATATGGGCGATGGCAATCTGCACTACAACGTGCAGTCCCCACCGGACATGGCGCCGGCCGAATTTTTAGCCCACTTTGAAAGCCCGATCAACCAGCTTGTCTACGACGCAGTTGGCGAATTTGGCGGTTCCATCTCGGCGGAACATGGCATTGGCCAACTCAAACGCGACGAGTTGGCCCAAAGAAAAGACCCCGTGGCGCTGGGCCTGATGCGCACTATCAAGGCCGCCCTGGACCCGCAGAATCTGCTCAACCCAGGGCGTTTTCTTTAGGTTTTCTTGAAAGGTCAGGCCGCTGAGGGTTGGCGCACTTGGCGCAGGCGGCCCAGCAAATGAAGCGCCAGGCGCCACAGCAGGCGAATCATCAACAAGGCCAGCAGCGCTTCAATCAAGGTCAGCGCAAAGGCCGGGAAGCTGCCCCAGCGCAGCTGACGCCGATTGAATTTGGCGATTGCGCGGTCGCGTGCCTGCTCGATGCTGTCGTAGAAGCTGGGCACCACCAGCAAGGTCAGCAGCGTGGACGTGATGGTGCCGCCGATGATGGCCACGGCCATGGGCCGATAGAACTCCGCGCCCTCGCCCACCCCGATGGCCACGGGCAACATGCCGGCGATCAAGGCAAAGGTGGTCATCAAAATGGGTCGCAAGCGCTTGCGACCCGCCTGCATCAAGGCCTCCTCGCGATCCATGCCTTCGTGCTCAAGTTGGCGGGCGGCATCGAGCAGCAGGATGGCATTCTTCGCCACCAGGCCCATCAACATGATGACGCCGATGAAGCTCATCAGGTTCAACGTGCCCTTGGTCAGCAACAGCGCCAACACCACGCCGATGAGAGACAGGGGCAAGGACAGCATCACCGCGAGCGGCGCGGTAAAGGAGCCAAACTGCATCACGAGAATCAAGTACATCAAGCCGATGCCACTCACCAAGGCCAAAGCCATGGCACCGAATACCTCTTGCTGGTCGCGTGAGGAGCCTTCAAGGTCAATGCCATACCCGGGAGGAAAGCTCATGGCCTTGGCAATTTTCATCGCGTCGGCCGTCACCTCACCGTCAGACCGCCCCTGCGCATTGGCCGCCACCGTGATGGTGCGCTTGCCGTCAGCGTGCTGAATCTTGGAGGGTCCACGGCCCATGGTGAGCGTGGCAATTTGCTCCAGGGGCACCATCTGGTTGCTGCCCGTCACGGTGATGGGCAGGCGCTCGATATTGCTCAGGTCAACACGGTCATCAGGGTGCAGGCGTACCGCGACGTCCCGCGTCTCGCCGGTCGGATCGACCCAGTCACCCACCTCAACGCCGGCAAAGGCAACGCGCAACGCCTGCGCCGCATCACCCACCGAGATGCCCAGCGAATTGGCCAAGCCGCGGTTCAACTCGATCTGCAACTCGTTCTGCGGATCTTGCTCTGACAAGCCCACATCCACGGCGCCTTTGACCTCTCGCAGTTTGGCCATGAATTCGTTGGTGATCGCCAGCAGCTTGCGGGAGTCGGGGCCTGAAAAGCGGATTTGCACCGGCTTTTGCGCCCCGTTGTTGAAGTCGTCCAGCACCACGTATTCAGCGCCCACCAGACGCGCTACCAGTGTGCGCAGTTCAACACCAACCTCCACCGCAGAGCGTTTGCGCTGCGTGCTTTTGCCGATGTCCACATAGATACGGCCGCCACCCGGATTCACATAACTGTTTGTCGCGACGGTTTCAGGCAAGGTACGCGCCAACACAGATGCCGCTTCCAGCTTGCGGCGCGAGTACTCGAGATTGCTGCTGGCGGGGCTGCGCACCTCGATCGCCAGCATGCCGTTGTCCGTTGACGGCATGAAGCTGGAGCCACCCCACTTGGCTTGCAAGCCAAGCGCACCGAGCAAACTCAAAACTGCAAACACCGCCATCCAGCGGCGGTGGTGCAAGGCCCAGGCGATCACCTGGCCATAACGATCACTCTGATGGTCAAACCAGGTGTTGAAACGGCCCAGCACCTTGCTGATACCGGTCTTGGGCAGAAGATGATGCCCCGGCGGATCGCCCCAATACGCCGACAACATGGGGTCGAGGGTGAAGGAGATGAACAGGCTCACCAAGACTGAGGCCACCACGGTTGCGGCGAAGGGGCGAAACCATTCCCCCGAGATGCCGGGCATGACCGCCACGGGCACGAACACGGCCACGATGGAGAACGTGGTGGCCGCAACGGCCAGGCCAATTTCTGCCGTGCCGTTGAGTGCCGCGCTGCGCCGGTCGGCGCCACGCTCCATGTGGCGCACGATGTTTTCACGCACCACGATGGCGTCGTCGATCAGCACGCCAATGGCCAGTGACAAACCCAGCAGGCTCATGAAGTTGAGCGTGAAACCGCATAACCACACGGCAATGAAGGCGGCTATCACCGAGGTCGGCAAACTCAAGGCCGTGATCAAGGTAGAGCGCCAGGAGTTCAGGAACACATACACCACAAAAATCGTCAAACCGGCTCCGAAGACCAGCGCGTGAATGACGTTGTTGAGGTTGTCCTCCGCCTCCTTGCCGCCATCCCGGGTGATCTCCATATGGGTGCCCGCGGGCAACGTGGCGTTGATCTCGTCAACCAACTTGCGCACCTTGTCGGCCACGGTCACGGTGGACGCATCGCGCGCCCGGTTGACAGACAACCCCACATTGGGGTGCCCGTTGCGCACGCTGAAGCCAGTCAGCTCGGCGAAGCTGTCGGCAATGGTGGCCACCTGCCCCAAGCGAAGCAGCTCGCCTCCGTTGCGTTTGACCACGATCTGCTCGAACTCCGCGGGGCTTTCAATGCGGCCCGCCAAGCGAATGCTTTGATCCTCTAGCGCACCCCGCACCTTGCCAACTGGCGCGGTCACGTTCTGGTTGCGCAAGGCGTTCACCACCTCGGTGACCGAAACTTTGTATTCACGCAATTTCTCGGCGCGCAGCAGCACCGTCAATTCACGCTTGAGCGACCCGTCCACATTGACGATGGAGACACCGGGGATGCCGCGGAATTTGTCCGCCAGCTTGTCTTCCGCCAGACGCGAGATTTCAGCGTGGCTTTGCGAGGTACTCGACAGCGCCACCTGCATGATGGGCTCAGCCGAAGGGTCGATGCGCTGGATCACCGGCTCGCGGATTTCGGTCGGCAATTTGTAGCGCACCGTGGAGATGGCATTGCGCACCTCCTCAGCGGCTTCGATCATGTTCTTCTTGAACTCGAAGATCAGGAAGAAACTTGCATAACCCTCACCCGCCGTGGAGCGCACCCGATCGATGCCCGAAATGCTCTGCATCGACTTTTCAATGCGATTGACGACCTCCCGCTCAACCGTTTCCGGCGACGCCCCGGGGTAGTTGATATTCACCACCAGAAAAGGTTGCTGCACGTCAGGAATCTGATTGACGCGCAGATTCTTCAAAGCCAGCAGGCCCAATGCCATCAGGGAAATGATGATGACAATGGCCGCTATCGGCTTCTTGATACTGAAGTCTGAGAGGAACATGTCTTATTTTCCGCTCAAGGCAAGAGAGGCCATCGAACTGCTTGGGCCGGCCGGGCTGGCCACCCTTTTTACCGCCTGACCATCCTTGAGGTTGGAGCCGGGGTTGCGAAGCACCTCATCACCTACCACCAAGCCGGCACGCACAGCGACCGCGCCCTGGCGTGCATCGCGCTCGCCCAACTCAACCTTGACCTTGTTCAACACACCGTCCTTGATGCGCCAGGCATAAGCAGCGTCACCCGCGCGAACGACAGACGCTTCGGGCAACATCAAGCTTTTCACCTCGGTGGATTGGACGCGCCCTTCCGCGTAAAGCCCGGCTACATCGGGGCCTTGACCGGGCTCGAAATCAACCAACACCTCGACCTGCCGCGTGGTCGCATTGGCCGCCACGTCGACACGCCGGATCGTGCCCGTGAAGTCGGTCTTGGCATACCCGTTGACGCGGAAATTGACCGACTGGCCGACCTTCAACTCCTGCATGCGATCGGCTGAAACCAGACCTTCAAACCGCATGCTGTGAGGGTCGATGACCTTGACCAATTCCTTGCCCACCTGTGCAGTGTCACCAATGGACACCTTGCGCTCGCTGACCACCCCGTCAAACGGCGCACGCACTTCCGTGCGGGTCAGCAATTGCTGAGCAGACACGACGCGGGCCTTGGCCGCCACCAGATCGCTCTGCGCGCCGTTGCGGCGCAGTTCAGCGTCTTCAAGGGCTTGCAGAGAACTCATGCCTTGCGCGTGCAAGGTCTTCAAGCGCTGGAACTGGCGCTCGGCCTGCTCAAACGTCTGCGTGGCCGCTCGCGCTGCTTCATTGGCCGAAGTCAAACCGTCGCGAATGGCGGTGTCGTCCAGGCGCACCAGCAACTCACCGCGATGAACGTGCTGGCCGTTTTCTTTCAGCACCTGCTGAACAACTGCGGACACCTCCGCCCGAAGATCGGCCTTGCGCTCGGGCTGAACAGACCCCGTGATCACGGGCCCCTGCGCATAGGCACCCAAGGTCATGCTGCGCAGATCTTCCGGCGCGATCAGCAGTGCTTCCGGCGCGCTTGCAGCGGCTGCTGCACCTGCCTTGGCCTCAGCCCCGCCCTTGCCGCAAGCGCTCAAATTGCACAGCGCACTCAAGGCGAAAAGGCTGATCAGGACAGGGCGGGAAGTGGCAGCAAGAACGAAAGAAACGGCACGCGTCATCGGAAAAACTCCGGGCAAGATAGACAAGAAAGCAACGCGCGAGCTTATCCTGAATCAATGGCCGTGACAGAGGTCATGCTGGGTCAAATCACCCAAATCCAGTCAGCGTGGCTGATGAATTAGGGGGGCAACTGTGCCAAAGAGGTTTGCTCTTCTGTTGACATCAAAACGCCCCTGGACAACCCGCCTCACTGCAGCTTGTTTTTGGCCCCAGGTGCCAAGGGCAAGGCAATCACCTCGATGCCCTCGTCAGACAACGCAAGCGTTTCATCAAGGGTCGCTTGGCCCCGGATTCCGCGCGCCTGCGCTTCGCCGTAATGAATGCGGCGTGCCTCTTCGGCAAATTGCTGGCCCACATCTTCCGTCGTGGCGATGGCTTCTGCGACCCACTTCTCGACGACCGACTGCAGGGCTTGAAGCACCTCTGCGGAATCAGGGGTCGAGCTTGCCTGGGTCGTCGGGGGGGATGTTGAGCGAGTTGCAACCGCGGTCCCATCCGGCGCCATGGACGATTGACCGGGAACGGCGGAACCCGCAGATGCAAACTTGGCGCTGCGCAAATGGGAGACGTTCAGATGAGGTGCACTGGGCATGCGCCGGATCTGATCGACACCGCACATTGGGCAGGTGAGCAACCCGCGTTCGGTTTGGGATTCAAAGTCCGCAGCGGAGCCAAACCAGCCCTCGAAACGATGCGCTTGGCTGCAGGCCAGATTGAGTACAAGCATAGCGACGTATGGAAACAGAGTGCCGGCGCAGCGTGCAGGTTCAGCCCACCGCCCGCCAATTCAAGGGCCATGCGCCCTGCTGCCAACGCTGCAGCCACAGTAGGCCGATGAGGGTTTTGGCGTCGGTCAAGGTGCCGTCGGCCGCACAACGATCCAACTCAGCGGCACTATGGGTGACCAGTTCTAGAAATTCACCGTCATCCAGATTTTGCTCACCCGCCTCAAGGCCGCGCGCGAAGAAGATCTCAATGCCTTCGTCCGAATAGGCAATGGCGTTGTGAAGCACCCCAGCGTAGGCCCACTCGCGGGCGCGGTAGCCGGTTTCTTCCAGCAACTCCCGCTGAGCGCACAACAAGGGCGCTTCGCCGGACTCCAGCTTGCCTGCGGGAAACTCCAGCATGACGCGCCCCATGGGGTAGCGAAACTGCCTCTCCAGGAGCAAGCGACCATCGTCCATCAGCGGGATGATCATCACGGCACCGGGGTGGCGGATGAACTCGCGCGTGGCGGTTTTGCCGTCAGGCAGACGAACCACGTCGCGCTGGACCTTCAGAAAATTGCCGTCGAAGACTTGTGCGCTCTGCACAGGGTGTTCGCGCAGACTCAGGTCCGAGCGCTCGTCAATCGGCATGACGTCCCCGACGGAGGTAACACCAGACAAAGCCGGGAAACCCCAGGGTCACAAACAGGCAAAGACCCGCGGCGTAGAACTCCCAGCCCTGCGGCTGGCGCTGGCCCAAGCGGGCCTCCAGTGCAAAGCCAAGCCCCACGGTAAGCCCGGCCAACACCAGCAACTCAAGCAAGCGCCAAATGAACGCCTTGCGGCGCTGCAAAGGACCAAAAAAGAAGATGCGCTCGGTGAGATATGGCACGTTGGCCGCCAACAAGGCAGTCAACAAGACCAGCCAAACGGCTGACGTCTGATCCATCAAATGATTCCGATTGTCAGCAGACGCGCGCCTCAGGTGGCCAGCGTCTTCACGATGGCTTGGGCGCACCATGCCATCAAACCACCGGGCAGCAGGCCGAACGCGATCACGGCCAAGCCATTCAGCGACAAGACCAAACGAGCATCGCTAGGCGCATTCAGCGGGCTGTTGTCGGTGGGCTCATCAAAGAACATCACCTTGATGACGCGCAGATAGTAGAAGGCACCGATCAGCGACAGCACCACTGCGCCGATGGCCAGGTACAGATAGAGCGCCACATTGGTCGCCACCAGGGCCTGCAAAACCGACAACTTGGCGTAAAAACCAGCCGTCAGCGGAATACCCGCCAGCGACAGCATGAACACCGTCATCACCAGGGCGTACCAGGGGCTGCGCTTGGCCAAGCCGGCCAAGTCGCGAATCTCGTCAGCTTCATGGCCTTGGCGAGACAACAACAAGATCACACCGAAGCTGCCCAAGGTGGTCATCACATAGGTGATGACGTAGAACATGGCGGAGCTGTAGGCATTGGCCGCTGACAAGGTGTTGTCGTTGACCACACCCGAGGCGAGGCCCAGCAACATGAAGCCCATTTGCGCAATGGTCGAATAGGCCAACATGCGCTTCAGGTTGGTCTGCGCAATGGCAGCGAGGTTGCCCACCAGCAGCGACATCACTGCCAGCACCACCAGCATTTGCTGCCAGTCGAGCGCCAGGCCCATCATGCCTTCCACCAAGAGGCGGATGGTGATGGCAAAGGCCGCCAGCTTGGGCGCGGCACCCAACAACAGGGTCACCGCGGTGGGCGAGCCGTGATACACGTCTGGCACCCACATGTGGAAAGGCGCAGCACCCAATTTGAAAGCCAGGCCCGCCACCACGAACACCACGCCAAAGACCAGCACCGACTTGTTGGCCGCACTGGTGCTGATGACCTTGAAGACCTCAGGGATCGACAACGAACCCGTAGCGCCATACATCATCGACAAGCCGTAGAGCAAGAAGCCGCTGGCCAGCGCCCCCAACACGAAGTACTTCATGGCGGCTTCGGTCGACACCGCATGGTCACGGCGCAAGGCGACCAAGGCGTACAGCGACAAGCTCATCAACTCCAAGCCCAGGTAAATGACCAGGAAGTTGTTGGCCGACACCATCACGAAGATGCCCAGCAAGGAGAACAGCGTCAGTGTAAAGAGCTCTCCTTTGAGCAGCTCCCGCGAGGCAGCGTAGGGTCGCGCATACACCAGGGTCGCCATGGTGGCAACACTGGCAAAGAAGGCCAGCAGATGCCCCATCGGGTCAGACACCACCAGGCCTTGCATCGCGTAGACCGTCTGGCCGTCGTTGAAGTAGCACAGGTGCATCGCCCCAACGACCGCCACGGTCAGCTGAGTCAGCCAGTAAGTGGGGCGCCGTGCAGGGTCGGTGACGAACAGATCGACGATGGCGATCACGCCCAGCATGCACAGGAGAATGATTTCGGGATAGACCGCGAGCCAGTTCATATTGTTCATTTCTTCAACGCCCTAGTCATTGTGCGTTCAGCACGGGCAGCTTGGACGTGCCCACATGCTGGAGCAGCTGGCTTACCGACTTGTCCATCACGTCAGTGAAGGGTTTGGGGTAGATACCCATTACCAGCACGGCGATTGCCAGCAAGGCCATCATCAGGAATTCACGCGCGTTGATGTCAGTCAAATCCTTGACATGATCGTTAGCCACCGGGCCGAAGTACACCCGCTTGTACATCCACAGCGAATAGGCAGCACCGAAGATCAAAGCAGTTGACGCAATCGCGCCGAGCCAGAAGCTGTATTTGACCGTGCCCAGAATCACCATCCATTCGCCGACGAAACCGGCGGTGGCGGGCAGGCCGCAATTGGCCATCGTGAAGAACAAGGCGAAGGCGGCGAACTTGGGCATGGTGTTGACCACGCCACCATAAGCGGCGATCTCACGCGAGTGAACGCGGTCGTACAGCACGCCGATGGACAAGAACATCGCACCCGACACGAAGCCGTGCGAGATCATCTGCACCAGGCCGCCTGAAACGCCCAACTCATTGAAGATGAAGAAACCCAGGGTGACAAAACCCATGTGCGCGATGGACGAATAGGCCACCAGCTTCTTCATGTCACGCTGCACCATCGCCACCAGGCCGATATAAACCACCGCCGTCAGCGACATGCCAATGATCAGCCACGACCAATGGTGCGCGGCGTCCGGTGCGATCGGCAGCGAGAAGCGCAGGAAGCCATAGGCACCGAGCTTCAGCATGATGGCCGCCAGCACGACGGACCCCCCCGTAGGTGCCTCCACGTGGGCATCAGGCAGCCAGGTGTGCACCGGCCACATGGGCACCTTGACCGAGAAGGCCGCCAGGAAGGCGAAGAACAACAGCGTCTGCGTGTGCATCGGCAGCGGCAGCTTGTGCCAAGTACTGATGTCGAAACTGCCGCCCGACTGCAAGTACAGGTACAGCAAGGCGATCAGCATCAGCAGCGAGCCGGCCAGCGTGTACAAGAAGAACTTGAACGCCGCATACACCCGGTTCGGGCCGCCCCAGACGCCGATGATGATGTACATCGGGATCAAGGTTGCTTCGAAGAAGACATAGAACAGCATCGCGTCCAGCGATGAGAACACGCCGATCATCAAACCGGACAGGATCAAGAAGGCGCCCATGTACTGGTTGACGCGCTTCTCGATGACTTCCCAGGCGGCGAGCACCACGATCACCGTGATGAACGCCGTCAAGGGCACGAACCACATTGAGATGCCGTCAACACCGAGGTGGTAGCGGATGTTGAATCGATCGATCCAGGGTTGATTCTCGACAAACTGCATGGCAGCCGTCGACACATCAAAACCGCACACCAAAGGCAAGGTGGCCGCAAAGCTGAACAGGGCCGCGATCAGGGCCAGCCAACGCACTGCCTTGGCCTGGTCGTCACGCCCGAAGGCCAGCAGAATCAAGCCGCTGACGATGGGCAGAAAAATTGCAAGACTAAGCAACATATTTTTGTTCTCCGCCCCAGATCACAGGCCAAAACCCAGAAGGGTCTTCATTTGGGAGCCTATAAAGGGCCACAGCTGCCAGGTCATCAGGCCAATCACGCCCAACATCATCACCAAGGCATACCAGTACAGGTGGCCGGTTTGAATGCGGCGCACCAAACCTGCCACACCACCCACCGCATGGGCCGAGCCGTTGATCACCAGGCCATCGATCAGGGCAACGTCGCCGCCCTTCCAGAAGGCCAGGCCCAGGCCACGCGCCAACTTGGCCAGCACGTTTTCGTTGAACCAGTCCATGTAGTACTTGTTCTCCAACACCGTGACCAAGGGCGAGAACACTCGGGCCAGCGTTGCCGGAATGCTCGGCGCCACCATGTAGAACACGTAGGCCATCACCACCCCCCCCAGGGCCAGCCAGAACGGCAGGCTGCTCAGGCCATGCAAAGCCATGGCGGCAGCACCGTGGAAGTTCTCGGCCAGCTCTTCCATCGCGCCATGGGCGTGGTGGTTGACGAAGATCGAATCCTTGAAGAATTCGCCGAACAGCATGGGCTGAATGGTCAGATAACCAATCACCACAGAGGGGATCGCCAGCAAGACCAGCGGCGCGGTCACCACCCAAGGGGACTCGTGCGGCACATGCGGCTCGTGATGACCGTGGTCGTCATGGTGGTCATGCTCGCCCGGGAAGGGCTTGTGGCGGAAGTTTTCCTTGCCATGGAAGACCAGGAAATACATGCGGAACGAATAGAACGCCGTGATGAAAACACCGGCAGTCACTGCAAAGATCGCGAAAGACGCGCCCGGCAGGTGGCTGGCGTGCACCGCCTCAATGATGCTGTCCTTGGAGTAGAAACCGGCGAACAGCGGCGTACCGATCAAGGCCAGTGAACCCAGCAACGAGGTGATCCAGGTGATGGGCATGTACTTGCGCAGGCCACCCATATTGCGGATATCTTGGTCGTGGTGCATGCCGATGATCACCGAGCCCGCCCCGAGGAACAGCAAGGCCTTGAAAAAGGCGTGCGTCATCAGGTGGAACACGGCCACCGAGTACGCCGAGGCGCCCAGCGCCACCGTCATATAACCGAGTTGTGACAGCGTCGAGTAGGCCACCACGCGCTTGATGTCGTTCTGGATGATGCCCATGAAGCCCATGAACAACGCGGTGATGGAGCCAATCACCAGTACAAAGTTCAGCGCCGTGTCCGACAACTCGAACAAGGGGCTCATGCGCGAGACCATGAAGATGCCTGCCGTCACCATGGTGGCGGCGTGGATCAGCGCGGAGATGGGGGTCGGGCCTTCCATCGAGTCAGGCAGCCAGACGTGCAGGGGGAACTGCGCGCTCTTGCCCATCGCACCGATGAACAAGCAGATGCAGGCCACCGTCAGCATCATCCAGTCGCTGCCCCAAAGAGGAGCGTTGAAGGCGATCTGTGCCAATTCGTCCTTCTTGGCGAACACTTCGGCGTAGTTCAGCGAGCCAGTATGGGCCACCAACAGGCCGATACCCAGGATGAAGCCGAAGTCACCCACACGGTTGACCAAGAAGGCCTTCATATTGGCGAAGATCGCCGTCGGCTTGGTGTACCAGAAACCGATCAGCAAGTAACTGACCAAGCCCACAGCTTCCCAACCAAAGAACAACTGCAGCATGTTGTTGCTCATCACCAGCATCAGCATGCTGAAGGTGAACAACGAGATGTAGCTGAAGAAGCGCTGGTAGCCCGGGTCTTCTTCCATGTAGCCGATGGTGTAGACGTGCACCATCAGGGACACAAAAGTCACCACGCACATCATCATGGCGGTCAAACCGTCGACCAGAAAGCCGACCTCCATCTTCAAGCCACCTACCACCATCCACTCGTAGACGGTCTGGTTGAAACGGGCGCCGTCATTGACAACCGAATTCAATGTCATGGCCGACAGGATGAAGGCCACCAGGACGCCTAGGATGGTCACGGTGTGCGCGCCGCGGCGGCCCACCTGCTTGCCGAAGAATCCGGCCACCACGGCGCCAGCCAAGGGCGCCAGCGGCACGGCCAGCAGCATGTTTTGAGAAAGTTGTGCAGACATCTTACTTCAGCCCTTCAGCGCGTCGAGTTCATCGACATTGATGGTGGCGCGGTTGCGGAACAGCACGACCAGAATGGCCAAGCCGATCGCCGACTCGGCTGCCGCCACGGTCAGGATGAAGAACACAAAGACCTGGCCGGCCATATCGCCCAGATAGTGCGAGAAGGCCACGAAATTGAGGTTCACCGCCAGCAACATCAACTCGATCGCCATCAGCAGCACGATCAGGTTCTTGCGGTTCATGAAGATGCCCACCACCGACAGGGCGAACAACATCGCGCCCAGGGTCAGGAAGTGGCCCAGTGTGATTACGGCACCCATCATGCGGCTCCCTTGTTGTTCTCGGCGACGGCTTCAGCTGCGGGCGCGGCCGCAAGCTCAATCGTCGGCGCCATCTTCACGATGCGCAGGCGGTCGGCCTTCTTGACCTTGACTTGCTCGGAAGGATTCTGCCCACGTGCGTCCTTGCGCTTACGCAGCGTCAGGGCGATGGCGGAAATGATGGCCAACACCAGCAGCACAGCGGCGATTTCAAGCGCATACAGGTACTGCGTGTAGATCGCAATGCCCAGCATCTTGGTATTGCCCAGTTGCAGCGCAGCGGCGCTGGGTTCTGGGGCTGCATTTAGGCGGAAGCCGCCCATCAATACCGCAGCCATTTCGAGCGCGGCAAACGCACCCACCAGCCCGCCCAGCGGCAGGTGCTTCCAGAAGCCTTCGCGGACCTGATCGCCATTGATGTCCAGCATCATCACAACGAAGAGGAAGAGCACCATCACGGCGCCGATATAGACCAGCACCAGGGTGATGGCCAGGAATTCAGCTTTCAGCAGCATCCAGATGCAGGCGGCGTTGAAGAACGCCAAGATCAGGAAGAGTGCCGAATGCACGGTGCTCGGCGCCGTGATCACACGGAAAGCAGAGCCCAGCAGAACGGCTGAAAACAGGTAAAACAAGACAGTGGTGATATCCATGCGATTCCTGCAAGCAAGCGCAACAGGCAAGACCTGACCCAGGCGACAACGCCGGGTCGGGCCCCGCTTCAGCGGTACTTGGCGTCGGCCTCCTTTTGGGCTGCGATTTGCGGTTCGAACTTATCTCCAACAGCCAAGAGCATGTCTTTGGTGAAGTAGAGGTCGCCGCGCTTTTCGCCGTGGTACTCGAAGATATTGGTTTCAACGATCGAGTCGACCGGGCAGCTCTCTTCGCAGAAACCACAGAAGATGCACTTGGTCAAATCGATGTCGTAGCGCGTGGTGCGGCGCGAGCCGTCCGCCCGTACGTCGGACTCGATGGTGATGGCCATGGCCGGGCACACCGCTTCGCACAGTTTGCAGGCGATGCAACGCTCTTCGCCATTTTCATAACGGCGCAGCGCGTGCAGGCCACGGAAGCGCGGAGACAGCGGCGTCTTCTCTTCCGGGAACTGCACCGTGATGTTGCGTGCGAAGAAATGACGACCCGTCAGGGCCAGGCCCTTGACCAGTTCCAAGAGCAGGAAGCTCTTGAAGAAATTGAAGGTGGAACTCACTGCTGACATAGAGGCCTCAGCTCACTTCCAAATGTTCAGGGGCGACTGAATCCACAGGCCAATCACGACCAGCCAGACCAAAGTCACAGGAATGAAAATCTTCCAGCCCAGACGCATGATCTGGTCATAACGGTAGCGCGGAAAGGAGGCGCGCACCCACAGGAAGACGGTAACGACACAGAAAGTCTTCAGGCCCAGCCAGATCCAACCCGGGATGAAGTCCAGCGCCGCAATCGGTGACAACCAGCCGCCGAGGAACAAGGTCACGGTCAAGATGGAGACCAAGATCATGTTGGCGTATTCAGCCAAGAAGAACATGGCGAAAGACATGCCCGAATACTCGATCATGTGGCCGGCCACAATTTCCGATTCACCTTCCACCACGTCGAAGGGGTGGCGGTTGGTTTCAGCCAGGCCAGAGATGAAGAAGACGATGAAGATCGGGAACAGCGGCAACCAATTCCAGGACAAGAAGGACAAGCCCATGCCCGCAAACAGGCCCTTGCCCTGCCCCACCACGATGGCGCTCATATTCATGGTGCCGCTGACCATCAGCACCACCACCAGGCAGAAACCCATGGCGATTTCATAACTGACCATCTGTGCGGAAGCACGCAGCGCGCCCAGAAAGGCGTACTTGGAGTTGGACGCCCAACCGGCAATGATCACGCCATACACCTCGATGGAGGTGATGGCCATCATCAGCAGCAAACCCGCGTTGACATTGGCCAGCGCCACATCAGGGCCAAACGGAATCACGGCCCAGGCGGCCAGGGCCGGCATGATGGTCATGATGGGGCCCAGGAAGAACAAGCCCTTGTTGGCTGCCGTGGGCAGGATCACTTCCTTGAAGATCAGCTTGACCGCATCGGCGATGGGGGTCAGCAGGCCGTAGGGGCCAACGCGATTCGGTCCCGGGCGGATCTGTGTCCAGCCAATGGCCTTGCGCTCCCACAAGGTCAGGTAGGCCACGGCCACCATCAGCGGTGCGACCACGGCGATGATCTTGATCAGGGTCCAGACAACGGGCCAGGCGCCGCCGAGCAGCCCGGCGCCGGATTGGTAGAGGTTATCAATCATGGTGATTCTCGCTGTCCCTGTTTCAAACCTTGGTGACAGTCAGGCTGCCGAAGGAAGCGCCCAGAGCTGCCGTTTCAGGCAAACCCGCAGGAACGCGCACCACATTCGCAGGCAATTTCACATCCAGACGCGCCGCCAGTTGAGCCGTGCCTGCGCCCTCTTGGCCGATGCGCACGCTGTCGCCGGCCACCAAACCCAGTTGGGTCCACAAGGCTTGCGGCAAGCCGGCTTGCGCAGCGTTACGAGCGTCGGTGGTGAGTTGCAGTGAACTGGCGTTGCGGACCAAGGCATCTACGGCGTAGATCGGCAGATCTGCCAAACGCTCGATACCACCCTGCGCTGCTGCCAACTCGACCGAAGCCGTGCTCGCGTTGTTCAACTTGGCGGACAAATCCATGTCCACACCCAGTGCCTCGGTGCGAACCTGCTCTGAACTCTCCTGCTGGAAGCCATTCAGGGCCAGCAAATTGCCCAAGACGCGCAAAATCTTCCAACCAGGGCGTGTTTCGCCCAGTGCCTTGGCCACACCCACAAAACTTTGGGCGCGACCTGCGGCATTGACGAAGGTGCCCGAGGTCTCGGTGAACGGCGCCGTCGGTAGCAGCACGTCGGCGTAGTCCAACCCGGTCTTGAAGGGGCTCATCACCACGACCATGTCGATGGCGGCAAGCGCCTTGGCGGCAGCGGCCGGATTGGCACTGTCCAGCACCGGATCGGTGTTCAACAGAATCAAGCCCTTCAGCGCGGCCGAACCCGCTGCAGCGCCCAGCATTTGGGCGGCGTTCAAACCACCTTGTTTGGGCAGAGCGCCTACCAACTGTGCACCCACGGTATTGGCCGCAGCCGTCAGGTACCCCACGCTGGCGCCGGTCTGAGCAGCGATCCAGTTGGCCAGGCTCAGCAGGCTCGTGGCTTGAGGATGTTCCGCAGCCGCATTGCCGAGCAGAATCGCCTTGCGCTGGCCCGACAACAAGGAGGCCGCAATGGCTTGTGCCTCTGCCGTCACCTGGCCTGCCACGGGCGCTTGCACGCCGTTGGCGCCGGCAATCGCAGCAGCCACATCAGCCAAGGCCTGTACCCAAGCACTGGGCGCCACGGTGATACGGGCGGCCACAGGCACCAGCCAATCGTCTTCACTGGCGTGAATGCTGCTGATCTGCGCACCGCGGCGGGCCGCTTGGCGCAGGCGTTGTGCAAACAAAGGATGATCTTTGCGCAGGAAGGAGCCAACGACCAGCGCACGGTCCAGCGTCGACAGCGAAGCGATGGAGGTACCCAACCATTGGGCCTGCCCTTCCGGTGCCACATTGCCAAAATCGGCATGGCGCAAGCGGGTGTCGATGTTGTCGCTGCCCAGGCCACGCACCAGGGCGGCAAGCAGATGCAGCTCTTCAACCGTGCTGTGCGCAGAGCCCAGCGCGCCGATTCCGGCGGCGCCGTGCTCGGCCTTGATGACCTTCAGCCCGTTGGCGATGTACTCAAGCGCAGCGGTCCAGTCGACGGTCTTCCAGGCCCCACCCTGCTTGATCATGGGCTGGGTCAGGCGTGCGTCGCTATTCAGCGCCTCATAAGAGAAGCGGTCGCGGTCTGCGATCCAGCATTCATTGACATCGTCGTTCTCTAGCGGTACCACACGCAAGACTTGATTGTTCTTGACCTGCACCACCAGATTGGCACCAGTGCTGTCGTGCGGGCTAACACTCTTGCGGCGCGACAACTCCCAGGTGCGAGCCTGGTAGCGGAAAGGCTTGCTGGTCAAGGCGCCGACCGGGCAGATGTCGATCATGTTGCCGGAGAGCTCAGAGTCCACCGAGCGGCCAACGAAGGTCTGGATCTCGGAGTGCTCGCCGCGATGGGCCATTCCGAGTTCCATCACGCCGCCGATCTCTTGGCCAAAGCGCACGCAGCGGGTGCAATGGATGCAGCGGCTCATTTCCTGCATGGAAATCAGCGGGCCGACATTCTTGTGGAAGACCACGCGCTTTTCTTCGGTATAGCGCGACTTGCCGGCGCCATAGCCCACCGCCAGATCCTGCAACTGACACTCACCGCCCTGGTCGCAGATGGGGCAGTCCAGCGGGTGGTTGATGAGCAAAAACTCCATCACGCCTTGCTGGGCCTTGAGGGCCTTGTCGCTCTTGGTGCGCACAATCATGCCTTGCGTGACCGGTGTGGCGCAGGCAGGCATGGGCTTGGGCGCCTTCTCAACGTCCACCAAGCACATGCGGCAATTGGCGGCGATGGAGAGCTTTTTGTGATAGCAGAAATGCGGGATGTAGGTGCCGGCCTTTTCAGCTGCATGCATGACCATGCTGCCTTCCAGAACCTCTACCTTCTGACCGTCGAGTTCGATTTCAATCATTGCTTGTCCTGTCCTGCTGCTTCAGACCGCGGCCGGCACGAGAGGCTTCTTGTGTTCGATCAAATGAACGAACTCATGTTTAAAGTGCTTGATCATGGCGCGCACCGGCATGGCCGCCGCATCACCCAAGGCGCAAATAGTGCGGCCTTGGATGTTGTCGGCCACCGAATTGAGCAGATCAATGTCTTCCGGCTTGCCGTGGCCCGTGGCGATGCGCTCCACCACCCGGTGCATCCAACCCGTGCCTTCGCGGCAAGGGGTGCATTGGCCGCAGCTTTCGTGGGCGTAGAAGTAGCTCAGGCGCAGCAGGCTCTTCACCATGCAACGGCTGTCGTCCATCACGATGACCGCGCCAGAGCCCAGCATGGAGCCGGCCTTGGCGATCGAGTCATAGTCCATGGTGCAGGCCATCATCACTTCGGCCGGCAGCACGGGCGACGACGATCCACCAGGGATCACCGCCTTCAGTTGACGGCCCTTGCGAACCCCGCCAGCAAGCTCCAGGAGCTTGGAGAACGGCGTGCCCAGCGGAATTTCGTAATTGCCCGGACGCTCCACATCGCCCGAGATCGAGAAGATCTTGGTGCCACCGTTGTTAGGTTTACCGATTTCCAGATAAGGCTGACCACCGTTGCGGATGATCCAGGGCACCGCAGCAAACGTCTCGGTGTTGTTGATCGTCGTCGGACGACCATACAGGCCGAAGCTGGCGGGGAACGGCGGCTTGAAGCGCGGTTGGCCCTTTTTGCCTTCCAGCGACTCCAGCAGGGCCGTTTCTTCACCGCAGATGTAGGCACCAAACCCGTGGTGGCCATGCAGCTGGAAGCTGAAGCCCGAGCCCAGGATGTTGTCACCCAACAGACCGGCGGCACGCGCTTCTTCCAGCGCGGCTTCGAAGCGTTCATACACCTCGAAAATTTCGCCGTGGATGTAGTTGTAGCCCACCTTGATGCCCATCGCGAAGGCGGCAATGGCCATGCCTTCGATGACGATGTGTGGGTTGAACATCAAGATGTCGCGGTCTTTGCAGGTCCCCGGCTCACCTTCGTCGGAATTGCACACCAGGTACTTGTCACCCGGGAATTGGCGCGGCATGAAGCTCCACTTCAAGCCCGTGGGAAAGCCCGCGCCACCGCGCCCGCGCAGGCCCGAGGCCTTCACTTCGGCAATAACTTGATCCTGCGTCAGGGGCGTGCCTTCAGGTGCGCCCTCGCCTTTCAGGATCTTGCGCAAAGCGGCATAACCGCCACGCGCGATGTAGTCTTGCAGGCCCCAGTTCTTGCCATTCAGACCGTCGTAAATCTGGGCACCGATATGGCGATCATGGAAACAGGTTTCCTGGCCGGTGGACTGAAATTTGGAGAGATCCAGCATAGTTCCTTCCATCCCTCAGTTCGTGGCGGCCGTGGCGGCGATTGGATGGGCGGCAGCGTGTGCCTTGAGCGCATCGACCAGCTCGTCCAAACGCTGGGGGCTCATGAAGCTGCACATCTGACGATCGTTCACCAGCATCACCGGCGAGTCGGCGCAAGCGCCCAGGCACTCGCTCTTCTGTACCGTGAACAGGCCATCGACCGTGGTGCCGCCCTCTTCCACACCCAGCTTTTCGCACAAATGGTTCAGCGCCTTCTGACCGTCACGCAACTGGCAAGGCAGATTCGTGCAAACGTTCAGCTTGAACTGACCCAGCTTGCGCTGGTTGTACATGTTGTAGAAAGTGGTGACCTCGTACACCGCGATGGCGGGCATGCCGAGGTAGGCCGCAATGGCGTCCTCGCTAGCGCGCGACACGTGGCCAAGCTCTTGTTGCACGATGGCCAGGCAGGCCATCACGGCCGACTGCTTTTGATCGGCAGGATATTTGGCAACTTCGCGGGCAAACCGCGCGGCAGTCGCCTCGCTCAATTGATAGGTCTCAGGGGTGCTCATCGCTGTTCCCGGTCTTTCTCAGCGATCAATCTCGCCGAACACAATGTCCATGGTGCCGATGATGGCCACCGCATCCGCAATCATGTGGCCGCGAGACATCTCATCGAGTGCGGCCAAATGCGCAAAGCCCGGTGCGCGGATCTTCAGTCGATACGGCTTGTTGGCGCCATCGCTCACCATATAGATGCCGAACTCGCCCTTCGGGTGCTCCACAGCCGCATAGGCCTCGCCTTCGGGCACATGGAAGCCCTCGGTGAAGAGCTTGAAGTGGTGGATCAACTCTTCCATGTTCGACTTCATGTCGACACGCGCCGGTGGCGCCACCTTGTGGTTGTCGGTAATCACCGGGCCAGGATTGGCACGCAGCCAAGCCACGCACTGCTGAATGATGCGATTGCTCTGACGCATTTCCTCGACACGCACCACATAGCGGTCATAGGTGTCACCGTTGGTACCCACCGGAACATCAAAGTCCAGCGCCGCATAGGCGTCGTAAGGCTGCGTCTTACGCAAGTCCCAGGCCACGCCGGAACCCCGCAGCATCGGGCCGGTGAAGCCCATATTCAACGCCCGCTCAGGCGACACGACGCCGATACCCACGGTACGCTGCTTCCAGATGCGGTTATCAGTCAGCAGTGTTTCGTAGTCATCAACGTTCTTCGGAAAACGCTTGCAGAAGTCTTCGATGAAGTCCAGCAAGCTGCCCGACCGGTTTTCATTCAAACGAGCAATCGCCTTGGCGTTCTTGATCTTCGACACCGTGTACTGCGACATGGAGTCCGGCAGATCGCGGTACACACCGCCCGGACGGAAATACGCCGCATGCATGCGCGCGCCAGAGACGGCCTCATACATATCGAACAGGTCTTCACGCTCCCGGAACGCGTAAATCAGCACGTTCATGGCGCCACAGTCCAGGCCGTGAGCGCCAATCCACATCAGGTGATTCAGCAAGCGTGTGATTTCAGCAAACATCACGCGGATGTACTGCGCACGCAGGGGCACCTCAATGCCCAGCATCTTTTCGATGGCCATGCAGTACGCCTGCTCGTTGGACATCATGGACACATAGTCCAATCGATCCATGTACGGCAGCGACTGGATGTAGGTCTTGCTCTCGGCCAGTTTTTCGGTGGCGCGGTGCAGCAGACCAATGTGCGGATCAGCGCGCTGGATGACTTCGCCGTCCAACTCCAGGACCAGGCGCAACACGCCGTGGGCGGCCGGGTGCTGAGGCCCGAAGTTGAGGGTGTAATTCTTGATGTCAGCCATGTTCAGAGTCCGCCGTAATTGTCTTCGCGGATGATGCGCGGCGTGATGTCACGCGGCTCGATCGTCACGGGTTGATAGATCACGCGTTTGGCTTCAGCGTCGTAGCGCATTTCGACATGCCCGGAGGTCGGGAAGTCCTTGCGCATCGGGTGGCCGATGAAACCGTAGTCGGTCAGGATGCGACGCAGGTCTTCGTGGCCATCGAAAATGATGCCAAAGAGGTCGAAAGCTTCGCGCTCGAACCAGTTGGCCGAATTCCAGACCGGGGTCAACGCAGCGACGCAGGGAAAAGCGTCGTCCGGGCAGAAGACCTTCAAACGCAAGCGCCAATTCTTATTGACCGACAGCAAGTGGCTGACCACGGCATAGCGCGCACCTTCATGGGCGCCATCGCAGTAGGTGCTGTAGTCCAGGCCGCACAGGTCGATCAACTGCTCGAAGCGCAACTCCGAGTGATCACGCAAAATCTTGGCAACGGCCAGATAGTCGGCAGCGGCAACTTGCAGGGTGACTTCACCCAAGGCCGTCTTGATGTTTTGAATCTTCCCGCCAAGCGCCGTTTCCAGGGCCAGCTTCAGGGTGTCGAGTTTGCTCATCGTGTTGGAACCCCTGCGTCTCAGCGTGCGATGGTGTTTTCGCGGCGGATCTTGGCTTGCAACTGCAAGATGCCGTACAACAAGGCCTCCGCCGTGGGCGGGCAGCCAGGCACATACACATCGACCGGCACGATGCGGTCACAGCCGCGCACGACGGAGTAGCTGTAGTGGTAGTAACCGCCACCGTTCGCGCACGAGCCCATGGACAAGACCCAGCGCGGTTCGGCCATTTGGTCATACACCTTGCGCAGGGCCGGTGCCATCTTGTTACACAAGGTGCCGGCCACGATCATCAGGTCACTCTGACGCGGACTGGGGCGGAACAACATGCCAAAACGGTCGATGTCATAACGCGCCGCACCTGCGTGCATCATCTCCACCGCGCAGCAGGCCAGACCAAAGGTCATGGGCCACAGAGAACCGGTCTTGGACCAGTTGATGAGCTTGTCAACCGAGGTGGTGACAAAGCCTTCCTTCAAAACGCCTTCGATACCCATATCGAGCTTCCATTCTGACTAGCCCTTGCGGGCCGAGCGCCGAGCCGCTCCCAAGCCGGCCCGTCATGCCAGCCTTCAGGCTGGCGCCCCTCAGTGAGGGGCCGCCCAAGAAAGCCCTTGGGCGAGAGGCCAACAATTACTCCCAGTCCAGGGCGCCCTTTTTCCACTCGTAGACAAAACCTACGACCAGAATGCCCAGGAAAATCATCATCGCCCAGAAGCCTGTCGAACCAATTTCCTTCAGCGTGACCGCCCAGGGAAAGAGAAACGCAATTTCCAGATCAAACAAAATAAACAAAATGGCAACGAGGTAATAACGCACGTCGAATTTCATTCGTGCATCTTCAAAGGCCTCAAAGCCGCATTCATAAGGGGAGTTTTTGGCCTGATCCGGCCGATGGGGACCCAAGAGGGCGCCGAGCAGTTGCGGCGCCACGCCGACGCCGGCGCCGACCAGGATGAAGAGGATGACGGGTAGGTACTGATCCAAGTTCATGGGTGACGCTCTCTCAAAACTGCAAAGGGTCTCCTGACCCTGCGTAGTGATATCCACAAAAGAAACGGGCGCCCCGCCAGCAAATTCTTCATTCGCTTACGGACTGCGCCCGCCTGGTCCCCTGCGGCATTTATGAAATTCATTCACAAATCCGCAACGAGGCGCTCCTGGCCAATATTCTGCGGGCTCCAACCCTTGAATACTAACCGATGATCTGGTGCCGTCGGCGAGACTCGAACTCGCACAGCTTTCGCCACTACCCCCTCAAGATAGCGTGTCTACCAATTTCACCACGACGGCTTGATACTTCTTCGACTAGGTTTGCGTGAGGAATTGCTCTCTAGTCAGCCTTGGATTCTATACCGAAAAAAATGCACTTTCGGTAAGTTCAGAACAATTTCTTGAAATCCGGCCTTGATTTCTTGACGCCACCACAACAACTGCGGCAGCGGCCCCAAGTGCCCCGCCCCTGCACACCCAGCTGTGCAGTCGGTTTCAGCACGACGCCCAGGGTGCACTCAAAAATAGTTACTTCGAAACCGCAGAGGCCGCAGCAGGTGCCACAGTGATGGCTGCAGGTGCGGCACCCGGGATTGCAGCGGCGCCAGAGGCAGCCACTGCAGCGGGAGCCGCCTTATCAAGAATCGAATCGCTCGCGACACCAGCAGACCGGCCGTTTGACAAATAAGCCAGCGTCAGCGTGCAGATGAAGAACAAGGTGGCGCAAATCGCCGTGCTGCGCGACAAAAAGTTGGCACTGCCCGTGGCACCGAACAGGCTACCCGAGGCACCGCTACCAAACGAGGCCCCCATATCGGCACCCTTGCCGTGCTGAACCAACACCAAGCCAATCATGACCAGCGCGCTCAGCAGTTGCAGCACCAACACCAAATTCATCCAGAATTGCATCTCAAAAGCTCCAAAAATCTCAAAAAATTCGTCGTTTCAATCAGCCGTCTTAATTCGCCGCGCGACAAATGGCGCCGAAGTCCGCCGCCTTCAAAGCCGCGCCGCCAATGAGCCCGCCGTCAATATCCGGCATGCCAAACAACTGCACAGCGTTGTCAGGCTTGACGCTGCCGCCATACAGAATGCGCATCGAATCCGCCTTTTGCGTGGCCGCCTGCAACTGCTTGCGCAGCACCGCGTGCACAGCCTGCGCCTGCTCGGGGCTGGCAGTCAGGCCCGTACCAATCGCCCACACAGGCTCATAGGCCAGTACGATTTCACCAATGCAATGGGTCAAGGTGTGAATCACCGCAGCGAGTTGACGCTTGACCACGCTTTCAGTCTGGCCTGCATCACGCTCAGCCAGAGTCTCACCCACACAAACAATCGGCGTCACACCGTGAGCCAAGGCCGCCTTGGCTTTGTCCGCCACGAGTTGATCGTTTTCCGCATGGTAGGCGCGTCGCTCCGAATGGCCGACGATCACATAACGGCAGCCCAGATCGGCCAACATCGCCGATGACACTTCACCGGTATAGGCCCCCTGCTCATGCGCGGAACAGTCCTGCGCGCCAAACAAAACAGCTTGGCCCGTCAAGGCCAAAGCCGTTTCAGCAATGTAAGGAAACGGCACGCAAACAGCCACATCGGCGCTCCAGGGGCCCGCCTCTCGCAGCCCTGCAAGCAGGGCCGCATTGCTGGCACGATTGCCATGCATCTTCCAATTGCCGACGACCAGCTTCTTACGCATATTCATCACCTTATCTTGCCAATCACCAGCTCAGAACAATCTTGCCGACATGTTCGCCGGCTTCCATCAAGGCGTGCGCCTCCGCCGCTTGATCGCCTTTCATGCTGCGATAAATCACCGGCTGAATCTTGCGCGCCTCCAGCAAAGGCCAGACCCGATCCCGCAACGCACGGGCAATGCCCGCCTTGAACGCCAGCGACCTCGGGCGCAATGTCGACCCACTGATCGTCAACCGCCGACGCAGTACCGCACCCGCATCAAACTTAGCGTCAACGCCGCCCTGAACTGCAATGATGACCATGCGGCCATCCTCCGCCAAGCACTGGACATTGCGCTCGACATAACTGCCTGCCACCATGTCCAGGATCACATCAACACCCCGGCCGTCGGTCGCAGACTTGACCGCCTCAACAAAGTCCTGCGACTTGTAGTTGACGGCAAGCTCAGCCCCCAAGGCCAAACAAGCGGCGGCTTTGTCAGCACTGCCGACCGTCACGATGACCCGCGAGCCCAGGGCTTTGGCCATCTGAATCGCCGCCACCCCGATGCCGCTGCTGCCACCGTGCACCAGCAAGGACTCACCGGCCGTCAAGCCCGCCCGCTCAAACACATTTGACCAAACGGTGAAAAAAGTTTCCGGCAAGCTGGCCGCCTCGGCCATGGACCAGCCCGCAGGGACCGGCAGGCATTGCCCCACCGGCGTCACGCAAAGCTCAGCATAACCGCCGCCAGGCACCAGGGCGCAAACGGCATCGCCCAGCTTGAATCCAGCTTCAGCCAAGGCCGCAGCGTCACCCGCTTTGATACGGCCGGCCACTTCCAGACCAGGCAAATCGCTGGCACCGGGCGGTGGTGGGTACGCCCCCTTGCGCTGCAAAACGTCTGGGCGGTTGATGCCATAGGCTTCCACCGCGATCAAGCACTCCCCTGCCCCTGGCTGGGGATCGGGGCGCTCGATCAGTTGCAACACGTCAGGGCCGCCGGGGCGGTTGATGGCGATGGCTTTCATGCAGGGTTCCGCTGAACGGCGCGGCGATTACTGCTGTGCTTCTTCAGCGGCCGGTGTTGCGGGTGCAGCAGGCGCGGCAGCGGGCGCAGCGTCACGGTCGATCAGGGCCTTCATCGACAGCTTGATGCGACCCTTTTCGTCGGTCTCCATGACCTTGACCTTGACGATCTGGCCTTCCTTGAGGAAGTCAGTCACCTTCTCGACGCGCTGGTGGGCGATCTGACTGATGTGCAGCAGACCGTCCTTACCTGGCAGCAGATTGACCAGGGCACCGAAGTCCAGGATCTTGGTGATCGGGCCTTCGTAGATCTTGCCGATTTCGACTTCGGCCGTGATCTCCTGGATGCGCTTCTTGGCGTGCTCGGCTTTGTCGGCATCGGTGGAGGCGATGGTGATAGTGCCGTCTTCGCCGATATCGATGGTGGTGCCGGTTTCTTCGGTCAGCGCACGGATGGTCGCGCCACCCTTGCCGATCACGTCACGGATCTTCTCGGGGTTGATCTTCATGGTGTACAGACGCGGCGCGAACTGGCTTACTTCCGTATTGGCCGTGCCCATGGCTTCCACCATCTTGCCCAGGATGTGCAGACGGGCTTCCTTGGCTTGCGCCAGCGCGACCTGCATGATCTCCTTGGTGATGCCCTGGATCTTGATGTCCATCTGCAAGGCGGTGATGCCGCCCGTGGTGCCGGCCACCTTGAAGTCCATATCGCCCAGATGATCTTCGTCACCCAGGATGTCGGTCAGCACGGCGAAGCGGTTACCGTCCTTGATCAAGCCCATGGCGATACCCGCCACGTGCGCCTTCATCGGCACGCCGGCGTCCATCAAAGCCAGGCAGCCGCCGCAGACCGAGGCCATGGACGAGGAACCGTTGGACTCGGTGATTTCCGACACCACGCGCATGGTGTAGGGGAAGTCTTCTTTGTTCGGCAAAGCGGCAATCAGTGCACGCTTGGCCAGACGGCCGTGGCCGATTTCGCGGCGCTTGGGGCTGCCC
The DNA here is from genome assembly GCF_028595305.1 of Roseateles koreensis. GTDB lineage: Bacteria > Pseudomonadota > Gammaproteobacteria > Burkholderiales > Burkholderiaceae_C > Paucibacter_A > Paucibacter_A koreensis. Next base: position 53,861 of record NZ_JAQQXS010000006.1, on the reverse strand, counting down.
ACGCGACCCGTTTCGCCCGTAGCGAAGGGAGGCATGTTGTAGTGCAGCATGAAGCGGTCTTCAAACTCGCCAGCCAGCGCGTCGATGCGCTGGGCGTCGCGATCGGTACCCAGCGTGGCAACCACCAGGGCCTGGGTCTCGCCACGCGTGAACAGGGCCGAGCCGTGAGTGCGGGGCAGGATGGAGTTACGGATCTCGATGGGGCGCACGGTGCGGGTGTCGCGGCCGTCGATGCGGGGCTCACCGGCTAGGATCTGGCCGCGCACGATGCGGGCTTCGATCTCGAACAGCAGGCTTTCCACTTCCACCTTGTCAAACTCAACGCCATCCGCCTTCAGTGCAGCGAAGACGTTAGCAGTCACGGCGCGGCAAGCTTGCGTGCGGGCTTGCTTGTTGCGGATTTGGTAGGCAGCGGCCAGGGCCTCGTCGGCCAGGGCGCCAACCTTGGCGATCAGCGGCTCGTTCTTGGCCGGAGCTTGCCAATCCCAAACCGGCTTGCCGGCTTCACGCACCAACTCGTTGATGGCGGCGATGGCGACATTGCCTTGCTCATGACCGAACACCACAGCGCCCAGCATGACTTCTTCGCTCAAGGCGTCGGCTTCCGATTCCACCATCAGCACGGCAGCTTGCGTACCGGCGACAACCAGGTCCATCTTGCTGTTCACCAGCTCGGTCTTGCCGGGGTTGAGGATGTACTCGCCATTGACATAGCCCACGCGCGCAGCGCCGATTGGGCCATTGAACGGAATGCCGGACACAGCCAACGCGGCGCTGGAAGCGATAAGGGCGGCGATGTCGGCCTGCACCTCAGGGTTCAGCGACAGCACGTGAACAACCACCTGAACTTCGTTGTAGAAACCTTCAGGGAACAGCGGACGAATCGGGCGGTCGATCAGGCGGCTGGTCAACGTTTCCAGCTCGCTGGGGCGGCCTTCACGTTTGAAGAAGCTGCCGGGGATCTTGCCGGCGGCGTAGGTCTTTTCCAGATAGTCCACGGTCAACGGGAAGAAATCTTGCCCGGCCTTGGCCTCAGTCTTGGCGACCACGGTGGCCAGCACCACGGTGCCTTCAATGTCCACAACCACGGCGCCGCTGGATTGGCGGGCAATCTCGCCCGTTTCCATCGTCACGGCATGGTTACCCCATTGGAAGGTCTTGGTGACTTTATTGAACAAACCCATCGTGTCTCTCCTCTTGGCCTGGGGCCTGCATTGCGCGGCGCCCTAGGCTGTTACGGGGCGGCTTGGCGGCCCGCCCCATGACCGGGAGTGAGTCTGGGTTTGGCGGGATGCCATTCCAGTGCGTCTGATCAGCCCGATGACTGCAGAAGCTTTGGAATGACACAGCAGCGCCACGTCAGCTCAACTCCGAAACAAACTTCGTACTTACGACAGATCAACAACAACGTCGATCTTTGCGCCACTCACGCGAGTCGCTCAAAAAACAAAGAGCCTGTGCAGGCGAAATACCCAGACAGGCTCTCTTGTTTCACACGGAAATTACTTGCGCAGACCCAGCTTCTGGATCAGTTCGGTATAACGTGTGGCGTCTTTGGACTTCAGGTAGGACAACAAGCTCTTACGCGTGTTGACCATCTTCAGCAAACCACGACGGCTGTGGTGGTCCTTCATATTGGCCTTGAAGTGAGGCATCAGACCGTTGATGCGAGCGGTCAGCAGAGCCACTTGGACTTCCGGCGAGCCGGTGTCGTTGGCGCTGCGAGCGTTTGCCTTGACGATTTCTGCCTTGTTCAGATCGGCGACTGACATGTTTGCGTTCCTTGAATGTCGGAAGCCGCCGGGCCGCAACAAAATCGCGACACACAAACGGTTTCCATTGGTTTGACTTGCGGACACGGGTGAAACCAACCCGAGCCGTGCTCTCTTCTTCGATCTTTCGATCTTTCGATCTTTCGATCTTGATCTGCTGCCCGGCTACCGCACCCCAAAAACGAAGGGCACAGGAAAGCCTAACAACAAAACCTGTCGATTATAGACCAGAACGCAAACACCCCCAAGCTTTGGGCCATGAGCGCCCCTTCACATTTGAGCAGCCCGCCCATGTCGGGACAAGTCCAGCGCTTCCAAGCTAGGGTTTGAGAATATTTTTATCACCCTTGATTCGGTTTTTGGCAGGCCCATGTAGTCCAGCAAGGGGATGCCAACCAGCGCCTTTACGGCGGAATCCATGCCGCACCCCTGCAACCTCAGTCATCACAGGAGTCCAGCATGTTTGTTTTTCCAGTCACCAGCCGCCCCACCCTGCGCCATCGTCAAGCCAGCGAGCTCTCGGCACAAATTGAACGCATGTTCAATGGCCAGGACGAAGGCGCCGTCGCGCTGCGCAGCCCGGCGCTGGATGCAGCCGAAACCGATCTCGCTTATATCCTGCAACTCGACATGCCCGGCGTCACCAAGGAGGCGGTGAAAATCGCCATCGACGGCCGCCACGTCAGCATCGACGGCGAACAAAGTAAGCCTGAGCCTGCTGCAGAAAACGCGCCCCGCGCCCTTCACCGGGAGCGTGCCGTTACCCGCTTTTCCCGCAAAGTGACCTTGCCACAAGAGTTGAATCAGACGGGCTCTACCGCACGCCTGGAAAACGGTGTATTGACCTTGACCCTGCTCAAGCGCGAAGCCAGCGGCCCCAGCCATCTGACGGTCAGCTGAACCTCGGAGAACGCAGCCGGCGTCGCCCCCCCTCTCCCGGCAAGCGGCTATGCGACTCGCATATCCAAAGGCCACCGGGGGCGCACTTCAAACCCACCTGCACCGGCTTGGCCGGGCTGCAGCGTCGCGACGCCCCGCTGCAGCCGCATGGCCGCAGCCATGGCAATCATGGCTCCGTTGTCGGTGCACAGACTCAGCTCAGGGTAATGCACGCGCACGCCGCGTTTGGCGCAAGCTGCATTGAGTTGTTCACGCAACAGGCTGTTGGCACCCACGCCACCGGCAACCACCAGGCGTTTGAGGCCTGTTTGCTTCAGCGCGAGCATTGATTTTTTTACCAGCACCTCGACGATTGCGGCCTGCGTGGCAGCAGCGAGGTCGGCCTTTTGCTGATCGCTCGGGCTGTCACCCAAGCGCTTGACCTGGGTCAACACCGCGGTTTTCAAGCCGGCAAAACTGAAATCAGGTTTGCCGCTGTGCAACAAGGGACGCGGCAACGTGAATGCCAGCGCATCGCCACTCAAGGCCAGCTTGGCGAGGTGGGGGCCACCGGGATAGGGCAAGCCCAGCAGTTTGGCGCTCTTGTCGAATGCCTCGCCTGCGGCGTCATCAATGGTTTCGCCCAAAATTTCGTAATGCCCCACCTCCGTGACACGCATCAGTTGGGTATGGCCGCCTGAAACCAGCAAGGCGACAAAGGGAAACTCCGGCGCGTCAGCCGACAAGAAGGGCGACAGCAAATGCCCTTCCAGGTGATGGATGCCCAGCGTCGGCTTCTCCAATGCCGCAGCCAAGGCCACCGCCACACCCGCCCCCACCAACAAGGCACCGGCCAGACCAGGGCCTTGCGTGTAGGCGATCACGTCGACATCCTGCAGGCTCACCTGGGCTTGCGACAAGACCTCACGGGTCAAAGGCAAGACGCGGCGGATATGGTCGCGCGAGGCCAATTCCGGCACCACACCACCATAAGCCTGATGCATGCTGATCTGGCTGTGCAGCGCCTGCGCCAGCAATTGCGGCGCGCCCTGCTCTGGCACCTTGACCAGTGCAACCCCTGTTTCGTCGCAGGAAGACTCAAACCCCAGAACCAGCATGATGGTGGCCGCCTGTTCGCTCAGTGATTTTCTTTGGCGTGATTGATCGAGTACTTGGGGATCTCGATGGTCACGTCCGCCAGGCCCAGAATGGCCTGGCAACTGAGGCGCGAATCGGGCTCCAGGCCCCAAGCGCGGTCCAGCATGTCTTCTTCACCCTCTTCCATTTCCGAGAGCGAACGCTGCCCGACACGCACAACCACGTGACAGGTGGTGCAGGCGCACACCATGTCGCAAGCATGCTCGATGGCGATGTGGTTGTCCAACAGCGCCTCGCAGATGGAGGTTCCGGCCGGTGCGCTGACCGACGTGCCTTCAGGGCAATACTCAGGGTGCGGCAAAATTTTAATGATGGGCATGGCGAGCCGTCCTTGATCTGATCGGGCTAGATTTGTTCGATGCTTCGGCCGGTCAGGGCCTTGTGAATTCCGCGATTCATGCGGGCGGCGGCAAAGCCTTCGGTGCCATCGGCCAGCGCCTTGACCGCCACGTCGATGGCGTTGGCATCCTCCGTTAGCGCTGCGTCGGCCAAGCCTTGCTGCAATGTGGCAAGCACCGCCAGTTCAGCGGCGTTCAGCAGGTCACCGTCTGCAGCCAAGGCCGACTGGGTGGCCAGCAACATGCGCTCAGCCTCAACCCGGGCCTCTCGCAACTTGCGTGCGGCCATATCGGTTTCGGCACTAGAGAAACCGTCTTTCAGCATGCTGGCAATTTGTTCGTCAGACAAACCGTAACTGGGCTTGACCTGCACCGCCGCCTCAACGCCGGACACCATCTCCTTGGCGGAGACGCTCAGCAAGCCGTCGGCATCGACCTGAAAGGTGACGCGAATGCGCGCAGCGCCGGCCACCATGGGCGGAATGCCGCGCAGCTCAAAGCGTGCAAGCGAGCGGCATTCGCTCACCAATTCCCGCTCGCCTTGCAACACGTGCACCGCCAAGGCCGTTTGACCGTCTTTGAAGGTGGTGAAGTCCTGCGCCTTGGCCACGGGAATGGTGGCATTGCGCTCGATGATGCGCTCAACCAGCCCCCCCATGGTCTCTAAGCCAAGAGACAGCGGAATCACGTCCAGCAACAAGATGTCGCCGTCCGCGGCATTCCCAGCCAATTGATTCGCCTGAATCGCCGCGCCTTGGGCAACCACTTCGTCCGGATTCAGATTGACCAGCACCTCGCGCCCAAACAGCGCACTGACCGCCGTACGCACACACGGCATGCGGGTTGATCCGCCCACCATCACGGTGCCCTGCACTTCGTCCGCCTTCACCTTGGCGTCGCGCAAAACGCGGCGCACTGCCGTCAGGGTTTTGGTCAGCAGCGGCTCGGCCAGTGCCTCGAATTGCGCGCGGCTGATGGTCACATTCAAAGACCCCACATCGAGCACGGCTTGCAACTGAACCGCATCCTGGCTCGACAGTTGCTCTTTGGCCACGCGTGCCGCCACCAGCACCGCCCGTTTGTCGTGAGCCGTCTCCGGCGTTAGCCCGGCCTGCGCCAACGCCCACTGCGCCAGCACACTGTCAAAGTCATCTCCACCCAAGGCCGCGTCGCCACCGGTGGCAACCACTTCGAACACACCACGGCTCAAGCGCAGCAATGAAATATCGAAGGTGCCGCCCCCCAAGTCGTAGACCGCATACAAACCTTCGCTGGCATTGTCCAGCCCGTAGGCGATGGCCGCCGCGGTGGGCTCGTTGATCAGGCGCAGCACGTTCAAACCCGCCATTTGAGCGGCATCTTTGGTCGCCTGGCGCTGTGCGTCGTCAAAGTAGGCCGGCACCGTGATCACCGCGCCAAACACGTCGTCGGCAAAGGTGTCTTCAGCGCGGAAACGCAAGGTTGCCAATATCTCGGCTGAAATTTCAACCGGAGATTTCAGGCCATGCCGCGTGTGCAAGGACAACATGCCCGGGGTGTCTTCAAACCGGTACGGCAACTGCCGCGACTCCCCGATGTCTTGCAGGCGACGACCCATGAAACGCTTGACCGAGACCACCGTGTTTTCGGGGTCCTCGGCCTGCGCGGCCAGTGCCTCCGCGCCAATTTGCCGGCGGCCCTCGTCCAGATAGCGAACCGCCGACGGCAAAATCACCCGCCCGTGTTCGTCCACCAGGCACTCCGACACACCGTGGCGCACCGCGGCCACCAAAGAATGGGTGGTGCCCAAGTCAATGCCGACAGCGACCCGCCGCTCGTGGGGATTGGGCGATTGACCCGGTTCTGAAATTTGCAGGAGTGCCATGTTCTTTTTAATCAGGGCGCCCAAACGCCCGTCGAAATTTATTGCCCGAGGGCGTCCAGACGCCGATCGATATCGGCACGGAAACGGTGAATGAACATCAAGGCGCGCACTTGTTCGGCGGCCGCCACTGCGTCATTCTCCTCATCGAGCAATTGCTGCACACGCGCCAGCAGCGCCTGCTCGCGCGCGGCCACCTCATCGTCTATCGCCTGAACCTCAGCAGCGCCGCGCGCCTCATCCAGACCCTCTCGCCAAGCCATCTGCTCCATCAAGAAAGCCGCAGGCATGCGCGTATTGCTCTCAGCCTGCAGTGCCGCGCCGCGCAACTCGCACAAATAGGCGGCGCGCTTGAGTGGATCCCTCAAACGCTGCTGCGCTTCATTCACCCGCATGGCCCATTGCATGGCCAGGCGTTGCGCCGCAGCGCCTTCGGCAACGAATCGATCCGGATGCACCTTGGCCTGCAAGGCCTTCCAGCGCGCGTCAATTTCGGCCCGATCCTGAGCCTGCCGATGGGGGAGCCCAAACAGACTGAAATCGTCGTCACTGAGGTTCATGGTGATTGACTGCCAAGGTTTCTATAGATATTGGAGGCCAGAAAAAAGCGCGGCACTGCGCCGCGCTGTGTGCACCGACCGTCCAACCGCGGGCGCAATACTTTACACGCGGAAGGACTCACCACAACCGCAGCGATCCTTCTCGCGGGGGTTGCGGAACTTGAAACCTTCATTCAAGCCCTCGCGAACAAAGTCCAACTCCGTCCCATCCAGATAAGGCAGGCTTTTAGGATCGATCAGGATTTTCACGCCATGGCCTTCGAACACCACGTCTTCAGCGGCCACTTCGTCGGCATATTCCAGCTTGTAGGCCAAGCCTGAACAGCCGGTGGTCTTCACACCCAAACGCACGCCGACGCCACGCCCACGCTTGGCGATATAGCGCGTCACGTGGCGTGCAGCCGCCTCAGTCAAGGTCACTGACATGCGCAATCCTTCTCTTTTTCCAAATATGTCAATTTACTGGGCGACAGTGCCATGCTTGGCACGGTAGTCGTCCACTGCGGCCTTGATGGCATCTTCAGCCAGGATGGAGCAGTGGATCTTCACGGGCGGCAACGCCAGCTCTTCGGCAATCTCGGTGTTCTTGATGTCCAGCGCCTGATCCAAGGATTTGCCCTTGACCCACTCCGTCACCAAGGAGCTCGACGCAATGGCCGAGCCGCAGCCATAGGTTTTGAACTTGGCGTCCTCAATCAAACCCGTGACCGGATTGACCTTGATCTGCAACTTCATCACATCGCCGCAGGCGGGCGCGCCCACCATGCCGGTACCCACGGAGTCATCGCCCTTTTCGAAGGCGCCCACATTACGTGGGTTTTCATAGTGGTCTACGACCTTTTCGCTGTAAGCCATGATGTTCTCCAATCTTGCAGTCTTTACACATCCACAAGGCCCGCCCCAAAGGGGCCGGGCCTGTGGAAACGGCTGCGACACAACGCAGCCCCAAATTCGTCGTCAGTGGGCGGCCCACTGGATCGCGCTGATGTCGATGCCGTCTTTGTACATATCCCACAAAGGCGATAGCTCACGCAGCTTGGCCACACGGTCTTTCAACGTGGCGATGGCGTAGTCGATTTCTTCTTCGGTGGTGAAGCGGCCAATCGTCATGCGCAGGCTGGAGTGCGCCAACTCGTCGCTGCGGCCCAGTGCGCGCAGTACATAGCTGGGCTCCAGACTCGCGGAGGTACACGCCGAGCCCGACGACACGGCCAAGCCCTTCACGCCCATGATCAGCGACTCGCCCTCCACATAGTTGAAGGAGATGTTCAGGTTGTGCGGCACACGGCGCTCGAGATCGCCGTTGACAAACACCTGCTCGATGTCTTGCAAGCCAGCCAACAGGCGCTTGTGCAAGGCGCCGATACGTGCGTTGTCCTCGGCCATTTCTTCACGCGCAATGCGGAAAGCCTCACCCATGCCCACGATCTGGTGGGTGGCCAGGGTGCCCGAGCGCATGCCACGCTCATGACCGCCACCGTGCATTTGTGCTTCCAAGCGCACACGCGGCTTGCGGCGCACGAACAAGGCGCCGATGCCCTTGGGGCCGTAGGTCTTGTGCGAAGCCAGGCTCATCAGGTCAACCGGCAACTCGGCCACATTGATCTCGACCTTGCCGGTGGCTTGCGCCGCGTCAACGTGAAAAATGATGCCACGCTCGCGGCACAGGTTGCCAATCGCAACGATGTCTTGAATGACCCCAATTTCATTGTTAACGAACAGCACCGAAACCAGAATGGTGTCGGGCCGGATCGCCGCCTTGAATTTATCAAGATCAAGCAGCCCGTTTTCTTCAACGTCGAGATAGCTCACCTCGAAACCCTGACGCTCCAACTCGCGGCAGGTGTCCAACACCGCCTTGTGTTCCGTCTTCAGGGTGATGATGTGCTTGCCACGGCTCTTGTAAAAGTTCGCCGCGCCCTTGATGGCGAGGTTGATCGACTCGGTTGCGCCCGATGTCCAGACAATTTCACGCGGATCAGCCCCGATCAAGGCTGCCACCTGCTCGCGAGACTTTTCAACAATCGCCTCAGCCTCCCAGCCCCAGGCATGGCTGCGCGAGGAAGGGTTGCCAAAATGCTCGCCGAGCCAAGGCACCATGGCGCTCACAACACGGGGGTCGACCGGCGTGGTCGCGCCGTAGTCCATATAGATGGGGAAATGCGGTGTCATTTTGATGAGTGGCAGAAAAATTGAATAAGGCGCGGCCTGGCTTACTTGTTGAAAGCGTTGCCCAGGGCGAACACGGAATTGGGGGCGGTCACCCGAATCGGTTTGACCACGGGTTGGCTGGAAATGGCACGTTTGATCGAGGCTTCCTCAATCGTTACGCCCTTGGCCACTTGGTCTTCCACCAACTTGCGCAGAGAGACCGAGTCCAGGTATTCGATCATTTTCGCATTCAGGCTGGTCCACAGTTCGTGCGTGATGCACTTGCCTGTGTTCTCGCCCATGCAGTTTTCATGGCCACCGCACCCGGTGGCGTCGATGGGTTCATCCACCGCCACAATGATGTCGGCCACGGTGATTTCACTGGATTTGCGGCCCAACGAATAGCCGCCGCCCGGGCCCCGCGTGCTTTCCACGAGTTCATGGCGGCGCAGCTTGCCGAACAACTGCTCCAGGTAGGACAGCGAAATTTGCTGGCGTTGGCTGATTGCCGCAAGTGCCACCGGCCCGCTGTTTTCTCGCAGGGCCAGATCAATCATCGCGGTAACGGCAAAACGACCTTTGGTGGTGAGACGCATCAAACACTCCTTCGCGCAACAAAGCCGAGACACCTCGCAAACGCGCGAAATGCCGGGCAGGAACCTCAGCGAAATGGTCTTCGCGGGTATACCCTGGCCTATTTCCGACCATTTTACTCAATTACTGCAAACCTTGCAGCCGACTTCGTTGCACCACCCAATATCCAGGCCTTTTGGACGGATTAGGACGAGGCGTTGGGCTGAATGTGGTCATGCACCACGGCGCCAAAGGCCTGCTCGCGAAGCGCCGCCAATTGGTCACGGACCCGCGCCGCTTTTTCAAACTCCAGATTGCGTGCGTGCTCCAGCATTTGCTTCTCCAGCAAGGCCATGCGCTTGCTGAGGTCTTTCTCGGACAACTCTTCAACGGCAGCTGCCTGCAGCAGCTTTTGATCATCGCGCCCGGACTTTTCCGAATACACGCCGTCAATCATGTCCTTGATGCGCTTGACAATGGAGCGTGGCGTGATGCCATTGGCCTCGTTGAACGCCAGCTGCTTGGTCCGGCGACGCTCGGTTTCATCCATGGCGCGGCGCATTGAATCGGTGATGCGATCGGCATAAAGAATCGCCTTACCCCGCAGATTACGGGCCGACCGCCCAATGGTCTGAATCAAGCTGCGCTCGGATCGCAAGAAGCCCTCTTTGTCGGCATCCAAAATGGCGACGAGCGACACCTCTGGAATGTCGAGCCCCTCCCGCAGCAGGTTGATGCCCACCAGCACATCAAAGGCGCCAAGCCGCAGATCGCGCAGAATTTCCACCCGCTCCACGGTGTCGATGTCAGAGTGCAAATAACGCACCTTAACGCCGTTGTCGCTGAGGTAATCCGTCAGTTGCTCAGCCATGCGTTTGGTCAAGGTCGTGATCAACACACGCTCGCTGACGTCCACGCGTTCGCGAATCTCCTGCAGCACGTCGTCGACCTGGTGCGTGGCTGGGCGCACCTCCACCACCGGGTCCACCAGACCTGTGGGACGCACCACCTGCTCAACAATTTGGCCGGAATTGTCTTTTTCGTAGACCGCCGGTGTTGCTGTCACAAACACCGCCTGCCGCATCTTGCGCTCGAACTCATCGAATTTGAGCGGCCGATTGTCCAACGCCGAAGGCAGCCGAAAGCCATATTCCACGAGCGTCGTCTTGCGCGCCCGGTCGCCGTTGTACATACCGCCGAACTGGCCGATCAGCACGTGACTCTCGTCCAAAAACATCAAAGCGTCGGGCGGCAGATAGTCGATCAACGTAGGCGGTGCCTCACCAGGCTGCGCCCCCGACAGATGCCGGGTGTAGTTCTCAATCCCCTTGCAATGCCCCACTTCTTGCAGCATTTCCAGGTCGAACCGGGTGCGCTGCTCCAGCCGCTGCGCCTCCACCAACTTGCCATCACGCACGAACTCGCCAAGCCGTACCCGCAATTCCTCCTTGATGCCGTCCATCGCGGCCAGCACGCGTTCTCGCGGCGTCACGTAATGACTGCTGGGGTATACGGTGAAGCGCACAATCTTCTGCCTAACCTTGCCCGTGAGCGGGTCGAAGAGTTGCAGGGTTTCGATCTCATCGTCGAACAGCTCGATGCGCAAGGCCAACTCAGAATGCTCAGCAGGAAAGACATCAATGGTGTCGCCGCGCACCCGAAACGCGCCGCGGCTGAACTCCACCTCGTTGCGGGTGTATTGCATGCGAATCAGCTGCGCAATCACGTCGCGCTGCCCCATCTTGTCGCCGATGCGCAGTGTCATCACCATCTGGTGATAGTCCGCCGGATTGCCGATACCGTAGATGGCCGAGACCGAGGCCACGATCACCACGTCGCGCCTCTCCATCAGGCTCTTGGTGGCCGACAGCCGCAACTGCTCAATGTGTTCGTTGATGGCGCTGTCCTTCTCAATGAAGAGATCGCGCTGCGGCACATAGGCCTCGGGCTGGTAGTAGTCGTAGTAACTAACGAAGTACTCCACCGCATTGTTGGGAAAGAAATCGCGGAACTCGCTGTACAACTGCGCCGCCAGCGTCTTGTTGGGCGCAAAGATGATGGCCGGGCGCCCTAGACGGGCAATCACATTGGCCATGGTGAAGGTTTTGCCCGACCCGGTCACACCCAGCAGCGTCTGAAAACTCAGGCCGTCGTTGATGCCCTCGCACAGTTGCGCAATGGCCGTGGGCTGGTCACCCGCAGGCGGAAAAGGCTGAAACAGCTCAAACGGCGAGCCTTCGAAAGAGACGAACTCGCCCTTCGGCCGATCTGCCTGCTCGTTGGCTTCGTCAATGAGACTGACGGACGATGAATCTTGCATGCTGGGGTTCCTGAATCATGGCGGCAACCGGAAAACCGGCAAAAGCCGACGTGGCAGCCCCTAAAATCGGGACCGCTGCGCAACCTGACAGATTAGCGCAGTCGGCCCCGTTTCGTGCGGGAGCCGCGCGCAAGTCCTGTCAAGCTCCACTTTTCCCTTGATACCGCCAACGTCCCGTCAGGAATCCCCATGTCTTTGTTTGCCGCCGTCGAAATGGCCCCCCGCGACCCCATCCTGGGTCTCAATGAGCAATTCAACGCTGACACCAACCCCGCCAAGGTCAACTTGGGCGTGGGCGTCTACTTCGACGAAAACGGCAAATTGCCTCTGTTGAAGTGCGTCGCCCAAGCTGAAGCCGCCATGCAGGCCGACCCGAAGGCTCGCGGCTATCTGCCGATCGACGGCATTGCCGCCTATGACAAAGCCGTGCAGGGCCTCGTGTTTGGCGCCGACAGCGCCGTGGTTCAGGACCATCGCGTCGCCACCGTGCAGGCCATTGGGGGCACCGGCGGCCTGAAGATCGGCGCCGACTTTCTCAAGCGCCTGAACCCGGGCGCACAAGTGCTGATTTCCGACCCCAGCTGGGAAAACCACCGCGCGCTGTTCACCAACGCTGGGTTTCAAGTCGGCAGCTATCCGTACTACGACGCCGATCAACTGGGCATCAACTTCGACGGCATGCTAGCCGCCTTGAATGCCGCAGCCGAGGGCACCGTGGTCGTGCTGCACGCCTGCTGCCACAACCCGACCGGCTATGACCTCAGCCCCGCCCAATGGGCGCAAGTGGTGGCAGCCGTCAAAGCCCGCAACCTGGTGGCCTTTCTCGACATGGCCTACCAAGGCTTTGGCGAAGGCATCGCCGAAGACGGCGCCGTGATCCAGCAATTTCTGGCCGCCGGCCTGGACTTCTTTGTCTCCACCAGCTTCTCCAAGAGCTTCTCGCTGTACGGCGAGCGCGTTGGCGCCCTGAGCGTGGTTTGCGCTTCGGCCGAAGAATGCACCCGCGTCCTGAGTCAGCTGAAAATCGTGATTCGCACCAACTACTCCAACCCTCCCACGCATGGCGCGCAAGTTGTGGCTATGGTGCTGGGCACGCCGGCGCTTCGCGCGCTGTGGGAGGAGGAACTGGCTGGCATGCGTCTGCGCATCCGCGCGATGCGCTCAGCGCTCGTTGAGGCCCTGAATACCGCGGGTGTGACCACCGACCTGAGTTTCGTGACGCGCCAAAAGGGCATGTTCAGCTACTCAGGCCTGAATGCCGCGCAAATGCAGCGCCTGCGCAGTGAGTTTGGCATTTATGGTGTTGACTCTGGCCGCATTTGCGTGGCCGCGTTGAACACCAAAAACCTGCCCGCTGTGGCTCAGGCTATGGCAGCAGTCATGCAGGCCTAACTCGTCAAACTGCCGGCACCAACTCGCCCACTCACTGCGGGTCACCTTGCAAGAGGTGGCCCGCAGTGCTTTGCGGCCGCAAAAGTCGAATCCAAATGCGCATTACTCCCTCAGGCGAGAGCTTCAAACTCAGCCGGGTGCTTGGCGGTCGCCAAGGGGAGGCTCAAAATCTTGTGTAAGTTTCTTACAAGCCAGGCGACGTAAAAGCAGATCTGGCCTGTTTTCATTCTTTTGTTAAAATGCTGCAGCGCACAAATTCTGGCATGATGACCAGAATTCACCTTTCCGCCAACCCGAGTCCATCCCATGCTGTATCAACTCTTTGAAACTCAGCGCGCCTTGATGAGCCCCTTCTCGGAGTTCGCCAGCGCATCGGCCAAACTTTACAGCCACCCCCTGTCGCCGTTCTCGCATTCGCCATTGTCCCAGCGGGTGTCGGCAGGTCTGGATTTGATGCACCGGCTGGCCAAAGACTACGAAAAGCCTGAGTTTGGCATTCGGGGCGTGGAGGTAGACGGTGTCGAGGTGGCGGTGCAGGAGTTGATTCCTGTCACCAAACCCTTCTGCCGCCTGTTGCGTTTCAAGCGCTACACAGACGACCCGGCCGTGCTGCAGAAGATGAAAGACCAGCCCACCGTGTTGGTCGTGGCGCCGCTGTCGGGTCACCACAGTACCTTGCTGCGCGACACGGTTCGGCAGTTGTTGAAGGACCACAAGGTGTTCATCACCGACTGGACCGACGCCCGTATGGTGCCGCTAGAAGTGGGCGCCTTCCATCTGGACGACTACATCGCGTATGTCCAGGATTTCATCCGCCACGTCGGGCCCGACTGCCATGTGATTTCGGTGTGTCAGCCCACAGTGCCGGTGCTGGCCGCCATCTCCTTGATGGCGTCGGCAGGCGAGCAAACGCCCCGCAGTATGACCATGATGGGTGGCCCCATTGATGCCCGCCGCAGCCCGACTGCAGTCAACAATCTGGCCATGAACCGCAGCTACAGCTGGTTCGAGAACAATGTCATCTACCGCGTCCCGACCAATTTCCCGGGCGCTGGGCGAGCCGTCTATCCCGGCTTCTTGCAGCACACCGGCTTCGTGGCAATGAACCCCGACCGGCATGTCACCTCCCACTACGACTACTTCCTCGATCTGGTTCGAGGTGATGACGACAGCGCCGACTCGCATCGCCAGTTCTACGACGAATACAACGCCGTGCTGGACATGCCGGCCGAGTATTACCTCGACACCATCCGGGTCGTATTCCAGGATTTCTCCTTGGTCAACGGGACTTGGTTCGTCAATGGCCAGCAGGTTCGCCCGCAGGACATCACCGGCACCGCCTTGCTGACCATTGAAGGCGAGTTGGACGATATCTCCGGTGCAGGCCAAACGCGCGCGGCCCATGAGCTGTGTGCCAGCGTACCCAAAGAGCACCAGTTCCACTACGACGCCGTTGGCGCGGGCCATTACGGGATTTTCTCGGGCCGTCGCTGGCGCGAGAATGTTTATCCCGAAGTGAAGAGCTTCATCCTTTCCTACGACAAGCCTAACGCCGTGCAAGCGGCAGAGCCTGCCGTACGAGCCGCAGCGGAGACCCCTGTGGGACCCAAGGTGTCCGCGGTGCCAGCAACCAAAGCAGCCCAGGCACCCACACCCTCGCGAACCAGCCGCAGCAAGAAACCCGCTTGATCCCATCCTGCTCACTCAATACTGACAGCGCCACCGAAAGCCTGACAGCCCGCATCGACGCTGCCCTGCCCCAAACGCAGTGCACCCGGTGCGGCTACCCGGACTGCCACAGCTATGCGCAGGCCGTGGCTCAAGGCTTGGCGGGCATCAACCAATGCCCGCCAGGCGGTGATGAAGGGGTCGCTCGCCTGGCCGCCCTGATGGGGCAGCCGCGCCTGCCCCTCAGCGCGGAACACGGCGTTGAAGGCCCGCGCACCCTGGCGGTGATCGATGAAGCTTGGTGCATCGGCTGCACGCTGTGCATCAAAGCCTGCCCGGTCGACTGCATCGTGGGCGCGCCAAAGGCTATGCATTTGGTTGTGGCGGACCAATGCACAGGCTGTGAGTTGTGTGTGCCGGCCTGCCCAGTCGATTGCATTGCCCTGATCAATGTCACGGAAGACCGCAGCGCATGGGCCGCCTGGAGTCCCGAGCAAGCGGATCAAGCACGCGAGCGCTACGCCTTTCACAAACTGCGTGACACCCGCGCAAGGTCTGAAAACAATGCACGCCTGCAAGCCAAGGCCGAAGCCAAGCTGGCTGACTTGGCCGCTGCATCCAAGATCACTGAACCTACTGAACTGGACCGCAAACGCGCCATCATCGAAGCCGCATTGGCCCGCGCCCGCGCCCGCGCGCAAAGTAGTCCGCAGGGGCGGTAGGACCGGGCAGGCAATCCCTAAAGACGCGCGCTGATCAATTGGGACGATTTCCCCTGGCTGAGCCTGCAGTGAGCGGCCTACCAACGCAAATCACCACGACGCAGGCGGCTCCAATCAAGCCAGCGGCCAGTCCTCGCTCATGCCCAACTGCACACCCAGGCTGGCCAGCAGCTCGCCAGCCTCTTCGCCCATCCAGAATTGCCACTCACGCACCCGTGCAGCTCGAATCGGATCATGGCGGGTTTGCGTGGCACCGTTTTGGCCGGGGTGCGTCATCATCAAGCCACCATCTGGCAGTGACGCCAGCCAGCCAGCAGCCAGTTCACTGAAGGAGGCTGTCGCCTCAAAACCATAAACACCTGCAAAGTCACGGTTGGCACGCAAACCTGCCTTGCGCGCACCCCGTCGCAATGCCGCGGAGCCCAAGGCCGCAATCACAGCCGCCTTGCTGCCACGCCAAACCCGGGTTTGCGTCGACCGAACCGCACAACGCGGCCCATAACGCTGAGTCACCGCGCGCAATAATTCTTCTCTCAACTGTGGCAGTTGATGCACGTGCTGGTGGCCGTCAACGTAGTCGGGTGCACGCTTCATTTGTGCTTCAAAAGCATCCAGTTGCGTCGCGATCCAACTGCGCAGTTGCGATCGATCCAACTGTCTGAAATAGCCCTGGCGGATCCATGCGGACAAGCCTTGCCCCGGCGCATAGTCGGCAAACTCGTTGATATCGAGATGCAAGCCATAGTCTGCCGCACCGCTGCGCTCGCGCAGGGCGCCCGCCCAATCGGCCCAAACGGGTGACAGCACCATGCAACTGGTCGCGCTGATGCGCCCGGCATCGATGCAATCGAGAATGCCCCGGCTGACCGCATCGTCGAAGCCGTAGTCGTCGGCGCAAATCTGAATGCGTTTCACGGCAGCGACGACCGGGCTCGAAAGGCCCAGAACCGGCTCAACACAAACGTCATCACCGCAACCGCCACCAGCACCGCGAACAAGGCCAAACGATATTCCATTCCCCAACTCAGCAAGAGTGCGTAGAGCAACTCATTGCTGACAAAGCCAAGACTTGCCACCAAGGCAAACCGCGGCAAAGAGGTCCGCACAGTGGCCTGCTGCGCCGCGAAGCTCAAACGGTGATGCCCCACAAAGCTCACCCAGAACGCGAGCAAAAATCCAAGCACATTGGCCGCCAACGCTGCCACCTGCCATTGCGATACCAGCAACCAAACAACCATAAAGTGGACCGCCGCAGCGCTGGCGCCCACCAGGCCAAACCAAAGCAAGGAGTTCAAACTTCCTCCGGTGCGTCCAACGGGGGAGTCAATTCCTGCACGAGATACAGGGGGCGCTGTTTCACCTCGTCAAATACCCGGCCAAGGTATTCAGCAATGATGCCCAGACACAATAACTGCACACCTGCCAGGAAGGTGATCGACGCCGCCAAGGTGGCGAAACCAGAGATCGGATTGCCGAACAGCGCCTTCTCCAAAATGATCCAACAACCGAAAACGCCCGAGGCGATCGACACCACAAAGCCCAGCATCGACACCATGCGCAGCGGCACTTTGCTGAACGCCGTCAGCCCCACCACGGCCAGCGACATCAGGCGCATGAAGTCGAACGTGGTCTCGCCATGTGCCCGCGCGTCAGGCACAAATTCAATGGCCTTCGACTTGAAACCCACCCAAGCGAACAAGCCCTTCATGTAGCGGGCACGCTCGGGCAAACTGCGCAAGGCCAGCACGACGCGGCGGTCGAGCAGTCTGAAATCGCCGGCATCCGATGGCAATTCAAAGCGCGAATCGCGTTGCATCAGCCAATAGAAAAACTTGGTATACCCGCGCCGGGCCGCCGACTGCGACTCACGCCGCCCGGTTTGCACGCCGTACACCACGTCAAAGCCTTCTCGCCAGGCGGGCAGCATTTGCATCACCGTGGCGATAGGGTGTTGCCCGTCAGAGTCCATCGTCAACACGACGTCACCCTCTGCGGCATCCAACCCGGCCGTCAGCGCAGCTTCTTTGCCGAAGTTGCGGGACAGGCGCAAAAGCCGCACCGGCAGGCCTTGCTGAATCAAGCTGTGAACCAACAGCACGGTGTCATCTTTGCTGCCGTCGTCCACGACCAGCAGTTCGAGCTGCCTCGCCACACCGGCCAACTGCCGAGTCAGCTCAGGCAACAGCCAGGCCAGATTGGCGGCTTCATTGAAGGCCGGCAGCACGACTGACAACAAACCTGGCTGCGCGCGCTCCTCGGGCGAAAACGCAGGCATGGGTGGCAAGGCCATCGCATGAGAACGGGTGCTATGGAGTGGGGGCGTATAAGTCGAATGCATCGGCATCAGCGTGAGTTAGTCGCAGCGCTTTCGTCGCGCAGCAGACATTGTTCCTTGTTGCAAGCCAGCGCAGCAATGGGTGGCGAAGAATTTTTGGCAAAGGGCTGCACGACAAAGGCCGGCGCACCGGGCTGACCGGGCATGCCAGCATACAGACGCCCGGCGGTGTAGAAATACGCAGAGTACGGCGGCTTTCTGACATAGCTCAGGCGGCAATCTTGCGCAGGGCACGCCGCCTCGTAGGCCTGAATCAGTGGCAGATCGGAGTGCTGGCGCCCGATTTCAGGCAGCTTGATCAAGAAGGCCCACGCAAAAACCAAGCCCAGCACACCCGCGATGGCCCCGGCCTTGATGTGCTCAAACGTGCGCTCAGAAAATACTTGGACCGCCAGAATGGCCAAGCCCGGCAAGGCTGTCATGGCATAGGTAAAAATGAGATTGCGGGCAAAGCTGAACAAGAGCAAGGGCGCCAGCACGATGCACACCGCATAACTGGCCAACTCAGTGCCACCCGAGGCCACCAACTGCCGTTGCACCGCGCCTCGTCCCTGCCCCCAGCGCAAGCCTGCCAAACGCAGCAGCATGACCACCACCGCCGGCAAGGCCGCCACCACCGTAAACGCCCAAATAATGCCGCGCGGTTGGGCGTGCGCAAACCCGTAGCGGTCGCCCGTCCAGCCGGGCTGCAGGAAACGCATCACATGTTCGCCCAGCACGAAATACTGCAAAAACCCTGGCGTCTTGATTTCAGCCACCACATACCAAGGCAGAGACAAGCCCAGGCAAATCAACCAGACGGACGGGTCGCGCAATACGCTGAGCACCACCGGCCAGTGCCGCCGCCAACCCGCGTGCAGCAAGATCGGCAACAAGGCCAGCACGGCCGCCGCGGGTCCCTTGGTCAAGAGCGCCAAGGCCATGCCAAGTGCCAGAACACGGGCGTATTTGGTGCGCGCCGCCCCCTCGCTTTGCAAGACCCGCCACCACGCCGCCTGCACCAGCATCACACAGGCCCCCAAGGTGGCGTCGGTCATCACCGCACCGGCGCTGATGAAAAACAAGGGGCTCAACACCAAAGCCACCAAGGCCACAGACACCTGCAAGGCCGACAAACTCACGCGCAACATCCACGCCAAAGCCCACAGACTCAACAGACTCCACGCCACCGCAGGCAAACGAGCCGCCCACTCGCTGACGCCCAGGGCTGCCATGGCCGCAGCCTGCGTCCAGGTAGACAAGGGAGGTTTCGCCCAGAACACCTCATCGGGCGTGATGTGCGGACTGATCCAGTCGCCCTGCACCACCATCAGGCGTGCAATTTCAGCGTAACGCGCTTCTGTGTGGTCCGTCAGTGGCATGGCACCCAATGACAGCAGACGCAAAACCAGGAGCAGGCCCAGCAACCCAAGCCAGTGCTTTGCCGTCAGATGCGTCTTGTGGGGCGTATTCATAACTAATTACTTGATTGGGTCAGATGCTGGATTGGGTTGAACGCCGCGTTTGAGCCGTAGACAACAACAAAGCTGCTGGCTTTGGAAAAAGTCCCTGGCTGACCGACGTTGGCGATCTATTGGCCACCGTCGATCACAAAAATTGCACTCGCGTGAAGCCGCTGCGCAACGGGCGTCATCATGCCTGAGCTTTTGCCACGCCAAGGCAGTGGAGAATGCTGAACCATGAACAGCTTGCAGATCCAAAACTTTTTTGAAATCCTGCGCGCAGCCAATCCGAGCCCGCAGACAGAGTTGGAATATGCCAGCGTTTTCGAATTGTTGACGGCCGTGCTCTTGTCCGCGCAAGCCACCGACGTGGGCGTCAACAAGGCCACGCGGCGCTTGTTCCCCATCGCCAACACTCCTCAAAAAATTCTTGCGCTGGGCTTGGCGGGCTTGAGCGAGCAGATTCGCACCATCGGCCTCTACCACAGCAAGGCCAGGCATCTTTTGGCGACCTGCCAGATTTTGATCGACCAGCATCAAGGCCAGGTTCCACGCAGCAGAGCCGCGCTGGAGGCCTTGCCGGGGGTGGGCCGCAAGACCGCCAATGTGGTGCTCAACGTAGCATTCGGCGAGCCCACGATGGCGGTGGACACCCATCTGTTCAGAGTCAGCAACCGTACAGGTTTGGCCCCGGGCAAAACGCCTCTGGCGGTCGAGATGGGCTTGCTGAAGCGCATTCCGCCTGAATTCATGGTTGACGCCCACCATTGGCTGATTCTCCATGGCCGCTATGTCTGCAAGGCGAGGCAGCCCTTGTGCAGCGTCTGCAACGTGGCCAACGACTGCGACCACGGCCGCCGCCTACAATCGGCAATTGACTAGAAAGCTCCGGGACGCCATGCCAAGCCTGACCGATTTATTGGAACGCGTTGAGCGTTTGCTGCTGCGACACGATGAACTCAAACGCACCAATGCCCTGCTGCAAGAACAGGTGCAACAACTGGGGCAGGAGCGGGACAGCCTGCGTTCGCGCTTGAACGCGGCGCGCGCGCGCATTGACGCACTGCTGGAGCGCTTGCCCGTCGATAACGAATCCGGAAAGAATCCCTGAACATGAAGCAAATGGAAGTCACCATCATGGGACAAAGCTATTTGCTGGGCTGCCCAGAAGGCGGTGAAGCGGCGCTGGGCCAAGCGGTCAGCCAAGTGGACAAAGAAATGTGTGCCATCCGCGATGGCGGGCGCGTTAAAGCCCGTGAGCGCATTGCAGTGCTGGCTGCCCTGAACCTGGCTTATCAGTTGGCCGAGGGTTCGACCCTAGCTGCGGCAGTGCCAGCACCCGTCGCAAAGGCGAATGATGTGTTGGCCGCATCACAGACCGCCGATCTCCCCGATCTCGCAGGGCTCATGCAACGGCTTGATGAAGCCCTCGGACATGATGGGCATTTGCTCTGAATCTTCAAACAGTGGGCTCGGCAGGCCTTAGAATCTGCCCTGTCCACCGCATTTTGCGTGAGCTTATTATTTCCTTGAACCAATGCTCATTGAGCTCGGGCTTGGAACATAGCCTCTGCAGGTGTGATCATCTCGCGTCAGATGAACCCGAAGCTTGGCTGACCTCGCCCCCCTGAACCCCCGGTTCAGGAATGCGGTTCACGACCTCGCGGTGGACACCTCATTCCTTCAACGCCAACCTCGAACGCATTGAAACTCTGGTTGATGAAATCCGAGCCCAGTGAGTGCTCGATTGACGATTTGGCGCAAGCCCCAATGCAGACCGTGCCTTGGATTGGCGTGCGCAACTACCAGGCTCGAAATTTCATGCGCGACGCCATGCACCCAGGCGACGGCGTGCTTTTCTACCATTCGTCCTGTCCGCAACCTGGGATTGCAGGTCTGGCCGAGGTGGCCAGCGCCGCCTATGTCGATGCCACGCAATTCAACGCACAAAGCCCCTACTTCGACCCTAAATCCAGCCCCGAGAATCCGAGATGGCTGCATGTCGATGTGCGCTTCTTGCGCAAAACGCGTTTATTGAATTTGGCTGAAATGCGCACCGCACCTGCGCTAACTGGCATGCGGGTGCTCCAAGCCGGCAACCGGCTTTCAATCACGCCCGTGACCGAGGAAGAATGGGCTGCCGTGCTGGAGATTCTTCAGTTGCCGACTGCCGCGCCGGACACGCCCGGATAAAGTTCGGGTGCAGTTGCATCTGCACTTATAGCGGCAAGTCCCCGCTCAGACAACAAAAGGAATTGACGCGAGCACGACCTGATTACCACCGCGCCGCCGCGCCTCTAGCACTGCTGCGTCACTGGCCCGCTGAAGCTCCTCTTGGTTGGTGGCTGTGTGAGGAAAACTCGACACGCCCATCGAGAGAGACAGCCCCATGTCATAGCCGTTCATGACGATGATCTGCGTTGCGCATTGGCGCCGCAGTTGCTCCATGCGTGCGTGAGCCGTGGCCAGCCCCACGCCCGACAGCAGGACAGCGAACTGCGTTTCCCCGATACGACATGCGGCGTCCATCGCCCGGGTATTGGCACGCAACATGCGCCCCATCCCTTCCAACAGACGCTCGGTAGCTTGAGCCCCCAACTGCTGTGCACTGACCGGCAAGGGGTCCAGGGAAATATAAACCAGCGCAAATTCGCGGTGCTCTCGCGTCGACAAGTCAATTTCCCGCAGCAACTGGTCATCAAACTGTGCACGCAAATAAAGGCCCGACACCTCATCACGCCCGCTGCCCTGCTGCAACTCACGGCGCATTTGCTCAATGTTTTTTTGTTGCTGCTCAATTTGCTGCAAGGCGCGCTGCAAATGAGACTCACGATGTCGCTCTTCGGTCCGCTCGTGCCAAGCTGAGAGCAAAAAATCTTTACCCAACGCAGCGCGAACCACCGTGAATTCACGCCGGCGCCCGGCCAACTCCAAGCGATGCTCGCTGACTACAACAGCCTGCTGCGCCATGACAGATTGCTCGACACGGCGCAGCGCCACCACATCCTCGGCGCGCATCAAATCATTGTCGAGACAGCCCACCAAAGATGGCCTGGAAAATATCGCCCGCAGACCCGCACTGGCAAAAACATAACGCCCAGTTGCAAGTGACTTGATCGCCACAAAACTGTTCAAAGGCTCAATCAGGCTCATCCACTGAGTGGCAAGCGCAGGCACCTGATCAGCGTGCCCAAGCAACCAGTCCGGCAAGTCTCCAGGCTGAGGTATTTTTTCGTCGTGCGGAGTGACAGAAATGTCCATGAATCCTCATTAAAACCATGTCAAGCCTGAATCCCTGACGCAGCCTCTCAAGTCCTTCACCGAGTGGTCCCGCGGACAACTCAACCTTTGCAAGGCCGAACCACGGATCATTACAGGCCCACTTGCCAGAATCTCACTGCGCTGACGCGAATGTAGATGGCATCTCCTCGTCAAATCAAGAGGACAAGGACAGCTAAGCCTATTTTCCCCCTAGATTGGTATCAACATGATCGAACCGAGCCTCTCGTTTCCCCTGGGAATACAAAAACTTTCGAAGAGACTCGATTCCGGCAGCACCTGAACCACAATTCACCCCACGCAGCCATCCGCTGCCAAGCCAGCTAACGTGCAATCTGCACGGGTGTGTACCAATTCCTTCGACCCGTCCCGGTCCCGCGGGCAGTGCAAACCCAATTCCAAAGTACATCTCCTCCATGCAATTTGATTTGATCGTCGTCGGCGCCGGTGCGGCCGGCTTGTTGTGCGCAGGTATGGCCGGACAGCGCGGCCTTCGCGTTCTTGTCATCGACCATGCCGACAAAGTGGCGGAGAAAATCCGGATTTCCGGCGGGGGGCGCTGCAACTTCACCAACCGAGATGCAGGCCCCACCAACTTTCTGTCGGACAACCCCAATTTTTGCCGATCCGCATTGGCCCGTTACACGCCTCAGGACTTCATCGCCCTGGTGCAAAAGCACGGCATCAGCTTCCACGAAAAACACAAAGGCCAGTTGTTTTGCGACGACTCCGCCGAGCAGATCATCCGCATGCTGCTGGACGAATGCGCACAGGGCGGTGTGCAACACTGGCAGCCCTGTACCGTGACCGACATTCAACAACCCGAGCGGGATGGCGGCGGCTTTACTGTCGAGACCTCCCGCGGCCCGCTTCAATGCAGCCGCCTTGTGGTGGCCACGGGTGGCTTGTCAATTCCCAAGATCGGGGCCAGCGATTGGGGCCTTCGGCTTGCGCAGCGGTTTGGGCACAAGATCGTCACGCCCCGTGCCGCATTGGTTCCACTGACTTTTGATGCCCAGGACTGGGCACCTTTTGCTACGCTGTCGGGCTTGTCACTGCCGGTCATCGTCAGCACAGGCAAAGGCAAGACGCAAGGTCGATTTGTCGAAGATCTCTTGTTCACGCATCGCGGCCTGAGTGGCCCGGCCATTCTGCAGATTTCAAGCTACTGGCAAGACGGCCAGCCTTTGCAGATCAACCTCTCGCCAGACGCCGATCTGGCAACCATGCTTCAAGCCGCGAAGAGCGACTCCAAACGGCAATTGGGCAATGTGTTGGGCGGCTTGTTCCCGCAACGCCTGGCGCAGGCCTGGCTGGAACGATTGGGTTTGCCCAGCCAGCGCCCCATGCCGGAGTGCAAAGACAAGGACTTGCAGCAACTCGCCCAGCAGTTGCAGGCGTGGCAACTGACGCCCAATGGCAGCGAAGGTTGGCGCAAGGCCGAGGTCATGCGGGGCGGTGTGGACACCCGCGAACTCAACTCGCAAAACATGGAGAGCAAACGCATCCCTGGCCTGCATTTCATTGGCGAGGTGATGGACGTCACAGGCTGGCTGGGGGGCTACAACTTCCAGTGGGCATGGGCCAGCGCTGCCGCCTGCGCGCGGTCGATTGAAGCAAAGTTATGAATTGGTGAAAAATCGGGCTATAATCTTCGTCTTTGCTGGCAAACCCTGCGCGTCGATTCGCCACCGTTGACTGAGTGAATGAATTTCATTTCACCATCGGTGCTGAGGCGGATTTCCGGATAAGCCGTTTCAGACACTGCATCGAAACATAGTTCAATGTTTCGAAAAGTGACTGGCGAACACCGAGCGCAACTTGAAGGAACTACCTTTTCATGACCACGATTCGCGTCAAAGAGAACGAGCCGTTTGATGTGGCTCTGCGCCGTTTCAAGCGCACTATCGAAAAACTGGGTCTGCTGACCGACCTGCGCGCCCGCGAGTTTTACGAGAAGCCCACGGCTGAGCGTAAACGCAAGAAGGCTGCCGCCGTCAAGCGTCACTACAAGCGCGTGCGCAGCATGCAACTGCCCAAGAAGCTGTACTGATCTCAGCACAGCGCGCAAAGAAGGTTGCGAGACCCTCTTTGCCGACAGTGGGCTTTCAGTGAGCTCCGATCAAAAGCCCGCACAGGACGCTGTCGCGGGCTTTTGCTTTTTCATCCTTCCAATTCCATTCACCGAACTCTCCAGGACACGCCATGAGCTTGAAAGACCGCATCACCGAAGACATGAAAAACGCCATGCGCGCCAAAGAGGCCGACAAGTTGACCACCATCCGTGGCCTGCTGGCTGCGGTGAAGCAAAAGGAAGTGGACGAGCGCGTGGTTGTTGACGACGTGGCCCTGATTGCCATCGTCGACAAGCTGGTCAAGCAGCGCAAGGATTCGATCGCCCAATTCATTGCAGGCGCCCGTCAGGACCTGGCCGACAAGGAAGCGGCTGAGTTGATCATTCTGGAAGCCTATCTGCCCCAGCGCATGTCGGCCGACGAGATCAACGCCGCGGTGCGCGCCATCGTCACCGAACTGGGCGCCAAAGGCCCCGCCGACATGGGCCGCGTGATGGCCGCCGTCAAGGCGCAATTGGCGGGCAAGGCCGATATGGGCCTGGTCTCCGGCGCGGTCAAACTAGCTTTGGCGCAATAAGCGCCCCTCCCTCATCCATCGCCCATCCCTACCCCCCCGATGCGCCGCCCCGGCCGCATTGACAAGGAGCGCACCATGAGCCTGCCCTTCCAAGCCCTGACCCCAGACTTCAGCGTAGCGCCGCAGTTGCTGCCGGAAGACATACAACAAGCCCAAGCCGCGGGCTTCAAGAGCGTGATCAACAACCGCCCTGATTTCGAGGGCGGTGCTGATCAGCCGACCAGCGCCCTGATCGCCCACGCCGCTGAAACTGCAGGTTTGGTCTACCGCCACCTGCCGGTGCAAGGCGCCTACCAGTCGCCCGAAGAAATCCAGGCCTTCCGCGACTTGCTGGACAGCTTGCCCAAACCTATTTTGGCGTTTTGCCGCTCGGGTGCACGCGCTGCCCGGCTGTACGCCGCCGCGACTGCACTTTGAATTCATCAGGGCTTTCCCTGAAGCTTCGCTCTTTGTGGGTGCTGGCCTCTGTGGCCTCGTTACAGTGAGGCGCCGGGCGCCACGCGCCCGTATTCATTGACTGAACATTGACTGCATCTCAGAGACCCCTCATGAAAGCCCTTCTCGCCCTCGTTGCGGGGCTGGATCACCTCAGTGCCCGCTTTGGTCGCCTCGCCAACTGGGCCGTCTTGCTCTCCTGCCTGATCAGCGCGGCCAACGCAGTGGTGCGCTACGCCTTCGACTACAGCTCCAACGCTTTCACTGAAATCCAGTGGTATTTGTTCTCCGCCTGCGTGATGCTGGGCGCCGCCCAGGTGCTCAAGATGAACGAGCACGTGCGGGTCGACCTGCTCTACAGCCGTTTGAGCGGGCGCGGCAAGGTTTGGCTCGATCTGCTGGGTTTGTTGATTCTTCTGCTCCCGGCCATGGCGTATTTCACTTGGCTGTCAGCCGACCTTTTTTTGCTCAAGTTGAACACCGGCATGTCGCCAGGCGACAGCGTGGCCAGCCTCGGATTTTGGCCGTATGCGTGGAAATTACTGAGCAGCGGTGAAGTCTCTGCCAACGCCGGCGGCCTGATCCGGTGGCCAGCAGCGTTGATGCTGCCCTTGGGATTTGGCCTCGTCTTTCTGCAGGGCGTGGGCGAAGTGGTCAAACGAATCGCCTGGCTCAATCACGTCTTGGGCGCCATGAAATTGGATGTGGATTACGAAAGGCCGCTGCAATGATGGCGATGGAGAACTTCCCGCCGCTGATGTTTGCCGGCTTGATCCTCGTTTTATTGATCGGCTTCCCGGTTGCCTTCTCATTGGCCACCCTGGGGCTGGCGTGCGGATTTTTTGCCATTTCTCAAGGCTGGTTTCCGCCTGAGTTCATGAGTACTCTGCCGCAGAACGTCTTCGGCATCTTGTCGAATGACCTCTTGCTGGCCATCCCCTTCTTCACCTTGATGGGCGCGCTGCTGGAGCGCTGCGGCTTGGCCGAAGACATGCTGGACTCCATGGGTCAGTTGTTTGGCCCGGCGCGGGGCGGCTTGGGCTACTCCGTCATCATCGTGGGCTTCATTCTCGGCGCGATCACGGGCACCGTGGCCGGCCAGGTGATCGCCATGGCCATGATTTCGCTGCCGGTGATGATGCGCTACGGCTACGACATGCGCTATGCCACGGGGGTGCTCGCGGCCTCGGGCACCATCACGCAGCTAGTGCCTCCGTCGCTGGTGCTGGTGGTCCTGGCGGACCAACTCGGGCGCTCGGTGGGCGATATGTACAAGGCGGCCTGGGGGCCGTCGATTCTGCAGGTGCTGATCTTCGCGCTGTACACCTATGTGCTGACACGTCTCAAACCCGACGCCCTGCCCGGCGTGCCCAAAACGGCACGCAGCCTACAAGGCTGGGCGCTGTGGGCCAAATGCCTGCGTGGCATCATCCCATCCGCCGTGTTGATCTTTGCCGTGCTGGGCAGCATGGGCGGCTTACCGGGCATCGATACGGCGGTGTGCACCCCCACGGAAGCCGGTGCCATGGGCGCCGTGGGCGCCTTCATCCTGGCCGCGCTGCATGGCCGCCTGAATTGGCCCTTGGTAAAAGAAGCCATGGCGGGCACCATGCGCATCACGGCCATGGTTGTCTTTATTTTGATTGGCTCACGCACCTTCTCGTTGGTATTCCAGGGCGTTGAGGGCGGCACGTGGATCGAGCACCTGCTGAGCCATCTTCCGGGCGGTCAGATCGGCTTTCTCATCGTCGTCAACGTCTTCATTTTCTTCCTGGCCTTCTTTCTCGACTTCTTCGAGATTGCGTTCATCATCTTGCCCCTGCTCGGGCCAGTTGCCGAAAAAATGGGCATCGACCTGGTCTGGTTCGGCGTCATGCTTTGCGTGAACATGCAAACCAGCTTCATGCATCCGCCCTTCGGCTTTGCCCTGTTCTACCTGCGCGGCATTGCCGACACGCTGTTCAAGACGGGGGCCATTCCACGCAAGGTGGAGTCCTCAGACATCTATATGGGCGCCATTCCCTGGGTGCTGATGCAACTGATTCTGGTGGCTGTGGTGATTTTCTTTCCGCAATCCGTCACGATGTTCCTCGACAAAGAAAAGGCGGTTGACCTCAACCAAGCGACCGAGTTGCTGCAAGGCATGCATCACGGCGCTGACAGCAAGGACAACGGCCAACGCAATGCCGATGAAGCCATGCGGCAGATGGCATCACCGGCCTCCAACGCCGCATCCGCCGCTGCCGGTAAAAGCAGCGAAGCCCCCGCAGAGGATCCGATGGCCGCCATGCAGCGCGCACTGCAAGAAGACGCCGCCAAGGCCAAGCCCTGACCATTCCGCGATCTCCCCTAAAAAAACCAAGGCCCCGTCTGCATCGCAGCGGGGCCTTTTGTCTTGCTTAGCCGACTACAGTTTTTGGGATTGCATGAAGTCGTCAAAACCGGCTTCAGTGAAACGGAACCACAGGTTCTGGTCGCGGCGGAAGACCGCAAAATCTTCGTAAACCTTTTTCCAATGCGGGTTCTTGGCCGACAAGTCGCTGTAAACCGCCAGCGACTCTTTGAAGGCGATGTCCATCACATCCTTCGGGAATCGGAATAGTTTGGTGCCCGAGCCCACCAGTTGCTTCAAGGCCTGCGGATTTTTGGCGTCGTACTTGGCCTGCATGTCCACGTGCGCCACTGCTGAGGCACATTCGATGATGGCCTTGTATTCAGACGACAAACCGTCATACGCCTTGGTATTGATGAAGAAGTCGACCTGCGGACCGCCTTCCCACCAGGCCGGATAGGCATAAAACGGCGCCACCTTGTTGAAGCCCAGCTTCTGGTCGTCGTAGGGGCCCACCCATTCGGCCGCGTCCACGGTGCCCTTTTCAAGGGCCGAATAAATCTCGCCCCCCGGCAAATTCAAAGGGACAGAACCCATGCGCTCAATGATCCGCCCAGCAAAGCCGCCGATGCGCATCTTCAGCCCCTTCATGTCCGCCACCGACTTGATCTCTTTGCGGAACCAGCCGCCCATCTGCGCGCCCGTGTTGCCGCCGAGAAAGTTGATGATGTTGTACTGGCGGTAGAAATCGCGCATCAACTTCAGGCCATTGCCTTCCAGCATCCAAGCCGTCATTTGCCGGCTGTTAAGCCCAAAGGGGATGGCGCAGCCCAAGGCAAAGGTTTCATCTTTGCCGAAGAAGTAATACGGCGCCGTATGGGCGATTTCGACCGCGCCGCTCTGCACGCCATCAACCACCTGACCCGGCGGCATCAATTCGCCAGCCGCATGGGTCGAGATCTGGAATTTACCCCCACTCAGCTCGCTGACTTTCTTGGCGAACAACTCAGAGGCACCAAACAGCGTGTCCAGCGATTTCGGAAAGCTGGACGCCAGGCGCCAGCGAATCACCGACTGGGCATGCACCACCGCAGGCGCAGCACCTGCGGCAAGCACACCGGCCAAACCGGCTTGGCGAACAAAGGAACGACGTTCCATCTGGGTCATCTGGGTCTCCTGAAATGATCGGCAGCGGACCCATCAATGACGGATCAACACAACAATTCTAGGGACAGCCCACGGCCTGCCCGGCACGGGCAAACCCGCGCAAACCCCCACAAACCGCCTCAGCTGCCCGCCAGCTTCATGCGGCTGATCAGCACCGAACCAATGGTCTTGCCGCCCATGGTGTAGGTATCGCGGCCGATGCCGATGATGTTCAGGAACATCTCTGGCAAGTTGCCGGCAATGGTCACCTCATGCACCGGGTAAGCGATAACGCCGTTTTCCACCCAGTAGCCACTGGCACCACGCGAATAGTCTCCCGTCACGTAATTGACGCCCTGCCCCATCAGCTCGGTGACAAAGAAGCCCGTGCCCAGACGCCGCAACATGGTGGGCAAATCATCTCCGGGCGCCGTCAGGCGGCTGCTCATGCGCAGGTTGTGCGAACCGCCGGCGTTACCCGTCGTACGCATGCCCAATTTACGAGCGGTATAGGTGGACAGGAAATAACCTTGCAACACACCGGCATCCACCACTTTGCGCGCACGCGTCGTCACGCCTTCATCGTCGAAGGGCGAGCTGCCCTTGCCTTTGCGCTCATGCGGGTTCTCGTCGATGTCAATGTGCGAGGCGAGCACAGGCTTGCCCAGGCTTTCCAGCAAAAAGCTGGCACGACGGTACAACGCTCCACCGCTGGTGGCCTGCACCAAGGCGCCCAGCAAGCCGGCCGCGGCGGAGTTTTCAAACAACACCGGCACCTCGCCGGTCGGCACACGGCGCGACTTCAGGCGCGACAGCGCGCGCTCGGCGGCATAACGGCCCACTGCCTCGGGAGAGGCCAGATCGTTGGCGTCCCGCATCGAGCTGTACCAAGCGTCCCGCTGCATGGCCGCACCACGGCCAGCAATCGGTGCCACCGAAATGGAGTGGCGCGAGCTCGCATAGCCGCCCCGAAAGCCTCGGCTATTGCCCATGAAAAAGTGCGAGGTCTGCGCTGACACCGCTGCGCCCTCGCTGTTGGCAACGCGCTTGTCTGTGGCGAATGCGGCAGCTTCGCAGCGCAAGGCCAATTCGGCGGCCTCATGGGCGTCAATCCCCCAAGGATGGAACAAATCCAACTCAGGCCGGCTGGCCGGGTCCAAAGAGAGATCGTCAGCGTCCGGCAAACCCGCCACCGGGTCTTCTGCGGTGAAGCGGGCGATGTCGAAGGCCGCACGCACGGTGTCGCGCAGGGCCTTGGGCGAAAAGTCAGAGGTGCTGGCGTTGCCGCGACGCTGACCAACATACACCGAGATGCCCAGCGATTTGTCGCGGTTGCGCTCCACATTCTCCAACTCACCCATGCGGGTAGAGACCGACAGGCCACAGCCTTCCGACACCTCAGCACCAGCGTCGCTGGCGCCGATTCGTTTGGCTTCCGCCAGAACGTCCTCGATCAATTGCTGGAACTGCTCGCCCTGATAGGCAAAGCCGCTGCCCGATGCGGTGGCCATGGACGCGGGTGAAGATGAAGTTGTCACAACAGACTTGGGCATGAAAATGGGCTTTGGAATGAGGGCTGGCGCCAGCACTTGCAAGTCCCCGGGAGGGGCACGCGCAGCGGGCAAGGCGACAAAGGTCAGAACTGGGGGACAATCATAAGGTCGCGGAGCCATCACCGAGCATCCGCAGCCGCTTTTGTCAGAGCGAGCCCCAACCCGCAGCGCCGCCCATCATGAGAACACAAGAAGAATTCACCGACGAAGACGATTTTGATGATCGTCCCAGCAAAAGCCAACTCAAACGCGAGATGCACGACTTGCAGGCTTTGGGTTTGGATTTGATGACCTTGCCCGCCAGTCGCATCGCACCGCTGAATTTGCCCGAGATTTTGGCCGATGCCATCAAGGAAGCCAAAAAGATCACCGCCCACGAAGGGCGCCGGCGCCAGATCCAATACATCGGCAAGCTGATGCGCCGGGTCGATCCCGAGCCCCTGCGCCAAGCAGTGGCGGCCTACAAGCTCGGCCACGCGAAAGACAGCCTCGCCTTGCACCAAAGCGAAGCCTGGCGTGAACGCCTGCTCAAAGACGACGCCGCCCTGCAAGAGTTCATCCAAGACCATAACGGCATCGATGTGCAGCAACTGCGCAGCCTCCTGCGCGCCGCCCGCAAGGATGCAACCGCCGCGCCGGAGCAGCGCAGCGGCCGGGCCTACCGTGACTTGTTCCAGTTCATCAAGGCGGAGCAGCTGCGCGTCAACCCCACAGAAAATGCCGCGGAAACCGACGATGCTGATGAATGAGCTGGTTCGCATCGGCATCGTGTCGATCAGCGACCGTGCCTCGTCAGGCGTCTATGAAGACAAGGGCTTGCCCGCCCTACAGGACTGGCTGGGCCGCGCATTGCGCAACCCCATCCAATTCGAGGCCCGACTCATTCCGGATGAGCGGCCCTTGATCGCACAAACCCTGCGCGAGTTGGTCGACACGCTGAACTGCGACCTGGTGCTCACCACCGGCGGCACCGGCCCGGCGCTGCGAGATGTGACGCCCGAAGCCACCCTGGACGTGGCGGACAAAGAAATGCCAGGTTTCGGCGAACAGATGCGGCAGATCTCGCTTCGATTTGTTCCCACGGCGATTCTCTCGCGCCAGGTGGCGGTGATTCGGGCAAAGGCGCTGATCATCAACCTGCCGGGCCAGCCCAAGGCCATTGCAGAAACGCTGGAAGGCCTGAAAAGCTCGGACGGCGAAACGCTGGTGCCCGGCATCTTCGCTGCCGTACCCTACTGCGTGGACCTGATCGGCGGGCCCTACCTGGAAACCCGGGAAGAGATGGTCAAAGCCTTCCGCCCCAAGTCGGCACAACGCCCCCAGTCCAGCCCCTGAGCAGATGCGTCAGAGGGTGCTCTTGGCGCCCCTGGCGTTACTTGACCAACCGGTTCAATGACGCTGCGTCGAACTGTTCGTCTTGCTGCGCATCGGCCGGCACGCAATCGCCCATTTTTTCGCCCGAAGCGGCGGACAGCTTGCACACCGCCTGCCACAGCAGCGCAATTTGGTGGTCTTGCCCAGCAGCACTGTCGATGAGCCCACGCATGGCCTGCGCAATGGGGTCGTCGCCTTGCGACACACCATAGGCGGAGAAGCCCATGCGTGCGGCCACCTCTTCGCGCTTGGCATCGGCCTTGGCTTCGATGATGCGCGCCGGATTGCCCACCGCAGTGGCCCCTGGCGGCACCGGCTTGGTCACCACGGCGCCCGAGCCCACGCGGGCCCCGGCCCCCACCGTGAAGCCGCCCAACACGCAGGCATGCGCACCTACGATGACACCCGCCTCCAGCGTGGGGTGCCGTTTGGCGCCTTTCACCAGCGCCGTGCCGCCAAGCGTCACGCCTTGATAAATGGTGCAGCCTTCGCCAATTTCAGCCATCTCGCCGATCACCACGCCCATGCCATGGTCGATGAAGACGCGGCGGGCAATCTGTGCGCCCGGGTGAATTTCAATGCCGGTGAAGAAACGCCCCAGATGCGAGACAAATCGCCCCAGCCATTTCAAGCCATGGGTCCAGCACCAATGCGCCCGGCGATGGAAGATCAAAGCATGCAAGCCCGGATAACAGGTCAAGACCTCCCAGGCGGAACGCGCAGCAGGGTCACGTTCAAGAATGCAAGCGATGTCTTCGCGCAAGCGCCGGAATGGCTGAAACTGCAACATGAAGTGGGGGGGGTGGGAATTGGTACGACCACCAGTTTAGCGGCCCGCCTCAGTCGGCGCCCGGCTCGCCGTTTTTGACCTTCGCCAAGGCGGCGGTCTTCAACATGGCACGTGCAACACCACGCCAGATATGCACCTCTTCCACGGTGAGCTGCGCACGGTTGAACAACTGATTGAGGCGGGGAATCAACTTTTTAGGGGCAGCGGGGTCCAGATATTCCACCGCCTCAAGCGCCTCCTGCAAGTGCTTCAACAGGCCCGAAACCGCAGGCATGTCAGCCAGTTGCGGGTCAGCGGTGCGGGCCTCCACCGCGAAGCCTCCCAGGGCCTGACGCCAGTCGTAGGCCAGCAGTTGAACCGCCTGAGCCAGATTCAGCGAACCATAGTCGGGATGCGTCGGGATCGACAACACCGCGTGGCAGCGATAGACGTCCTCATTGCTCATGCCGTAGCGCTCGGAGCCGAACACCAAGGCGACCTTGTGCGCACCCATAGCACCACCTGCAGCCAACTCGGCAAACAGATCGCGCGGCGCACGCAACGGCGGGCCAAAGTCGCGCGGCGTCATGGCCGTGGCGCAGGCATAGGTGCAGCCGTCCAGCGCCTCGTCCAAGGTATCGACGATGCGGGCTCGGGCCAAAATATCAGCCGCGCCACTGGCCATGGCAACGGTTTCCTCCTGGCACAGCACGTCCGAAAAGCGCGGGCGCACCAGCACCAACTCCGAAAAACCCATCACCTTCATGGCCCGCGCCGTGGCCCCCACATTGCCGGGGTGGCTGGTTTGAATCAGTACAAATCGTGTCATATCTACGGGGCCGTTTCGGAAATCAACGCGCACTTTTCACTGAAGTCAGCTAAAATGGCGGATTATCCGCAGCTTTGCCACTGGCTTGACTGTTTCAGTGCCTGAGCTCGCCACGGATCCGTTCTTTATTTTCGCCAGTCTCCCTCCCGCAGACTCAAGACCGAGTCGCAGGTCCAATTTTGAGGTTTTTCCGAATGACGCAACAAGCCGCTCTTCATCCCATGCTCAATGTCGCCATCAAGGCGGCGCGCGCAGCCGGTGCCATCATCAACCGGGCCTCTATGGATCTCGACATCCTGCGCATCAACACCAAGTCGCCCAATGACTTCGTGACCGAGGTGGACCAAGCCGCTGAACAGATCATCATCGAAACCCTGCTGCAAGCCTATCCCGACCACGGCATCCTCGCCGAAGAGTCGGGCCGCGAGCATGGCAACAAAACCTCAGAATTCGTCTGGATCATCGATCCGCTCGATGGCACCACCAACTTCATCCACGGCCTGCCGATGTACTGCGTGTCCATCGCCCTGTCGCACCGTGGCGTGGTGCAACAAGCCGTCGTCTACGACCCCACCCGCAACGACCTGTTCTACGCCACCAAGGGCCGTGGCGCCTTCATGAACGACCGCCGCCTGCGTGTTTCCAAGCGCACCCGCATGAGCGACGCCTTGATCGGTACTGGCTTCCCCTTCCGCCGTGGCGACAACTTCAAGCGCTATTTGAAGATGTTCGAAACCGTGATGACTGAGTGCGCCGGCCTGCGCCGACCTGGCGCTGCCGCGCTGGACCTCTGCTACGTGGCTGCCGGCTACTACGACGCCTTTTTTGAGACCGGCCTGCATCCTTGGGACGTCGCTGCCGGCTCCTTGATCATCACCGAGGCGGGTGGCCTAGTGGGCAACTTCACCGGCGAGTCCGATTTCCTGATGCAGCGTGAAGTGGTGGCGGGCAGCCCCAAGATCTACGGTCAATTGGTGCAATTGCTGGCGCCCTATACCCGCGTGATCAAAGATGAAGACGTGGCCGCCGAGGCATCCGCCGAAGGCAAGGACGGCGCTGCCGTGGTGGCTGCAGCAGCAACTGCCCCTAAGAAGCGTGCCGCTGTGCGCATCAAGAAGTCCGACGGCGACGAGACCCACTAAACTCGACCCCAAGCTTCATTGCAAAACCAAAGCAAAGCCCTCCGATGAGGGCTTTGCTCATTTCCCGCAGCCCTATTTCAAGATGAGCCAAGCCCAGGACTTCTCCGCCCACACGCCCGTCATGCAGCAGTACTTGCGCATCAAGGCCGAGCATCCCGACGATTTGGTCTTTTTCCGGATGGGGGATTTTTACGAAGTCTTCTTTGATGACGCCCGCAAGGCCAACGCCCTGCTGGACGTCACCCTGACCTCGCGCGGCCAAAGCGCTGGCCAACCGGTGGTGATGGCCGGCGTGCCGGTCAGCGCACTGGAGTCCTACCTGGCCAAGCTGATCAAGCTGGGCGTGCCGGTGGCGATTGCCGAGCAGGTTGGCGATGTCGCCACGGCCAAGGGCCCGGTCGAGCGCAAAGTGGTGCGTGTGGTGACTCCCGGCACCGTGACTGACACAGAATTGCTGGCAGACAAGCAAGACGCCGTGCTGATGGCCGTTGTTGCGCACGGTAAAACCTATGGCCTGGCATGGCTGTCGCTCACGCAAGGCCGGCTTGGGTTGGCCGAATGCGCGGACAAAGAAGTGCCCTCATGGCTCGCCCGCCTGAACCCGGCCGAGGTGCTGGTGGACCGTGAACATCAGCCCAGCGCGGTGCTCGCGGCCCGCGCACCCATCACCAACCGGCCAAGCTGGCAGTTTGACACCACACTAGGCCAGCGCAAATTGTGCGAGCAATTAGGCGTTGCCAGCCTGGCTGGCTTCAATGCGCAAGAGCTCAAAACTGCACATGCAGCCGCCGCGGCCTTGCTCAGCTATGCCGAACACACCCAGGGCCGAGCCTTGGCGCACGTCAAAACCCTGACGGTGCAACGCAGCGGTGACTTGATCGACATGCCGCCGGCGACGCAACGCAACCTCGAACTTGTACTGACACTGCGCGGCGAAACCTCACCAACCCTGCTGTCGTTGCTGGACAGTTGCCGCACCGGCATGGGCAGCCGCGCATTGCGCCACTGGCTGCTGAATCCCAAGCGGGACCGCAGCGAAGCCTTGCTCCGGCACGACGCCATCGACGCCTTTCTCCGCCATGGCTTCGAGCCCCTGCGAGAGAGCTTGCGCCACGTCTCGGATGTCGAACGCATCGCCGCCCGTGTGGCGTTGCGCCAGGTGCGCCCGCGCGAGTTGGCGGGCCTGCGTGCCACGCTGAAGGCCCTGCCCGCGCTGCAAAGCACCTTGCCGGCCGGCAGCGAGTTGATCACAGCGCTGGCCGAGGGGCTGTGCGCATCACCGCAGATTGAAACCCTGCTGGTCAGCGCGATTGCCGACGAGCCCGCCGTGCTGGTGCGCGACGGTGGCGTGATTGCAACCGGCTTCGACGCCGAGTTGGATGAGCTGCGCGCCATCAGCCAGAACTGCGACGCTTTTTTACTGGATCTAGAAACGCGTGAACGCGCCCGCACCGGCATCCCCAATCTGCGGGTGCAGTTCAACCGGGTGCACGGTTTCTACATCGAGGTCACGCAAGGCCAGGTCGACAAAGTGCCGCTGGACTACCAGCGCCGCCAAACCCTCAAGAATGCGGAGCGCTATATCACGCCCGAATTGAAGGCCTTCGAAGACAAGGCTTTGTCGGCGCAAGAACGCTCGCTGGCACGCGAGAAGATGCTTTATGAAAACGTGCTCGACCAGTTGATTGACGCGCTGCAGCCGCTGACGCAATTGGGCCGCGCACTGGCCAGCTTGGACGCGCTGGCCGCATTGGCCGAGCGCGCGGCTTGCCTGAACTGGTGCCGCCCCGAATTTATCAACCTGCCGTGCATCGACATCAGCGCGGGGCGCCACCCCGTGGTGGAGGCTCGCTTGCGTGAAACCGGCGTGGGCGAATTCATGGCCAACGATTGCCGACTCGACGCTCGCACCCGTTTTGCAGTCATCACCGGCCCCAATATGGGCGGCAAAAGTACCTTCATGCGTCAAGTGGCCCTGATCAGCTTGTTGGCGGCAATGGGGGCATTCGTGCCCGCGGCGCGTTGCCGCCTGGGCCCCATGGACGCCATCCACACCCGCATTGGCGCCGCGGACGATCTGGCCAACGCGCAATCCACCTTCATGCTGGAGATGACCGAAGGGGCGGCCATTCTGCACAGCGCCACCGAGCATTCGCTGGTGTTGATGGACGAAATTGGCCGGGGCACCTCCACCTTCGATGGCCTGGCCCTGGCCGGCGCCATTGCCAGCCATCTGCACGACAAGACACGCGCCTTCACGCTGTTTGCCACTCACTATTTCGAACTCACTGAATTCCCGACTCAGCACCCGCAGGCAATCAATTGCCATGTTGGCGCGGTTGAGAGTGGGGACAACATCGTGTTTTTGCATGAGATCCAACCCGGGCCAGCCAGCCGCAGCTATGGCGTGCAAGTGGCGCGCCTGGCCGGCATGCCGGCCAGCCTGGTGCGTCAGGCTCGCGCCACACTGGAAGCACTAGAAGCCAAGGCCAGCACCCGTGAAGCCCAGATCGATTTGTTTGCTACGCCCCCTGAACCCGCGACATCCAGCGCTGAATTACACAGCCCTGTACTCGATGCATTGAATGATATCGATCCCGACGCCTTGAGCCCCCGCGAGGCGCTTGATCTCCTGTACAAGCTCAAAAAACTCAACCACGCATGACTGCTACACCGCTCCTCGCAAAGACACTGGTTTTCTCGCATGCCAACGGGTTTGGTGCGGGGTGCTACCGCGTCTTGTTCGACACCTGGCGCGCGGCGGGCTGGCAGGTCTACGCCCTGCCCCAGTTCGGCCACGACCCCAGGTTTCCGGTCAACAGCAACTGGCCGCATCTGCGTGACCAGTTGATCGATTTCATCGAGCACACTGTGCAAGTTGCCGAGCGGCAACGAACCGGGCAAACCGGCCCGGTGATGTTGCTTGGCCACTCCCTGGGCGGCATGCTGAGCCTGCTGGCGGCCTGCCGGCGGCCCGATCTGGCACAGGGGCTGCTGATGCTAGATTCGCCGGTGTTCACGGGCTGGCGTGCACACAGCGTTCAGATGATGAAAAAGGCGCGCTTGATGCACCGGTTTTCTCCGGGAAAAGTCTCCCGGCTGCGCCGCCACGAATGGCCCTCGCGGGCCGACGTCATGGCGCACTTCGCCTCCAAACACAAGTTTGCCCGTTGGGACCCGCGGGTGCTGCAAGACTATGTCGACACCGGCTTTGAAGAACGCGGTGGCAAAACGCACATGGTGTTCCACCGCGAGGTGGAGACCCGCATCTACAACACCCTGCCGCACCATCTGGGACCGCTGCTGAAACGCCACCCGCCGCAATGCCCAGTCGGATTTATTGCGGGCACCCAGTCGGAAGAACTGCGTCAGGCGGGTGCAGGCCCCTCCAAGGCCATTGCCCGGTCCAATTTTCATTGGATGGAAGGCAGCCACCTCTTCCCTTTCGAGCGGCCCGACGACACGGCAGCCCTGGTGCTGACAATGCTGGAAACCCTGCAGACGGGCGCCACGTGACGGCCCAATTCCAGTGACCCGCTTGACCTCGCTATAATCGCTTTTTACCACCACAGCGTTTTTCACGGACGCTGCAAGACATGACCAAATACGTCTACGTCACGGGCGGTGTGGTGTCCTCACTCGGCAAGGGCATCGCATCAGCTTCACTGGCTGCCATCCTCGAATCGCGCGGCCTCAAAGTCACCCTCATCAAGCTCGATCCCTACATCAACGTGGATCCGGGCACGATGTCGCCTTTCCAGCACGGTGAAGTCTTCGTGACCGAAGACGGTGCGGAGACCGATCTCGATCTGGGCCACTACGAGCGCTTCATCACCACGCGGATGAAGAAGGCCAACAACTTCACTACCGGCCAAATTTACATGTCGGTGCTGGAGAAAGAACGCCGCGGCGACTACCTGGGCAAAACCGTTCAGGTGATTCCGCACATCACCAATGAGATCCAAGACTTCGTGCGCCGCGGCGCCGGCGTCGGCACGGCCGATGCGGTCGATGTGGCCATCGTTGAGATTGGCGGCACGGTGGGCGATATTGAGTCCTTGCCCTTCCTGGAAGCTGCGCGTCAGATGAGCTTGAAGGCCGGGCCCAACAATGTGGCCTTCGTGCACCTGACCTACGTACCTTGGATCGCCGCTGCAGGTGAGTTGAAGACCAAGCCCACCCAGCACACGGTGCAAAAGCTGCGCGAAATCGGCATCCAGCCTGACGCGCTGCTGTGCCGTGCCGACCGCCGCATTCCGGACGATGAGCGCGAAAAGATTTCGCTGTTCACCAACGTGCCCGAGTACGGTGTGATCTCCATGTGGGACGTCAACACCATCTACAAAGTGCCACGCATGCTGCACGAGCAAGGCCTGGATCAGCTGATCTGTACCAAGCTGCAACTCAACACCCGCTCCGCTGATCTGAAGCGTTGGGACACCCTGGTGAGCGAGGTCGAAAACCCCGCCAAGGACGTCACCATTGCCATGTGCGGCAAGTACACCGACCTGTCGGACAGCTACAAATCGCTCAACGAAGCGCTGCGCCACGCCGGTATCCACAACCATTCGCGCGTCAACATCGAGTATGTGGACTCCGAATTGCTGACGGCCGATAACATCGACCAACTCAAGCAATACGACGCAGTGCTGGTGCCTGGCGGGTTCGGCAAACGCGGTGTGGAAGGCAAAATCTTGGCCGCCCAATACGCTCGTGAGCACAAGATGCCCTACTTGGGCATCTGCCTGGGCATGCAGGTGGCCACCATCGAGTACGCGCGCCATCTGGCGGGCCTGACGGGCGCCAATTCCACCGAGTTCGACCCCGAGACTCCGCACCCTGTGATCGCGCTGATCGACGAATGGCAAGACGCCGACGGCAGCATCCAGAAGCGCGACGAAAAGAGCGATCTGGGCGGCACCATGCGCCTGGGCGCGCAAAGCTCAGACGTGGCGCCCGGTACCTTGGCATATGACATCTATGGCTCGGTCGTGACCGAGCGCCACCGCCATCGCTACGAGGCCAACGAGAAGTACCTGGAGCGGCTGCAAAACGCCGGCCTGGTGATCTCCGCCATCACCCAACGTGAAAAGCTGACCGAAATGGTCGAGCTGCCGCGCACGGTTCATCCCTGGTACGTGGGTGTGCAATTCCATCCGGAATTCAAATCCACCCCCTGGGACGGCCACCCACTGTTCACTGCATTCATCAAGGCAGCGCTGGATCACAAGGCTGCGTAATGCGGACTGTGCTGCGCGGGCGGCGTTGTGCAGGCCGCCCGCTGCTGGCGGCATCACAACGGCGCCCCTCGCTTGTTCTGCGTTCGTAACGTAAAACTGGCACCATGCGCCCCGCTTCCCTAGACATTTTGACTTTTTGGAGACTGAAGAATGAGTGCCATTGTTGACATCGTCGGCCGCGAGATCCTGGACAGCCGCGGCAACCCCACCGTCGAATGCGATGTGTTGCTGGAATCCGGCGTAATGGGTCGCGCCGCCGTGCCCTCGGGCGCTTCGACCGGCTCGCGTGAAGCGATCGAGCTGCGCGACGGCGACAAGAGCCGCTATCTGGGCAAGGGCGTGTTGAAAGCCGTTGAGCACATCAACACCGAAATCTCCGAGGCCGTGCTGGGCCTGGACGCTTCCGAGCAAGCCTTTCTGGACCGCACCCTGATCGAGTTGGACGGCACAGAGAACAAGGGCCGCCTGGGCGCCAATGCCATGCTCGCCGTGTCCATGGCTGTGGCCCGCGCAGCAGCTGAAGAATCTGGCCTGCCCCTGTACCGTTACTTCGGCGGCATGGGCGGCATGCAATTGCCGGTGCCGATGATGAACGTCATCAACGGCGGCGCACACGCCAACAACAGCCTTGACCTGCAAGAGCTGATGATCATCCCCGTGGGCGCACCCTCCTTCCGTGAAGCCGTGCGCTATGGCGCCGAAGTGTTCCACGCGCTGAAGAAAATCATCCACGACAAGGGCATGAGCACCGCTGTTGGCGATGAAGGCGGTTTCGCACCCAGCGTAGCCAGCCATGAGGAAGCCATTCAGCTGATTTTGCAGGCCATCGACAAGGCCGGCTTCGTGGCCGGCGAGCAAATCGCTCTGGGCTTGGACTGCGCGGCCAGCGAGTTCCACAAAGACGGCAAATACGTGCTCGGCGCCGAAGGCCTGAGCCTGACCGCCGCCGAGTGGACCAGCATGCTGGCCACCTGGGTCGACAAGTACCCCATCATCTCCATCGAAGACGGCATGGCCGAAGGCGATTGGGACGGCTGGAAGCACCTGACCGAAGTGCTGGGCAAGAAGGTGCAATTGGTGGGTGACGACCTGTTCGTGACCAACACCAAGATCCTGCAAGAAGGCATCGACAAAGGCATTGCCAACTCGATCCTGATCAAGATCAACCAAATCGGCACTCTCACCGAAACTTTCGCCGCCATCGAGATGGCCAAGGTCGCCGGTTACACCGCGGTGATCTCGCATCGCTCGGGCGAAACAGAAGACTCAACCATCGCCGACATCGCCGTGGGCACCAACGCCGGCCAGATCAAGACTGGCAGCTTGAGCCGCTCCGACCGCATGGCCAAGTACAACCAGCTTCTGCGCATCGAGGAAGACCTGGGCGACGTTGCCGTGTACCCAGGCCGCAAGGCCTTCTACAACCTGCGCTGATTCTGCAGCAGGGTTCGGGTTGACCCTGCGCTGGCGTCAAGTCAGCACCGGTTCAACCCGTTTCAGCCTGGGGATCGCCGCAGGGGATGTCGTGCAAACGCCCTCTGCGGCGTTCTCGTACTTGGCGTTGTTGTTTACACTGCCCGCGTGAAATTCATCAGCATTCTTCTTGCCGTTTTCCTGCTCGTCATCCAGGCACAACTCTGGCTGGGCAAGGGGAGTTTGCCGCGCAGTGCGCAACTGCGCGAAGAACTGGCCAAAGCCCAAGCCGCCAATGAGCAGGCCCGTGTGCGCAATGCACAGATCGAGGCCGAACTGCGCGACCTGCGCGAAGGCCTTGAAATGGTGGAAGAAAAGGCGCGCAACGAGCTGGGCATGATCAAACCCGACGAAATCTACGTCCAGGTCCATCACTGAAACCCGCCCTTGCATGGACGCTCTGCTGCACCTGTTGCAACCGCTGCTTCAGCCTGCTTTCACCCTGCTGGGCAGCCCCATCACCTGGGCTGAAGTGCTGGCATTCCTGATGGCCATCTGGATGGTGATCTGCAATATGCGGGTCCACGTGCTAGGTTGGCCCCTGGCGCTGCTCAGCTCTTTGCTTTACTTTTTGTTGTTCTGGAATGGCAAGCTCTACGGTGAAGCCGCCCTGCAGCTGATGTTTGCCAGCCTGGCTTTGTGGGGCTGGTGGCAGTGGCGACGCGGCCAAGGCGTGGATGGCCCCCCCTTGCGAGTACGTCGACTGAGCCCCCGCGGCCTGGGCCTTGCCGTGTTGCTCACCGCTTTGGCCTGGCCTGCGCTGGGCTTGTTTTTGCGGCATCAAACTGACTCACCCGTTCCGTTCTGGGATGCGCTGCCTACCGTTGCCAGCCTGCTGGGCCAGTGGCTGTTGGGTCGCAAATACCAGGAGAACTGGACCGTCTGGGTGCTGGTCAACATCGTCAGCGTCAGCCTGTTCGCCTACAAAGGCTATTGGTTGACCGTCGTCTTGTACGCGGTATTCATTCCACTCTCCGTAGCGGGTTGGCGTGCCTGGCAACAGCAACTCACGCCCATGAACACAAAGCCAGCATGACGCAAGACTCCGAGCGCGGCAGCAACAGGGGCTTGCTGATCGCACTGATCGGTGCCGAAAGCACGGGTAAGTCTCAGTTGGCGCATTCTTTGAGCGAGGCGCTCGCCCAAGCCACCGGGCTGCGCAGCACGGTCGTGCCTGAAACCCTGCGCGACTGGTGCCAAGCCCAGGGACGAACACCGCGCCCAGAAGAGCAAGGCGCCATTGCCGAAGCCCAGGCACAAAAGATCGACACAGCAGCGCTGGCACACGATCTGGTGATCTGCGACACCACGCCGCTGATGACTGCCACCTACAGCCAGATTTTGTTTCAGGACAACAGCCTTTGGCCGATGGCTTTGGCCTTTCAACGCCGCTGTGCGCTCACCCTTTTGACGGCGCTTGATCTGCCCTGGGTGGCCGACGGCATCCAACGTGACGGCCCGCAGGTGCAAGCACCTGTCGACAACGCTATTCGGCAAGCCTTGATCAAATCGGGCCTGGGATGGTCCGTGGTGTCAGGCAGCGGCGCCGCACGACTGGACAGCGCGCTCAACGCCGTCACGCCGGTACTGACCAAGCAGCGACGCCAGCCCCCTGGGCACGGCCTGTTCACCCGTTTGAACGAACGCCAGACTCAGCTGCCCAACTGGACCTGGGCTTGTGAAAAATGCGACGACCCTGAGTGCGAGCACCGGAGTCTGCAAGCGCGCAGGCCTTAACCCGGCTAGCGGGCTGGCGCAGGCCACACCGCAGCGGGTTGACGGCGACCTAAAATCTCCCGATTGAGATCGCCCCGCGCAATCACTGCACTGTGCCGCTCTGGCCTGCTTGCTGCACGACATGGCCGGCAAACAAACTGCCCACATCGACGGCATCAAATTGGTACTGCAAACCGCAGAATTCGCAACCCACTTCAACATGGCCGAGTTCAGCCAGCACGCCGTCCACCTCGTCCCGGCCCAGGCCTTTGAGCATTTGGCCCACCCGCTCCCGCGAGCAATTGCAGGCAAATTTGGGCGTTAAAGGCTCAAAGCGGCGCACAGTTTCTTCCCAGAACAGGCGGCGCAGCACGGTGTCAGCATCCAAGGTCAGCAACTCTTCAGACGTCAAGGTCGACGCAAGCATGCTGATGCGATTGAACGCGTCAGACAAGCCGATGTCATCTTCATTGCTGGCGCCTTCCAGGTTGTTTTCACCCTGCACGGGAAGGCGTTGAATCAGCAAGCCTGCAGCCATCTCATCGTTGGCCGCCAACACCAGCCGCGTGTCCAGCTGTTCAGACTGAAGCATGTAGTGCTCCAACACCTCTGACAACTTTTGCAATGGCTCCCGCTGGTCGCCATACAAAGGCACCACGCCTTGATAGGGTTGCTGGCCTGGAAACTTGTCTTTGGGGTCCAGAGTGATGGCACAGCGCCCCTGCCCGTGCACGTTGAGCATGGCCTCCAGCTGGGCGCCTGCAGGCACGTCACCCACCAACTTGGCGGTGGCTCTGAAACTCAGGTCCGGCTGCACTTCCGTCACGGCCAACTTGACCGGGCCGTCGCCAAACACCTGAAGAATCAAGGCGCCGTTGAACTTGATATTGCTTTGCATCAGCACGCCAGCGGCGGCCATTTCGCCCAACAAAGCGCGCAGTTCGGGCGGATGGGCGCCCACGACTTCACGCCGCTTC
Organism: Roseateles koreensis; assembly: GCF_028595305.1. Classification (GTDB taxonomy): domain Bacteria; phylum Pseudomonadota; class Gammaproteobacteria; order Burkholderiales; family Burkholderiaceae_C; genus Paucibacter_A; species Paucibacter_A koreensis. Next base: position 9,773 of record NZ_JAQQXS010000006.1, on the reverse strand, counting down.
AGCACCTCACGCCAACTCTCGGTCAAACGCACCAACATGCCGCGCACCGGCAAGCCTTCAAACAGAAATTTGTGGAGTTCGCTCATTTGATTTTCTTCAGGGAAGTCGCGTAGTCGCGGCCGTTTTCAACGTAATGCGCCGCGCTGAGCTTCAATCCCTCGATCTGCTCTGGCGTCAACGGGCGAATGACTCGCGCCGGGCTGCCCACGATCAACGAGCCATCAGGAAACTCCTTGCCCTCTGTAACCAAGGCGCCGGCACCCACCAGGCTGTGTTTGCCGATTTTGGCGCCGTTGAGCACGATGGCGCCAATGCCGATCAGCGAGTAGTCGCCCACCGTGCAACCGTGCAGCATGACCCGGTGCCCCACGGTCACCCCTTCGCCCAGCACCAAAGGAAAACCATGGTCGGCATGCAAGACTGAAGCATCTTGAATATTGCTTCGCGCGCCGATCGTGAGGCTCTCCGTATCGCCACGCAACACGGCATTGAACCAGACAGTGACATCCTCGCCCAGCGACACGCGCCCCATCACCTCGGCACTGTCGGCCACCCAGGCCGACTCGGCCACCACGGGTGCATCGTCTTTCAATTGGTAAAGGGCCATTGTTTTTTCCTCACACGGTCCGTCAGTTTGCGGCAGCCTCAAGAGGCAAAGCCTACTGGAAGCAAAGCCAGCAATTTTACCGGCCAGCCGTCTCCCATGCCGGTGACGGGATAATTGCGCCATGGAAATTCGCCGCCACGCCCTGCAAGTACTCCGCATCACCGAGCCCGCCGCCAAAGCCACGGCCGCCACTCAGCTGTACCAGGAGGCGCTGGCCTCACAAGGCCCTTTAGACCCAAGCGCCGTGCTGGAGCGCCCGCAAGGCCTGCCCGGCCGGCCTGAGCGCCCTCGCCTGCTGTCGGCTTTGCAGGTGCCGCATCGTTCCCCCTTCACTGTCGAAGGGCGGGCCGCACTGATTCACGCCATTGCGCACATTGAGTTCAATGCCATCAATCTCGGGCTTGACGCCGTTTGGCGTTTTCCCGGCATGCCTGAGCAGTTCTATTGGGACTGGCTGAAAGTTGCGGCCGAAGAATCGCACCATTTCACCTTGCTGCATGCACATCTGCAAACCCTTGGCCATGTCTATGGTGACTTTGATGCGCATGATGGCTTGTGGACCATGGCTGAACGCACGGCCGGCGATGTGCTGGCCCGCATGGCACTGGTGCCACGCACGCTTGAAGCGCGAGGACTGGACGCCACGCCCCCGCTACAAGCCAAATTGGGCAAGGCGGGGGACACCCGTGCGGTTGAAATTCTGGATGTCATCCTTCGCGACGAAATTGGCCACGTTCACATTGGCAACCATTGGTATCGCCATTTGTGCCATGAACGAGGGTTGGACCCGATCGCGCTCTACCCCGATCTGGTAGCCCGTTATGAGGCACCCAAATTGCGCCCGCCATTCAACCTGCCCGCCCGCGAGGCTGCAGGGTTCAGCGAAGAAGAGCTTGCCTACTTGCGAGGCTGACGCGCTTGTTTGAGGTGACGCGATTGACGATTGATGGCCGGCGCAGGTAGCTTCAAATTCCGAAAAAGCGATAATGGAAGGCTTTGCCGGCGAGTCGCCAGGCCGCACTCGACCCCGCCCCATGAACCGTATCCAAGCCAATCTTTTGCTCGTCGTCATCGCCTTAATCTGGGGCTCGGCCTTTGTGGCGCAAAGCCAGGCGATGGCGCATATCGGGCCCATGATGTTTACGGGGCTGCGCTTTCTGATTGGAGCCTTGGTGGTGCTGCCATTTGCCGCAGCGGAGTGGCGTCGGCAATCGGCAAAAGGTCATGCGCTAACCCGCAGGGACCTGGCGAAAATTGGCGGGCTCGGCGGCCTGCTGCTGCTGGGTGCCGCCATGCAGCAGATCGGCATCATCAACACCACGGTCACCAATGCGGGTTTTCTCACTGCGCTGTATGTGCCCTTGGTGCCCGTGCTGGGCTACCTGCTGCTGCGCCAGTTGCCGCATTGGTCGGTATGGCCGGGCGCCCTGGCCTGCTTGGTCGGGGCATTTTTGTTGTCAGGCGCGCGAACCCTGCAGATCGGGGTGGGTGACCTCTGGGTGATGACGTCAGCGCTGCCCTGGGCGATTCATGTCTTGCTGGTCGGGCGCTTTGCCGACCGCATGGCCGCCCCCTTCGCGGTGGCGCTGGGCCAATTTCTAGTGTGCGGCCTGGTGGCGCTGGCATGGGGGCTGATGTTTGAGCCCGCCAACAGGGAGGCAGTACGTGCCGCCGCTTGGCCCTTGGTCTACACCGGTGTGATGTCGGTAGGTGTCGCGTTCACCGCGCAAGTTGTGGCGCAGCGTTATGCCCACGCGGCGGATGCCGCCATCATTCTCTCGTCTGAAACCTTGTTTGCCGCCGGCTTTGGCTTTGTGTTGATGGGCGACCGCCTGAACTCATCCGGCCTGGCGGGTTGCGCGCTGATTTTTGTCAGCATGGTGGCCGTGCAGGTTTTGCCCTCCCTGAACACCATGCGCAGCAACTGGAACGCCCCGCGCGAACGCTGAGACAGGCCCTTCGCGCCCTTAATACAGGCCTCAGCGCCGCTTGAGCACGTGGATGAATTCGTCGTCTTGGCTGGATTGATCGACCAATTCATTGCCGGTTTGGCGCGCAAAGGCCTTGAAGTCCCGCATAGAGCCGGGGTCTGTGGCAATCACCTTCAACAACTGGCCGCTTTCCATCTCGGCCAGGGCTTTCTTGGCCTTCAAGATGGGCAAGGGGCAGTTCAAGCCGCGGGTATCAAGTTCTTTGTGTACGTCCATGGGCCACATTCTAGAGGCCATGCCAGCGCGACAAAGCCTAGGGAATCACACCAGCACCGGCAGGGCGCTTTGCGCTCACACTCAAACAGGCTCCAGCCATTTCGGCTCAATCCCCTTCAGGCGCAGCCAAGTGGCCAAGGCCTGCCCCGTACCCTGCGGCCAGCAGCGCACCATTTCAGGCGCAATGAGCTTGTACTCGGCCAACTCAGGTGATAACTGAATCTCTCCGCGGGCCTGGGCATGGTAGGCGATGATGATTTGATTCTTGCGCTGAAAGTCCCATACGCCCAACAAATTCAAGGCCTCCACCTGCAGGGCTGTTTCCTCGGCGATCTCCCGCTGAATGCCCGCCTCGGGTGTTTCAGCGGCCTCCATGAACCCCGTGATCAGCCCAAAAAAACGGCCAGGCCAGGCGGCGTTGCGGGCCAGCAAAACCTGCCCGTCGCGGTCCACGCACTCGATCACCGCAGCCAACACCGGCGTTGGGTTGTTCCAGTGCGTGAATTCACAGCGCTCACAGCGAAGCCGTGACTTGGGGCCGCCATCTTCTTCTCGGCTTAGCCAAGAAAGCGCTGCCGCGCACTGCGGACAAAAACGATAAACCGCCGCTTCATCCATGGCAGGCCTCAGGCGGGGAATACACCCGTCGACAAATATCGATCGCCCCGGTCGCAGACCACAAACACAATCGTGGCCCGCTCCACCGTGCGCGCCAATTGCAAGGCCACCCAGCACGCACCCGCCGCCGAAATGCCGGCAAACAGGCCCTCTTCGCGCGCCAATTGACGGGCCATGTCTTCCGCATCCGACTGGCTCACCAGCACCAACTCATCGACCGCCTGGGGCTGATAGATCTTCGGCTGGTAGGCCTCAGGCCATTTGCGAATGCCAGGAATGCGCGAGCCTTCCGAAGGCTGGGCGCCAACGATGCGCACGGCCGGGTTTTGCTCCTTCAAATAGCGCGAAGTTCCGGTGATCGTGCCTGTCGTACCCATGGCACTGACAAAGTGCGTGATCTCGCCACCCGTGTCGCGCCACAGCTCGGGGCCGGTGGTTTCATAGTGCGCGCGTGGGTTGTCTGCGTTGGCAAATTGGTCCAGCACCCGGCCCTTACCGTCCCGCTGCATTTGTTCGGCCAGATCCCGGGCGTATTCCATGCCACCGGACCGTGGGGTCAGAATCAATTCAGCCCCAAACGCCTTCATGGTCTGCGCCCGTTCAATGGACAGATCCTCAGGCATGATCAAAACCATACGGTAGCCACGGATGGCCGCAGCCATCGCCAGGGCGATCCCGGTATTGCCCGAGGTGGCTTCAATCAAGGTATCGCCAGGCTGGACGTCGCCACGCTCCTCGGCGCGCCGGATCATGCTGATCGCTGGACGATCTTTCACCGAACCAGCCGGATTGTTCCCTTCAAGTTTGGCCAACACCACATTGCCGCGCGCGGCGATTTCCGGTGCAATCATGCGTTGCAATCGAATAAGTGGCGTGTTGCCAATGACGTCTTCCAGGGTCTGATAGTGCCGTGGAGCGGCCTGTTGGGTGCTGTGCTTTCTCATGGGCAGCATTGTGGCAGTCAAATAGTTTCAAAAACCTTTGCAAGGACTCCGAAAAGCATGCCATAATAGATGGCTTCAGCAGCGACGCTCTGACCGATTTGCCCGGGTGGCGGAATTGGTAGACGCAGGGGACTCAAAATCCCCCGCCGCAAGGTGTGCCGGTTCGAGTCCGGCCTCGGGCACCACAGTCAAATTAATGACTTAGCGTGTCGGTTAGATGCCTGCTACTGAAGACGTTTCGCAAACAAAACCACCCCCTGAGGTGGTTTTTTTGTTTGCGCTTTCGCCTGAAACAGGTTGACGGGACACCCCGATGAATTCCCTGTGACGCATCTCACAATATCTGAATGAGCAAATCACAAGCGCCGGATTTGTCCCCCTGAATCTTGCGCTTACACTCACGCACATCCCAACGACGCCACCAGGGTCCTTCGACCTGCGGGCAGCAAGAGACCCGACTTCATGCCTCCGATTCCCTCGGTCACCAAAGCTTTCATGTTGGCCTGCGTCGGCCTCTATTGCGTGTTCTATCTGGTACCCGGGCTTCAGCCGTGGTTTGAATTGTGGCCCTTGATGTCAGGCAACTTCTTCCCCTGGCAATTGCTCAGCTATGCGTTCTTGCATGGCAGCCAATGGCATCTCTTTTTCAATATGCTGGGCCTGTGGATGTTCGGCTCAGAGTTGGAGCGTGTGTGGGGTCCCAAGCGCTACACGCACATTCTGCTGGCAAGCGCGTTAGCGGCAGCAGTGGTGCAACTGATCGTCACCTTTTTGCTGGGCAGCATGGCGCCAACCGTGGGGGCGTCAGGCGCCTTGTTCGGCCTGCTGCTGTCGTTTGGCATGCTATTTCCTGACCGCATCATCGTGCCCTTGTTCCCACCGATCCCGATGAAGGCCAAATACTTCGTCGCAATCTTCGGTGTGCTGGAATTGCTCATGGGCTTGAACAACAACAGCGGCGTTGCGCACTTCGCGCACCTAGGTGGAATGTTGGGCGCCTGGCTGTTGATTCGCTACTGGCGCACACCACGTCGCCGTTGAGCCGCCCCATGGTGGGCCGATCCCTTCAACCGGCCATCAGTCCATCCACCGGATGCGGGTAGCGTAGGCGCAGGCCTAACTCTTTTTTCAATCGGTGATTGATCAGGCGCCGGGACTCGCTCATGAAGCTCAGCTGTAGCGATGACATCAGGACCTGCGCCTGCTCGCGGCTGATGCGGGGCGGGCGACGCATGCCGCACAAATCAGCAGCCAGGTCGAAGTAGTCCCCCATCAACAATTCGCTGTCATCGCAGACATGCAGGATTCGCTGTGGCCGCCCGCGCATGAGTGCAAGCAAGCAGGCGCGCGCCAAATCATCCGCTTGGATGTGGTTGGTGAAAACATCGTCCTCCCGCACCAACACGGGCGTCTCTCGGGCCAAACGTTCACGAGGATGCCCGCCGAGCCGGTTCACCGCATAAATGCCAGGTACACGCAACAAGGTAACTTGCGTGCCAAACAGCCGCCCGAAGCGACGCACTTGCTGCTCCGCATCCACACGGCGCCGTGCCCGGTCGGTGCTTGCAGCCGTTGCGCGCGTCTCGTCGAACCGTTCGCCTTGGCAATCACCGTACACGCCGCTTGTGCTCATATAGACCAATCGACACGGCGCAGTTGCACGCGACAAAACCTGCAAGAGATGCCGCGTGCGGGGGTCTTGCTCGCCATACGTGGGCGGTGGTGCCAGGTGCAAAACCCGATCAGCCCAACCCGCCAATCGCCGTATGGAATCGGGAGCATCCAAGTCGCCAATGAATGGCGTCGCACCGGCTGCGCTCAAGCCAGTGAGCCTGTCTTGATCCGCGCTGCGGATCAAAGCCGTGACCTGCCACGACTTCGGCACCAGCCCCAGCACACGCATGCCGATATCACCGCAACCCACAATGAGCAATCGGGTGGCGCGGGCGCAAGAACGCCCGCGCGCGGAGGCTGCCCGGTCAGGTGACTGGGTCCAGGGGGAAGAATTGTGAAGACGGCAAAGTGACATCGCAGCACTCAGGCAAAATATCGCATCAGTTTACGGTCCGGCCTGCCTTGCAGATTCAGCCGGACCGATTTGTTTGCCTGCCTGCAGGTCACCGCTCCTCGATCCCACTCATGAATTTTCAAATCACTGTGCAGCCCAGCGGACGTGCCTTCGACGTCGAGCGCGATGAAACAATTCTGGGCGCAGCCATTCGTGGCGGCATTGGCCTGCCTTACGGCTGCCGTGACGGCGCTTGTGGTTCCTGCAAAAGCCGCTTGGTCGAGGGCCGTGTGATCCACGGCGCCCATCAAGCCAAGACGCTCACCGAGGCCGAAGAAGCGCAAGGCATGATCCTGACCTGCTGCGCCACCCCACAAACCGACTGCGTCATCGAAGCCCGCACGGTGCCGGGCGCCGGAGAATTCCCGGTGCTGAAATTGCCCAGCCGCGTCTTGAGCCTAGAAAAACCCAGCGTTGACGTCGCCGTCTTGAAACTTCAACTCCCCGCCACCCAGAACTTCCAGTTCCACGCGGGCCAGTATGTGGAATTCATTCTGCGCGACGGCGCACGCCGCAGCTACAGCATGGCCAATGCACCGCACAATTTGGGCAGCCCCGCGGCAATTGAACTGCACATTCGCCACATGCCTGGCGGCAAGTTCACCGACCATGTATTCAGTGCGCTGAAGGAGAAAGACATCCTGCGCATGGAAGGCCCGTTCGGTAGTTTCTTCCTGCGTGAGGACTCTGCCAAACCCATCATCCTGCTGGCCAGCGGTACCGGTTTTGCGCCGATCAAAGCCATCATTGAACGCATTCAGCATCTCGAACAAACCCGCCCGATCACGCTGTACTGGGGTTGCCGCAGCAAGGCCGATCTGTATCTGCACGAATGGGTTTCGAGCGCTGCAGAGTCCATGCCAAATCTGCGTTATGTGCCAGTGCTGTCAGATGCCAAACCTGAAGACGCATGGACGGGCCGCACCGGGTTTGTCCATCAGGCAGTGATGACAGACTTCCCCGATCTCTCTGGGCATCAGGTCTATGCCTGCGGCGCCCCGATCGTGGTGGAATCTGCCCAACGCGATTTCTCCGCTCAGTGCGGTCTGCCAGCGGACGAGTTCTACGCGGACTCCTTCACCTCCGAAGCCGACAAACACCCCGCCTGATCCCGCACCGCCCATGGCCAAGTCCCTGATGTTCAGCCCCCCCTACGCCAGCGCTGACGCCTGCGAAACACAGTTGAAGGCCGAGGGGCATACGGTGCTTGCACCGTCCAGCCTCCAAGCCCTATTGGGCTGCAACCCGCAAGAACTCGCACCTCTGCAGCCCTTTTGGCAAGACCTGCCGCCTGACGCCTACCTGCGCGATGGCGGCCGCTACCGCTTTCGCCGGCACGCCTGCTTCATCGCCCAAAACGGCCAATTGACGCAGGCACCCCACCGCGCCCACTGGCAGCCGCTGGACTACAACGCACTGCACGGCGGTATCGAGCGCTGGTTCGAGCCCCTGGACCCTGCGATGGTGAATCAACCCGCCTGGGGCACCCTGTTGCTGGGCTTGAGCCGCATCACCTCTGCGCTCAAGAGCAAGCCAGCAGACCACCCCTGGTACATCGAGGCGCACCAATTCCGCATCGACACCACGGACGGCATCGGCCGCCCCACCCCCGAAGGCGCGCACCGTGACGGCGTTGAGCTGGTGGCCGTGTTTCTGGTTGATCGTCAGGGCATCAAGGGCGGCGAGTCGCGTGTTTTTGAAGCCCAAGGGCCGCAGGGGCAACGCTTCACCATGACCGCACCCTGGACCCTGTTGCTCTTGGACGATGAGCAAGTGATCCACGAGTCCACGCCCATTCAACCCGTGGGCGATTACGGTTACCGGGACACCCTGGTCATCACGCTGCGTTCAAGCGGGTTCCAATCCAGCTGAGATTCAGCGCACCGTTCTGTGCGTCAAAACCGCCCTTACACTTGAGGCCCTGAAGCGCCAAAAGCGCCTCAGCCGCCGGGCAAACCGCCCATGTCCTTCGCATCACGGCACCACAAGTGCCCCGCTGAACCCATGAACGCTCACACCGATCTTGCCCGCGTCATCGCCGCGGCACCGGCCTCCTCCATCCCCTCTTCGCTGTTCGGCCTGCCGGGCCAGGAAGCGCACGAACGCGTGCTGCTCGCCACCGACGAACAAACCGGTTTGAAGGCCATTCTGGCCGTCCACAGCACCGCTCGTGGCCCCGCATTCGGCGGCTGCAGAGTTTGGGCTTACGACAACGAATTGGCGGCGCTGAACGACGCCCTTCGCTTGTCCCAAGGCATGAGCCTGAAAAACGCGCTGGCTGACCTGCCCTTTGGCGGTGGCAAGGCCGTCATCATCAAACCCGCAGGCACATTCGACCGCCCGGCTCTGTTCGCCGCGTTTGGCCGTGCCGTTGAATCCTTGCAAGGCGCCTACATCACCGCTGAAGATGTCGGCACAACCACCGCTGACATGCGCGGCATGCAAGCCCAAACGCGTTACGTCAGCGGCATCCCCCGCGAAGGTGCATTTGGCGGCGACCCCAGCCCCAAAACAGCCTGGGGCGTGTTTGTGAGCATTCAGGCAGGGGTACGCCTGCATCTGGGCCGCGAATCACTTCAAGGCGTTCGGGTGGCCCTGCAGGGCCTGGGGGCGGTGGGCTGGCATCTGGCTGAGTTCCTGCACAAGGCGGGTGCCCAACTCGTGGTGGCCGATGTGGATGCCGCCAAGGTTGCCCGTGCGCAGGCAGAACTGGGCGCGCAGGCACTGGGCGTGCTGGACATCCTCAGCGCCGATGTTGACGTCTTGGCGCCTTGCGCCCTGGGCGCTTCGCTGAACGCGCAGACCATTCCAACCCTGCGGGCCCAATTGGTCGCTGGCGCGGCAAACAACCAACTCGCAACCACCGAAGACGGCGATACCCTGCAACGGCGCGGCATCTGCTACCTGCCTGACTATCTCGTGAACGCAGGCGGCATCATCAGCGTCGCGCGTGAATATCGCAACGAAGGCGAAGAGTCTGCCGTGATGGCCGAAGTCAGCCGCATCGGCGACCGCGTGGCGGAGTTGCTGGACCGCGTCAAGCGAGAAGACAGCACGCCGGCTCGCGTGGCCGATGCCTGGGCACGCGCCAAGCTGGTCAAACCCGCTTAAGCTTAAACGGCGAGTCCGTTCAGGTCTCTCGTTAGAACAAAGGCAGCCAAGTGGCTGCCTTTTTGTTGCGTTGGAGGTGGAAGCTGGTGAAGCCACCCCGACCCGTCACTCCCCCAGATAAGCCGCCCTGACCTTGGGGTCGTTGAGCAGTGATTGGCCGTCGCCGGTCATGGTCACTTCGCCGGACTCCATCACGTAGCCGCGGTTGGCCAGGCTCA